>NZ_CP030033.1:3061821-3723643 GCF_003611035.1 Cryobacterium soli | reverse complement strand
CCGACGCGCCGCCCGGGCACCCCGCGGCATCCGGCGCATCCGCTGCACCGGGCCGGCACCCGGCCGACAGCTCCGCCTGGGCGGATCCCAACTGGGCGGCCGACGAGCCCTACGAGCCTGCGCCGCCCGCCGGGCCGTGGCTGTTCTGGGTGTGGACGGGCCTGTTCGGGCTCGCGGCCGCGATCTCGTACCTCGGCGGGCCGCTGCCGCACTCGGCGGCCGACCTGTGGTTGCGGGTGGTGCCGCTCGGCCTGGCCAGCGTGGCGTTCGCCCGCACGGGCCGGCCGGTGTTCCTCGTGGGAGTCCTGGTGTTCGGGGCCGCGACCGCCGTACTCACGGTGCTGTTCGCGTCGTTCGGTCCGCTCGTGACGCTGCAGCTGCTCATCGCGCCGGTGCTGGGGCTCGTGGCCCTCGGCCGGCCCAAGCAGTTGCGCCGCCGTCTCGGCCCGGTCCCGCCTCCGGCGCCGCCGCGGCCGGTCGGCTGACCGGCTGAGGGCCGGTCAGTCGAGAGCTACCCGAGACCGCCCCGATCAGAGCGGCGCGACCTCGACAAGCGCCTGCCGGCGGCGTTGCACCCGGGTCCAGATCACAAAACCGGTGATGGTGAACGCGCCGTAGAACAGGTAGAGCACGGCAGAGGCGTAGTAGCCGGCGCTGATCAGCAACGGCACCCCGACGATGTCGACCGCCACCCAGATCAGCCAGAATTCGGTCCAGCCGCGGGCCATGCCGTAGGTGGCCAGCAGCGACCCGGTGAAGATCCAGGCATCCGCCCAGACCGGTTCGAACGAGCCAAGGGCCCGGAAGATCGGCGTGAGCACGAGGGTGCCGGCGACCAGGCCCACCCCCAGGCCGATGCGCGCCCGGGCGCCGGCCCAGTGCGGCGCGACGGCGGCCGTGCCGGTGGAGCGGCTGCGCGACCACTGCACCCAGCCGTAGACCGACACCACGATGAACATGACCTGCCGGCCGGCCTGGCCGAGCAGGTTCACCGGGTTGGGCGTGCCGAACACCGCGCCGAGGAAAACCGTGAAGAGCAGCGCGTTGCCGACTATGCCCACGGGCCAGGCCCAGAGCTTGCGGCGCATTCCGCCGACAGCGCTGGCGATGCCGAAGACATTGCCGATGATCTCCCGCCAGAGGATGGTCTGGGTGCCGATCTGGAGTTGAGCGTCGAACAGCCAGGTGATCAGGGACACAAGATACTTCTCTCCCGGATGGTTCGCATCCGTGCACGTCCCAATGTAAGGCGCTGAGGCGGGCGCCTATTCCCCGGCCGTCACCAGACGATGGCAGCGGAGTCGGCGGAGAGCACGGCTGGCAGGCTCGCGCGCACCAGTGGCAGCCCCCGGCGGATGGCCTGGTCGATGCGGTCGCTCAACTCGGCGTTGGTCACCTCGTAATTGGTGAAGTCGGCGTCCTTGGCGTAGACGCCGATCGGCAGGGTGAGCGCCTGGAAGAAGCTGAACAGCGGCCGGAACTGGTGCTCGAGGATGAGCGCGTGCCGATCACTGCCGCCTGTTGCAGCCAGCAGCACGGGCTTGTCGACGAGCGAATACTGGTCGACGAAGTCGAAAACGTGCTTGAACAGGCCCGTGAACGACGCCCGGTACACCGGCGACGCCACGATGAGCAGGTCGGCACCCTCGATGCGCACGAGGTCGGCCTCGGCCGCGGCGGAGAGCTCGTCGCGGCGGAGCGCCCCGGAGAACTCCCGGCCCACCTGGCTGAGCTCGATCAGGTGCACGTCGATCGACAGCTCGCGCTCCAGCGCGGCGAGGATGGCCCGTACCAGCGCGGTGGTCTTCGAGGGCGCGTGCAGGCTGCCGGAGACGGCGACGACGTTCAGGGTGTACGACATGCTTCGACGCTAAGTGCCCGCCACGGATGCCGCCACCCGCGCCGACACACGGCGTAAGACGGCGGATGCTCGCCGGCCCAGCCGCATCCGCCGAGTTGCGGCAAACGACCCCCTCGCGGGCGCGGAGAGGGCACTTTGCGGCAAGTGAACGACGGGCGCATTCGCCGAGTCGCGGCAAACCTCCCCCTCACGGGCATGGAGAGGGCACGGTGCGGCAAGTCGGCGACGGGGCCCGGGCGCTTCCGATGCGCGACGCCGCCCTGAGATGCCAAGAACGGCCCCTTCCGGAGTGCGGAAGGGGCCGTTTGTGGCACGCCAGGAGCCGGGTGGGGCTAGTTGACGTCGTTGGGGTGCGAGCCGACCCGGCCGCCGCGCTCGAGGGCGGTGATCGTCGCCAGCTCGGTGTGGCTGAGCTCGAAGTCGAAAACGTCGAAGTTCTCGATCATGCGCTCGCGGCGGTTGGACTTGGGGAAGACGATGTTGCCGGTCTGCAGGTGCCAGCGGATGATGACCTGCGCAGGGGTCTTGCCGTGTGCCTCGGCCGCGGCGGTGACCACGCCCTCCTCGAGCAGCGGGTACTTGCCCTGGCCGAGCGGGCCCCAGGCCTCGATGTGGATGCCGTTGGCGCGGGCGAACGCGGTGAGCTCGGTCTGCTGGAGTGCAGGGTGCAGCTCGATCTGGTTGACCGCGGGCACGACGTCGGTCTCGGCGAGCAGGCGCTCCAGCTGCGGCACCAGGAAGTTCGAGACGCCGATGGAGCGGGCACGGCCCGACTCGCGGATCTTCTCGAGGGTCTTCCAGCTCTCCACGAACTTGTCATTCGCGGGAGCGGGCCAGTGGATGAGGTAGAGGTCGACGTAGTCCAGGCCGAGCTTCTCCAGGCTCGCGTCGAACGCATCCAGCGCCGACTCGGTGCCCTGCTTGTCGTTCCACAGCTTCGTCGTGACGAACAGCTCGGAGCGGTCGATGTTGGAGGACGCCAGTGCCTGGCCCACGCCCTCCTCGTTGCCGTAAATGGCGGCGGTATCGATATGGCGGTAGCCCACCTCGAGGGCGTCGGACACGATCCGGGTGGTCTCGGTCGGGTCGACCTTGAAGACCCCGAAGCCGAGCTGCGGGATGGTGTGGCCGTCGTTCAGGGTGATGAGGGGTACAGAATTCGTCATCCAACGAGCCTACGGAGCGCGCGGCCGGGGCGCACGTCACGCATGCCGACAGCGTAATCCGCCCCACGCCACAGCCCCTCAATCCCAGGCTGGCCCGCCCAACGCCCCGGCCCAGACATGACTGGCCCATTTTTGCTAGTAAATCTGCCGTCGTACTAGCGAAAATGGGCCAGTCATGCGCTTCGCGCCGGCGCTTCACCCGGTCCGGGACAGGGGCCCGACGTGAGTGGCCCAAGTTCGCTAGTCGAGGCGGCCGTGCACTAGCGAAAATGGGCGAGTCATGGCACCGAGGGGGTCAGTGGTAGCGACGGCCCTCGTCGCGGCGGAAGAGCCGCAGGGCCAGGGCGAAGGTCACGGCGGTCCAGACCAGGATGCCGATCCACACCCACGGCTCGAGCTCGCCGCCCTGCACGGCCCAGATCACGAACTCCCGGGCCTGCCGCGACGGCAGGAGCTTCGACAGCGTGTCGAGCCAGTCGGCGAAGAGGTACGGCGGCAGGAACAGCCCGCCCGCGAACGCCAGGGCGAACATCACGATCTGCACCACCGCGATCGCGGCCTTGGACGACATCGAGTAGCCGATCGAGATGCCGATGAACATGAATGGCAGCGCCGAGATGCCCAGCGCCACCAGCCCGCCGAGAACGCCCAGAACGGATGCCTCCGCCGCCGTGAACAGGGCCCCGATCGCGATCACCGGCAGAATCGAGACCAGCCCCATCAACCCGGTGGAGAAGATCTGGCCGAGCACCCGGGAAACGCCCGGCACCGGCAGGGTGCGCAGGTACGGGTCCCAGGGCTGCTCCCGGTTGGCCGAGATGTTCAGGCCGAAGCTGAACAGCGAGTTGGACATCAGCGCGAACACGCTCAGGGCGATCACCGCCTGGGTGGCGAACTCCGGGTTGTCCGCGACGGTGCGCTGCGGCACCACGAAGAACAGCAAAGAGAGCCCGGGGAACACGAGCGACCCGATCAGGGCGGCCGGGATGCGGAACGTCTCGACGAGGTTGATGCGGGCGTGCACGAAGGTGAGGGCGAGGACGCCCGTGCGCCCGCCGAGTGCCGGGACGCGGCTCCCGGTTCCGGGGGCGGTGCCTGCCGGGGTGGGGGTGAGGGTGCTCATCGGTTCATCTCCTTCTGGACGGCGGGCACAGCAGACGGGGCCGAGCCGGTGTGGGCGCGCGGGTCGGCGGTGCCGAGTGGTTCGGCATCGTGCGGGGGCCGGGCCGGTTGCCCGGTGGCCGCATCCGTCGCCCCGGTGAGGGTGAGGAACGCCTCTTCGAGGGTGGCGCCGCGCACGGTGAGGTCGGTGAACGGGATACCGGAGCGCACCAGTTCCACGATCAGCCGGTCGCTGTCGTTGGCGTAGAAGGTGGTGCTGCCGTTGTCGCCGAGGTCGCGGCCGACCACGCCGGGTAGTCCGCTCACCCGGTCGGGCTGGTCGGTGACCAGGCGCACCTGCCGCAGCGAGACCTGGTTGATCACGGCGGTGACGGTGTCGTCGGCGATCACCCGGCCGTGCCCCATCACCACCACGCGTTCGGCGAGCGCCTCGATCTCCTCGAGGTAGTGGCTGGTGACCACCACGGTGGCGCCGCGGTCGTGCTGGCGGCGCACGGCATCCCACAGGGTGCGGCGGGCATCCACATCGAGCCCGGTGGTGGGTTCGTCGAGCAGCACCAGCCGTGGCTGGCCCACGAACGCGAGCGCCACGCTGAGCCGGCGTTTCTGTCCACCGGAGAGCGCGCCGGTCTGGCGTTTGAGCAGGTCCCCCAGTCCGAACTCCTCGGCCACGGCCGCGGTGCTCAGCGGCTCGTCGAAGTGCCGGCCGACGAAGTCGATGACCTCGCCCACCCGCAGGGTCGGCGGCAGAGCGGTCTCCTGCGGGGTGCCGCCGAGCTTTTGGCGCATCCGGTAGTCGCCGGGCGACCCGCCGAACAGGGTGACGGTGCCGGTTGTCGGCTTGCGGAGCCCCTGCAGCATGGTGAGCACGGTGGACTTGCCGGCGCCGTTGGGCCCGAGCAGGCCCAGGATGCTGCCGGAGTGGATGTCGAGGGTGACGTCGTCGACGGCGAGCACCTCGCCGAAGCGGCGGGTGACGTGGTCGAGGCGGGCTAGGACTGTCATGCGGATTCTCCCAATAGGTCGCGCAGGGCTTCTCGGTAGTCTTCGAATGCGCGCCGGCCCGTGCGCGACAGGGCCAGGTAGGTGGCGGGGGTGCGGCCCTGGTGCGACTTGATGACGTCAACATAGCCCGCGTCTTCGAGCTTGCGCAGGTGGGTGGACAGGTTGCCGGCGGTCATGCCGAGCAGTTCCTGCAGGCGGGGGAAGGCGATCTGGTCGCCCACCTCGAGTGTGGCCAGGGTGGCGGTGATCTTGAGCCGGGCGGATGCGTGGATCACCGGGTCGAGTTCGTCCATCAGCGGTTCCGGCGTAGCCGCACGGCCATGATGGCGGCGACGACCAGGAAGGCCCCGCCGCCGGCGAGAGCGAAGACCAGGTCGTTGCCGGGCGACCCGGCGAACGGTGCGGCCGCGCCGACGGTGAGCATGATCAGGCCGAGGATGAGCTGGGATTTCTCCCGCCAGAGTGCGGCGCCGCCGAGGTAGATGGTTCCGCACATCAGCGCGTAGCCGGACGGGAAGTAGAGGTTGGCGAGGTCGGTGGACATGCCGTGGCTGATCAGGGCGGTGCCGAGCAAAGCGAACGCAGTGCCGCAGACCGACCAGGACAGCCCGTAGACGGCGCCGGAGAAGCTGGAGACTCCGCGCACGCCCCGGTTGATCCGTATACCGATCACCGCTGAGGACACGATCGAGATCACCAGCAGCACGATGAACAGTGGTGTCGCGAGCCCGGCCGGAATCGTGAACCAGGGGTTGCCGTCGGCGTCGCCCGACCAGAGGGCGAGGAAGCCGACCAACCAGGCGATGCCCCAGATGAAGTACAGCCAGACGACGGGCGCGATCTGCGCATCCGTCACCTGGCGCTGCTGCTTCTCGAGCAGCGCGAGCATCTCGCGCGGGTCGCCCAGGGGTTCGTCGAGGTCTACGGCGGGGGTTCTGGTGTCATCCATACCTACTTTGTAACACAAAGTACTTTGCGCGACAAGGGTTTGGCTCGAAGTGGGGTATGCCCGCGAGGCAATAGCATGGAGGGCTAATGATTCCCGTCACAATCACCTTCCCGCCCGAGTTGCCGATCAGCCAGCGCCGCGACGACATCGCGCGCGCCATCCGCGACAACCAGGTCGTGATCGTGGCCGGGTCCACCGGGTCGGGCAAGACCACGCAGCTGCCCAAGATCTGCCTGGAGCTCGGGCGCGAGAGTATCGGCCACACGCAGCCGCGCCGGCTCGCCGCGCGCACCATCGCCGAGCGCATCGCCGAGGAACTCGGCCAGGAGGTCGGCGAACTCGTCGGCTACCAGGTGCGCTTCACCGACCGCGTCGGCGCCGACACCCGCATCAAGCTGATGACCGACGGCATCCTGCTCAACGAGATCCACCGCGACCGGATGCTGCGCAAGTACGACACCATCATCATCGACGAGGCCCACGAGCGCAGCCTCAACATCGACTTCCTGCTCGGCTACCTGCAGCAGCTGCTCCCCCAACGGCCCGACCTCAAGCTCATCATCACCAGCGCCACCATCGACCCGGCCAGCTTCGCCAAGCACTTCGCGGCCGCCGACGGCACCCCGGCGCCCATCATCGAGGTCTCCGGCCGCACCTACCCGGTTGAGATCCGCTACCGCCCGCTCGTGGCCGAGGCCGCGATCGACGACGACGACGAGCTCTCGGATGCCGCGCCCAGCGTGGACCGCGACTACATCGAGGGCATCTCCGCCGCGCTCGACGAACTCGAGCGGGAGTCCAACGGCGACGTGCTGGTGTTCCTCTCCGGCGAGACCGAGATCCGCGACGCGGCCGACGCCCTGCAGGGCAAGTTCGCCGGCGGCGACCGCACCAGCCCCACCGAGGTGCTGCCGCTCTACGGCCGGCTCTCCTCCGCCGACCAGCACCGGGTGTTCCAGCCCTCCACCGTGGCAGGAGTGCGCCGCCGCATCATCCTCGCCACCAACGTGGCCGAGACCAGCCTCACCGTGCCGGGCATCCGTTACGTCATCGACGCCGGCACCGCCCGCATCAGCCGCTACAGCGTGCGCTCGAAGGTGCAGCGGCTGCCGATCGAGGCCATCGCCCAGGCCTCCGCCAACCAGCGCTCGGGCCGCTCCGGCCGCACCAGCGACGGCATCGCCATCCGCCTGTACAGCGAAGAAGACTTCACCCGCCGGCCCGAGTACACCGAGCCCGAGATCCTGCGCACCAACCTCGCCGCGGTCATCCTGCAGATGATCTCGCTGGGTCTGGGCGACATCGCGCAGTTCCCGTTCCTCACCCCGCCGGACTCCCGCAACATCAAGGACGGCCTCGACCTGCTCACCGAGCTCGGCGCCGTCAAGGCCGTCGTGGCTCCCACCGGCACCCCCACCGAAGACCCGAGCCAGGCCGGCGGGCGGTCCGGCCGAGACGGCGGGCGCGGGCGCGGCGGCCGTGACGGTGGCCGTGGTGGCCAGGGCGGGCGGATGGCCGTGACGGCCGGCACCCACAGCCTCACCCGGGTGGGCCAGCAGCTCGCCCAGCTGCCCATCGATCCCCGGTTCGGCCGCATGGTGATCGAGTCCAAGGTGCAGGGCACCAGCCGCGAGGTGATGGCCATCGTGGCCGGGCTCACCATCCAGGACGTGCGCGAGCGCCCGCTCGAGCGCCGCGGCTCCGCGGACGAGAAGCACGCCAGGTTCGCCGACCCCACCAGCGATTTCCTCTCGCTGCTGAACCTCTGGAACTACCTCGAGACGCAGCAGAAGGAGCTCGGCTCGAGCGCGTTCCGGCGGCTGTGCAAGAACGAGTACCTCAACTACCTGCGGGTGCGCGAGTGGCAGGACGTCTACAAGCAGCTCCGCCAGCTGGCCAAGCCGCTCGGCCTGCACATCGGCGACCCGGCCGTGAACCCCGACGGCATCCACCGGTCCATGCTCTCCGGCCTGCTCTCGCACATCGGCCTGAAGGACGTGGCCAAGAAGGATTACATCGGCGCCAGGCAGCAGCGCTTCGTGCTGTTCCCCGGCTCCGCGCTGGCCAAGAAGCAGCCCAACGCCGTGATGAGCGCCGAACTGGTGGAGACCAGCCGTCTGTTCGCCCGGATGAACGCCGTCGTCGACCCGGCCTGGGCCGAACAGCTCGCCGGCGACCTCTGCAAGCGCAGCTACTCGGAGCCACACTGGGAGAAGAAGCAGGGCGCCGTGGTTGCCTACGAGCGGGTCACCCTCTACGGCGTGCCGATCGTGCCGCGCCGCCGGGTGCAGTTCTCCCGGGTCGACCCGGCCTACGCCCGCGAGCTGTTCATCCGGCACGCCCTCGTCGACGGCGAGTGGGACCTCGACCGGGTCGACCAGCGGGTCACCGCGTTCGACCGCGCCAACACGGCCCTGCGCAAGGAACTGGCCGAGCTCGAGGAACGCACCCGGCGCCGCGACATCCTCTTCGACGACGAGGCCGTGTTCGAGTTCTACCACCGGCGCATCCCCGCCGAGGTGCACAGCACCCGCACCTTCGAGACCTGGTGGCGCGTGGCCCGCGCGGCAACGCCCGACCTGCTCACCATGACCGCCGAGGCGCTCGTGCCCGAGGATGCGCCGGAGATCGACGAGTCCCTCTTCCCGCCGTCCTGGCAGCAGCGCGACCAGCGCTTCGCGCTGAGCTACCGGTTCGAACCGGGCGCCGAAGACGACGGTGTGACCGTGCAGGTGCCGCTGGCGCTCTTGGCCCGGGTCTCCCCCACCGGGTTCGACTGGCAGGTGCCGGGCCTCCGCGCCGACCTGGTCACCTCGCTGATCAAGTCGCTGCCCAAGGCCATCCGCCGTAACGTGGTGCCCGCCGCCGACTGGGCGGTGCGCCTGCTCGCCGAATTGCCGGAAGCCCCCGGTGTCGTGCGTTCGTCGGTCGAGCCTGTCGAGACCCCGCACGGTGCCTCAAATCGCAGCAACACTCACGGTGACTCGTCCGACCCCTCCTTCGCCGAAACCCTCGCCGCACTCATCCAGCGCCTCACCTACGTGCCCGTCACCGTGCGCGACTTCGACCTCACCCGGGTGCCCGCGCACCTGCGCATGACCTTCCGGGTCGTCGACGAGCGCGGCAAGAGCGTCGCCAGCGGCAAGGACCTCGGGGAGCTGCAGCGGCGCCTGGGCAACAAGGTGCGCGAGTCCGTCGCCAAGGCCTCCGCCGCCGTACCCACGAACGCGATCGAGCGCTCGGGCCTCACCACCTGGGACTTCGTCGAGCTGCCCCGCTTCATCGACACCAAGCAGGGTGACAACACCATCCGCGGCTACCCCACCCTGATCGACGACGGCACCTCGGTGAGCATCCGCATGATGAGCACCGTCGACGAGCAGGCCCGCACGCTGCCCAATGGTGTGCGCCGGCTGCTGCTGCTGGCCACGGCCTCCCCGGTGGCCTACGTGCAGCAGCACCTCAAGGGCGGCGAGAAGCTCTCTTTGGCCACCAGCCCGTACCGTTCCACCCAGGCCCTGTTCGACGACTGCCTCGCGGCCGCCGTCGACGATGTGCTCTACAGGGTGCGGCCCGACGGCCAGGTGTTCATGAAGGCCGAATTCGACAGCATCCGCGACCGGGTCTCCGGCGTGGTGATGGACTCGATGTTCGAAACCGTCGGCCTCGTGGCCCGCATCCTCACGGCCTCGCGCGCGGCCGACAAGGCGCTCAAGGCCTCCACGAGCATGGCCCTTCTGGCCGCTCTCACGGATGCCCGCGAGCAACTGAACGGGCTGGTCTACCCCGGTTTCGTCAGTGCCACCGGCCTCGCCCAGCTGCGGCACCTGCCACGTTACCTCGGCGGCATCACGGCCCGCATCGAGAAGCTCCTCGACAACCCCAACCGCGACCGGGTGTGGATGAACGAGGTGCAGTCGGCCACAGCGAAGTTCACCGACGCGGGTGGGCGTATCCCGCTGCCGGAGACCGCGGCACCGAACCTGGTGCGGGCGCGCTGGATGATCGAGGAGCTGCGCATCAGCCTCTTCGCCCAGGAGCTGCGAGCCGCCGAGTCCGTCTCCCTGCAGCGCATCCAGAAGGTCCTCGCCTCCTAGCCTCGCCTCGCGAGGTCACTTCGACAAGCTCAGTACGGCGCTCGACAAGCTCGATCAACGATTGGTCGCGACCCACACGCTGGTCGAGCTTGTCGAGACCGGGTGACCACGCCTGCGTTAGGGGGCCCCGTCGCAGGCTTCGGAATCGTCGGGGTGGGCGAGGGAGCGCGCGATGTCGGTGAGGGAGAGCACCTGGGCCGGCGTCAGGCGGTCGAAGACGAGCTTGCGCACTTGGGCCACGTGGCCGGGCGCTGCGGCGACGAGCTTGGCCAGACCCGACTCGGTGAGGGTCGCGATCACCGCGCGCCGGTCATCCGCCGCCATCTCTCGGGTCACGTAGCCCGCGGCCTCGAGCCGGGCCACGATGCGTGACAGCCGCGACTGCGACGTGCTGGCGGATGATGCGAGCTCACTCATGCGCATGCAGTGGTCGTCCCGTTCGGAGAGCATCACGAGCACCATGTAGTCCGCCATGGCCAGCCCGGCGTCCCGCTGCAACTGCGACTCGAGCCCGGCGGGGAGCCGGAACAGCACCTCCGCGAGGGCCATCCAGGCGTCGTGCTCCACGGGGGTCAGCCACTCCGGTTCAGCCATGACCCCAGCCTACCGAGAATTAGTTGACACGGAAAGTAGTTCGCGCTAACTTATTTGACGCGTCAACTAATTCGGATGCAATCACCTCGGCCTCGACCCGGCCACCACCCCAGGAGTCCCCCATGAACATCGCCATCTGGATCATCACCGGCCTGCTCGCCCTCGCCTTCATCGCCGCCGGCATCATGAAGGTCGCCCAGCCGCGCGCCAAGCTCGCCGCCAGCGGCATGGCCTGGACCAACGACTACTCGGATGCCGGCGTCAAGCTCGTGGGTCTCGCCGAACTGCTCGGTGGCCTCGGCCTGATCCTCCCCGCGGTCACCGGTATCGCCCCGATCCTGGTGCCCATCGCCGCGGCCGCCCTCACCGTGATCATGATCGGCGCGGTCGTCTGGCACGTGCGTGCCGGCGATGGCGCGAAGGAGACCATGCCCAGCGTGATCCTCGGCATCCTGGCCCTCGTCGTGGCCATCACCCGCTTCGGCCCCTGGGCGTTCTAGGGCGCACAGGTAAATCAGGAAAGAGTCACCAAAAAAGGACGGAATCGCAGATTCCGTCCTCTTTTGCGACCTTTTTCCTTATTGGCGACCGTCACCGATGGCCAGAGCGCCTGCCCTAGATGTACTGCCCAGGCACGTAGGTTAATCGGCTGATGGGTGGGTGTCCTCCGATGGCCGTGTGGGGCCTGTGGTGATTGTATTCATGCAACCAGCCGGGCAGAGCGTTGCGGCGCGCGGACTCGGTTGAATACATCCGCCGGAACGCCCAGCCCTCGGCGAGGGTGCGGTGGAAGCGTTCGATCTTGCCGTTGGTCTGCGGCCGGTAGGGCCGGGTCTTCTTCGGGGCGATGCCCAGCTGCGCGCACGTGTCGCGCCAGTGATGTGACCGGTATGCGCTGCCGTTATCCGACAGGACGCGCTCGACGGTCACGCCACGGTCGGCAAACCAGGACACTGCCCGCTTCAGCACCTCAACAGCAGTGTCGGCTGTCTCGTCAGTGTGGATCTCTGCGTAGGCGACCCGGGAATGGTCGTCGATGACGGTATGCACGAACGCCTTGCCCACATTGCGGTTGTGGTATTTGTTGACCGCTGCCCCAGGAGTTGTGATGCGGTTCTTGCTGCCTTGGACCCGGCCGACGAAGCGATGCCCGCCACCATCAGGAATATTGCCAAACTTCGTCACATCCACGTGGATCATCGATCCGGGGTAGGGGTGCTCGTAACGGCGAATCACTTCGCCGGTGCGCTTGTCGATGTGGTGCAGTTTATTGATCCGGCAGCGCACCAACACTGCATGCACCGTCGATGCCGGCATACCCAGCTTCGCGGCGATCCCGACCGGTCCCAGGCGCTGTTTCCACCGCAGGTGCCCGATCTTTCGCACCAGCTCTTGCGACGTTTTCGTCGGGCTCACGTGCGGACGGGAGGAACGGTCCTCGACGCCGGCAGCGCCCATCGCCTCATACCGGGTGGCCCACCGGTTCGCGGTCGGCCAAGACACGTGGAAGTACTTCGCCGCCGCCGCGACGGTCCAGCCGTCGTCGATTATCAGGCGCGCAATCCGTAATCGGTGACGCGGGGTCAGGGCAGCATTAGCGTGGGTCATGAGGGCCTCTCGGTCGCGACAGTGGTTGTCTAAGCAGCTCCACTTTGCATCGAGGGGCCCTCACCCCGTTTCAGCGACTACAGCGAGTCGTCACACCGATTCAACCAACGTCCCTGGGCAGTACACCTAGAGCACCTTGGAGAGGAACGCCTGGGTGCGGGCGTGCCGCGGGTTGGCCAGGACCTCCGAGGGGAGGCCCGATTCGACGACGACGCCGGCGTCCATGAACACCAGGGAGTCGGCCACCTCGCGGGCGAAGCCCATCTCGTGGGTCACCACGATCATGGTCATGCCCTCCTTGGCCAGGCCCTTCATCACGTCGAGCACCTCGCCGACGAGTTCGGGGTCGAGCGCGCTGGTGGGCTCGTCGAAGAGCATCAGCTTGGGTTCCATGGCCAGCGCCCGGGCGATCGCCACTCGCTGCTGCTGGCCACCGGAGAGGTGCGCCGGGTAGTAGTCGGCACGGTCGGCCAGGCCCACCCGGGCCAGCAGGTCACGCGCGCTCGACTCGACCTTCGCCTTGGGCAAGCCCTTGACGCGCATCGGCGCCTCCATGACGTTCTGCAGAGCGGTCATGTGCGGGAACAGGTTGAACCGCTGGAACACCATGCCGATGTCCCGGCGCTGCTTCGCGGCTTCCTTCGGCGCCATTTCGTAGAGCTTGCCGTTGGCCTCGCGGTAGCCGATCAGCTCGCCGTCCACGCTGAGCCGGCCGGCCGAGAGCACCTCGAGGTGGTTGATGCAGCGCAGGAACGTGGACTTGCCGGAGCCCGAGGGTCCGACCAGGCACATCACCTCGCCGCGCTTCACCTCGAGCGTGATGCCCTTGAGCACCTCGTGCGAGCCGAAGCTCTTGGTCACCTGCTCGGCCAGCACCATCGGCACGTCGGATGCGACGCCCCCCACTATCGTGTCGCTCATCGTGCTCCCCCGTCGCCGGGCGCACCCGGATTGTCGGTCTTCGGCGGCGCGATCACGGTCGGCTGGCCCGCGCCCACCACGGGCACCACGCCCGTGATGACGCCGGTGCCGGTACCCACGTCGTTCTTGTCGGTCTGCCGGTCGCCCACCCCACGGGAGAAGCGCTTCTCCAGGAAGTACTGGCCCACCATGAGGATCGAGGTGAAGAACAGGTACCAGATCGACGCCACGATGAGCAGCGGGATCGGGTTGAAGGTCTCGGCCGAGATGTCCCGCGACCGGGTGAACAGCTCGAGGCTGAACGGCACGGCCGTGACCAGCGAGGTGGTTTTCAGCATCGAGATCACCTCGTTGCCGGTCGGCGGGATGATCACCCGCATCGACTGCGGCAGGATGACCCGGGTCATCGTCTGCGACCAGCTCATGCCCAGGGCGACCGAGGCCTCTTCCTGGCCCTTGTCGACCGAGAGCAGTCCTGCACGCACGATCTCGGCCATGTACGCGGCCTCGTTCAGCGCCAGACCGATGACGGCCAGTGTAAAGGTGTTCAATGCCGCATTGGTGCTGAACGAGATCCACGGCGTCATGAACGGCAGGCCGATGTCGATGCTCGTGTAGATCAGCGAGATCAGGCCCCAGATGGTCAGCTGCACGTACACCGGGGTGCCGCGGAAGATCCACAGGTAGAACCAGGCCACGCTCTTGACCACCGGATTCGGCGACAGCCGCATCACGGCCAGGATCACGCCGAGGATGATGGCGATCACCATCGAGAACACCGTCAGCTCGATCGTGACCAGCGCGGCCATCGAGATGCGCCGGTCGAAGAGGTACTTGCCTACCGACGGCCAGTCGTAGGCCGGGCGGAAGGCCGCATCCACGACGAACCACGCGAAGATCGCCACCAGGAGCACGGCGAACACGAGGCGCCATGGGTGCCGCAGCCGGATGGCCTTGATCGGCTCACTGGGTGCGGGTTCGCCACGCGGCGGGGTCGCCGCCGCGGGTTCGTTCACGTTCGTGGTGCTCACGGTTTAACCGTTCGCGGCCGCGTTGATCGTGATCTCGTCGATGCCGCCGTCCGCGACGCCCCACTGATCGAGGATCGCCGTGTAGCTGCCGTCGTCGACCATGGACTGAAGGGCGGCCTGGATGGCCTTCGAGAGCTCGGAGCCCTTGGCGACGACCATGCCGTACGGGGCCACGTCGAAGGTCTCGCCCGCCGGCTGCAGCTTGTCGCCGGTCTGCGAGATGGCGTAGAGCGTGACCGGCGAGTCGGCGCTGAGCGCGTCGGCCTGGCCGAGCACCACGGCGTTGGTCGCGGCGTCCTGGGTGTCGAACTTGAGCTTCTCGATGGCGGGCTTGCCGGCGGCAACGCAGGCGTCGCTCTTGGCGGGTACCTCGTCGGTGTCCTCGTAGGTGGTGGCCTGCACGGCGACCTTCAGGCCGCAGGCGTTGTTGGGGTCGACGTCTTTACCAGCCTGGGAAGCCCACTGGATGCCGGCGGTGTAGTAGTTGACGAAGTCGACCTGCTGCTCGCGCTCGACGGTATCGGTGAACGACGACGAGCCCATGTCGGCCTTGCCGCCGGAGACGCTCGGGATGATGTTGTCGAACTTGGCGACCTGGAACTCGGGCTCGAGACCGAGCTTGGCGGCGATGCCGCTGGCGATCTCGACGCCCCAGCCGATCGGCTCGCCGGCCTCGTTCTTGAACTCGTTGGGGGCGTAGGTCGGGTCGGTGCCGATGACGAGTTTGCCGGTGTCGGCGACCTCGGCGGGCACCAGCGCCGCCGCGGCGTCGTCCTTTGCGATTGCGGGGGCCGTACTGGCGTCGGACCCGGATGTCGCGGGCGTCGAGTTGTCGACGCATCCGGTGAGCATCAGGGCCGCAGCGGCGGCGAGGGCGGGGAGTACGTATCTAGCGCGCATGGCACGACCTTCTTCGTAGGGCGTCGAGGTTTCGATTCGACTGGACGGTACGACTGCAGTGAGCCTAATACACCCCTGCGCTGGGGGAACGGCTCGGCGATATCGGTTCGGGAACAGCCCAACGGACGCCCGCCAAGGCTACCGCGTCCCGCGGGGCCGGACTCCTGGGGGCGTCTTGCCGGGGTCAGCCGTTCGCGGCTGCGTTGATCGTGATCTCGGCCACGCCACCGTCGGTGACACCCCAGGCATCGAGAATGGCCGTGTAGCTGCCGTCGACGACCATGGACTGCAGTGCTGCCTGCACGGCGGCGGTCAGGTCGGAACCCTTGGCGACGACCATGCCGTACGGGGCCTCATCGAAGGTCTCACCGGCCGCCTGCAACTTGTCGCCGGTCTGGGCGATCGCGTACAGCGTGACCGGGGAGTCGGCGCTGAGGGCGTCGGCCTGGCCGAGCACGACCGCGTTGGCCACGTCGGCCTGGGTGTCGAACTTCAGCTTGTCGATCGGCGGCTTGCCGGCGGCGACGCAGGCGTCGCTCTTGGCGGGCACCTCATCGGTGTCTTCGTAGGTGGCGGTCTGCACGGCCACCTTCAGGCCGCAGGCGTTGTCGGGGTCGACGTCCGTGCCCGTGGCCGACGCCCACTGGATGCCGGCGTTGTAGTAGTTGACGAAGTCGACCTGCTGTTCGCGCTCCACGGTGTCGGTGAAGGAAGAGGCGCCGATGTCGGCCTTGCCGCCGGCCACGCTCGGGATGATGTTGTCGAACTTCGCGACCTGGAACGTCGGCGTGAGGCCGAGCTTGGCGGCGATGCCGCCGGCGAGCTCGATGTCCCAGCCGATGGGGTCTCCGGCCTCGTTCTTGAACTCGTTCGGCGCGTAGGTCGGTTCGGTGCCGATGATCAGGGTGCCACGATCGGTGATCTCGGCCGGGACCAGCGCTGCCGCCGTGTCGTCCTTCGCGATGGCGGGAGCCGTGCTTGCGGCGGACCCGGACGTCGCGGGCGTCGAGTTGTCGACGCATCCGGTGAGCGTGAGCGCCGCTACGGCGGCGAGGGCGGGGAGGACGTATTTAGCGCGCATGGCACAACCTTTTCGTGGGTCTCGAGGCCTCACGGGATCGAGTCGACTGAGCGGTCCGTGAACGGTTCGACTGGAGCGAGCCTGAGAATCCCTGCGCTGGGATGCGGCTCGTACGATCGCGGCTTCGGGATCAGTCGACACGGACGCGTGTCAAGGTTATCGCGCTCCAGGCAGCACGCTGCGCCCGGCCGAATCCGGCCGGGCGCAGCGCTCGTGCGAGCGGTGGTGTTACTTGGCGGCGTCCGCGGCGAGGGCTGCGGTGGAAAGCAGGTCGACGTAGTCGTCGATGCCCCACGGCAGCGAGAGGCCCGTCGGCGGCGACACCGACGATATGAAGGCCGCACCGACCGGGGAGGCCACGGCGCCGGACTGCACCTGCGGCATGACCTGGGCGTAGCCGGCGCTCAGGAACGCGTCGGACTCCTCCTGGGTGGCGCCGAAGTTGACCAGCACGTCACTGGAGAGCTGGTCGAGCTGCTCGTAGCTGAGCGTGTAGTAGAACGAGGACTCACCGTTGGCGAGGTCGGCGACGCTCGGGGCACTGGTGAAGCCCAGGTCGGTGGCGAAGGTCACGCGCGGGTCGGCATCCGTGTAGACGTAGAAGACTCCGCCGCTGTCGGAGGTGAGCGCGACGGACTTGCCGGCGAATTCGGGGTGTGCGGCGGCCTTCTCGGCGATGGTGGCGTCGATGTCGCTGAGCAGCGCGGTGGCTTCGGTGGACTTGCCGAGGGCCGTGCCGGTGATCGTGATCAGCTCGCGCCAGTCGGTGGACCAGGGCTCGTCGGGGTAGGCCACCACGGGGGCGATGTCGCTGAGCAGCTCGTACTGCTCCTCGGTGAGGCCGGAGTACGCAGCGAGGATGACGTCGGGTGCGGCGGCCGCGATCTCCTCGTAGGGCGGCTCGGTGGAGTCGGAGAGCACCGTGGGCGTCTCGACGCCCTGTTCGTCGAGGGCCTCGGAGATCCAGGGCAGCACGCCCTTGTCGTCGCCACCGTAGGCCTGGAACGGGATCGCGACGGGGATGACGCCGAGCGCGATGGCGTCATCGGCGCTGCCCCAGCCCCAGGTGACCACGCGGGTCGGTTCGGCGTCGATCGTGGTCTCGCCGAAGGCGTGCTCGATGGTGACGGGGAACGCATCGCTGCTTGCACCGTCGGTGGTCGTGTCGGTGGCGGGCGTGGCGGAGCATCCGCTGAGCGTGAGGGCGGCGATGGCCGCGGCGGCGGCGAGCACGGTGGTCAGACGTCTGGGCACAGGTAACTCCGGTTCTGGAAAAGGAAGGCCGCCCGTGATTAGGGTAGCCTCACCTAATATAGCGGGTCAGACGGTGCCATGGAACCGTCCGACGGGAACGATCATCGGGGATCCGCAGACCGGGTCGGCGATGATGCGCGCGGTGAGCCCGAACGCCTCGAGCACCACGGCCTCGGTGAGCACCTCGGCGGGCGGCCCCTCGGCGATGATGCGGCCGGCGCGCATCACCACGAGCCGGTCGGCGTACCGGGCGGCCAGGTTGAGGTCGTGCAGCACCATCACCACGGTGGTGCCCTGCTCATGGTTGAGCTCGTGCAGCAGGTCGAGCACCTCGATCTGGTGGGTCACGTCGAGGAAGGTCGTGGGCTCGTCGAGCAGCAGGATGTCGGGCTTCTGGGCCAGGGCCATGGCGATCCACACCCGTTGGCGCTGTCCGCCGGAGAGCTCCTCCATGCGCCGCGGAGCCAGCTCGAGGGTCTGGGTGGCGGCCATCGCCGCCGCCACGATGGCATCGTCGGTGCTCGACCAGTGCCGGAACCAGCCCTGGTGCGGGTAGCGACCGCGGCCGACGAGGTCGGCGACGCCGATGCCGTCGGGGGCGACCGGCTGCTGCGGCAACAGCCCGACGATGGTCGCGACCTGTTTGCTGGGCAGGCTCTCGATGTTCCGGCCGTCGAGCGTGACGGTGCCGGCCTGCGGTGGCAGCAGCCGGGCGAGCCCCCGCAGCAGGGTGGACTTGCCCGAGGCGTTGGCACCCACGATCACGGTGATCGCGCCGGGCTCGATGGCCAGGTCGAGGCCGTCGACGATGCGCGCCCCGTCGTAGCCGAGGCTGAGGCCGTTGGCAGTGAGTTCGTGGCGGGCGGATGCGGCGGGCGCGGTGACGGGGCCGGTCGTGGCGGCCACGGTGGCGGGCTGGTCGGTGGGCTGGTCGGTGGGCTGGTCGGTGGGCTGGGGCATCAGGCTCCCTTTCCGATTCGGTTCTGGGTGGCCAGCAGCCAGAGCAGATAGGGCGCGCCGATGGCACCTGTGATGATGCCGGCCGGCAGGTTGAGGGCGCCGGGAAGCAGGTGTTGGGCGGTGAAGTCCGCCACCGTGGTGATGAGCACGCCGATCAGTGCGGCCGGCACCAGGGCGAGGCTGCCGGTGGCGACGAGCCGGCGGGCGATGGGCGCGGACACGAAGGCGACGAAGGCGAGCGGCCCCACGAAGGCCGTGGCGAGGGCCGCGAGCGCGACCGCGGCCACGAGCAACGCCAGCCGGGACCGCTCGGCGCGCACCCCGAGGGCGCTGGCGGTGTCGTCGCCGAGCTGGAGCATCCGCATCCGCCCCGCCAACACGGCCACACCCGGCAACAGCACCGCGAGGAAGGCGGCCAGTACGGCGATTTCGGGCCACCGAGCGCCGCTGACGCTGCCGACCAGCCAGGTGAGGGCGTCCTCGGCGTTCCGGAGGTCGGCGCGGGAGAGCAGGTAGCCGAGCAGGCCCTGCACCATGAATGCGACGCCCACGCCGATGAGTACGAAGCGGTAGCCGGCCACGCCACCACGCCAGGCGAGCAGGTATATGGCGCAGGCCACCACCATCGCGCCGCCGAACGCCATGAACGAGGTCGCCACGCTGCCCACGCCCAGCACGAGCATGCCGAACACCGCGGCGGCGCTCGCTCCCCCGGTGACGCCGATGATGTCGGGGCTGGCCAGGGGGTTGCGCAGCACGGTCTGGAACAGGGCGCCGGAGACCGCGAATGCGACGCCCACCAGGATCGCCAGGGTGAGCCGCGGCAGGCGCAGCTTGAAGACGATGAAGTTCTCGCTTGTGGCGCCCTGGCCCACCAGGGTGCGGAGCAGGTCGGGCACGCTGAGGTTGTACGCGCCCACCATCAGGCTCACGGCGGCCACGAGGAGCACCAGGCTGGCCAGCACCAGCACCACCCGGCGTTCCCGGCGGTGCCGCACGAATCGGGCGAGAACCAGCGGGGCGGCGGCCTCCGCTTCGGTCGTCAAGTTCGCGGCACCGGTGCGCGGGCGGGGGCGCACGGATGCTCCGCGGCCGGCGCTCACAGGCCGGCCAGCTTCACGCGGCGCACCAGGGCGATGAGCATCGGGGCACCCAGGAACGCCACGACCAGGCCTGCCTCGATCTCGCCGGGCGGGGCGATCACACGGCCGAGCACGTCGGCAGCCAGCAACAGCACCGGGCCGAGTACCGCGGAGTAGAGCAGGATCCAGCGGTAGTCGGGGCCGGTGAAGCGGCGGGCGATGTGCGGCACGGCCAGACCCACGAAAACGATCGGGCCGGCCAGCGCGGTGGCGGAACCGCAGAGCAGCACCACGGCGACCGCGCAGACGATGCGCGCCGCGACGAGGTTCTGGCCGAGGCCGCGGGCCAGGTCGTCACCGAGCGCCAGAGCGTTGAGCATCCGCCCGGCCAGCAGACACAGCAGCACCCCGACGCCGATGAACGGGGCCAGTTGCAGGGCAGAGCTGAGGTCACGGGCCACGAGTGACCCGGCCGACCAGAACCGGTACTTGTCGAAGGCCGCGGAATCGCCGAGCAGCACGATGGTGATCAGCGAGGTGAGCGAGGCGGTGAGCGCGGTGCCGGCCAGCGCCAGCTTCACCGGGGTGGCGCCCTCGCGGCCGAGCGACCCGATGACATAGACGATCACCGCCGCGACGAACGCGCCGGCGAACGCGAACCAGACGTAACCGAGCGCCGAGCTGACGCCGAACCACGCGATGCCGGCCACGACGAAGAGCGAGGCGCCGGCGTTGACGCCGAGCAGGCCGGGGTCGGCGAGCGGGTTGCGGGTGATGCCCTGCATGAGCGCGCCGGCCAGGCCGAGGGCGAGGCCCGCGAGCAGGCCGATGGCGGTGCGGGGCACGCGCAGGTCGAGCACCACGGTGTGGTCGGTCAGGCTGAGGTCGGGGTGCAGCAACGCGTCGAGCACGGTGCCCAGCGGGATCTCGCGGCTGCCCACCACGAGCGAGGCCGTGATCGCGAGCACCAGAAGCGCCACGGCGATCAGCAGGCCGGCCAGCTGCCGGCGGCGCGGCATCCGCACCGCCTCGGTGGGCAGCGCCGAGCCGCGAGCGGGCGCGCCCGTCGTCCCCGGATCCACTGAGGTAAGCATTACCTAAGTATGACAGGCGGCGGCGGGGCCGCGACAATCGGGCTGCGGCCGGTTGGCTGGCAGAGGAGACGTCCACGGATTGCGGATTGGACCGTCGCCGAGCGGGCTGCGGGCTGGCACCATGGAGGCATGACCGTGCCCGTGCTGCGCCTTGCCGCCTTCACCGACCCCAACCGTGCCGATGCGTCCGCCGGGGGCAACCCGGCCGGGGTCGTGCTTGACGCGAGCGCACTCGACGACGCGGCGATGCAGGCGATTGCGGCCGAGGTCGGTTACGCCGAGACCGCCTTCGTCACGGAGCGGTCGGTCGGAGGCGACCCGCGGCACAGCCGGCTGCGCTACTTCTCCCCCGTAGCCGAGGTGCCGTTCTGCGGGCACGCCACCGTCGCCACCGCCGTGGCGCTGGCCCGCCGCGACGGCGTGGGCGCCCTCACGTTCGAGACCAGCGTGGGTCCCATCACCATCCAGACCCGGGCCACGGATGCCGGCCTCACCGCGTCGTTCACGAGCGTCGATCCGCAGGTGCGCGCCCTCGCACCCGAGGTCCTCGCCCGGCTGCTGGCATTGCTCGGGGCATCCCCCTCGTCGCTGCATCCCGGATACCCGCCCCGGCTGGCGTTCGCGGGCAATTGGCATCCGGTGCTGGTCTTCACCGACGCGGCCGAGTTCGACGCGTTCACCTTCGACCCCGCGGCCATGCGCGCGCTGATGGACGAGCAGGGCTGGGCCGGCACCGTCACCACCCTGTCGGTCCGGGGCGACGGAGAGTTCGAGGCGCGCAACCTGTTCCCGGTCGGCACACTCGTCGAGGACCCGGCCACCGGCTCGGCCGCGGCGTCGGTGGGCGGCTACCTGCGCGAGCTCGGGTTGGTGCGCCCGCCGACCCGGGTGGTCATCCACCAGGGCCGGCACGTGGGCCGGCCGAGCCTGCTCCTGGTGGACGTGCCCGTCACCGGCGGCATCGTGGTGAGCGGCGCCGCCGCGGAGATCGCCTGACCGCTCGCGGCGCAGGAAGAACCTCGCGGCGCAGGAAAAACCTCGCGGCGCAGGAAAAACCTCGCGGCGCAGGAAAAACCTCGCGGCGCAGGAAAAAGGGCCGCGTATCGTGCGCCACGAGGCCTAACCTGCGCCACGACGACCCTGCGGGGCTGCAGACCGCATGCCAGCAACACCCGTTCCGCGTCCGCCTCACCACGAAACCACGCGTGGACGGCCGCGCATCCATGGCTCGCAGCCCGCGAAAATGCCGGCAGCGTGCGGCAGCGCTCGCGGCGTGCGCCTTAGGGCACGCTGCGAGCCTTAGTGCACGCTGGGTGTGATTACCACGGGCTGCGAGACGCATCCTGCGCGGCGCAATGCTCCGGACTAGTGTCCGGGAGCGTCGCCCGTCGCGACCGGGCGGCCCGGCAGGTTCGACCACTGCGACCAGGAGCCGGGATACAACGCCGGAGCGAAGCCCGCGAGCGTGAGCGCCACCGCCTCGTGCGCGGCCGTCACCCCGGATCCGCAGTACACGCCCACGTCGGACCCTGCGTCAGTGCCACCGGATGCGCCCGGCCCGGCCTCATCGGGCACCGCGGCCGTGCTGCCGGATGCGCCGGTCCAGGCTGCCGTCTCGTCGGCGCCCGCTGCTCCCGGCGACACGGTCTCCATCGGCGAAGCAGATTCAGTCGGTGGAGCGACCTCCGCGGCCCGTTCGGCAGGCGCATCCGCCCCGCTACGCGCCCGCACCCCGAGCGCCTCGAACCGTGCTCGCAACTCGGCGGCCGGCAGAAAGCGTCCGTCGGCGTCGAGGTTGCCGCCCGTCGGCGCGTTCAGCGCACCGGGGATGTGCCCGGCGCGGGGGTCGATCGGTTCGGTGTCGCCCCGGTAGCGTTCGGCGGCGCGAGCATCGAGGAGCACGCCGTCCTGGGCGAGCGCGGCCGCGGCATCCGCGTCGAGCGTGGGCAGCGCGCCGAACGCCAGGGACACCGAACCCGGCGCCACCGGTTCCTCGCCCTCCACCACGGGAAGGCCGTCCGCGCGCCAGGCGCCGAGGCCGCCGTCGAGCAGGCGCACGTCGCGCACGCCCGCGTGCCGCAGCAACCACCACGCGCGGGCGGACGACATGTTGCCCAGGTCGTCGTAGACCACCACGGTGTCGCCGTCGTTCAGGCCCCACCGGCGCGCGGCGGCCTGCAGATCGGCCGGCGCGGGCAGCGGATGCCGGCCATCGGCCGGCTCGCCGTGCCCGGCCAGCTCCGTGTCGAGGTCCACGTACACGGCGCCGGGCAGGTGACCGCGGCGGAATTCCATACGACCGGGAGGGCCGCCGAGCTTCCACCGCACATCGAGGATTCGCGGGGCGGGCCCGACGACGAGGAGCGCGGCCAGATCCGCCGGCGTGATCAGAGTGTGCACCCGTTCACGTTAGCCGTAGCCGCGCCGACCCCACCCGACACCACGCAGCAGACGGTCAGCCGACCTCGGCCCCTCGTGATACGCCGAGCCCTCCTCCGGCCGTAGACTGGACGGTTGTGAGCAGCTACTGGACCCTTCTGAAAACTCCGGGCGTTGCCCGTCTCATCGGAGCCCAGCTCACCGCCCGATTCCCGTTCGGGATGCTCTCGCTGGCATTCCTGATCCACATCGAGAAGCTCTTCGATTCCTACGCCGCGGCCGGCCTCGTTCTGGCCGCCATGAGTATCGGCCAGGCCATCGCCGGCCCGCTCACCTCCCGGCTGATGGGCCGCCTCGGCATGCGCCCGGTGCTCATCGCGACCATGGTCATCTGCACCGTGTCGATCGTGGCGATGGCTCTCGTTCCGCTGCCGATCATTGGGCTCATGATCATCGGCTTCATCGCCGGCCTGTCGATGCCGCCCATCCAGCCGGCCGTACGCACCATCTACCCCAAGGTGGTCAACTCCCGCCAGCTCACCCCGTTGTTCTCCCTGGACGCCTCGGCTCAGGAAATCATCTGGGTGCTCGGCCCGGTCATCGCGACCTTCGTCGCCATCCAGGTCAGCACCACCGCGGGCATCCTGCTCGCCGCGTTCTTCCTCGTCGCCGGCGGAATCTGGTTCGTGGCGCTGCCCGAGGTGGGCCGGGTGCGCATCCCCCGCAGCCGCCGCAAGCTCGGCGTGGTGCTGAAGAAGCCCGAGGTGCTGCTCAGCACCGTCGTGGGCTTCATGCTCGTCGCCGCCTGCGCCGCTGTCGAGGCCGGCGTCGTCGCCGTGTTCGGCCACGGCAGCGCCAACGCCGGCTGGGTGCTGGGCATCTTCGCCGTCGGCTCGCTCATCGGCGGGCTCGCCCTCGGGCACCTCCCGATCGGCCCGTGGGCACTGGCCAGCCGGATGCTCATCGTCACGATCGGCCTGGCCATCGCGGGCCTGTTCCTCAACTTCTGGTGGCTCTCCGGCGCGCTGCTCATCGCCGGCATCGGCATCGCCCCGTCGTTCGCGGTGTTGTTCGGCATCGTCTCGGCGAGCGTCAAGTTCAGCGACACCGCCGAGGCCTACGGCTGGATCGGCACCGGTCAGCTCATCGGAGCGGCGCTCGGCTCGGCCCTGGCCGGCTTCGCGATCGACCACTCCGGCGCCGGCTCGGCGATCTACGTCGCCGCCGGGTTCGCCGCGCTGGGGACGCTCATCCCCGCGCTCGGCCGCCGCTGGCACCCCGACCTGCGCGGACGAGACGTGAGCCCCATCCCCGACACCGAGCCCATCAGCATCCAGGTCTCCTAGTCCCCTCCCGCGAACCGTGAGTTAAACACCCAAAATCGCCGAATTCCGAGCCTTTTCTCTCGGTTCGCGGAACGGGGCGGGGACACCAGCGGGGGCAGGTTTAATGGGGGCATGGAACATGCTCTGACGCTCAACGACGGTCACGCCATCCCCCAGCTCGGACTCGGGGTCTACAAGATCCCCGACGACCTCGCCGCCGGCACCGTGCAGATCGCCCTGGAAGACGGTTACCGGCACATCGACACGGCCGCGCTCTACGCCAACGAACGCGGCGTCGGCGAGGGCCTGGCCCGGGCTGCGTTGCCCCGCGACGAGGTCTTCGTCACCACCAAGGTCTGGAACGACCAGCACGGCTACGACGAGACCCTGCGCGCCTTCGACGAGAGCCTGGCCAGGCTCGGCCTCGACTACGTCGATCTCTACCTGATCCACTGGCCGGCACCCCGGCAGAACCGGTACGTCGAGACCTACCGCGCGCTCGAACGTTTGCGGGCGGATGGCCGCGCCCGGTCGATCGGAGTATCCAACTTCCACCCACACCACCTTGACCGGCTCCTCGACGAGACCGACATCGTGCCGGCGGTCAACCAGATCGAGCTGCATCCGTGGCTAGCGCAGACCGAGACGCGCGCGTACAACGCCGCCCACGGCATCCTCACCGAGGCCTGGTCGCCGCTGGCCAGGGGCCGCGCGATCGGCAACGCCACCCTCGACGCCATCGGTGCCCGGCACGGCAAGTCCGCGGCCCAGGTGGTGATTCGCTGGCACCTCGAGCTCGGCAACGTGGTGATTCCCAAGTCGGTGACGCCGTCGCGCATCCGCCAGAACCTCGACGTCTTCGATTTCACCCTGGATGCGGCCGACCGAGAGGCCATCGCCGCGCTCGATGCCGGCGAACGCACCGGCAAAGACCCCGACGACCTCGACTGACCCTCGCGACCACTCGGCGAACTGTGAAAAAAGCACGCCTCGGGGCTCGGAGGCGTGCTTTGGTCACAGTTCGCGGAATGGTGGAGCGAGCTACCAGCGGTGGTGGATGGACTCCCGCAGCAGGCGGTCGTAGATGGACTGCACGCCTTCCATGAACTCGATGGGCAGGGCCGGCACGGCGCCGGCGGATGCGTTGCCCTGAGCCTGCTTCACCGATCGGGCGCCAGGGATCACCGAGGACACCCCGTCGATCTGCGCCACCCAGGCCAAGGCCGCCTGAGCCGGCGTGAGGCCCTCGGGCACCAGGGCGGCGAATTCCGCCGCCGCGGCCAGGCCGGTCTCGTAGTCGACACCGGAGAAGGTCTCGCCCACGTCGAAAGCGCTGCCGTCGCGGTTGTAGTTGCGGTGGTCGTTCTCGGCAAACACCGTGTCTCGGGTGTACTTGCCGGTGAGCAGCCCGCTGGCCAGCGGCACCCGGGCGATGATGCCCACACCCGCGGCGCGCGCGGCCGGCACGACCTCGTCGAGGGGCTTGAGCCGGAAGGCGTTGAGGATGATCTGCACCGTCGCGATACCGGGCCGAGCGATCGCGGTCAGCGCCTGCTCGCAGGTTTCCACGCTCACGCCGTAGTTGGCGATGACACCGTCGTCGACGAGGGTGTCGAGCGCGTCGTAGACCTCACCCGACTCGATCACGGCGCTCGGCGGGCAGTGCAGCTGCACCAGGTCGAGGGTCTCGGTGCCCAGGTTGCGGCGCGAGCGCTCTGTCCAGGCGCGGAAGTTGTCGAGAACGTAGTTCTCCGGCAGCTGCTCGAGGCGGCGGCCCATCTTCGTGGCGACGGTGATGTCCACTCCGGGGGCACCGTGCTCGAGGAAATGCCCGATGATCTGCTCGCTGCGTCCGTCGCCGTAGACGTCCGCGGTGTCGAAGAAGGTGACGCCGGCATCCACGGATGCGGCGAGCACGGCGGTGGCGTCGGCCTCGGTGACGTCGCCCCAGTCGGCGCCCAGCTGCCAGGTCCCCAGTCCGATGACGGAGACGGTGCGGCCGGTTCTGCCCAGTGTTCTCTTATCCATGAAGCCAGCCTAACGACGCGGCCCGACAGAACCCGGTCGACTTACCGGGTCCAGTTGTATGGGGTTGTCGTCGACACGCGGAGGAGCCCGGATCGCTCCAGGATCGGCCTCGAGTCCTCGGTGGAGTCGCTGTGCACGAACTTCTTGCCCAACGCGAGGGCGGAACGGGCCCGAGCGGCCGTCAGCGCACGGTAGATGCCGCGGCCGCGGTAGGCCGGGAGGGTGGCGCCGCCCCAGATGCCGACGAAGTCGGTGCCGGGGACCGGCTCGAGGCGGCCGCCGCAGACGATCCGGCCATCGGTCTCCGCCACCCACAGTTCCATGCCGTCGTCACGGGCGAGGCGCTCAAGCAGCGCCTGGGCCATCCGGGTGTCGACGGCTTCCCCGAACGCCTCGTCGACCGCCGCGCTCATCGCGCGCACGTCGGCCTCAGCGGTGATCTGCCGCAGGGTGACGCCGGCGGGTGTGGGAGCGTTGCGGCACAGTGCCTCCAACGGGCCGATCATGATCGACTCGGGCTCGTCCGCGGAGAACCCGTTCGCCAGCAATGCCTCGTGCAACCCGGGCGCTCGGTCGTGGCCGCGGCTCTTCCATTCCACGGTCGTGATCTCCCGGTCGGCTCGGAAGTGCTCCAGCGCGCCCGCCACCAGAGCCGCGATCGCCGGCTCGTCGGCGCCGGCGAGATCCTGGTAGGTGATGAAGCCTCGCCCGCCGGCGAAGGTCACCAGCCGCAACGGGCCCAGTCGGGTGACGCTGAGAGCGCTGGGTGTTTCGGCATCGGTTCGGAGCTGGGCGTCGTAGGCCTGCAGGTAGTCCGTGGCTAGTGTCATCGGGTCCATGCTGGCAGCACCCCAACGTCCAGGCAACTCGGTTCACACAGCTCGGCCCAGGCGACTCCGTCGAGGCGTCGTCCAGCGGCTGCACATGCTCCTCGCCGACCCGGACAGCGCGCCCGGTCGCGCGCGACGGCTCAGCCCGCCACCTCGGCCGGTGTCGGCCCACCCGCTGTGTCGGCCGCCGAGCCGGACGCACCATCGATCACCCGCACCAGCACCTTGGCGATGCGGCTGCGCACGATGTGGTCGTTGGCCTCCACCCGGTGCGTGGTGACGTGCCGCATCCGCTCGACCACCCGGAGGCTGCCGGGCGCGACGAAGGCGTCGAGCGCCCCGTAGATCAGGTCGACGGGGATCCGCAGGCCGGCGATGTCGCTCACCATGGTCTGCGACTCGATGCAGTGCTCGAGCGACTTCACGAACGGCGTCCAGTTCTCCGCGGTGAGTTCCAGGATGCCCTTGGGTAGCAGTCGGGCCAGCACCGCGGCGTTGGCGAGGGTGAAGTCCTTGTTCGCCCGCAGGAACTCGTAGGCGCGCAGGTACGCGGTGACCCTGGCCCGCACCCACGGGTCGCCGATGTCGGTGGGCGAGAGGTAGATCGGCGGGCCCACCAGAACCAGCCGGGAGACGCGGCTGCCCGACGGGGAGAACCAGCGTCGCTCCGAGGCGTACCGGGTGGCGATGAGACTGCCCAGCGAATGTCCGACGAGCACGAACGGCTCCCGCAACCTGAGGTGCTGGATGGTCGCGGCGAGCGCCGCGACGTGATCGTCGAGGGTGTATTCGCAGCCGACTGGTTTCGGTGAGGCCCCGTGGCCGAGGATGTCGACGGTGATGACCCGATGGTTCGGGGCGAGCAACGGTACGACCTTACGAAAGGTGACCGCGGTGGAGGCGATGCCGTGCACCAGGATCACGACCGGGCCGGAGCCGGTGTCGGAGTGGATGTGCAGACGCGGGGCCCGGCGCCGACGGAACCATCCCGTCGGCGCCGGACCCTCACCCTGGCTGGGCGGCATCAGGCAGCGTCTGCTCCGCTGGGCGCTAGCGCAGCTCTTCCTTGTAGTCGTTCTTGGCCTTCGTGGCGTCGCGCTCGGCCTCGGCGCGCTTGACGTCGCCCTCGGCTTTCTTGACTTCGGCGTCCGCCTTGACCTCGTCGACCTTGTCGGAGACGCGTTCCTTGGCGTCTTCGGCGGCTCGTCCGATCTTCTGGCCGGTGGCCGCGAGGGCATCTTTGGCGTCGTCTGCGAATCCCATGGTTCCTCCTAGAACACGAACTGAATCGGTGATCGGGCACTGGCGCCGCACGATTCCGGCGCCTCTTCGAGCGTACGACGCGGGCCCGGGCCGAGACTCGATTGTGATCCGACTCCCAGAATCCACCCAGATTTCGGCTGCGACCCGACCCTACAGTGGGGCCATGAGCCACACCGCGGAGACAGTCAGTCCGGCCATCAGCGACCCGGCCGGCGGTAGCCGCGCGACACTCAGCCGGCCGGCTCGCACCGGCGCGGCCCGGCGCCGCCCGCGGCTCGGCCTGGCCGCCGGGGTCGTCCTCGCGGCCGTCCTCCTGGCCGGGTGCACGACCTCCAGCTCGGGCACCTCCGACGCCCAGTCCGCCGAGTCGATGGATGCCGGCGCCGTTCCCGGCCAACCCGTCGCGCCCGGCGAGCCCGCCGCCGGCGACGCGGCCAGCACCGACCGGTCCGTGATCACAACCGGCTCGGTGTCGGTGACCGTCGAGGACCCGATCGGCGCGGCCGAGGACGCCGTGACCATCGTCGAGGAGGCCGGCGGCCGGGTCGACTCCCGCACCGAGAACCCCAGGACCGAGAACCAGCCCGCGAGCGCGAACCTGTCGCTGCGCATCCCCGCCGGCGACCTCGACCGCACCCTCGACGAACTCCGCGCGCTCGGCACGGTCAACTACGTGTCGCTGAACGCCTCCGACGTCACCCAGCAGAGCCAGGATCTCGATGCCCGCATCACCGCGTTGAGCACCTCGGTCGACAGGCTGCTCGCGCTCATGACGCAGGCCACGAGCACCACCGACCTTGTCGCCATCGAGGGCGAACTCTCCACCCGGCAGGCCGAGCTGGAGAGCATGCGCTCGCAGCGCGACTACCTCAGCGACCAAGTCGAGTACTCCACAGTGAGCCTCGAGCTGTACTCCACGGGCACCGTCGCCCCCGGCGCGCCGGACAATTTCTGGACCGGCATCGTGGCCGGCTGGGACACCCTCGTGGCGGCGCTCGGTGGCCTCCTGGTGGGCATCGGATTCGCCCTGCCGTGGCTGGCGATCCTCGCCGTCTTCGGCGGGATCGTCTTTCTCATCGTGCGCCTGTTCACCCGCAAGGGAAAGGCTACGTAGGCTTGGAGGTGTGACCGAGTCTTCCCGTCCCGCTGCATCCTCCGCCGCCGCCCCACCGGCGCTGCTCGACGACGCACTCCTGGCCCGCATCCGCTCGCGCGCCGCGGCCCACGACGCCGCCAACTCCTTCCCGTTCGACGACGTCGCCGAACTCGCCGAGGCCGGCTACCTCCGCGCCCTGGTGCCCACCCGGTTCGGCGGGCTCGGCCTCACCCTGCCGCAGCTGGCCGCCGAGCAGGCCCGGCTCGCCGCGCACGCCCCGGCCACGGCACTCGCCGTCAACATGCACCTGGTCTGGACCGGCGTCGCCAAGGCCATGCATGACCGGGGGGACACCACCCTGAACTTCGTCCTCACCGAAGCCGCCGCCGGAGCGATCTTCGGTTTCGGGGTGAGCGAACCCGGCAACGACCTGGTGTTGTTCGGGTCGGGCACGGAGGCCGCGCCCCAGCCCGACGGCGGCTACAGGTTCACCGGCACCAAGGTCTTCACCTCGCTCTCCCCGGTCTGGACCAGCCTGGGCACCATGGGCCTGGACGCCAGCGACCCCGACCGGCCCCTGATCGTCTGGGCGTTCCTCGACCGCGCCGAGGCGGGCATCACCCGGTCCGACGACTGGGACACCCTGGGCATGCGCGGCAGCCAGAGCCAGACCACCCGGCTCGACGCCGTGTACGCGCCCGCCCACCGCGTGGTGCGGAAACTCCCGCCCGGTCCGGTGGCCGACCCGCTGATCTTCGGCATCTTCGCCACCTTCGAGATCCTGCTCGCCTCCGTGTACACGGGCCTGGCGCAACGGGCGCTCGAGCTGGGCGTCCTGGCGGCGAAGCGACGCCGCTCGGCCAAGAACGACGGTCGGGCGCTCAGCCAGGATCCCGACATCCGCCGCCGCATCGCGCAGGCGGCGATGCTGCTGGATGCCCTGTACCCACAGATCGAGACCCTGGCCCGCGATGTGGACGCCCTCGTCGACCACGGCCCGTTCTGGTTCGCCCGGCTGTCCGGCCTGAAACACCGGGCGGTGGAGAGCGCCAAAGAGGTGGTCGACCTCATGGTGCGCGTGAACGGCGGGGCCAGCTATTTCACCGGCGACGAGCTCGGCCGGCTCTATCGCGATGTGTTGGCCGGGCTGTTCCACCCGTCCAACGCCGACTCAGCCCACGCCACCGTGGCCGCCGCCTGGCTCGGTCCCCTCGATGAGTGAGCGCACCCGCCCCATTCCCACCCGCATCCCCGATCCCCGAAGTGTTGAAGTTGTCCCGTTGACTGCAGTGCCCCAGACCAGCCCGACCGTGACCGCCCCCACGGTGAGCCCCACACCCACCGAACCGGTGAACGTCGCCCGCACCCCCTACCGGGCGCCGCACCCCACCACCCCGCGCCCGGTCACCACGAGCATCCCGATCCTGCGTGCCGACGCCACGGGCATCGCCGCCGTGCGAGCCTACGAGGATGCCCCGAGCACGTCCACGATCGCCGTTCCGGTGATCGACATCGCCGCGTACACCCGCTCGGTGCTCGACCTCACCATGCGGCTGGCGGAGGTGATCTTCGCGTCGGGCGCCGGCGCCGAGGACGCCACAGCGGCCATGCACGCACTCACCCGCGCCTACGGGCTGCGCGGCACCGACGCCAACATCACGCACACCATCATCACCCTCACCCATGAGGACCAGTCCACGCACGAGGCCATCTCCCGCAGCCGTGACGTGAAGTACCGCACCCTCAACTACGCCAAGCTCACCGCCACCTCCGAGCTCATCGCCGATCTCATCGAAGAGCCCACGGACGTCGCGGAGGCCCGCAAGCGCCTGGCCACCATCGTGAGCTCGAAGCCGCAGGTGCCGCTGCTCTACCGGCGCTTCGGCTGGAGCCTGGTCGGCGCCGGCGCCGCCGCACTGATCGGCGGTGGCCCGATCGTGATCCTGGCCGCCTTCGTGGCCGCGTTCGTGATCGACCTGCTCACCACCGCACTGGACAACCGGCGGGTGCCGTTGTTCTACCAGACCGTCGTCGGCGGGGCCATCGGGCCGATTTTCGCCGCGTTCGTACCCCTGGTCGACCCCACTGCGACTCCGTCGCTCGTCGTCGTCGCCACGATCATCATGCTCCTGGCCGGGGTCACCACCTTCGGTGCGGTGCACGACACCCTTTCCGGGTTCTATCTCACCGGAACCGCGCGCTTGATCGAGGCGCTATTGATCACCGGCGGGCTGGTCGCCGGGGTCGCCGGGTCCTCGTTGGTGCTGGCCCGGTTCGGTCTCGACCTGCGCATCAACGCCGATGTCTCCCCCACGCTGGGCAACCTCGCCATCCAGCTCGTCGCCGCCGTGGTGATCGTGGTCGGCTTCGGCCTGGCCACCCAGGTGCCCTGGCGGGCGATCTGGGTGGTGTCCCTGCTCGGCGCGGTGGCCGAGGCCATCTACCTCGGCGCCACCAGCTCCGGGTTCGGGCTGGTCTGGTCCTCAGGCGCGGCAGCCATGGGGGCGGGCCTCCTCGCGGCGGTCGGCGCGCGCATCGTGCGCACCCCGCCGCTGGTGATCATCGTCTGCGCCCTGGTTCCGCTGGTGCCGGGCCTCGCGCTGTTCCGCGGGCTGCTGCAGATGTCCGACGGCGACATCAACGGGCTGCTCAACCTGCTCACCGCCGGTGCGATCGCCGTGGCGCTGGCGGCCAGCGCCATCCTGGCGCAACTGATCGTGCAGTACGTCTGGGGTCCGGGCCGGCGCCTGCAGCGCCGCTTCGTCGGTCCGCTCATGGCCCTGCCCGTGCGGCTGGGCCGCAACCCCGGCCCAGGCACCCGCATCTGACCCGGCCCGGGCGCACGAGAGCGTCGCACGGGCACGCATCCGCGCTTTCGTACGACGCTCGTGCCGCTCGGATGCCGGCCGGCTAGTTGTACTGAGCCATCACGTTGGTGACACTCGGCTGATGGGTGTTGCTCCGATGCCGGTGTGGATGCGTTCAGTGTTATAGAACTGCAGCCAGGGTGCAAGAGCGTCAGCGCGGTGTTGGTTGCTGGTGTACTTGCGCTTGTATGCCCACTCGGTGGCGAGGGTGCGGTTGAGCCGTTCAACCTTGCCGTTGGTCCACGGGCAGTGCGCTTTGATGAAGCGTTGCTCGGCACCGATCCTGGCGACGGCTTCTTTGAACTTTGTTGATTTTCGGTAGGCGAAGGCGTTGTCGCTGATGACTCGTTCGATCAGCAATGCCCTACCGTGAAGGGTCAAACGGGTATTAGCGTGGGGCATGAGAACCTCCGTGTTCGTGGCGACTTAGACATCTCCACTAGAACCGGAGGTTCTCCTTTTTTTCAACCCCGACTGTCACCAACCTGTCGGCTCAGTACAGCTAGTTGGGGACTTCGCCCTCGGCGGTCTCGTCGCTGACGTCTTCGTCGACGAAACGGTACGGGATGGGCTCTTCGGTTTCCCGGCCCTTCTTGTAGGTGCGGGTGATCTTCTGGCCGTCCTCGACGGCTTCGAGCACCACCACGTCCTGGTACCCGCCGTTGGCGTAGTGCAGTTCCACCTCCGTGCCGGACCCGATCACGTTCGGACCGAACAGCACTGCCTTGTATGTTCCCTGTGAGCTCATGATCTCCCGGCCTCCTGCGCCTTCCCGTCCCACTGACGAGGCGTCTCATCGCAGACAGCCTACGTCGACACGATCAAAAGGCACAGGGCACCGGCAGCGCACCTCTGGATGCCGCTCCGGCAGCCGCGCGGGCCCCCGCTTGAGCTGGCCCGCCGCGTCGAGATGATCTTTGCGGCGAACCCGCGTAGGGTCAAAGCATCTGGCCGCACGGCCAGGTCCGAAGGAGTACACATGGCTGACAAATCACCCAAGAAGGATGCGACCAAGAAGGTCGCCGGCAAGTCGCTCAAGGAAAAGCGCGCCGACAAGCAGGCCAAGTCCGCTGAGACCGAGAAGGCTCGCAAGCGCTGACCACTTCCGGCCGGGCGAACTCGCCCGACCCGCCAGACTCACCGGTGTCGCCCGTCCACGGGCGGCACCGGTTTTTCTCGCCCCCGCCGCCCCGGCCCCGCTCGATAGCAACCCGACGCCGGCCGGCGCGGTGACTCAGACCACGAACCGCACCCCGGCCGCCACCGCCCCGCCGCCCGGTATGTCATCGGCCCGCACCGCGAAGATCTCGGCACCCGACAAGAGCGCCCGGCGCAGGATCTCGTCGACCACGCCGTACGTCACGGCGTCTTCGGTGTCGCTCAGGGTGATCGCCCCCGTCTGCTCGTCGACCACTCCGGGCACGCTCCGGTCGATGTCCACGAAGAGGGTCTCGACGGCGCCGTAGGTGGCCGCCCTGGCCACGTCGCTCAGGTCGGTGACGGCGCGACCGTGCGCGGCCCGGCTGGCCATCCGGTCCTTGAGGGCGTCGAGTTCGGCCGCGTAGAGCTGGTCGAGGATCCCCCGCGCCGCCCGGCCGAGCTCCTCATCCGGGGTCTCCTCCGGGTTGCCGGCGATGATGCCCTCGGTGAGGTTGGGGTAGCTGTTCACCGACCTGTAGATGCCCGCAAGGGGTTCGGCGGCGGCGAGCACCAATGGCAGGTCGAGGCCGCTGAGCACCGGGCGGAGCGCCCGGTCGATGGCCCGCGCGTATTGGCGCATCCGCACCTTCTGGCCCTCGCTGCCCTGGATTCGCCCGTTCATGCTGTGGCCGTCCTGGCTGCGGCCGCTGATCGACGGCAGCCCTACCGAACTGGCCACGTCGCTGGGGAGGCCGGGTACGGGCACCGCGTAAACGGGACCCTCTGCGCTGATTTCAAGCAACCGCACGGAGTTCTGCGCGAGTGCGAGCACGAATGCCGCCTGCGGGAACGTGACCGCGCGCAAGAGGGGCTTGAGGTAGAACCGGTCGGAGACCTCCAGGGCGCCGCTGAGCCGGTTGGGCAGCCGGAACGTACGCACGCTGTCGGGCGTGGCGAAAATGGCCAGGCTGTACGACAGGGAGCGCCAGAAGTCGGAGTCTTCAACGAGGTCCCCGAGGATCTCCTGCACCGCCTCGATGACGCCCTTGTCGGTGTTCGCGTCGCGCAGCTGCTGCACCGCCTCCGCCAGGCAGTTCTTCAGCTCCACCCGGGCCTTGTCCGAATCCTGCGGCAGCGGGGTCGTGCTGAGGTAGACCGAGACGCAGGGATGTTGCCGCACCGCGGCCAGGGTGTCGACGTCGTCTCGGGTGGGTATATCGGTGTGCAGCACGACCAGGCTCCTTCGGTTGGCGAGAGTGTGCCCACGTGCCGTCCCCCTGCTCGACGAACTGCTCGACTCCTCTGCTCGACCGTGAGCCCCTTACCCGGCCCACTCTAGCCACTCGGATCTGTTCGCATAAGGGCGGCCACGGCCTCCTCCCCGCGAATCAGCACGAGCGTGCGCAGCACCTCGTCCACCACCGCGGCGGTGACCCCGGCGCAGGCGATGCTGTACGGTCCGAGCGGTTCCAGCCCGTCGGCGCGCACCCGGATCACCGCCCAGCCCACCTCGGCGAGAGCCGCGTCCTTCTCGCGGTCGGAAGCCTCTTTGAGGCCTCGGTGCGCGGTGCGCTCCCGCCCCGGCGAGTCGTATTCGATCGCCACCAACAGCCCCGGGATGATGATGTCGGGCCATGCCTCGGGCTTGCCGTAGAAGCTCCGGTTGATCCGGATGGCGTTCACCCGGTGCGGCAGCCGGATGCGCTCGCCCAGCAGCATTCGCAGCTTCTGTTCCGCCTGCGAGGTACGGGTCTTCAGCCCGGGCTTCATGAACGGCACCCCGCCCTCGTGCCGGGCCGCGGGCGCAGCCGCGTTCCGCTGGCATTTCGGGCAGCCGGGACCGGTGAGGGTTTCTCGCACGGTGGCCTCGTACCGGGAATGCCCGCGCGTGCAAATCCACTGGTAAGTCGCGCCGATGCGGGTCTCCCGGGCCAAGGCCGCCCGGCCGGCCGGTGCCGCGCGGCGCAGCAGCTCCTCGCGGCTGCGCTTGGTCTCGCCGAGCAGCATGCACAGAGGGCAGGCCCGCTGCAGGGTGATGCGCGCCTCGGCGGCATCCGCCCCGTGCCCGCAGCGGAACCGCACGGCGATGCCCGCCGTGCCCGAGTCCTGGTCCATCCGCATCTGCCCGTCGCTGCTGCACCTCGAAGTCGAGGTGCCACCACGGTAACCTCGACCGGCGACATCGGCGCCCGGGTGCGCGAAATGAGTTGCGGACTTCCGGGCTTCGTTTCGTCGGGGAAGGCGGGATGTCCGCAAATGGGTGCGCGGAGGGTCCCTCAGGCGCCGGTGTGGGCCTCGATGACCTCTCGCATCCGCGGCAGGGCGAACTGGTCGGCGATCTGGATGCCGGTGTGGCTACCCAGGTCGGGGTCGGCGCCGGCCGCGAGCAGGTCGAGGAGAATCGCCTCGTTGCCCCGGAACACGGCGCAGGCGAGAGCGGTCTGGCCCATTTCGTTGACCACGGCGGTGTCGGCGCCGCGCCGGAGGAGCTCCAGCACGGTGTCCCGGTGTTGCGCGTACGCGGCCACGATCAGCAGACTGTCGCCGCGACCGTTGACCAGGTCCAACGACACCCCGGCGTCGAGCATCTCGCCGAGCGGGCCGGTGCGGCCCTCCCTCGCCAGAGCGAAGACACCCTCGACGACCTCTGCGGGTGGCGCCGTCACCGGCTGGTCCTGGTGCGCTGTCATGATCGTCTCCGCGTGTCTCGAACAGTGGAACCGCGAGGCTCCCCGGCCTGCCCGGCCCCGGCAGTGACCCCAATCCTAACCAACGCCTCCGCCCCGCCCGCCCGGCCACCCCGCCCCGGCGGGGAGCATGACTCCTGCAGAATTCCGGGGAAGCCGTGTTCACCCGCGTGATTTCGGCATCCGCTGCTCGCCCGGCGTTGAATTGCAGGAGATATGCGCAGCACGGGCCAGGAATACCCGGGAAACGACGAAGGACCGCAACCCGGGGGCTGCGGTCCTTCTTCTTCAGTGGTGGAGCTAAGGAGATTCGAACTCCTGACCTTCTCATTGCGAACGAGACGCGCTACCAACTGCGCCATAGCCCCAGACTGCGTATTTACAATATCACGCGAGCGCTACCGCTTCGAACCGGGCCGGGCCTCAGCCGACGGCCCGACGGCGGCGCAGCACGTCGTCCAGGTCGGTCATGCCCGGCTCGGTCTCGCCGACGATGCCCATCTTCGCGAACCGGCTCGGCGCGGCCTGCGGCGACGCTTTGGCCGCGGCGGCGCGCGCGGCCACCGGGCGGGTGATCGGGGTGACCTCAGATGGCGCGATCGCGTCGGCGAGGGCCTGCGCCCGGCGCTGCAGCTCGGCCTCTGCGGCCGCCTGGCGCAGCTGGGCTGCGGCATCCACCGACGCCATGGCCGCCTGGGCGATCGAGCCGGGCGAGAGGTGCAGGGGCTTGGGCAGCGGCTGCGGGGTCCACGGGGTCGGCGCTGCCACGGGCGCCTCCTCGAAGTGCACGGGTTCGAAACGCTGGCCGCGGGTGCCCGCGGGAACGCGGCGGGTCTCGGTGGTCACCGCATCCGTCGCCCGACGCGGGGCGCGGGCGGACCGGCTCACGCTGGCCAGTCGGCCGAGCGCGGCGAGGGCGGTGCCGGCGGCGACGAGGCCCCCGACCAGAAGGGTCCACAGGCCCGCGGAGAGCAGGGTGAGCCCGGCGACGGCGCTGACCAGGCCGATGAGCAGCAGCAGTGTCGAGAGGGCCCGCATGGCGCGCAGGCGGCGGGCCTTGCCGGCCGGGGTGAGCGCCTTGGGCCGCGCGGCGGCGGCGCGCAGCACTGCGGCACGACGGGCGGCCGTGGCGGCGTCACCGGCGGCCTTGGAGGCGATCCGGGCGTCTTCTTCGGCCTGGGCCAGCAGCTTGCGTTGGGCGGACACACCGCGCGCGTTGGTCTCCACGCGAACCTCCTGGGGAATTTCCGACGTCTCGGCGAGAATGCGCAGGGTCTGCTGCAGTCGCACGGCGTTGCGTTCGGTGGCGAGATACTGCCGTCGTCTCGCCCATGTCGGCATGAGATACGTCACCCAGAGCGCGGCGGCCACGGCCACCATCACTCCCCCACCCAGGACTTCGCTACTCATGCTCCCTACGGTATGAGTCCCGCGCCCCTCCGTGCCTGATTACCGAGGGGTGTGTCACTTGTCGGCCACCTGCAACGGATGCTGCGCGGCGGCCCGGTCGTACTCGTTCACGGTGGCGTTTCCGGGCGGTACGAGGCCGTCCTGCCAGCGGCGCAGCACACCATTGCGCACTTCCTCGGCCACCAGGCCGAAGGCGAAGTGGTCGCGCCAGGCACCGTTGATGTGGATGAACCGGCGGCGGAGGCCCTCGTAGCGGAAACCCAGTTTCTCCACGACCCGCAGCGACGGCCCGTTCTCGGGGCGGATGCAGATCTCCATCCGGTGCAGGCCCAGCTGGGCGAAGCAGTAGTCGGTGGCCAGCGCCACCGCCGTGGGGGTGATCGACCGGCCGGCGAACTCCTCGCCCACCCAGTAACCGATCGACGCGCTCGAGAGCGATCCCCAGGTGATCGACGAGACGTTCAGCTGACCGGCGAGTTCCCCGTTGTACTCGATCAGGAACGGCAGCCCGCTGCCGGTGCGCGAGTGGGCGAGCAGGCTGCGGATGCTCGCCCGGGTGTCGAACGACATGGGTGCGTACGGGCTGGTCGCCTCCCAGGTGCGCAGCCAGGACCGGTTCGCCATCAGCTCGCGCTCCAGGGCGCGGGCATCCCGCAGGCGGATCGGGCGCAGGGTCACTGCACCCTCGCGGAGCGTAGGTATCGCGGTCGGCACGATGAGCCCGTCTACTTGGGGGCCGAGGCCCGATGATGTCTCGCAGCTTAGCCCGCGCCCGACCTACTCGAGAGTGGCGGTGAACTCCTTCAGCCACGGGCGCAGCTCGGTGCCGAGGTCGTCCCGGTCCACGGCGAGCTGGATGATGGCCTTGATGTAGTCCAGCCGGTCACCGGTGTCGTAGCGACGACCGCGGAAGATGACGCCGTACACGCCGCCTGTGGTCTCCGGGTTGACCGCCATCTCCTGCAGGGCGTCGGTGAGCTGGATCTCGTTGCCCTTGCCCGGCGCGGTGTGCTCGAGTACCTCGAACACCTCGGGGCGCAGCACATAACGGCCGATGATGGCCAGGTTCGACGGCGCATCCGCTGCCGACGGCTTCTCGACCAGGCCGGTGATGCGCACCACGTCCGGGTCGTCGGTCTTCTCGATCGCAGCGGCACCGTAGAGGTGGATCTGCGACGGGTCGACCTCGAGGAGCGCGACGACGCTGGTGTTGCGGCCGATCTGCTCGGCGAGCATCTTGTCGAGCAGCGGGTCGCGGGCGTCGATGATGTCGTCGCCGAGGAGCACGGCGAAGGGCTCGTTGCCCACGTGCATCTTGGCGCGGAGCACGGCGTGCCCCAGGCCCAGCGGGTCACCCTGACGCACGTAGTGCATGTCGGCGAGGTCGGTCGACTCGTTCACCTTGGCGAGACGGTCGCGGTCACCCTTCTGGATGAGCACCGCCTCGAGCTCGGTGACCCGGTCGAAATGGTTCTCCAGTGCGTTCTTGTTGCGGCCCGTGATCATGAGCACGTCGGTGAGTCCGGCGGCGACGGCCTCTTCGACGACGTACTGGATGGCGGGCTTGTCCACCACCGGCAACATCTCTTTGGGCATGGCCTTGGTCGCCGGCAGAAACCGGGTTCCCATACCGGCAGCGGGGATAACAGCCTTCGTAATGTGAGTAACCATGGCATTAGGTTAGCGGCAAGCTGAAAGGCTTACGCACCTAGGATGACTTGTATGGATTCTGACATCGAGCACCGAAAGCGGGCGCTCCGCGCAGAGCTGCGGGAGCGCCGGCACACCATGACGGCGGCTGAACGCGACGCGGCCACCGCCGGGTTCACCGAAAACCTGCAGAGCATCGTGCTCGACCTGTCCGCCCGGTCGATTTCCTGCTACCTCTCCAGCCCCACCGAGCCCAATACCCGCCCGTTCGTGAATTGGGCCGAGGCCCGCGGCATCCGGGTGCTGTTCCCGGTGTCGCGCGACGACGGCCTGCTCGACTGGACCGTCGGCGAGGAGGAGACCGAGGTGCAGGGTATCTCCGGTGCCCCGGAGCCCCAGGGCGAACTGCTGGGACCCATCGCCATCAACGACGTCGACCTGATCATCGTTCCGGCCGCGGCCATCGACCACACCGGCCTGCGGATGGGCTGGGGGCGCGGTTATTTCGACAAGACCCTCGGCTCGATGGAGAAATGCCCGCCGGTGTACGCCGTCGTCTACGACAATGAGTATGTGGACGAGGTTCCACGCGAGGTGCACGACCAGCCGGTGAACGGTCTCGTCACGCCCACTCGCATCGTCGTCTTCTAGACTTTGCCGACCGGCACCTGCCGGCCTGATCCACGAACCACCCGTGTTCACGAACCGAAAAGACGCAGTGCCTACCTATTCCTACCGTTGCACCGAGTGTGACACCGCCTTCGATATCCAGCAGGCGTTCACCGACAACACCCTCACCGAGTGCCCCACCTGCGGCGGCAAGCTGCGCAAGGTCTACTCGTCGATCGGGGTGAGCTTCACCGGCTCGGGCTTCTACCGCAACGATTCGCGCGCTGAGTCCAGCGGCAAGTCATCGCTGTCCGCAGAGAAGAGCGCGACCAAGTCGGACAGCAAGTCCGACTCGTCCCCGGCCGCGAAGCCGGCCGAGAAGTCCGGCGCCGCCGCATCTACCTCGTCGAGCGGGTCGTCGTCAGGCGGGTCGTCGTCGTCTTCCTCCTCCTCCTCCTCCTCGAGTTCATCGCCGACTCCGGCGCCGAAGTCGACCTGATCCGTCAGACACCAACGCACCTGCACGACCACGCACGCGCACTGCAGCACAACAAGGAGTAATCGAATGGGCATGATCAACGGTTTCAAAGAATTCATCATGCGCGGCAATGTCATCGAGCTCGCTGTCGCCGTTGTCATCGGGGCCGCGTTCACGAAGGTGGTCACGGCTATCGTCGAGGGCGTTTTCAACCCTCTGATCGGCGCGCTCTTCAACGCGGAGTCCCTCAACGGTTCCCTGAACGTGCCGCTGGGCGCCAGCGTCATTTCGTTCGGAGTCGTCCTGGCCGCCCTGATCCAATTCCTGCTCGTGGCCGCGGTCGTGTACTTCGCCTTCGTGATGCCGCTCAACACACTCAAAGAGCACCAGGCCCGTCGCCGTCAGGCCGGCGTGCCGCTGGACCCCAAGAAGAACCCCGTCACCGACCTCGACCTGCTCACCGAGATCCGCGACCTGCTCGCTGCGCAGAACGCCGCCGTCACGCCCTCCGCCGCCACGGATGCCCCCGCTCCGTACACCGCAGGCACCTCTCCCAGTGGGCCCGACGGCGCCAAGCACACCCTCTAGCCGTCCCACCTCTCCCCCGATGCACCCGCAGGAGCGTCACCCCGCACTCCTCGCTGCATCCGCTGCATCCGCTGCGTAGACGCAAAGACGCAAAGACGCAAAGACGCAAAGACGCAAAGACGCAAAGACTTTCACGTCGCCGACTTGCCGCAAGAGCACCTTTCACGGCGCCGGAGGGGGCACTTTGCTGCATCTCGCCGAGTTGCATAGGGCCGACTTGCGGCATAGAGCCCCCTCACGGCAGCGGAGAGGGAGCTTTGCTGCATCTCGGGACCGGGTGGATCCCCTGGATGAGGCACCTTGGCGCCATCGGTGGCCGGCTGGGGCCTTCGCGTCCACGTGCAACACTCACACGAGCTGACTTGCCAGTTCGTGCCCGTTGGGCGCGTCCCAGAGGGCCTGAAGTGGCAACTCAGAATCGCGGATGCGCCAGTCGGGCGCGGGGCGGCCCTACCAGTGCGGGGGTTTGTCCTGGCGCAGCCGGGCGTCGTTTGCGCTCGTCGACGAACCATCGCCGGAGGTCTGGCCGCCTTCTTCGCGGGAGGGCGGCTCCGGGCGGGTGTCGGTGTTCGGCGCGGGCGTCAGGCGGGCGCGGCGAGCACCGGCCGACCGGATCACCGACTGGCGCGGCTCCACCGATCCGGGTTCGCCGACGGATGCCGCGGGTACCGTGTCGCTCTCGTGGACAGGCCTCTTCTCGGGATCGGGGCGATCCTCGAGGTCCACGGCACGCTCAGACCCAGCATCTCCCTGAGACGCAGCGTCGCCCTCGAACCCAGCGGCCTCCTCGGGCACCGCAGCACCCTCAGGCGCGCCCGCCCGGTCAGGCACGGTGCGCCGGACCGCCAGACCCTTCGGCCGGCACGACGCCCGCGAGGGCGGCGACGCGGGCGGCGACGGCATCCGGGTTGCTGAAGAGTTCGAAGCTGTGCACACGCAGGTAGTGCCAGCCCAGCCGGCGCAGCACCTCGGGGCGGAGGCGCAGCGATTCGCGCAGGCTGGCCCTGTTGACCACGGCGTCGGTCTCCACCACGACGGCGCGGCCGGCGTGCGAGGCGGCCAGCGCGAGCTTGCCACGGTGCCCGAGCGAGACGGTGAGGCCCTTACGTTCCAGGCGGCGGGCGAGGTCGACGAGCATGGCCTCGCGGGCATCCGGCACCGCGACCTCGTTGCGGCGCGCCTCGGTCTCGGTGAGCACCTGCGACAGGGCCAGGATGCCGTGCCGCTGGCGGTCGGCGTCGATGTCGATGGGGCGGAAGCACGAGACGATGTCCATGGCGCGGCGGGCACGCGTCATGCCGATCGCGAGCAGGCGTTCGCCGCCGGGTTCGCCGAGCGAACCGAAATTGCTCAGCAGCCGGCCGTGCGGGGTGCGGCCGTAGCCGATGGAGAAGATCACCCGATCGCGGCTCTGCGCCACGGCCTGCTCGAGGGTGAGCACCGTGAACGGTTCGGCGCGGTCCTTGAGGATGAAGTCGCTCAGGTCGGTGCGCTTGGCGAACGCGGCGAGCACGGCCTGGTGCACCCGCACTGCGTGCCGGGCGCTGGCGGTGATCACCATGAGGGACTCGCGGGGGCGCTTGACGGCATGGTCCATGACCAGGTCGACAACCTTCGCGACCTCGGCATCGACGCTCTCGACGGCGCCGCTGTCGACGTCGGGCATGCCGTGGCCGCCCTTGACGTAATTCAGGGTGAGGCTGCCGTGGCCGAGGAAGCTGCCCGCCCAGGGCAGCGAGTCGATCCGGCCGCCGTAGAACCGGTGGTTGACCAGCTCGGCGAGGTCCTCGCCGCCGGCCCGGTAGCTGCGGGTGAGGGTGAGGGTGGGCAGCAGTTCGCCCAGCCGGGCCAGCGCAGAGTCGGCGTGCAGGGCGTCGACGTTGGTCTCCTGCGGGCGGGGAACGTCGGCCGGTTCCACGATGCCGGTCTCGAAGCCGGACGGCGTCTGGGTGACCGGGTCGCCGAAGGCCACGACCTGCTTGGCGCGGCGGATCGCGCCGACGTTCTCGGCCAGGGTGGTAGCGCCGGCGTCGACGAGCAGCACGGCGTCGAACGTCATCGTGTCGTCGAGTCCGGCGACCTCGTACGGCGAGGCGAGCCAGACCGGCGCGAGCACGCGACCCAGGTGCGGGGCGGCCTCGTTGATGCGGGCAGGGGTGGCACGGTCGGCGCGCAGCAGGCGGCGCAGCTGGTCGGCCTCCTCTGGCCAGTCCACCACGCCGATCTTCCACGTCTCGGCGAGCAGCCAGGCCAGGATCTGCCCGGTCGTGGAGGCATGCGCCTCGTCGACGAGCTTGAAGTCGGCCTCGAGCCGGTCGAGCACCTGGGTATTGGCGTTGAGCAGGGCCCTGTCGCCGCTGAGCATGACCTCGAGCACCGACTGCCACCAGGCGAGTTCGAGCTCGGCGGCCACGTTCTGCTCCGACACGTGCCGCTGGGACAGGTCGGTCATCAGCGGGTCGAGGTTGTGCTCGCGCAGGGTGGCGAGCAGGGCGGTGCGCTCGTGCAGGTTCGCGAGCACCTCGCTCTCGGCGGCGAGGCCCACGAGTGTGCGCAGCAGCTCCTTCACCGGACGGGAGACCAACTGGCGCGGAGTCCCGGCGTTGCCGAGCGGCACATCGAGCTTGCCGAGGTCTTCGGAGACCCGTTGGAAGGCCACGTGCACATCGTTGATGCCCACGGGAACCTCGGGTGTGACGCCCGCGGCGGCGTAGCGCTGCCAGAGGGTGCGCTGCTGCTGGATGCGGCGCAGGCTCTCGTTCATGTCACTCACGTGCACGCCGGGCCGCAGGTACTCGTCGGCGAGTTTGCGCAGCCGGCGACGGTTGCTCGAGGTCATCTCCGGCGAGTCGCGGCGGGCCGAGGTGGCGGCGATGAGTTCGGTCAGCGACCGGTCGAATACAGCGGGCTGGAACTTGTCCAGGGTTTCGCGGATATCCAGGAGAAGGCGCAGGTAGATGCCCAACTCGTGCACCGTTTCGAACGGGCGCAGTCGGGTCTGGCCGACCAGGTGGCCGGCGCGCTCGAGCAGCCGGGGCACGTCGGTGTTGCTGAGCCGCTTGGCGAGCTCGTGCGAGGCACCGGCATCCGCCGTGGAGGAGAAGGAGGCGCCGTACCAGGGTGAGTCGCCCGGGCCGTAGCGGAACTGGCCGAGGACGGCCGCCTTGATCAGGATCGCGGCGGCACTGGACCGGTCGTGGGCGAGGCGCTCGAGGGCCACCCGGTCGAGCCGGGCAGTCGTCGACGGCGGCGCGGGCAACTGGGCGAGCCGGGCGAGCTCGCCGAGCGCGTCGAGCACCGAGACGCCGAGGGCGCCGTCCTTGCGGGTGAGGGCGGAGCGGTAGTCGAGCAGCACCTTGCGCAGGCGCACCAGCGCGTCGTCGACGTCGCCGACGCGCGGCTGGGCGGCCTTCTCGTTGCGGGTGATCGACTGGATCAGGTCGCGGCGGAGCGTACGCGGCGTCACGGCAACACCGGGCAGGCCCACCTGCACGAGGCGGTGCGCGATGCCGTCGAGGCTGGAGCGCCGGGCGCTGACCACGAGCACGCGCTTGTGCTGCGCGACGAGCGAGCCGATGGCGTTCACGATGGTCTGGGTGCCGCCGGTGCCGGGCAGGGTCTTCACGACGAGGGAGTTGCCGGCGCTGATCTGCGCAACGACGTTCTCCTGCTCGGCGTCGGCATCCAGCAGCAACGTGTCGGTACCGGGCGGGCGCACGTCCTGGCCGATCGGCAGCACCGGGTTGTACGCCATTTCGATGGCGCGGCGGGCAGTGGGATTGCCGGCGACGGCGTCGAGCACCGGATGCGTGAGCTTGTGCGCGTCGACGGCCATGGCGCGGCCGACGTCGGCGAAGGAGGACGCCACCAGGCGGGGCACCACGTTGAACCAGGGCAGGTGCGAAGTGAGGCCGCGCAGCCGGTCGATCACGGGTTGCGGCTTGAACGCGCCGTTGGTCACGGCCAGCGCCACGAACGCGTCGGCGTCGAGGGTGATCTGGAACTGATCGTGCAGGGCCCTGGCCAGTTCGGGGTTGAGGAACGGCTGGCCCTTGAGCTTGAGTTCGAAGTCGCGGCCGTAGCGGCGGATGGCGAGGGGGCGCAGCAGCACCGGCGCGGTGAACTCCACGTCGCCGTGTCGCCACTGGGCCAGTCCGATGGCCAGGTGCACCGACTCGATACCGCGCATGGAGCGCAGTTCGATGCCCTTCTGGGTGATCTCGTTGGCGGCCAGGCGGGCGTTGCGCAGCGCCAGCTCGTCGCGGATCAGGTTGGACAGCAAGGTGGTCTTGCCCGTGATGAATTGCGGCAGTCCGCCCGGGTGGGTGGCGGACAGTTCGATGCGGGAGCGGGGGCTGTCACCGAAGTGCAGCAGTGGAGAGTGCCCGCCGACCAGGGCGAGTTCGTCCCGCCAGCGTTGCCAGGTCGGTTCGGCGATGTTCCCGGCGACCAGCGACGGGTCCCCCAGGCTCACCGAGTCCGGGGAGGTCGCTTGACGCGAGCCGGGCGAGGACACATCGGGGTAATCCGATGTGAAATCGTCATCTTCTGGTTTTCTATCGAGGCGCCACACACCCACACCCTATTTCTCCGCCGGTCCGATCTTGGTTAGGCCACCCGCTTATTTGCCGCATTCGCAGGATTCTGGGGGTGTTTGACCACAATCGGGTGTCTAGAGCCAGTCTTTGCGCTTGAAGACGGCGTAGAGCCCGAACCCCATGGCGACCATCAAGGTGATCGCGAACGGATAGCCGAACTGCCATTTTAGCTCGGGCATGTGGGTGAAATTCATGCCGTAGATGGTGCCGACCAGTGTGGGGGCGAACAAGATCGCCGCCCAACTGGAGATTTTCTTCACCTCTTCGCTCTGCGCCAGACCCGTTTCGGAGAGTCGGCGGGTCTCGTCGTTCTGTCGCTGGGCCACGAGGGTGCTGTGCACAGTGAGCGCGTTCTGCAACAGCTGCCGGAACGCATCCCCCCGTTCGACGACCCGGATGGTGTGGTCGAGCACATCTCGCAGGTGCCGATGCAGCTCCACGTCCACATTGTGCTTCTCGAAGCCCTCCTGGAGAGACTCGAGCATGCCGATCAGCGGCTGAGTGGCGCGCTGGAACTCGATGACCTCCCGGGAGAGGGCGTAGATACGCCGGGAGACGGCCTGGTCGCCGTCGAAGAGCTGGTCCTCAATTTCGTCGATGTCGTTCTCGAGGCCGGCCACGACCGGCGCGTACTCGTCGATCACCTGGTCGAGGATGGCGTACAGCACCGCCTGCGGGCCGAAGGCGAGGAGCTTGGGCGTGCTCTCCAGTCGCTGCCGCACCGAGGCGAGGTCGGGCGATTCGGCGTGCCGGATGGTCACGACGAAGTCGGGGCCGACGAAGACGTGCAGCTCGCCGAACTCCACCCGCTCCTCTGCGTCGATGTAGCGGGCCGGACGCAGCACCAGGAACAGGGTGTCGGAGTAGCGTTCGATCTTGGCTCGCTGATGGCCCTTGAGCGCGTCCTCGATGGCGAGGTGGTGCAGCGTGAACTCGTCCGCGACCGACCGCACCTCGTCGTCGGTCGGCCGGTACAGGCCGATCCAGGCAAAACCGTCCTTCTCTTTGAGTACCTCGAACACATCCTGCAACGTTTCCGGGGTTGCCACCCGACGGCCATCCACATAGATCGCGTCATCAATCAGCGCCACTGCTGCTCCTCACTCGCCGTACAAGTGTGCCACCAGCGGAGGGGCGCACCGCACAGCCGGGCGTCAGCGCGCCGGGCTGGCTTGCCGCTGCGGGCCCTCGTGCTTGCGATAGGTGGGGCTGAAGGAGAGCAGCACAAGGCCGGCGCCAAGCACCGCCTGGCCCAGCGCGTTGCCGGGGAGCAGCGAGACGGCGCCGCCGGCCATGATCACGACGGCGGGAAGCACCCGGTAGACCCGGGCGCGCAGGATCGCGCTGCCGAGCAGCAGCCAGCCGACCCCGAACACCGCAGCGGTCAGCAGCAACCCGAACGCGTAGGAGCCGGCCCGATCTGTGCCGTCGAGCAGTCCGGGGGCGACGCGGCCCAGGGTGGGATAGAGGAAGGACTCGGCCCAGAATTGGCCGCTGAGCAGGATGGTGCCGGTGCCGGCCACGATGGCCGCGGAGAACCCGAACGGTCCGATCTGTTTGGCGTGGCGCTCGTAGATCGACACCAAAGACAGGATCAGGAGGAGCGCCCCGCCCAGCAGGGCGATGGAGCGCACCGCGTAGAGCGGGCTCAGCACGACCTCGCTGGCCGGATCCCCGGTCAGGCGCAAGACCTGGTCGAGGATGCCGCCGATCAGGAAGACCGCTCCGGCAGCGAGGGTGGATGGCTTCGCCAGACCTTCGAACCGCTTCACTGAATCCTCACCCACCGCGCCTGGAGCCTCGACAGCCCTCGCACGCCAACGTGCATCCAGAAGGGCTGGTCCCGTTGATTCTCGCACCCGCACGGCCCCCGAACAAGGGCCACGCAGGCGGTTTGCCAGCGCCAGACCCCGCCGAAGGCCGGCGGCGTTAGGGTGAGGGCGTGCCCGATACTCCCGCCCCCGTCAACGGCCTGCCGTCGACTGGTCCGCCGGGCAACGCCCGGCCGAGCGGCGGCCCCTCCGCGGTCGATCTGCCGCACACCGTGGTCGTGGCGCTGGGCGACTGCGCGGACACCAAGGCCGGCGACCATGCCCTCCTCGCCGAGCTGGTGGCCCGGTTGACCGGCGTGGACGCCGCATCCGTCACCCTCACCCAACGATGCCCCCGCTGCGGCGCGGGCGACCACGGCCCATTGCGGGTGAGCATCGCGGGCTCCACCTCCGTCGCGCCCTGGGTGAGCCTGGCCCGGGCGGGCGGGCGGCTGGCCCTTGCGGTCACCGCCGCCGGCCCGGTGGGCATCGACCTCGAGTCGCTCGCCGACCTCGCCCGGGCACCGATCACCGACGTTCTGCTGTCCCCAGCCGAAACGGATGCCCTGAGCGCGTTGTCCCCGCACGTCGCCCAAGCAGCAGTGGCCGCACTGTGGACCACGAAAGAGGCGATACTCAAGGTCGCCGGGGTGGGTCTCCGGGTCGACCCCCGTGACCTCACCGTCTCTCTCGACGGGCCCGCCACCGCCCCAGGGCCAAACGCCACGATGGCGCGCCGCCGACTCGTCGACTGGCCTCAGTCTCCGTTTCCCCCGACCGCGCTGCACCTGCTGCCGGTGTCCTCTCCCCCAGGAACCGCGGCGACCGTCGCCATCGTCGGCGCCTGCCGCCCGGAGCTGTACGTGATGCCCGCCCGGGTCGGATAGCGGGCGGGTCCGCCCGTCCTGCAGCCGACCCGTGTCGAGACCGACGCACCCTCCCCTGTGCGGGTGCCCCCTATTTTGGTGATCCTCATAAGCGTCGCGCCGCGGGCATGATTGGCGGGCACCGAGCGCATTTCCCGGCCCATCCGTCCGGATCAGCCCAGAAAAGGTGCTGAGCGCAATAAATCAGATTCGCAACGACGTTTGACACGTGATTTGAGCAAAAATCAGGGGATATAGCGAGATTTTTCTCGTATTCCTTTTGTAATACGCAAGAAATGACCCACTTCTATGCTGCATTCTGTGCATCCATCCCGATGTGGTTTTACCCCCCTTCTCCACCTCGAATTCAGTGCACCCGGGATCGATGCCGCGCCGTCAGGTCCCACTCATCGAGGAGATGCCACAGCCATGCACGAATACCGATTCCCCCCATCCCGGCAACCGAACAGGCGAGCCAACCGAGCGGCAGCCGCGCTGCTGATCACCGGGCTTGTCGCGGGCAGCCAGATCCCGGTCTCCGCCTCCGCCCACGCGGCCGATGCAGCCGCCGGCGGTCAGACGTCCGGTGACACACTGTTCCCCAATCAGGGCAACTCCGGCTACGACGCCCTGCACTACGACATCAACATGTCCGTCAAGGTCGCCGTCTCGGCCACCAACAACGCTGTCTCCTCCACCACCATCTCCGCGGCGACCGCCTCGATTCAGGCCGCCACCACCGCCGGCCCCCTGTCGTCCTACTCCTTCGATTTCCAGGGTTCCACGAGCACCCTCGAGGCGAGCACGCTCAACGTGGAATCTGTCTCCGTGAATGGAGCGGCGGCGACGTTCACGCGCATCGAGAACACCACCACCGCCAATGCGACAACGGATGTGCACAAGCTCATCGTCACACCGGCCACACCCGTCGACGGCACCTTCACCACCGTCGTGAAGTACTCCGGCACACCGGTCGCGCACACCGACACCGATGGTTCGTCCGAGGGGTGGAACAACACCACCGACGGTGCCACGTTCGTCAACCAGCCTGTCGGGGCCATGACCGCTTTCCCGAACAACAACACGCCCAGCGACAAGGCGACGTACACGATCACGGTCGACGCCCCGAGCAAGCTGGGCACATCGGCCACCGCCGCCACCGCCAATCCAGGTCTGCGGGACGCTGCCGTGGTGAGCAACGGAGAGTTGATCTCCCGGACGCCCAGCGCCGACGGCAGCCGCACCACCTGGCAGTGGGATGAGACCAAGCCCATGGCGAGCGAGCTGGTTCTGATCTCGGTGGGCCGGTACACGAGCTATGAATCGGACATCCTGCTGGCCAGTGGACGCACCCTCCACGAATGGACGTTCATCGACCCGGCGATCTCGGTGGCCAACCAGGCCACCACCCATGCCACCCGAGCCCAGCTGAAGTCGATCCTCGACTTCCTGGAGTCGAAGTACGGCCCTTACCCCGGCAAGAGCGTGGGTTTCGTCACCGATATCGTCCCCTCGGCCATCAACTATGCCCTGGAGACCCAGGACCGCTCGTTCTTCCCGAACAGCGCCAGTCGCGGCACTGCGATCCACGAGATCATGCACCAGTGGTTCGGTGACGGTGTCTCCCCGAAAGACTGGAATGACATCTGGCTCAACGAGGGATCGGCGACGTACACCGAGCAGCAGGTCCCCTTCGAAAGCGCCGGCTCGACAGCCAACTCCCCCGAAACGTCCTACTACTCCGCCTGGAATTCCGCCTCGTCGACCAGCTCGCTCTGGACCGTTCCGACCGCCAAGATGACTCAGGCATCTCAGCTCTTCGGCAACCAGACCTACACGCGGGGTTCGATCGCGCTGGAGGCACTGCGCACCGCCATCGGAGCGGCGAACTTCGCGCAGGTCATGCAGCAGGACCAGCTCCGACACACGGGCACAAGCAGGAGCACCGCGGAGTTCATCGACCTGGCCGAGGAGATTTCGGGCCGCGATCTCACGGCGTTCTTCGCCTCCTGGATCTACACGCCGGGCAAGCCGGCGTGGCCCGCGAAGTTCAACCTCAGCCTCACCGGCCCCGCTGCACCTCTCAACGAGGGCGACACCGCCACCTACACCCTCACCAGCCGCAACACGGGCAAGGTCGTTCAAGCGGGCAGCACGGTGACGGTCGACATCAGCAAGATCGTCGACAAGGCGGAACTGGGCACCCTTCCGGAGGGCGTCACGATTTCGGGCGCCACGCTCACCTGGGCCGTGCCGTCGACGGCGGTCGGCGCCACCACGACGGCGTCGTTCACGGCCGTGCCCCGCGCCGGCACCGTCGGGGCAACCCTCAGCGCCGTCGCGAGAGCCGACACGCTGGGCTCGACCTGCATTGACTGCTCACCGAGTCTCGTCATCGGCGCCGAGCCGGTTGCTCCGTCAGCGGTGCCGACCTTCACCGGCACCCCTTCCGTCGGCCAGCCGTTCACCGCAGACACCGCCGGATGGGGCGCGGGCACAAAGCTGTCCTACCAGTGGTTTGTCGACGGTACGCCCATCGACGGCGCCACGAACAACACCTACACCCCCACACCTGGAACGCTCGGTCTTACCCTGACGCTGAAGACCACCGGATCCAACGGCTCCTCATCCCCGGTCACCACGACAAGCGCGGCCTCCGCCGTTGTGACGCGAGCGACGTTCGCGGCGTCCACGCCGGTGATCGTCGGAACCCCGCAGTTCGGGAAGCCGCTCTCCGTCGACCCGGGAACCTGGGATTCCGGTGCGTACTTCACCTACCAGTGGTCCGCAAACGGCGCCCCGATCTCGGGCGCCACCGCTCCGGTCTACACCCCTGCTGTGGCGACGCAACTGGGGCAGACCCTCGCCGTCACCGTCACGGGCACGAAGGCCGGCTACACGACCCTCGCCCGCACGAGCGCGGCATCCGCTGCCGTTGCCGCCGGCGCCTTCACGACGCCTCCATCCCCCACGCTCTCCTCCACACCGCGAGCACAGTCGCCTGTCCAGGCCGTGCCCGGATTCTGGGCGGACGGCACAACGTACAGCTACCAGTGGTCGGTGGACGGCGTTCCCGTCAGCGGTGCGACGAGCGCGAGCTACACGCCCTTGATCGGCCAGATCGGTGGATCACTCGTCGTGTCCGTCACCGGCACCAAGATCGGGTTCTCACCGGTCACGGTGTCCAGCGACTCGGTCAAGATCGCGCCCGCCGCCCAGACCCTCACGCCCACCCCGGTGATCAGTGGATCGGCACAGGTCGATTCCACATTGACAGTGGATCCCGGCGTGTGGGATTCCGGAACCGCTCTCCGCTACCAGTGGTTGAGGAACGGTACCGCGGTCGACGGGGCCAGCGGCCTCACCTTCGCCGTCGAGGCGAGCATGGTGGGCGACACCATCACGGTCGCCGTCACGAGCACCAAGGACTCCTACGCTGACGTGTCCAAGACGAGCAACCCGACGGCCCCCATCGCGGCCGGAGCCCTGAGCTTCACGCCGACGCCGACCATCAGCGGAACCGCTCGGGTGAATGTCGAACTCAGCGCTCACCCCGGCACCTGGGATGAGGGCTCGACGCTCAGCTACCAGTGGATGGCCGACGGCGTAGCCGTCGACGGCGCCACCGGCGCGAGCTTCACCCCCGCCGGCGCTCAGCTTGGTTCGGTCATCACGGTCACGGTCACGGGCACCAAGACCGGGTACGTCACGGTCTCCGAATCCAGCGAGCCCACCCAGACGGTCGTTCCCGGGACCCTGGTGCACGCGCCCGTACCCACCATCACCGGAGCCGCCCAGGTCGGCCTCGACCTGACGGCCGATCCGGGCACCTGGGACGAGGGCACCGACCTGACGTACCAGTGGAACGTCGACGACACACCCGTCGAGGGCGCCACCGGCCCGACCTACACCCCCGCAGCGAACCAGCTCGGTTCGGTCATCACCGTCACGGTCACAGGCACCAAGACCGGGTACGTCACGGTCTCCGAATCCAGCGAGCCCACCAAGGCGGTCGTTCCCGGGACCCTGGTGCACGCGCCCGTTCCCACCATCACCGGAACCGCCCAGGTCGCCGTCGAACTCACAGCCGATCCGGGCACCTGGGACGCGGACACCGACCTGACCTTCCAGTGGAACGTCGACGGCACACCCGTCGAGGGCGCCACCGGCCCGACCTACACCCCCGCAGCGAACCAGCTCGGTTCGGTCATCACCGTCACGGTCACAGGCACCAAGACCGGGTACGCCACGGTTGTCACCTCCAGCACGGCGACCCGCAAGGTCGCCGCTGGGCATCTCACGTCGACACCGGTTCCTCTCATCCAAGGCGCACCGAAGGTGGGCGTCGCGCTCACCGTCGTCCCCGGCACCTGGGACGACGGGGCGACCCTGGCCTACCAGTGGCTTGCCGACGGTGTGGCGATCTCCGGCGCTACCGGGGCGACGTACAGTCCGACCGCGAACACTGTCGGCTCGACGATCACCGTCACAGTGACCGGCACCAAGACCGCATACGCGCCGCTGAGCACGACCAGCACGGCTACGGCCAAGGTCGCGTCCGGCAGTCTGGTGGCGACTCCGGTCCCCACCATCACCGGCACGGTGCAGGTGGGCAAGGTCGTCAAGGCCGCCACCGGAACGTGGGACGCCGGGACGTCGCTCCGCATCCAGTGGCTCCGAGACGGCAAGGCGATCGCCGGAGCGAACGGCGGATCGTACACAGTGGCCGCTGCGGACCTCGCACACGCGCTGGCCGTCTCGGTGACCGGATCCAAGAAGGGCTACGCCTCACTCACCACGACGAGCCGCTCGACAGCGTCCGTTGTTGTCGGCACTCTGTCGGCGACGCCGGTCCCGGTCGTCACCGGAACGGTACGGGTCGGCCGGACGCTCACCGCTGCGACGGGCACCTGGGACACCGGTACCGCACTGAAAACGCAGTGGCTCCGAGACGGTAAGCCGATCACCGGAGCGACCGGCACGGCCTACAAATTGATCGCCGCAGACAACGGTCATACCCTGACCGTCACAGTGACGGGGTCGAAGGCCGGCTATGCCACGGTCATCCGGACGAGCCGTGCGACAGCCTCCATTGCCGCCGGAACCCTGTCGGCGACGCCGGTCCCTGTCGTCACCGGAACAGCTCAGGTGGGCCGGACGCTCACCGCCACGACAGGCACCTGGGATTCCGGGACCGCTCTGAAGATACAGTGGCTCCGAGACGGCAAGGCGATCGCCGGAGCGACCGGCACTGCCTACAAACCCGTCGCCGCGGACAACGCCCACAGCGTCGCCGTCCGGGTGACCGGTTCGAAGGCCGGGTACACGTCGGCCAGCAAGACGAGTGCCGGAAAGCGCATCGTCGCAGGAGTGCAGACGCTCTCCCCGAGAGCGACCATCACCGGCACGGCCAAGGTCGGCCAGACTCTGGCGGTGAAGACGGCGACGTACGACGCCGGCGTCACGCTGTCGTACACCTGGTACGCCAACCTGCACGCGATCGGTGGCAACACCAAAACGCTGAAGCTCACCCCGGCTCTCGCGGGTAAGAGCATCACGGTGAAGGTGACCGCCACCAAGCCCGGCTACGTCACGCTGTACAACACCAGCGCGAAGACGGCCACGGTGAAGTAGCCGCGACGGCCAGCGGCCGATCCGTTCAGCCGACGAGCCTCGTCCTGCCTTCGGGCAGGGCGGGGCTCGTTCGTGTCACCCTCTCGGCGGTGATTGCACAGACGGATGTTGCGTCGGTATCCTGACCGCAACATCGGTTGGCTGCCCTGTCAGTTCGACAGCCTGCAGCCTGACCGCATCGGCGAGGAGGCCGGTTTCGATGACGTACAGGCTGCACCACCGCGCGAACGGTGTCCTACTGTCATGACAGGCGACGAACCCTCCCGCCCCGGCTGGGTCACCTGGGCCGTGGTCCTGATGTACATCGGCGGGATCACCCAGATCGCGCTCGGGATCGTGACCCTCTTCCTGCGCTACGCCCCCGACGTGGCTGCCGACGGTATCGCGCTCGGCGTCACGTTGGTCGGAGCCGGCATCATCCTGTTCGGCCTGTTCGTGGTGGCCCTCGCGTCGGGCGTCGCGCGCGGCAGCAGGGCGTCGCGGCTGGGCGCGACCGTGGTGATCCTGCTGGGGTTGGCGCTCTCGGTCATCGACCTGGTGGTCGCCGACGACGGGGACTGGTCGGGGGTGACGATCCAGCTGGTCCTGGTGGCAGCCGTGGTCCTGCCGCTGTGGGTCGGGCCGGGCCGGCGCTATTTCGCGATGCGCTGACGCGACGCCCGCTCCGCGTCGCGGCGGGAGACCCGCCGGTGCACGAACCGCACGATCTCGATGAGTGCGATGCACACCAGTGAGGTGCCCAGCGCGAGCACCGCCGTGGCCAGGGTGAGGTCCACCAGCTGCAGGAAGTCGCGACTGATCGGCAGCGTGTACATCAGGACCAGCCCGATCATCATGGTTCCGATGACGAGCCCCTTGAAGCGCGTGACGGGACGGGACAGCACCACGAGGATCCACAGGCCGATGATGGTGAGGATGAGGGTGGACCCGCTGCGGATCTCCGCCTCCGGGATCGCCAGGTCCGCCGCGAGCCGCGCGTAGACGGCCAGGCCGAAGGTCACGGCCAGACCGGCCGGGACCGCGAAGGTCAGGGAGCGGCGGAGAAACCCGGGCACGTAGCGCTGCGCGTTGGGCAGCAGCGCGAGGAAGAACGCCGGGATGCCGATGGTGAGCCCGTCGGTGACCGAGAGCTGCCGGGGCAGGAACGGGAACGGGAGCAGGAGGATGCCGAAGGTGATCGCGAGGAACGTCGCGTACGACGTCTTGGTGAGGAAGAGCATCGAGACGCGTTCGATGTTCGCGATCACCTGCCGCCCCTCCGCCACGACGCTGGGCAGATGTGAGAAGCGTCCGTCGAGTAGCACCAGCCGGGCCACGGCCTTCGTGGCGGCCGCGCCGGAGTTCATGGCCACGCCGATGTCCGCCTCCTTGATGGCGAGCGCGTCGTTCACACCGTCGCCGGTCATGGCCACGGTGTGCCCGGCCGATTTGAGAGCCACCACGATGCGACGCTTCTGGTCGGGCGTCACGCGGCCGAACACCAGGTAGTCGTCGAGCACCGTGAGCAACTCGGCGTCGGTGTCCGGCAGTTCGCGGGCGTCGAAGCCGGACGGCGCATCCAGACCCACCTCACGGGCGATCGCCGCGACGGTCTGCGGGTTGTCCCCCGAGATGATCCGCACGCCCACGCCTTGCGCGGCGAAGAAGGAGAGCGTTTCGGCGGCGTCGGGCCGGATGTTCTCCTTGAACGTGAGCAGCACAACCGGCACGGCGTCCACGGGCACGGTTTCGTCGTGGGTGGGGCTGCCGTGCGCGAGAACCAGGGTGCGCCGGCCGGTCGCGGCAAGCTCTCCGGCCCGGCTGGCAAGCTCCTGCAGCACCGGGTCTCCGGAAGCGGCGGCCGGGAAGACCATCTCGGGCCCGCCGAGAACCCACATGCCGTCGCCGAAGATCACGGCGCTCCACTTGCGGGCGGACGAGAACGGAACCCGGTCCAGCGGTTCCTCCCCGACCGGGTCGTCGAATCGCCCGGCCAGGCTGCGCGCGGTCGCGTTCGCATCGTTCTGAATCCCGTACCAGGCCAGCACGCCCTGCCAACCGGTCACGGCGGTCAACGGATGCGCCGCATCGAAGACGATGTCGCCCTGCGTGAGAGTTCCCGTCTTGTCGAGGCAGATCAGGTCCACCCGCGCCAGCCCCTCGACGGCGGGCAGTTCCTGCACGAGCACCTGCTGCCGGGCCAGCTTCACGGCTCCCACCGCGAAAGTGATGCTCGTCATGAGCACCAGCCCGAGCGGCACCATCGCCACGACGGCGGCGATGGTGGCGGTGACCGCGTCCCGCCACGCCCCGCTGGCGGTCGCATCTTCCCAGCCACCCTGCGCGACCATCTGGGCGTTCAGCACCAACAGCGCGATCGGCCCGATGATCCAGGCCACCCAGGTGAGCACCCGGTTGATCGACGAGCGGAGCTCCGACGCCACCAGGGAGAACTTCTTCGCTTCGGCAGCGAGGGAATTGGCAAAGGAGTCGGCGCCCACCCTGTCGACGGCGCCGGTGCCTTCCCCGGCTACAACGACGGAGCCGGACAGCACCCGGTCGCCCGGGGACTTCTCGACGGCATCCGATTCGCCGGTGAGCATGGACTCGTCGAGTTGAAGGCCGCGGGAGCCGGTCACGATTGCGTCGGCAGCGACCTGATCGCCGGCCCGCAAGACGAGGATGTCGTCGAGCACGACCGCCTCGATCGGGATCTCCTCCTCCCCCGCCTCGCGCAGCACGCGGGCGTTCGGTGCGTTCAGGAGCGCCAGCCGGTCCAACGCCAGCTTCGCGCGGTACTCCTGCACCGTGCCGATGACCGCGTTCGCGATGGCGCTGAAGCCGAACAGAGCGTCTTGCCATCGCCCGATCGCGAGCAGAACAAGGAAGCAGGCCAGGATGATGCCGTTGAACAGGGTGAGCACGTTGGCACGCAGGATGCTCCAGATACTCCGGCTGGTGTCTTGCACGAAGGCGTTGGTACGGCCGGTGGCCACGCGCTCCTCAACCTCAACGGCACTCAACCCGGTCGCAGCAATGGTCACCGTGTGTCCCTTCTCACCCGCCCGGCCACGGCCGGCACCGGCCACATTACCTCCGCCTCTCCGCGATCGCACCGTAGTCGCCACGACGGCCGCGCGGTGTGCCGGCGACAGCCGAATCGGCGCAGGGCTGGCACCGTCCCGGTCGTCGGGATTAGCGTGAGGTGATGGACGCCAAACGGTTGACCATAGCCCCACCTGTAGAGGTACAGGACTGCATCGACGCCTGCGCCGAGCTCGAGCGGGTGAGTGAGGACTGTGCGGAGGCTTGCCTGCGGCTGGGCGGCGACGGGGTCGTCACGACATGCTTCCTGGCTGACCTGGACTGCGTGGAGGTCTGCGCGGCCACGACCCGGCTGCTGGGCTGGCGCTCCGGCACCGACGGGCCCACGACGCAGGCCCTGCTGCGCGCCTGTCGTGAGGCCGCATCCGTCTCGATGGCGGCCTGCGAGCGGATGCTGCCGGGCCGCCCGCACTGGGCCTCCTGCGGTCCCGCCGCCCACCGCGCCATCGCGGCCTGCACCGCGCTTCTGGAGGTCTTCGAGGTCTTCGAGCCCGACACCGTGTAGTTCGCCTGCAGTGGCGTCGGCGGCGCGATCAGCATCGGGGAGAACTCGATCGTGATGGAACACGCACTCGTGCGCGGGCGCGCTGGCCACGCGGTGCACGTCGGCCATTCGGTGAGCGTGTGCGGGCGCAAAGTGACAACTCATCGAACGGAGCACAGGGGGTCGAGCGAGCCGAGGAGTCTGGCTTGCGGAAACCGGCCCGGAGACGCGCTGCTCGCATGGCGTCCGCACGAAACCCTCCCCGGGCATCCGCCGGGCAGGTCGCGGCCCGTGACGGATGCGGCGAGAACGTTCGCTCGAGTCGCCTCGAAGTGCCCCGTCCCGGCTGCCGACTGTGACTTGGGCGGCGCCTCGTGGACGTCGGGCGCGCGAGCCCCGGCCGGCGGCAGGTTAGGCGGCCAGCGGCGGCAGGCTCTTGCCCGACACCCAGCGGGCGATGATCTTGTCGGCGACGCGGGTACCGGAGGCCACATCGAAGCAGCCGAGCAGGTCGTCGGTGGTGACGCTGCCGTGCCGGTGGGTGCGCGTGTACGCGCGGAGCGCCGTGAAGAAGGCCTCATCGCCGATGGCCTGGCGCACGGCGTGCAGGGCCAGGGCGCCGCGCTTGTAGACCCTGTCGTCGAACATGTCCTGCGGGCCGGGGTCGCCGACGACGATGTTCTTGGGCAGCAGGTCGACCTCGGCCCGGTGCTGCACCGCGCTCTCGTGCGCGGTGAGTCCGCCGCTGGCCTCCGCCCAGATCCACTCGGCGTAGCAGGCGAAGCCCTCGTGCAGCCAGATGTCCGCCCACCGCGTGAGGGTGAGACTGTTGCCGAACCACTGGTGGGCCAGCTCGTGGGCGATGAGCCGGTCGCTGCCGTGCAGGCCGTCCACGTGGTTGCGGCCGAACACGGCCAACCCGTGCGCCTCGAGCGGGATCTCCAGCTCATCAGCCGTGACGATCACGGAGAACGCCGGGAACGGGTAGGGGCCGAATGCCTCACCGAACACTGAAATCATGTCGCCCAGCCTGGCGAAGTCCACCGCGACCGGCCGGGCCAGCGCGGGCGGGTAGAAGAGGCTGTAGGCCACCGGGGTGGCGGTCACGTCCTGCCGGCGGTACCGGCCGATCTGCACGCTGGCCAGATAGGCGGCCATCGGCTCGCGCACCTCGAAGGTCCAGGTGGTGCGGCCGGACCTGCTGGTCTTGGCCACGAGCGGCCCGTTGCTCACCACGGTGTACGGGGCCTCGCAGCTGAGCTGGATGCGGAACGTGGCCTTGTCGCTGGGGTGGTCGTTGCAGGGGAACCACGACGGTGCGCCGCTCGGTTGCCCGGCGACGAGCACGCCGTCGGTGAGTTCCTCCCAGCCCAGCTCGCCCCAGTGGCTGCGCACCGGGTGCGGCGCACCGCGGTACGCCACGACCACGTCGAATCGCTCGCCCGGCTGCAGCGGCACGGCTGGGGTGAGCACCAGCTTGCGGGCGGTGTGCGTGGTCTTGGTGGGCATCCGCCCGGCCACGGTGACCTTGTCGACGCTGAGGCCGGCCAGGTCGAGGCTGAACCGGTCGAGCCGGGTGAGGGCGCGCGCGGTGATCGTGGCGGTCGCGGTCAGCCGATTGGAGGAGACCCGGTAGTCGAGCACCAGGTCGTAGTGCTCGACCTGGTAGCCGCCGTTCCCACTCGCCGGCAGGTAGGGGTCGCCCGCTGACGTGGAGCCGATGATGGGAGGCGTGGGAGACAACATAACGGGGTCAAGTCTTCCATGGCGGACGGTGCCACGGCGCAATCGGGTTGCCGGCCCAGAGCGAGTCGGTGGGCACCCGCTCACCGCGCATCACCAGGGAGCCGGGCCCTACGGTGGCATGGTCGTCGATCCGAGCCGCGGGCAGGATCACGCTGTTGGGCCCCAGGGTGCCGCCGGCGCCGATGTGCACGGTGTCCAGTTGCATGATCCGGTCGTGGAACAGGTGCGTCTGCACCACGCAGCCGCGGTTGACGCTGCTGCCGGCGGCGAGGGTGACCAGGTCCGCCTCGGGCAGCCAGTACGACTCGCACCACACGCCCCGGCCGATCCGGGCGCCGAGCGAGCGCAGCCACAGCGCCAGGGCCGGGGTGCCCGACGCGTTCTGCGCGAACCAGGGCCGGGCCACCATCTCCACAAAGGTGTCGGACACCTCGTTGCGCCAGATGAACGACGACCAGAGCGGATGCTCGGTGGCGCGGATGCGGCCCACGAGCAGCCACTTGGCAGCCGTGCTGACCGCCGCCGCGACCACGCCCGCGCCGATGAGCACGAACCCGGACAGCAGCAGCGCCCAGCCGGGGCCGGCCGCAAGCCAGAGCGTCTCCAGCACGGCCAGCACGCCGAGGGCGATCCAGGCGGAGACAAACACCGGCACCAGGCGCAGCAATTCCCAGAGCGACCGGGCCAGCCGCAGCCGCGCCGGCGGGTGGAAGGTGCGGGCCTCGTCGATGTCGGTGACCCGGCGACGCAGCCGCGCCGGCGGGTTGCCCAGCCAGGACGAGCCGCGCTTGGCCTTCCGCGGGGTGGAGGAGAGCACGGCCACGAGGCCGTCCCGTGGCACGGTGCGGCCGGGGCCGGCGATGCCGCTGTTGCCCAGGAACGCCCGGCGGCCGATCTTGGCCCGGTCGATGCGCATCCAGCCGCCGCCGAGCTCGTAGCAGGCGACCATGGTGTCGTCGGCCAGGAACGCGCCGGGCGCGATGGTGGTGAGCGCGGGCACGAGCAGCACCGTGGAGGCCTCGACGCCGGGGCCGACCTTGGCGCCGAGCAACCGCAGCCACACCGGGGTGATCAGGCTCGCGTAGACCGGGAAGAGCAGGGTGCGGGCGCCGTCGAGCAAGCGTTCGGTCATCCAGACCTGCCAGCCCACGCGGCTGCGCACCGGATGGTGCCCCTCGGACAGCCCCAAGCCGAGCAGCCGCACCGCGCCGATCACGGCCCCGGCGTAGAGCAGGCCGGCGGCGAGCACCGCGAGCGGCACGGCCAGGGCCGCACGGCCCACGGCGGCGCCGAGGCTGGCGGCATCCCCTACGAGCAGCCCGACGATGAGCACGCCGAGCAGCACCGCGGCCGTGGGGATGGCGGTGAGACCGACCGAGCCGGCACCGTAGGCGAGCAGCCAGCGGCGGGCGCTCGGCGGGCGCTCGGCCGGCCAGGCGTGCCGGGCGGAGCCGACCCGGGCGGCGGGTGAGCCGGCCCAGCGTTCGCCGGCCGGGACCCGGCCGGAGACCGCGGAGCCCGGTTCGATCTCGGCGCCGGCGCCGATCTTCGCGCCGCCGAGCAGCGTGCTGCGGGAGCCGATCACGGCCTCGGCGCCGATCTTCACCTGCCCCAGGCGTAGGGTGTCGCCGTCGAGCCAATACCCGGCCAGGTCCACCTCTGGTTCGATCGCGGCGCGCTCGCCGATGCTGAGCATCCCGGTGACCGGCGGCACCGAGTGCAGGTCGACGCCGGGTTCTATGCGGGCGCCGAGCAGGCGGGCGTAGTAGCTGATCCACGGCGCCCCGGCCAGGCTGGCGGCGTCGACGAACTGGGCCACCTGTTCGGCCAGCCACAACCGCAGGTGCACCGATCCGCCGCGCGGGTAGGCGCCCGGCTTGACGCCCCGGAGCAGCAGCCGGGCCGCAGCCACCGAGATGCCCATCTTGCCCAGCGGCGTGACGAGCAGGAGGAACCCTGCGAGGATCCACCACCACGACACTGTGGGGGCGAAGGATGCGCCGGCGGCAGACAGCACGTTGTTGGCCGCGGCCAGGTAGACCAGCCATTTGGCGCCCACGAGCAGGTGCAGCGGGATGCCGAGCAGGCTCTGCAGCAGACCGCTCCGCGCCGGGGTGGGCAGCACCGCGCGGCTCCGACGGGCCACCGGCGGGGTGCGGCCGTCGAGTTCGGCGGCCAGCGCGCCGATGCGGGGGTGGTCGTAGATGTCACTGACCCGGGTGTCGGGGTAGCGCTCCCGGATCGCGGAGACGAACTGGGCGGCCGAGAGCGAACCGCCGCCGTAGGCGAAGAAGTCGCTGTCGGCGTCGGCGACCGGCAGCCCGAGGATCGCGGCCCAGTGCTCGGCGAGCCAGACGGCCGTGGGGGTGAGCGCATCCGTGTCGGTGCCGGCGCCGGCCAGGCTGGGCAGCGGCCAGGGCAGGGCGGCCCGGTCGACCTTGCCCGAGGTGCGGGTGGGGATGGTGTCGACCACGGCGAGCAACGGCACGAGCGCGGCCGGCAACGCGACACGCAGGGCCTCGGTGGCGGCGGTCAGGTCGAAGGCCGCGGGGTCGGCCGGCCCGGCCGGGGCGGGGTCGACGAGAGAGAGGTAGCCCACCAGCACCTGGTTGCCGGCCGGGGTCGTCTGCACCACCGCGGCGGCACCGGCCACGCCCGGCAGGGCCTGCAGCGCCGCATCGATCTCACCGAGTTCGATGCGACGCCCGCCGAGTTTGATCTGGTCGTCGGCGCGGCCCACGAACACGAGCCCGGTGGGGTCGAAGCGCACCAGGTCGCCGCTGCGATAGGCGCGGTCCCAGCCGAGGCCGGCGTACGGGGCGTACTTCACGGCATCCTGCGTCGCGTCGAGGTAGCGGGCCAGGCCCACGCCGCCGATGATCAGCTCCCCGGTCGCACCGGCGGGCACCCGGACGCCGTCGGCGTCGACCACGGCGAGCCTCCACCCGTCCAGCGGCAGGCCGATGCGCACGGGGTCACTGCCGTCGAGCAGAGCGCCGCAGGCCACGACGGTGGCCTCGGTGGGGCCGTAGGTGTTCCACACCTCGCGGCCGCGGCCGCTGATACGGGCGGCCAGCTCGGGTGGGCAGGCCTCGCCGCCGAAGATCACCAGGCGCACGGATTCCAGTGCCTCCTCGGGCCAGAGCGCGGCGAGGGTGGGTACCGTGGAGACCACGGTGATGCCGTGCGCGATCAGCCAGGGGCCGAGGTCGGCGCCGCTGCGCACGAGGGAGCGCGGGGCCGGCACCAGGCACGCGCCGTTCCGCCAGGCCAGCCACATCTCCTCGCAGGAGGCGTCGAACGCCACCGAGAGGCCGGCCAGCACCCGGTCGCCCGGCGCGATCGGTTCGCCGGCCAGGAACAGCCCGGCCTCGGCGTCCACGAACGCCGCGGCGGAGCGGTGCGTCACGGCGACACCCTTGGGCACACCCGTGGAGCCGGACGTGAAGATGATCCAGGCGTCGTCGTCGGGCCCCGGCATCGGCTCGCCCCAGTGCGCCAGCGACGGGTCTTCCCCGGCCGGCACCGGGCGCTCGGTGAGCACACCGGCGTCGAGGCCGTCGCGCACGGCGAACCGGCCGCCGGCCCCGATCACCCCCACGACATGGGCCTCGCCGAACACCAACCGGGCACGTTCGTCGGGGTCGTCCGCGTCCACCGGCACATAGGCGGCGCCCACGCTGAGGGTGGCCAGGATCGACAGGTAGAGCTCGCGGGTGCCGGACGGGATGCGGATGCCCACGGTGTCGCCGCGGCGCACGCCCGCGCGGCTGAGCTGCACGGCCTGGTCGCTGACCAGCCGCACCAGGCGGCGGTAGCTGAGCGCCCCCGCGGCGTCTTCGAGCGCCAGAGCGGTGGGGTACTCCTCGGCGGTGGCCCGCAGGATATCGACGAGGGTGCGCTCAGGGTGCACCAGATGGCCGGCATCCAGCACGCCTTGCTCGTGGGCGTGCACATACGGGTCTGAGATCGCGGTGCCGGGAAACGACGTGGTGGCCGGCATCGAGACTGTGCTGGCGAGTGAGTCGGCTGAGCGCTTATCGGGCTCTGGATGGTTCGGGGTCACGCACGCTCCTGTCCGGCTTTCGCGACGAACCGCGACGCGGCCAGCCTAAGACGATCAGGTAACCGGCGGGTGAACGCACGTCACACAGGCACATTCTCCTCCCCTGCCCGCCATCCCGCCCGGCGATGCGCATAACTAACACGAAAATAAACGTGAGGTCATGCGGCTGCCGGTGTGAGGGTGACGTCGTATCCGAGTGTGCGGAGCTGGTTGAGGGCTCGGTTCTTCGTGCGTTCCGGGGCGAGCCGCGCATAGAAGTCTGCTCCGGGGTCGGTGTAACACTCGCCGGTGGTGAGCATGTTCCAGGTCGCGGTGAGGATGGTGTGCTCGAGAGCGACGATCGCTTTGGGCCGGCCGCGGCGTGCGGTGATTCGGCGGTATTGGGCGGCGAGGTAAGTGTTCCTCGACCGGGCGGCGGCTATCGCCGCAGTGCCGAGAGCGGCTTTGAGGTACTTGTTTCCGGGCAAGATGTGGGTGGATTTGATGCGGCCCGCGGACTGGTTCGAGCCCGGACAAACGCCTGCCCAGGACGCGAGTTGTTCAGCGGTGGGGAACACATTCATGTCACCGCCGGTCTCGGCGATGATCATGTCAGCGACGATGGTTGAGACTCCCGGGATGGTGGTGAGGGCGTCTCGGAGTGGACGAAAGGGCGCCATCGACGCCTCGATCCGCGCGTCCAGCTCGGTGATGCGGTCGGTGAACACATCGATCTGGCCCAGGTGTGAGCGGGTCATGAATGCGTGGTGCTCGCCGAAGCGGCCCACCAACGCTTCGACGAGTTCGGGTTTCTTGGACCGCATCCGTCCTTGAGCCAACTCCGCGAGGACGTCGGGGTCGTGTTCGCCCGCGATCAACGCTTCGAGCATGGCCCTGGCGGAAACACCGGTGAGGTCAGTGACGACCGAAGAGAGCTTGATGCCGGTGCTTTCTAGGAACTTCTCCAACCGATGGATCTCCCGGGTCCGGTCCCGGACCACGGTCGCGCGTGCCCGAGTCAGATCGCGCAGTTCCCGGATCGGTTCCGGCGGCACGAACGACGCCCGCAACAAACCGTGCGCGGCTAATTCAGCCAGCCAGACCGCGTCGGCAACATCGGTTTTGCGGCCCGGCATATTCCGGGCAGCCTTCGCGTTGACGAGCATCAACGGCAGGGTTTCCTCAAGGAGGTAGTAGAACGGTTTCCAGTAATCGCTGGTCGCTTCCAGGATCACCGTCGTCACCTGGTGACGCATCAGATACGCCCGTAGCTCCAGGATCTGATTCGTTGTGGACCCCCACGTTGTCACCGTGGTGGTGAACCGTCCCGGCCTGCCCTCCGGCACTCGAACACAGACCTTCGCGTCGCGCTTGGACACATCGATTCCCGCGGCCCGGTCGTGAACAACATCCATGATTCAACTCCTCACCGTTCAACCCAATATTCGGATCTGTCACGGGGAGGACAGGGGCAAAAAACGGAATCTAACACTCGTGCTCGTAGCAACAATCCACGGTTCCCGTGGGAGTCCTCCACACCACGCTCCTGCGCAGGCTCACAAAACAGCACCAAGTTAAGATCGGCGTCGCCGTGACAGACACCGACATCATCCGCCACATCGCCCCCGCAAGCCAGACTCACAAACGCGACCACAGACGTATTTTCTGTACCCACAGTGCCCCAAGGGGGTCCACCGCTCCTGCAATTTTCCCGCCCGGCCGGCCCCAACGGCGGATTTCCGGGGGCCGTGGGGTGCAGCCAGGTCACAGTGCAGGAGTTGTGCACTCGGGGCACCGCTTTCGGGCGGCGGTGGCGAGCGCCGTCAGCGGATGCGGGCGCGCACCGCGGTCGCCGCGCAGGCGATCACCGCGACCGCGCCGACCAGCACCACGAGGTCGAGCCGCTCCCCGAGCAGCAGGGCGGCCCACACTATCGTGAGCACGGGTTGCACGAGCTGGATCTGGCTCACCCGGGCGATCGGCCCGATCGCCAACCCGCGGTACCAGGCGAAGAACCCGAGGAACATGCTCACCCCGGCGAGGTAGGCGAAGGCCAGCCAGGCCGGCGCATCCGCCCGGGGCCAGCCGGAGCCGAGCCCGACGAGCATCAGCGGCACCATCACGGGCAGCGCCACGATCAGGGCCCAGCAGATGGTCTGCCAGGAGCCGAGCTCGCGGGACAGCAGGGCGCCCTCGCCGTAGCCGATCGCGGCGAGCGCGACCGCGCCCGCCAGCAGCAGGTCGGCCGGCTGCAGTGCTTCGAGGCCGCCGGCGGTGATCGCCACGAACCCGACCACGGCGGCCACGCCCAAGCTGCTGGCCAGCCAGAACCGGGGAGTGGGCCGTTCGCGGGCCCGGAGCACCGCGACCACGGCCGTGGCGGCGGGCAGCAAGCCGATCACGACGGCGCCGTGGGCGGCCGGCACGGTCTGCAGCGCGTACGAGGTGAGGATGGGGAACCCGGCGATGACGCCCGCCCCCACGAGCGCCAGGCGCGCCCACTGCCGGCCCCGCGGAAACCGCTGCCGCAACACCGCGAGCACCAGGGTCGCGAGGAGCCCGGCCGCGACGGCCCGACCGGCGCCGACGAAGAGCGGGTCGAGCTGGCCCACGGCCACCCGGGTCAGCGGCAGGGTGAAGGAGAACGCCAGTACGCCGAGCAGACCGAAACCGAGCCCGGCGGCGGATGAGCCACGGTGCGCCGGCTTTGCCTGACTCTCCACGGCCGGGCCGGCCGCAGGAGTAGCAAGGGACGACGGGACCGCGACCGCAGCCGGGACCTCGACGTGACCGGATAACACTGGCGGCCGAGCGACGATAGCGCTATTGTCTGGTTTCATGCACGAGGATAGCACCACGGCCGACGCCCCGCCCGGCGAATCTGCCCACCTGGCGATCGAACGGCGCCTGCGCCGGCTGGCGGCGACCCGACCCGCGGGTGAGCGGTTGCCCTCCACGCGCACCCTGGTGCTTGAGCACGCGGCCAGTCCGCTCACGGTGCAGCGTGCCGTCCAGCGGCTGGTGCTCGAAGGACTCGTGGAGACCCGGCCGGGGGCGGGCAGCTTCGTGGCCCGGCGGCCCGGGGTGCACCGGGCCGACTTCGGCTGGCAGACCACCGCACTGGGCACCCCGCGCACCGGCGCTGACACCATCGGTGCCGCACTGGCCACCGCCGGCCCCGGAGTCATCTCCCTGCACTCGGGCTACCCGACCGAGGAGCTGCTGCCCACCCGGTTGGTGCGGTCGGCGCTCGTGCGCGCGGCCCGTACGAGCACCGCCGTCGAGCGGGCTCCCCTGGCCGGGCTGGCAGAGCTGCGCACCTGGTTCGCCGCGGAGTTGGCGCCCACCGGCGCATCCGCGGTCGCCCCGCCCACCGCCGACGATGTCGTGATCACGCCGGGCGGGCAGAGCGCGCTGTCGTCGATCTTCCGGGCGCTGGCCGCGCCGGGCGACGCCATCGTGATGGAGTCGCCCACCTACTGGGGTGCGATGGCGGCCGCCCGCCAGGCCGGACTGCGGGTGGTGCCCATCGGCCGGGGCGCAGGGGCGCCCGCCGCCGGCGACCTCGACGACGCGTTGGCGGCCAGCGGGGCGCGGCTGTTCTACGCGCAACCGCACTTTGCCAACCCCACCGGGGCGCTCTGGACAAGCACCGAACGTGCCGAAATCCTGGCCGTGATCCGGGCCCGCGGGGTCTACCTCATCGAGGACGACTGGGCGCACGACTTCGGCATCGACACGGATGTCGTGCCGCTGGCGGCCGACGACGCCAACGGGCACGTCGTGTACGTGCGGTCGCTCACCAAGAGCCTCTCCCCCGCTATCCGGGTGGGCGCCGTCGTGGCGCGCGGCCCGGCGCTGGCGCGCATCCAGGCCGATCGCACCGTCGACGACCTCTATGTCAGCGGCATCCTGCAGTCCGCCGCCGTCGACGTGCTCACCGATCCCGGCTGGCGCAGCCACCTCGCCCGACTGCGCGCGGCGTTGCGCGCCCGCCGCGACGAGATGGCCCGGCAGGTGCGCGGCCAGTTGGGCACAGATGCGCTCGAGCTGATTCCCCGGGGCGGCCTCAACCTCTGGGTGCGCACACGCGACGGCGTCGACATGCGCGACCTCGCCCGCCGCAGCCGCGCGGCCGGTGTGCTGTTCTCCCCCGGCGACGACTGGTTCCCCGCCGAACCGACCGGCTCGTTCCTGCGGCTGAACTACTCCCGCGCTCGCCCCGAGATCTTCGAGGAGGCCGTGGCGACCATCGCCGGGCTCCTTCCCTGATCCTTGTGCCGCTGTGGCGCTGCAGCCTCGGCAGGTCGGGCCGGGGCCGGCCTCAACAAGACAGTCTTCGCGGCAACCCGCGCCGCGCCGACCCGGCCCGGGACGCCGCTACGCCAGCTGGCCCGCCCGGCGCCCGAACACCATGCCGGCGGTGAGGCCGGAGCCACCGGGATAGTTCTTCGAGAACAGGCCCCCGAGAGCCTCGCCGCAAGCGAAAAGACCGGGGATCTCGGTGCCGTCCTCGCGCAGCACCCGTCCGTTGGTGTCGGTCTTCAGCCCGCCGAAGGTGAAGGTGATGCCGCAGGTCACGCCGAAGGCGTAGAACGGTCCGGTCTCCAACGGGGACGCCCAGTTGCTCTTGGGTGGCTGCACGGCGGCTTTCCGGCCGTCCTTGACCGTGGGGTCGAAGGCGACGGAGCGATCGATGGACTCGTTGAACTCCGCCACCGTGCGGGTGAACGCTGCGACCGGGATACCGATCTTCTCGGCCAGGTGCTCCAGGGTGTCGGCAGTTTCGACGGAGATGCCGGGCATGTCGTACTCCTCGGTGCGCAGCATCGGGCGCAGCGTCTCGTCGAAGATCTGCCAGGCCACCGAACCCGGCTGCGCGAGAATCTCCCGGCCGTACTTGGCGTAGGTATAGTTGCGGAAGTCGGCGCCTTCGTCGAGGAACCGTGTCCCCTCGCGGTTGACCAGGATTCCCAGCGGGTAGGACTGGCGGGTGAGCCGGTTGGTCAGGCTCCGGTTGGACTCGTTCTGCGCGGTGAAGGCATCCCACTGCACCGAGTGGCAGGTCGTCCAGTCTCCGCCGCGGGCGGCGCCGAGCCGCAGCCCGGCCTCGAGCAGCTCGCCGGTGTTGAACGGTGTGCCGCGCACCTTGGCGTTCTGCCATCCGGCGCCCATCTCGGCTTCGCGGAGGGCGGGGCTGGCTTCGAATCCACCGGATGCGATGACGACGGTCTGAGCGTACAGCTCGGTTCCGTCCGCCAGGCGCACACCCACGACCTCGCCTGAGTCGCCCGTGACCAGATCGACGACGTGCTGGCCGTACCGGACCTCCGCGCCCTCCGCGAGGGCGACCCGGGTGTGATCGGCAATGAGACCCTCGCCCCCGCCTACGTTGCCGATGTGCAGGCCTCCCCAGAAAAGGTAGGAGCCGTCGGGCCTGTCGTAGGCCTGACGCTCGTACATGAGCCTGTACTTCAGGCCCAGGCCCGCGAGCCACTCGACCGTCGGCCGTGCCTCATGCACGAGAACCTCGGTGAGGTCGGGGTCGTTGCCACCCTCGGTGACCTTCACCAGGTCCGCCCTGAAATCGTCGACGGAATACGGCGGAACTATGGAGCGGTCGTGCCGTTCGTCGGGCTGCACCAGCGGACGCAGGTCGTCGAGACCGTCGTGCGGAACCCGGGTGGCTCCGGCGGTGTAGAAGCTGTTGCCGCCGGCCTCGTTCTGCTCGCCGCGCTCCAGCAGCAGCACCCGGCGGCCTCGTTCCGCTGCCGCGTGCACGGCGCTGAATCCGGCGTTTCCTCCGCCCACGACGATTACGTCGATCGCGGTCGTGTCATCCTCGGCCATGTCATCCTCCTTGACGAGTATCTCGACATCGAGATTCTTTATTGATCGTAGGACGCCCACCGGCACGCCGAGGATTTAGGCCATATTGGACGTAATCGTCGGGGATTCGTCAGTAGCCGCTGCTGCCGGTCCAGCGGTATAGATTCTGCGGCCGGCCGACGTCGCCGTACTTCGCGGTCACCTCCACCAAATCGACGGCGGCGAAGTGCTCGAGATACCGTCGGGCGCTCACCCTGGACAGGCCGAGAGTCTCGGCCAAAGCCGTCGCCGTCACCGGAGTCTCGGTGGCGAGCAGGGTCTCGCTGACGAGCCGGGCCGTGTTCTCGGAGAGCCCCTTCGGCAAGGGCGCACGGGGAGCCTGCGCCTTCCTGCCCTGCATCGAGTCGATCTGAGCCTGGGTCAGATCGGCACTGTCCAAGGCCAGTGCCTCGTGGCGTCGGTCGGCATAACGGCGCATCCTGGCGGTGAAATCGTCGGGCAGGAACGGCTTGAGCAGGTAGTCGACCACGCCCAGTTCCAGAGCCTGCCTGACCAGCTCCGGATCCGGCGCGGCCGTGACCATGATGACGTCGAGTTGACCTGCGGATGCCGCGCGCACCGTGCGCAGCAGGTCCAGGCCCGACGCGTCCGGCAGGAACATGTCCAGCAGCACGAGGTCCACCTCGCCCGACTCGATTGCGGCGGCAGCGGCGGCGGCGGTCAGCTCGGTGCCCACGACGCTGAAACCGTCGAGTCTTGCGAGGAACCGCCGATGCAGGGCGGCGACGGCGAAGTCGTCCTCCACGATGAGCACCCGGATCGTGTCGGTCATTCGAGATGCTCCTTGATGGGTCGGGGGGAATCGGATGCTGCCGGCAGCCGCACCACGAACCGGGCACCGCCCAGGTCGGCCCGTTCGATGCTGATCTCGCCGCCCCGGTGCGAGATGTGCTCGCGCACGACGCTCAAACCGATACCGTGCCGCCAGCCGTCGGCGGGTTTGGACGTGTGGCCGTGTTCGAACACGCGTTGAGCGTCGTGGTCGCTCACGCCCGGGCCGTCATCCTCGATGATGAGTTCCAGCCCGTCCGCGTCGCCGACCAGGAAGACGTCGATGCTGGATTCGGCGGCCTCGATGGCGTTGGAGAGCAGATTGCCGACGACGGTGAGCTCCTCCGCTCCCACGGCGACGGCGGCGCCGACCCGGCTGTCGGCGGAGATGTCCATGGTGATGTCCTCGGCGTCGGCCTGAGCCTGCCTGGACGCGAGCAGTGCCGCCAACATCGGGGGTTCGATGCGGTGCCATTGTTCCGCCGCCCCCGGTCGCTGGGCGCGCGGCAGGCTGTCGAGGTACCGTCGGGCGTCGTCGAACTCGCCCAGCCGGAGCAGGCCGGACACGACGTGCATCCTGTTGTCGAAATCGTGCGCCTCGACACGCAGCAGGCCGGACCTGGCGCGCTCGTCACCCAGGGTCGCGAGCATCGATTCCAGCTCGCTGCGGTCCTGGATGACAAGGGTCGTGCCCACGTCGCGGCCGTCGGCCACCGCCGTGGACCGGGTCACGACGAGAGTTCGTCCTGCCGTGGTCAGCTGCCTCGTGTCCGGTTGCCCCTCGGTGTCGAGCATCCTCACGATGGGAGCAGGGAGCGCCTCTGCCGCCCGTTCGCCCTCGACGTCACCGGTGACGGCCAGCAGTCGTCTTGCGCCGGTGTTCATGAAGGCGATGCGCCCGTCATCGTCGATGCCGACGAATCCGTCCTGAACCCCGTCGGTCATCGCGGCCCTGGACTGCACGAGGGCGAGCATCTCCCCCGGCTCGATACCGTAGAGCCGCCGACGCAGCCGCGCGGTCGCCGTCCAGGAGACAATGACTCCCATGAGCGCCGCAACGAGAGTGGGCACGATGATCTGCAGCGCCCGACCCGTCACCTCTTGCTGCACGGCGCGAACCGGCACGCCGGCGGAGACAGTGCCGACGACGCGGCCGTCAGGGGCGATCACCGGAACCTTGGCGCGCAGAGTCAGACCCACGGGGCCGTCCTCCTCCGCTCCCACGTAACGCTCGCCCCGGCGCACACCGGAATGGTCACTCGAGACGGGTTGACCGACGAGCTCGGGCCACGGGTGGGCTACACGGATATTGTTCAGGTCGACCACAGTGATGTACTCCACCCCCGCGGCCTTCTGCATGGCCGAGGTGACGGGTTGGATGAGCGTATGCGGATCCGGCGACTGCAGGCCCTCGATCACAACCGGCAGCGTTGCGACGGAATCCGCCAGCACCTCCAGGTCGCCCTCCGCCGATCGACGCACCTGATCGGTCTGCACGGCGACCGCAACACCCGCCGCGACGGCCGCGATGAGCGTGATCACCCCGACCTGCGCGACGAACAGGCCGAAAGCGAAGCCCCGCCGGCGAGCGGCCGCACGTCGTTCGGGGCGCACGCGAAACCACGGGCGATCCCGCGATACACGTGCTGCCGAGTTCGTCACGACCGAAATGTCCAATATGGCGAGATATGTGCGCAACCAGGCGTGGGGCGTTGAGTCGCCATAAGTTGGGGCCTCAATCGATCTCCTACAACGTCGTAAGGGTGTGCTTTCGTGAATCAAGTATTACGCACCGTCGTGTTCAGCACGGCGGTCGCGCTCATCACAGGCTTCGCCGTGGTCAATGCGGTCTCCACCGGATCGTCCTCGACGGTGCGCAACAAGCTCACCGTGATGGCCCCCGCCTCACCCGGTGGCGGATGGGACGGCTTCTCCAGGGAATCCCAGGCGGCGTTGCGCTCCGAGGGCATCGTGAACAACGTCCAGGTCGCCAATGTCCCCGGCGCCGGCGGCACCATTGGGCTCGCCCAACTGGTCCAGATGACCGGCCGGGACGACATCCTGATGGCCACCGGCGGGGTGATGATCGGCGCAATCTCGCTCGGCGACACCGCTGAGACCCTGCAGGATGTCACCCCTATCGCCCGGGTCGCCGACGATTACGCCGCCCTGGTCGTGCCCGCGGACTCGCCTATCACCTCGCTCGACGACTTCATCGAAGAGTGGAAGGCCGACCCCGCCGGAACCTCGATAGCGGGCGGCTCGCTCGGATCCATCGACCACCTGATGACCGGCCTGCTGGCGGGTGCGATCGGACTGGACCCCAAGCAGGCCAACTACATCGCCTACTCCGGCGGCGGGGAGGCGCTCTCCGCGATGCTCTCGCACACCACGACAGGGGGGATGTCGGGCTACAACGAGATCTCCGGGCAAGTCGAGGCGGGGCAGCTGAGGGTTCTCGCGGTCTCCTCCCCCGAGCGGATGCCCGGAGTCGACGTGCCGACGTTCATGGAGCTCGGTGTCGACGTGTCGATGTCGAACTGGCGGGGCTACGTAGCCCCGGCCGGTCTGAGCGACGAGGAGACGGCGGAGCTTGCGGCGATCGTCGAGGAGATGCAGGCGTCGCCGGCCTGGCGCGAGGTGCTGGAGCGGAACAACTGGACCGACTCGTACCTGGTCGGGCCTGACTTCGAGGACTTCCTCATCGACCAGCAGAAACAGATTGACGTGATCATCGGGGAGCTCGGACTATGACGACACCATCCACAACGCCCGTGACTGCTCGGCCCGGCCCGCAGCCGGGCATCCGTCGGCGGTCCTGGTGGACCGGCAGAGGCGAACTCTCTGTGGGGATCCTGGCCCTGGTTGCTGCGGCCCTGCTCACCGTCGGCACCGTCACCATGAACGTGCGCGGCCAGCAGGAGCCAGGCCCGCAGTTCTTCCCGGTGATCGTGATCGGCCTGTTGCTCTTCAGCGGTGGCTGGGTCACTGTGCAGGCGCTCCTGCCCCGCCGTGCGGACCGGCAGGTATGGCACTCCCCCGACATCTCGAAGGACATGCTCGCCGATGTGGCGGGCACCGACACCGAACTGATCAAGCTCGATCGCCGGCACGCCACCCAGGCCGAGGACGACACGACAGCGTTCGACTGGCGCACCTTCGGTCTCGTGCTCGGCGCCGTCGTGCTCTTCGCTGTGCTGCTCAACCCCGTGGGCTGGATCTTCAGCGCCGCTTTGCTCTTCTGGCTGGTCTCGTACGCGCTCGGCAGCCGCCGGCCCGTTTTCGACATCGGCGTCGCCCTCATTCTGAGCTCGGCGGTACAACTCGCTTTCAGTGCCGGGCTGGGCCTCGCCCTTCCCTCCGGCTTCTTCGGATGGATCTTCTGACATGGACCAGATCACGCTTCTTCTCGAGGGCTTCTCCGGAGCCCTCACCCCCATCAACCTGCTCTGGGTGCTCGTCGGCGCCGTTCTCGGCACCGCCGTGGGGGTGCTGCCCGGACTCGGCTCATCGATGGCGGTGGCCCTCCTGCTGCCGGTGACCTTCAGCCTGGACCCGACCGCCGCGTTCATCATGTTCGCCGGTATCTACTTCGGAGGCCTCTTCGGCGACTCCACGGCCGGCATCCTGCTCAACACGCCGGGAAACTCGTCGGCCATCGCCTCCTCCTTCGAGGGCAACCGGATGGCCAAGAGCGGGCGTGCCGGCAAGGCTCTGGCCACCGCGGCCCTCGGCGCCTTCTTCGGGGGTACGCTGGCCACCCTCGTGACGGTCTTCGCCATGCCACTGCTCGTGTCAATGGCCACGATGTTCGGCCCCGCCGAGTACTTCGCACTGGCGGCGTTCGCGTTCCTCGCCGTAAGCTCGGTCGTCTCCGAGTCGATCGTGCGCGGGCTGCTTTCGCTCGGAGTCGGGCTGGCGCTCATGTTGGTCGGCATAGACGGCCCCAGCGGCACCGAACGATTCACCTTCGGCCTGCCCCAGCTTTTCGACGGCCTGTCCATCGTTGTCATCACGGTGGGGTTGCTCGCCCTTGGTGAGGTCTTCTCGGTGGCCTCCCGCATCCACCGCGAAGACAAGTCGGTGCAGATCATCCGCCAGGGCCGGGCCTGGCTGAACCTCTCGGACCTCCGGCGCGCCGCTCCGGCGTGGCTACGGGGCACGGCGTTCGGGCTGCCCTTCGGCATCATCCCGGCCGGCGGCGCCGAGGTTCCCACCTTCCTCGCCTACGGCACCGAGAAGCGTCTGGCGAAGGCGCGCGGTGACAAGAACTTCGGCTCGATCGGCAGCATCCGTGGTGTCGCCGCACCCGAGGCCGCGGCGAACGCCACGGCCGGCACCGCCATGGGAGCGCTCCTCGCTCTCGGCCTGCCCACGTCGGCCACGGCAGCGATCATGCTCGCGGCCTTCCAGCAGTACGGCCTGCAGCCGGGGCCGCTGCTCTTCTCGCGCACTCCCGAACTCGTCTGGACCCTCATCGCCTCCCTGTTCATCGGCCTGGTCGCGCTGCTCATCCTGAACATGGGGTTCGCCTCGCTCTGGGCGAAGTTGCTCCTGGTGCCCAAGCACTACCTCTACGCCGGCATCACGGTGCTCGCCGTTCTCGGGGTGTACGCCATGGGGTCGTCGGTTGTGGACGTCTGGGCGCTCATCGCTATCGGGCTCATCGGCCTGCTGATGCGACGCTTCCGCATTCCTCTGGCCCCGGTCATGATCGCCGTGGTGCTGGGACCTCTTGCCGAGACCGAGCTGCGACGCGCTCTCGCCGTCTCGGCGGGTGACCCCGCTGTGCTGGTCGCCAGTCCATTCACGATCACCCTGTACACGATCCTCGTCATCATCACCGTGGTGTCGATCGTGCAGCATCTGAGAAAGCGGCGCTCGGCCGGCTCAGGCCCCGACCGGTCCGCTGATGACACCGTGTCAAGCCACACCGAGACCACGGCACGCCGCTGACCGATGTGCTCGACGCCAGAAAACTGGGCGTCCTCTGACAGCTGCGGCTCGATGGGACCGCGGGCGTCTCGACGGCGCCGCGGATTCCCTAGACTGGGACCAAAGGGGGCGTGATCCGGATGAAGAAGGACAAGAGCGACGAACCGCACGACGAGTTCGACCGTATCCAGATTCCCGAGTTTCTGGCCCGGCCTTTCGAGCGCCTCGGCGGCGGCGGACCGGCCCCGGCCGCACCCGCCGGCCGTGACCGTGTGCGCTCTGCCGATGCCGAAGGTTCCAGCACGGCCGAGTTCCCGGATGCTGCGCCCGCCGACGACGAGCAGCCCGCGCCCCGCGCCTGGTGGGCCGGCTACCGCGGCAAGCTGTTGCTCTACGGAGCGGGCACCCTCGTCATGGTCTTCCTGCAGTCCCGCGGCCGATAACACGTTCCGCGTCTGCCTGAAGCGAACGCGGCCCACTTCCGCCCCGGTGCGACGTACGCTCTGGTGCCATGAACGATCTGCCACCGATGAGTGACGACGGGCTCCTCGACGCCTACTCGAAAACTGTCATGGCCGTGGCGACCCGGGTGCTGCCCAGCGTCGCCAGCATCACCGTGCGGGGTCCCCGCGGAGCCGGAGCGGGGAGCGCCAGCGTGATCACGGGCGACGGCGTGCTGCTCACCAGCGCCCATGTGGTCTCCGGGGCGACGCGGGCCGAGGCCGCGTTCACCGACGGCACCACCGTCGAGGTCGAGATCGTGGGCAGCGACGCTCTCTCCGACCTCGCGGTGCTGCGTGCACTCGGCCATGCTCCGCCGCCCGTGGAGCTCGGCGACGCGTCCCGGCTCCGAGTGGGCCAGGTCGTGGTGGCGCTCGGCAACCCGCTGGGCCTGGCCGGCAGCGTCACGGCCGGCATCGTCTCGGCGCTGGGCCGGTCGCTGCCCACCCGGTCCGGGCGCGTGGTCGACGAGGTCATCCAGACCGACGCCGCGCTCAACCCGGGCAATAGCGGCGGCGTGCTGGCCGACAGCGCCGGGCGCATGGTCGGCGTCAACACGGCCGTGGCGGGCATCGGGGTGGGCCTCGCGGTGCCGATCAACGCCACGACCCGGGAGATCATCACCGCGCTGCTCCGCACGGGGCGGGTGCGGCGGGCCTGGCTCGGCATCGCCGGCGCCCAGGTGCCGCTGCCCCCTGAGCTGGCCGCCCGGATCGGGTCGCCCACGGGCCTGCAGGTGGCCGGGGTGTCGCCGGACAGCCCGGCCGCCGAAGCGGGCCTGCACCGCGGCGACATCGTGGTGGAACTGGCCGGGCACCCCGTCACCACCACCACGGCCGTTCAGCAGCTCATGGTCGAGGGCGCCATCGACAAGCCCATCGAGATCACGGTGTGGCGCAACGGCGCCCTCGTCGACGCCATCACAGTGCCCCGGGAGCTGGCCGACCGCTGAGCCATCGGCGCGGCGCCTACACCCAACGGAGCACACCGGTTCATCCGTCTGGCGGATGCCGGGACGGGAGCGCCGCAGGCACGATGGAATCACCGATCAGGAAGCGAAGGGTCGGACCGTTCCGTCGAGAGGACAGACCATGACCACCCTGCTGCGCACCAGTCCCGCCCACCGGGCCCTCCACCCCGTCGTGATGACCGCGAGCGTCGTGGCGGTGCCCGCCGGCACGCACGGGCCGGCCGATCTGCCCGCCTCTGTGGACCGGGCGCCGGCGCACTCCCTCGACCGGATGGCCCTGTGGACGGCCCAACCGGTCGAACTCGCCCGTACCGCCTGAGGCGCCCCTCACCTGCCGGAGGAGTCGGCTCCCGCTGCCGAGCCGCCGGTTGGGCTGCGCCGGTCACGCCCCGAGCAGGAGCAGCACGTGGTAGGTGGCGTAGGCCGGCCAGACGATGGCCTGGAGCAGGCCGAGGATGAAGCCCCAGAATGAGCCGTCCGAGATCGAGATGAAGTAGATCGCCGCCCCGATGTAGGCCAGCAGGAAGAAGAACCCCCACGATCCGTCGCGCACAATCACGCGGCCCCGCCCATCCGTCGTCATGACGCGCTCCCTCTCCTGGTCCGGCCGACCGGTTCTCCCGCTCACGGTAGCCGCACAGGGGCGGTGGCGAAACCCCCGGCCGGCACCGGGTTGCCGGTTCGGCGGCTGGCGGCGGGCGCGCCCGCGGGTGAGGATGGTGCCATGGCCGTTTCGCTCACCGAAGTCGCCCGGGAACTCTACGGTCTCGCCCCCGCAGACTTCACGGCCCAGCGCAATGCCCGGGCGCGAGACCTCACGCCGACGGATGCCGCGCTGGCCAAGCAAGTCGCCGCCCTGCGCAAGCCTTCGCCCGCGGCCTGGGTGGTGAACCTCCTCGCGCGGGAGCGGGCGGAGAAGCTCGAGGAGCTCCTGCGGCTCGGCGAACAGATGCGCCAGGCGCAGGAGCACTTCGATCGAGACGCGCTCCGCCGGCTCGGCGCCGAGCGCCGGGAGGCCGTGGCCGGACTCGCCCGCGAGGCGGCGGACCTGGCCCAGGCGGCCGGGCATCCGCCCACCGCGAGCGTGCTCGGCGAGGCCGAGCAGACGCTGCAGGCGGCCACCTCCGACCCGGATGCCGCGGCCGCGGTTGCCGCCGGTCTGCTCGTGCGTGCTCTGCGGGCCGTGGGCTTCGAACCCGTCGACCTGCTCGATGCGGTCGCGGTGCCGGGCGCCGCCGCCGTTCCCTCGTCGAAACCAGCCTCCCCTGGGAGCCCCCCGCCGGTGCACCTGCACGAGGTGCGCCTCCGCAAAGAGGCACGCCGGGAGGCCGAACGTCTCGAGGGTGACGCCGAGGCCGCGGCCGCGGAGCTCGATGCCCTCGACCGTCGCGCCCACCGGCTCGAGCTGCGTCGGCAGAGCCTGGAGGCCGAGGTGGCGGAACTGCGGGAGCAGCTGCGGGAGGCGGAATCCACCCTCACGGCCGTCGCCGACGACGCACAGGCCCTGGTCCACGCGCGCAGCGCCGCCCAGGCCGAGGCGGATGCGACGAGCCGCCGCGCCCACGAGGCCCGGGCTGCCGCCGATGCGCTGGCGGCCCCGGACTGACGCTCCCCACGCATCCGGTGCCGACGGGCGGCCCTCGCCGACCGATCGGCGACGGTGTCAGGCCGCGGCGAACCGTTTGGCCGAACGCGCCTTGGCCTTCTCAGCCTCGACCTCGCGGTTCTTCGGCGGAGCGGTCGTGACCAGGTCCTCGAGAAGATGCCGGGAGATGTGGGCGATCTCCTCAACCGCACGGTTGAACGCGTCCTGGTTGGCCTGGGACGGTTTGGTGGACCCACTGATTTTGCGCACGAATTGGAGGGCGGCGGCGTGCACCTCGTCGTCCGTCGCGGCCGGCTCGAAATTGTGCAGCTGATGGATGTTCCGACACATGTTTTAAGGGTAGCCAGAGGAGCACAACGACGAAAGTGCGAAAAAAGTGTTGCAGCGCGGCCGGTCCGCCCACTACGGTGATGCTTACGCCATACGACGAAAGGAGCCCAGCGTGTTTATTCAGATGACTGCAATCGCAATCCGTACCACCGCCGGCTTCGTCGGCGTCTTCACCGCCTGATCGGCCAGTAGGTAACCCACCGGTCCAGACGGTGGTGACGCTCTCGAAGCCCGACCAGGCAGCATCCGCACTCGTGTGCCTGCAGCCAGGGTCATTCACCCCGCTCGCGTCGCGCTTTCCTCGCGCGCCGCGCCTCTAGCCGCCTCGAGCGGCCATCCTCATTCGGCGACCCCGGACGCTCTTCGGCGTGCCCGGATTCGCACCCTTCACGAAGGAATCATCACCATGCATACCCAACTGGCGCCCCGTCCGGGCCGCCACGACCACCCGCCCCAACCTGTCCCGCACCCCGAACCCCGGCCCGTGCGCCGAGTGGGACCGCTCGACCGTGCCGCGATGCACCTGGGCATGGCCCTCATCGCGTGGGGTCGACGCCCCGTGCGCACACCCCGTCGGGAACGCCCCGTGTTCTCGCCCGAGTCGGTGCAGGCCCGGAGAGATCTGGAGAACGCTCGAGACCAGTACCTGGTTCTCAAGCTCACGCAGTTCCGATGATCAGCCCGCGCCCCGGTGCGCCCCGACGCCTCGGCGGCGGCGGCGCACCGGGTGCCGTCGGTCTCCGCGTTCCGCGGGCACCGCGCCGCTCCGCGGGTGGCACGCCCGGCGCGTACCGGCGCCCGACCCGCGCGCCGCGTTCCGCGGGCACCGCGCCGCTCCGCAGGTGGCACGCCCGGCGCGTACCGGCGCCCGACCCGCGCGCCGCGTTCCGCGGGCACCGCGCCGCTCCGCGGGCAGCGCGCCCCGGGTATTACGCTCCGCGGGCACGGCGCCGCTTGGCGCGTGGCACGCCCCGCGCGCGGCGGCGCCCGACCCGCGCGTAGCGTTCCGCGGTTCCGAACGGGAATCGGAGTCGCGCGCGGTGGCGCCACTCCCCCTGAACCGTCAGACGACGCGGATGCTCAGCCTCCGAGCCCCGCGCGCCACTGATCGAGCAGGCGCGCGATGGCGCGGCTGTGCGCCCACGGCACCTCGGCCGCTTCGGTCCGGCCGTCCAGCAGGGCCAGGGACACGGCGTCGGCCTCCGCGGCGAACGGGTCCACCGTCGCCGGTTCGACGACACGATCGCCGGCGCCGGCGCGCACGGTGAAGGATGCCGCGGAGGCGGCCCTGCTGCCGAACACGTCGGGCAGCTCGATGCTTCCACCGCTGCCGCTCAGCGTCGCCGATCTCGGCAACTCGGTCACGATGGAGCAGGCCACCTCCGCCGTGAACCCGTGCGCGGACACGGTTGCGGTGGCATGCTCGTCCACACCAGTGTCCCCGATCCGGCCAGCGGCGGCCGTGAGAACGAGGTCCGCAGGGTCGAGGCCGGCGGCGGCGGCGAGGCCGACCGCGAGAGACACCGGGTAGCCGCCCACGTCGAGGATCGCTCCACCGGCCAGCGCTGGGTCGAACAGGCGACCGGAGCGCTCGCCCGCGACGAATCCGAACGATGCTCTCAGCCGAAGCGCCGAGCCCACCTCGTGATCGGCGACCACGGCGTCGAGCGCCCGGGCGAACGGACCGAACCGGTGCTTGTACGCCTCGACGAACGGGAGGCCGGAGCCCGCGGCCTGGGCCAGCACCCGCTCCACCTCGGCCAGGGTCGGAGCGACGGGCTTCTCGCAGAGCACGGCCTTGCCGGCCTGCAGCGCCGCCACGGCCAAGTCGGCATGGGTCGTGTTGACGGTGGATATGTACACGGCGTCGATGTCGTCCCGGGCGAGGAGCTCGTCGTAGGAACCGGTGACCGGCGCGCCATGCAGTGCCGCAAAATCGGCCGCCCGGCCTGGATCTGTGCTGCCGACGGCGTGCAACGTACCATGCGCCGACCCGGGCAACGCCCGCGCGAACCAGCCGCCGATATCGCCCGGTCCGAGGATTGCCCACCGTGTAGTTGTCATGCCGTCACGCTACCAAGTTCCGTGTGGGGCGGATTGTCAAGCCTCACCGACCAGAGACCCGAAGTACGAGGCCGCGGCTTCCAGCCGGGGCGCCTTGACTCCCCGTCGGTGTGCCTCAGCGAGGGTGTCGACACAGATCACCCGAGGTTCCTCGGCGGATGGATCGCTGTGCGCTTCGAGGCTCCGACGTGCCAACGGAACGTGAACGATCAGCCAGGAGACCACAAGGGCGGTCAGCCAGGTCGGCCCGTTGAGCCCGATCACGGCACCTCGGTGCCGCCCCAAATCGACGCCACGCGCTGTGAGAATCGGGAGAAGCTCCCGGCTGGTGAGGAGAGCTTCACGGAGCTCCTTCCGTTTCCCGACCAATTCTGACAATGACCCCAACCTCAAGCCCTGCGCGTGAATGCCCGCGTCGAAGACGAAGTGCATCCAGAGCCAGCCTCGAAAGTCTGCTTGTTCCGTTATCCGGAAGCCAGCGCCGCGGAACACGTCGCGCACGGCTCGCTCTCGTTCGGTGGGCGGCTGCCCGAATGTGCCAAACGTGACGAACGGGATAATCGCGGTGCGGAGCACTCCGTCCGTGCCGAAACCACCGCCCGTCCCAGGAAACCCCCACGCGACCTGCTCCGGAGGCAGGCTTGTTATGGCGGAGAGCGGTTCGGCCCAGACGTTTCCGAAGATCAACACGGTAGCGTTGCCCACTCGCGGCGCGAGAAACGTTGCCGCCTCAGCGAGGCGATGGTGCGCCACGCTCAGCACGATCAGGTCGAAGTCGTGGTTGGGCTCGAGCACCTCTCGGTAGCGCACCGGCCACGACTCGAGAAAGCGCTGCCCCCAGGGTCGCTTCCGGGCATCCACGATGTCGACGTCGATGGCCGGCCCGTACACCACCGATCGGCCGGGGCGCACGTAGAACTCCACCTCGTGCCCCGCGCGTTCAAAGGCCCACCCATAGGTGCTCGATATGACGCCTCGGCCGAACATCAAGATCTTCACTGTGTACCTCGTCCGTTAGGCTGATGGATAAACGGAAATCGTCTCCACTTGAAAAATATGGAGATTATCTCCACTTGTCAAATGCGCGGGAGGTTCGGGTGTCATGCGAGGTGCCGAGTGGACGTGACCAAACCGCTACGGGCGGACGCGAAGCGAAACCGCGAAGCTCTCATCGCGGCCGCACGGCAGGTGTTCGAGACCGGGGATGAAATCCGCTTCGATGACTTCGCACGCCGGGCCGGCGTCGGCACGGGCACGCTCTACCGTCATTTCCCCACCCAGGACGCGCTCGTCGCCGCGGTCTACCAGGAGGAGGTCGCCACCCTCTGCCAGCGCGCCCAGGAACTGCAAGCGACGCTGCCGGCCGTGGTCGCCCTGACCAGATTCCTGACCGAATTCGTCGACTATGTAGGACCTCGCCACAGGCTGGCGCGAACACTGGCCGCGCTCATGGCACGTCGAGCGGACGAATTCACGGAAGGCAGTCGGGCGCTCGAGCGTGCAATCACAGAGCTGGTGGCTGCCGGAGTTGCGCAGGGCGGCATCCGGTCAGACGTCAGCGCGGGCTCCGTCATGGTGGCGTTGCACGGCATCGGCGGAGCCCACGATCGACCGGACTGGCACACAGAGGCGGAGGGACTCATCACGGTTCTCATTGATGGACTGCGCGCAGCCGACTCGCTGTGAATGCGCCGTCGGGCAGGTGAAACGTGTGTGCCCCTGGAGGGACTCGAACCCCCAACCCTTTCCTTAGGACGGAACTGCTCTTCCATTGAGCTACAGAGGCTGACCGGGCAAGTTTATCTTCAATCGGCGCAGGAGTTCGTCCACTCATCGCACCGGCCTGCGGCGGGAGAACCCAATGGTTCCGGTTGTGCTGCGCCTAGGACGGCGGGTAGAGGTACATCGGCACCTCGCTGATCGGCACGGTGCGAGTGTGATACGCGTGCGAACCCATCCAGTTGTACTCCTCGAGCACAACGGTGCCGTCGCCGGGCACCGACTGCACGTAGGCCACGTGGTTGTAGGTGAACCAGGCCACCGCGCCCACGATCGGGGTCTTGCTGGTGGGCCACCCCTTCGCCGACCAGGCGTTGGCCCACGAGGATGCGTCTCCGCCGCCGGGGGTCATTGAGTGCCAGGTCCATTTCCACGGACTGCCGGTACTGCCGGCATCACGGTTGAGCCGCCAGGCCACGAAGTCCACGCACTCGCGGTAGTAGTAGCCGAGGGGGGAGAGCCCGCCGCCCTGCGCATCCGTGGCCGAGGTAGGCCACGGATAGTCATCACGCTCGGAGCGGATGCCGTACACGGCGTACTCGGCCGCGGATGCGCGTGCCTGTTCTGCCGCGCGCTGCTCCGACTGGGAGGCCTGCAGGCCTGCCTCGATGTCGTCGAGTTCGGCCTGGCTCGTGGCCGAGAACCCGTCGGCCGAGATGGTCACGGCAGCCGCGGCGGCGGCTACGGTCACAGCCTGGGTGTCGACCGAGGACTGGGCGCTGAAGCCGGCCGAGCCCTGCGGCGAGAACGCATAGGCGGGCAGGGCCGCGGTGAGGAAGACGGCGGGGATCGCCATGAGAGTGACAAGCTTGGCCAGCGGCTTGTTGCGCTTGGGGCGGCGCACGGGTGTCGACCCGGCAGGTTTGGCAGAGCCGGCGGCCGGCTTGGCGGGCGCGCTCGGCGCCCGCACAACCCGCGTCGGCCCCACGGCGGCACGCTGACGGGACTCGCGGCGGGAGGGCGGAAACTCGTCTCCGGCCGGCGCGGACACCACGGATTCCGGCACCGACAGTCCAGGAACCGTCGAGCCCGGCGGGGCGGTCTCCGGGCGGCTGAGCGGGGCCGACGCGACGACGGAGATGCTGGAGGTGGTCGCGCTCTCAACAACTGCCGCCAAATCGGGCGACACCGATACGACAGGCACGGCCGGCACGGGCACGGCGGGCTCCGAAAGCGGCGCGGCGGCCGACAGCGCACTCACGGCGATGTCGGCGGTTGCGGCGAGGGCTGCGGCTTCGGCGGCTTCACGGAGGGCGCGGGCCTCACGGCGCGTGGGGAGCACGCCGTCGCTCTCGGGCGAGCCGGCGGGGCCGGAATGAGTCACAGACAATCCTCTTAACAGCCACAACCGGTGGGGGGACCTCACAACCATATGGGATGAGCGCACCCAATGTCACCTCGAGCGTTACGTTTTCGTGACAATGTGACTACAACGGGGTGCCGGGCGGCCTTCCGCGGTCGGGTCAGGCGGCAAAGGCGGGCGCGCGGAACTCGGTCAGCGCTCGTTCTCTCCGGACTTACCGACAAGACCGCCGAACAGATGGCTACCATGACCCTCGCGACTTGTGCGCTCGACTTCCATCGGATCCGGGTCTGCGGCGCCGTCCGGCAGCGGAGCCAGCCCTTCCGGTTGTTCGACCGAGACGAACGTTTCGCTGGCTTCCTTCTTCAGCCGATTCTTCGCGGCCTTCTCAACGAGGACGGGAACGAAATCACGCACCCGACGCTCCCCGAGCTGCCCGTGCTCATCTTGGACAACGTTCGCGATGTGATCTCGCGCCAAACTCGGGAACCGCTGCGACAGCCGGTCGATCACTTGGTCGATGGCTTGAGTTTCGTCTAGCTCGCTCATAAGCGACAGTCTCCAGCGCTACGGCTGCCGCTGCAACCACAGGGAGGTGAACTCGACAACACTCCCTGCTAACGGAAGGGCAGGGGAACCCGGGCCGCTTTGGCCCAGTCGAACCGGATGCGCTGACCTCCCGTTTCGTTCAGGATATACGCCTCAAGCTTCATGATGCGGTGATCGGCAATTGCTTGATCGTTGCCGACGATATCGAAGCGATAGGTGTTGGCGTGCTCGGTCACGAGGACCGCGCCGATGCCGGGGAAGATCACAAACATCTGATCGGTGAAGAGCAGAGTGTGTTCGTAGTGCCGACGAAGATTCTGTCCGAGGACCGGGAAGCTGCGGAGTGGTTCAACCGGGCGCACGATAGCTGTCATGGTGATCATGACCTGATCCTCAGCCCTGAAGGTAAGCACCAGGTTAACCAGCGGTGGGCGTCTGCTGGGAATGCCGAGGCAGTCGGCGTGAGCCTCCTGAGTGCCACAGACCGGCCGCTAGCGCGCCTGACCGTTCCACCCGACGCATCGGTTGACTACGCGGCGACGGGGGCGAGGAATTCGTCCCACTGCGGCAACGGCCGTTCCACCCCGCTGACCACCCAGGTGGTGCCCTGCGGCATCCGCGGGTCGAAATGCATGTCCCAGCCCATCTCGGCGGGTGTGCGGTCGCTCTTGAGGTTGTTGCAGCGCAGGCAGCAGGCCACCAGGTTGTCCCAGGTGTCTCGCCCGCCGCGGGACCGCGGCTGCACGTGATCGATGGTGCTCGCCGACTTGCCGCAATAGCAACAACGGTGTTCATCGCGGCGCAGAACTCCCCTGCGGCTCACCGGTACGGCCCGTGAGCGCGGCAGGCGCACGTACCGGGTGAGCAAGATGACGCTGGGCCGCTCCCACGACTCCGTGGCCGCCCAGACCGGGTGACCCTGATCGGCCTGGATGATTGTTGCCTTCTGGTTCATGACGAGGACGAGTGCCCGCTTGAACGAAACGACCGCGAGGGGTTCATACCCCGCGTTGAGGACCAGTGTGCGCATGCGCTCCCTTTCGAAAAGGGCTGGACGGCTTCCAGCCATTCGAACTGCTGCCTGGCGTCGACGGGGAGGAGATGCGGGCAAACAAAAAGGGCGTCGTCATCATGACAACGCCCCACGGGCTTCGGTGCGCTCGGGGCACACGGAACTCGGACAAATTTGACTGCTGTGCCGCAGCACGAAGCGTCCGCGCACATCCATGGTGTGGATCGTGCGTAGCTTGCGCATTGGCTCTCCCAAAATCCCGCAGAACATCAGGGCATCAGGTTAACCCACAAATGGTGCGCCACGGTATCGTGGCGCACCATTTGTGCTATGCGTTACCCAGTGTTTACCGCGGAGACCGGTCTGGGGAGGGCGGGATGGTTCAGATGCCCAGTCGAACGATGTAGTAGTCGCTGGTCCAGATCGGCTGCACCCGCACGGATGCGCCTTCGTACGGCGCGTGCAGGATGTTGCCGTTCCCGGCGTAGAACCCGTCGTGACCGTCCATGATGACCAGGTCGCCCGGCTGGGCGTCCGCCAGGGAGATGCGAGTTCCGGCGGCGCCCTGCCCGGTTGAGGAATGCGGCAGGGAGATTCCGAACTGCGCGTACACGTACATCACGAAGCCGGAGCAGTCGAAGCCGGCCGGGGTGGCCCCGCCGTAGACGTACGGCACGCCCTGGTACTGCAGCGCGACGTTGTAGACGGAGGAGAGGCTGAAGCTCGGATAGGCCGGGCTAGCCAGGTAGTCGGCCGCGGTCGGGCCGCTGTACGAGGCCGCGTAGGAGGTCATGGAGCTGGCGGCGGCGGTGCGCGCCGCTTCGGCAGCCACCGCTGCGGCAGCGGCGGCGTCGGCCGCGTCGAGCTCCGCCTGGGGCGTGGCGGCGAAGGCGTCCTCCGCGACGGTGACCGTGGCGGCGGTGTCATCCACGGCCACAGCCTGCTCGCCGGCCTTGGCCAGTTCGGTCGTGTCGGTCGCGGCGAAGCCCTCGGCGTTGTCAGACGGCGCGAAGGCGTAGGCCGGCAGCGCCATCGTGGCGACGAGGCCGGTCGCGAGCGTCATCATCACGATGTTGCCCACGGCGTTGCGTCGGGCGGGCCGCTTGACGGGCGTCCCCGGACGCATCACGGTGCGCGGGTTGACCTCGGTCTGCGCCGCGCGCAGCGGGTCGAGCGGGGCGGGGCGCACGGCCACAGCGGTCGAACGCCGACCGCGCCGGGACAGTCTTCTGCCTAATACAGCCAAATCGAACCTCCGGCGCCTTGACAACACTAGGGAGTTGCCCCCGTCCGATGCGTGTGATCGCGTGAATTTTCCGCAGCAAGAGACGGGAGGGTAAAGACGTCTTGAGCGGGCCCGACGATCGTTTTCTGATCTATGAGCAGGTTCGAGGCTACGTCACGGGTTTCCGTTTGTCACCCTGAAAGGCCGGAATCTAACGAATTGGTAACAAACCTGTGAATTCCTACAGAACTTGCGGACCTCGTCAGGCCGCTGCGGCAGCGACCGGTGTGGTCACGAAGATGTGGCCGGCAACCTCGTTCGGCAGCTCGAGCCCGTCTCCGAAACCCTCCACCTGCACGAGCACGTACGACCCCGCTGCGGAGAACGTGCCGGTGTTGCCCGGCAGCACGCCGGACTGTTTCAGCTGAGACAGCAGCTCGGGGTCGAACTGCACGGGCTCGCCCAGGCGGCGGATGACGGCGCTCACCGGCTGGGTCGACGCGGCAACGACATCGAGCAGGTTGGTGACACCGGCCATGAACGCGACGGCTGGTGAATCGCCCAGCTCGTCGAGCCCGGGGATGGGGTTGCCGTACGGGGATTCCGTGGGGTGACCAAGGATTTCGAGGATCTTGCGCTCGACCTGCTCGCTCATCACGTGCTCCCAGCGGCAGGCTTCGTCGTGGACGAACTCCCACTCGAGGCCGATGACGTCGCTGAGCAGTCGCTCGGCCAGACGGTGTTTGCGCATGACGTGCACGGCCTTGCTGCGGCCGCTCAGGGTGAGTTCGAGGTGGCGGTCGCCGGAGACGACGACGAGACCGTCGCGTTCCATCCGGGCCACGGTCTGGGACACCGTCGGACCCGAGTGGCCCAGGCGTTCCGAAATGCGCGCGCGCAACGGAACGATGTTCTCCTCCTCGAGGTCGAGGATCGTGCGGAGATACATTTCGGTCGTGTCGATAAGGTCAGTCATCCGCAGCCTCCCGCTCGGCCATATGTGCAACGCCACAACACTACCCGTGCGACCCGGCCAACTAGAATCCAGATATGCCGGACCTACAGATCCCCACTGACTTGCTGCCCGCCGACGGACGTTTTGGCTGCGGCCCGTCCAAGATCCGCCGGGAGCAGCTCGACTACCTCTCCGGCGCCGGCGCGAGCATTCTGGGCACCTCCCACCGTCAGGCACCGGTGAAGAACCTGGTCGGGCGGGTGCGCACCGGTCTCAGCGACCTGTTCCGCGCCCCCGAGGGCTACGAGATCATCATGGGCAACGGCGGCTCGACCGCGTTCTGGGACGCCGCCGCGTTCTCGCTCATCGAGACCCGCGCCCAGAACCTCGTCTTCGGCGAGTTCGGCGGCAAGTTCGCCGCCGCCGCCGCCGCACCGTTCCTCACCGCCCCCGATGTGATCAAGGCACCCGCCGGGTCACGTGCCGAGGCCGTTCCCACCGAGGGCGTCGACGTGTACGCGTGGCCCCAGAACGAAACCTCGACCGGCGTGATGGCCCCGGTCACCCGGGTGCACGGTGACGCCGGCGCGCTCACGGTGATCGACGCCACCAGCGCCGCCGCGGGCATCGACTTCGCCGCCGACCAGGCGGATGTCTACTACTTCGCCCCGCAGAAGAACCTCGCCTCCGACGGCGGCATCTGGTTCGCGCTCTTCTCCGCCGCGGCGATCGAACGCGTGGAGCGCGTCGCCGCCAGCGGCCGGTACATTCCCGAATTCCTCAGCCTCAAGAACGCGATCGACAACTCGCGCCTCAACCAGACGCTCAACACCCCCGCGCTGTCGACGCTGCTGCTGATGGAGAACCAGCTGGACTGGATCAACGGCAACGGCGGACTCGCCTGGGCGTCGGCACGCACGCAGGAATCGTCATCCGTGCTCTACGACTGGGCCGCGACCGTGGATTACGCCACGCCGTTCGTGACCGACCCGAGCCACCGCTCACAGGTCGTCGCCACGATCGACTTCGACGACGCCATCGACGCCGCCTCTATCGCCAAGGTGCTGCGCGCCAACGGCATCGTCGACACCGAGCCGTACCGCAAGCTCGGCCGCAACCAGCTGCGCGTGGCCACCTTCACCGCCATCGAACCGGCAGATGTGCGGAAGCTCGTCTCGTCGATCGAGTACGTAGTGGCCAACCTGGGTTAGTCGCTCTCATGCGCCTGTGGCTCAAGGACAGCGAAAGACGGCCGGACCCCGTGCCCGCCCGCGCGAATGCGCGGAAAGCGGTGGCGGTGGGTTCGGCCGTCTGGCTGGTTGCCCTGGTTCTAGCGCTCGTTTTCCGAACTGAACTGGGCGACGCCGGCCTGGGCTGGTGGCTGTGGTGCGCCGCGATCGGGCTGGCCCTCGGCCTGGCCGGACTCGCCTTCGTGCTGGTCCGCCGCCGCTAGGGCCTCGTCGATGCCGTCATCGGCGAGGTCGTCGGCGTGCAGGTCGGCCTCATCATCGTCGTCGTCATCATCGCTGTCGTCGTCGTCGTCATCATCGCTGTCGTCGTCATCGTCGCTGTCGTCGTCGTCGCTGTCGTCGTCGCTGTCGTCGTCATCGTCGCTGTCGTCGTCATCGTCGGCGTCGGTCAAGGCGGCCGCGGCGAGTTCCTCGGCCAGCTTGGAGTCAGCCAACCGGTCGCTCCACGGCACCCATTCCGGCGCGAGCAGCGCGTCGTCGCCGGGCATGAGCTCGGTTTCGAGCACCTGGGGCTCGGATTCGCCGTCGACCCGCGACAGGCTCACCGTCCAGCGCCACCCCGGGTAACCGGTCATCAGGCAATCGAAGAGCAGCGAGAGCACGTGCTCCCCCTCGACGATGTAACCGAGGGGTTCCCCGATGGTGTCGGCCGGGGTGATCAGCTCCAGAGCCGTCCGGGCCTGGTCGGTTGCCCCGACGAGCACCTCGTCGGCCTCGAAGACCTCGTCATCGTCGACCTCCGTGGCGGCGTCGGCGCTGATCGGGACATCCTCTGAGGGTGCCGCGTGGTCAGCGGCCGGATCAGTCTCGGCCGGCACCGCGTCGGAAGCAGTCACGTCAGCGGGCGTCTCGGCTACGAGAGCGTGCTCCGCGGTCGTCTCAACGGGCCGGGCGGGCGGCGGAGTGGGATCGAACGGATCACGCATCCAGTTCCTCGGCAACCTTGCGCAGCATCGCCGCGATCTTCTTGCCGTGTGCGCTGTCGGGGTAACGTCCGCGGCGCAGGCTCGAGCCGATTCCGTCGAGCAGTTTGACGAGGTCTTCCACGATGATGGCCATGTCGTCGGCCGGCTTGCGGCTGAGCTTGGCCAGGCTCGGCGGAGCCTCGATGACCCGCACCGACAGCGCCTGCGCGCCGCGCTTGCCATCGGCGATGCCGAACTCGAGCTTCATCCCGGCCTTCACCGTCACTCCGGCGGGCACCGCGGATGCGTGCAGGAAGACCTCCTGGCCATCATCGGAACTGATGAAGCCAAAACCCTTCTCCTCGTCGTAGAACTTGACTTTGCCGGTGGGCATCTGAACCTCGCTGTGATTTTGGGGCGCGCAGAATGCGTGCCAACCTGACCCAGCTTATTCCGTTGTAGCTGACTATGCCCCGTATCCTTGGTCTGTGACCACTCAAACTCCACACGACCCCGGCCGGCTCGAGAAGATCCTGGCCTACATGGTCGCGGGTGTGGTCGGCCTGTCCATCCTGGCCTTCCTCGCCGTCATCCTCGGCACTGCCGCCGGCGCCGGCGACAACGACGGGTTCAGCCAGGGAGTGTGGCCCGCCGTACTCACCCTGCCCCTGTTCGGCCTCCCCCTCGGCTTCCTCCTGATCATCACGCTGATGATCGTCAGTGGAATCCGCCGTGCACGCGAGGCTCGACAGAACCGGGAGTAACACCCATGCTGACGCTCGCCTCCCGCCTTCGCGCACTGGACGACGCAGCATTGCGCCGCACGATCGCCCTCCGATCGATCCCGGCCCACGGCATCCACGACTTCTTCGACCTGGCAGAGGCCCTGCTCGACCCCGACGCCATCCAGTCGGCACTGTCTCATCTGGACCGCGGCACGCTGGCCGTGCTGGCAGTGGCCGGCGAACTGGGCGCCCCCACTCTCGACGAGCTCACCGAGGGGCTGGCCGACCTGGGCCACGACACCGGTCCCGCCGAGGAGATGAACGCCCGCATCGACCGGCTGGCCGACCTGATGCTGCTCGCACGCGTCGGCGACACCGTACGGCCATACCCCGCCGTCACCGCGGGACTGCGCGACTGGCCCGCGCAGGGGTTGCCCAGCGCCGCCGAGCTGGCCGGCGTGCCCGCCCCCACACCGCTGGCACCACTCTCGGCCACCGAGGGCCGCTTCACCGAACGGCTCGCCGCCGAGCGGGCTCTCACCTCGGTGTCCGCGATCGCGGAGTTGCTCACCGAGCTCGACCGCGAGCCCGCCCGCGAGCTCAGCCGCGGCGGACTCGGCCTGCCCGATACCAAGCGACTCTCGGCCGCGATGGGCGTCGACCTCGACGACGTCGCCGCGCTGGTCAGCATCGCCGCCCGCGCCGAACTTGTGGTCCTCGACGCCGGCTATTGGGCGGAATCGGCCGCCGGGGAGGCCTGGCTGGTCGACGGAGCCGGCGCCCGTTGGGGCGTGCTGGCCCGGTCCTGGCTCGCTGCGCTGCCCGCAGACATCCGGCAGATCGTGGCGGGCCGTCCCGAGGTCGCCTGGGGCGACGCCCTGCACCGCTTCGTCGCCTGGCTCTACCCGGCCGGCGGCACCTGGATGGACGCGCGCATCGCCGACTTCGCCCGGGACGGCGAACTGATCGGCATCACCGCCCGGCAATCCACCAGCGCGGCCGGAGCATCCGTTCTCGCCGGCGACATCGACGGCGCGATCGGTCTGATCACCGCGTCGCTGCCCGCCGAGGTGGGAACGGTCTATCTGCAACACGACCTCTCGATCGTGGCGCCCGGCCCGCTGTCGCCGGCGATCGACGCACGGCTGCGCACGTTCGCGGATGTCGAGAGCCGCGAACTGGCTTCCAGCTACAGGTTGAGCGGCCCCTCCGTCAATCGCGCCCTGGCCACCGGCGACGACGCCGAGACGCTGCTGGCCTTCCTCGGTTCCATCTCACTGACCGGAATCCCGCAACCGGTGGACTACCTCATCCGCGACGCCGCCGACCGGTACGGGCGGGTGCGCGTTGGCAGCGTGGATGCGACCCAGCCGGATGGTGCGAGCTACATCAGGTCCGACGATACGGCGGCGCTCGGCGCCATCGCGGTCGACCAGACGCTCTCGGCGTTGACTCTGACCACGCTCTCGCCCACCCGGCTGACCAGCGCACACTCGCCCGAGGCCGTGTTCTGGGCACTCACCGACGCCCGCTATCCGGTCGCCGCCGAGAACCCGGCCGGCGAGATCGTGCACCTGCGCCGGCACCCCCGGGTACCGGCGCACCGCCCGGAGTCGCCGGATCCCACCGTGGCCCTCGTCGCGGAACTGCGCGCCACGGACGGCGGCGAGGCGAAGGCCGCGCACGCCTGGCTGGCCCGGCAACTCGACTCGGCGATCAAGCACCGCCAGACCGTTCAGGTGAGCGTTCAGATGCCCGACGGCGAGGTGGTGGACTACCTCCTCGAACCCGCCAGTGTCGGCGGCGGGCGGTTCCGCGCCCGTGACCGTCGGGCCGACATCGAACGCACGCTGCCGCTGTCGAGCATCGTCAGCATCCTGCCCGCGCCCTGAGCGGCGGCGTCACCCCGCATAGTGGGGCTGAGGCTCGCGGCGCACGGGCGTACCATTGACGGTTATGTCCGATGGCCCGCTGATCGTCCAAAGTGACCGCACGGTTCTGCTCGAAGTCGCGCACCCTCTGGCCGAGGATGCCCGGCACGACCTGGCCGTGTTCGCCGAGCTGGAACGCGCGCCCGAGCACATCCACACCTACCGGATCACCCGTCTCGGCCTCTGGAACGCGCGCGCGGCCGGCCACGACGCCGCGAACATGCTGGCCACGCTCGAGAAGTACTCCAAGTTCCCGATTCCGGCGTCGGTCACCGTCGACCTCGAGGAGACCGTCGGCCGGTACGGCCGTCTGGTGATCGACCGTGACGACGAGGGGCAGCTGGTGCTGCGCAGCACCGACTCCCCCGTGCTCACCGAGGTCGCCGGCGCCCGCCGGATCGCCCCACTGCTGGTCGGGCACCCCACGCCGGAGTCGTTCCTGGTGGCGCCGTGGGCGCGCGGGCAGCTCAAACAGGAACTCGTGAAGCTCGGCTGGCCCGCCGAAGACCTCGCCGGCTACACGCCGGGCACGCCGCACGACATCGCGCTGCTCGAGAACGGCTGGGCGCTGCGCGACTACCAGAACAAGGCCGTCGCCAACTTCTTCGACGCGGGCTCCGGGGTGGTCGTGCTGCCCTGCGGCGCCGGCAAGACGCTGGTGGGCGCCGGCGCGATGGCCACCGCAAAGACCAACACCTTGATCCTGGTGACCAACACCGTGTCCGCCCGGCAGTGGCGCGACGAGCTGCTCAAGCGCACCACGCTCACGGCCGAGGAGATCGGCGAGTACTCCGGACAGGTGAAGGAGGTCAAACCCGTCACCATCGCGACGTACCAGATCCTCACGGCCAAGCGAAAAGGCGAATACGCCCACCTCGCGCTGCTCGACGCCATGGACTGGGGCCTGGTGATCTACGACGAGGTGCACCTGCTTCCCGCACCCGTGTTCAAGCTCACCGCCGAACTGCAGGCGCGCCGCCGGCTCGGCCTCACCGCCACCCTGGTGCGGGAGGACGGTCGCGAGGGCGACGTGTTCAGCCTGATCGGCCCCAAACGCTTCGACGCCCCGTGGAAGGAGATCGAGGCCCAGGGCTTCATCTCTCCCGCCGCCTGCTACGAGGTGCGCATCGACCTGCCCCACGCCGAACGGCTCAGCTACGCCGCCGCCCCCGATGACGAGCGTTATCGGATGGCAGCGACAGCGCCGGCCAAGTTGGACGTCGTGAAGCAGCTGGTCGCGATGCACCCGGGCGAACGCATCCTCGTGATCGGCCAGTACCTCGACCAAATCGACGAGCTCGCCGAGGTCTTGCAGGCCCCCACGCTCACCGGTGCGACGCCCGTGAACGAGCGCGAACGGCTCTACCAGGCGTTCCGGGTGGGCGAGGAGAAGCTGCTCGTGGTCTCCAAGGTGGCGAACTTCTCGATCGACCTGCCCGAGGCGTCGGTGGCGATCCAGGTGTCCGGCTCCTACGGCTCGCGCCAGGAGGAGGCCCAGCGGCTCGGGCGGCTGCTGCGCCCCAAGGAGTCCGGCCTCACCGCGAGCTTCTACACGCTCGTGGCCCGCGACACCGTCGACCAGGACTTCGCCCAGAACCGGCAGCGCTTCCTCGCCGAGCAGGGCTACTCCTACACGATCCTCGACGCGCACGCGCTCGACGCTCCCACCCCCGCCCCGGTCCCCTGACCCCCACCGCGAACTGCGAGAAAAGCCCCAAGAATCCGGGTTTTTTGTGGCCTAGGTCACAATTCGCGGGCCCGCTGGTAGCGGAGGAGGAGGGTGTCGCCGGCCGGGAGGGCGTGCAGGAGGCGCATCCGGCGCGGTGTGGCCTCCGCGGCGGCGGCGATGCGGCGGGCGGAACCGGACTCGATCAGCGGCGCCAGGGTGAGGCAGAGCTCGTCCACGGCATCGGCGGCCACCAGCGACCCGAACAGGCTGGGGCCGCCCTCGCAGAGCACCTGCGGGTAGCCCCGCTCGGTCAGGGTGGTCAGCATCAGCGAGTGGTCCACGGATGCCTCCCCACAGACCAGCACGTCGGCCACCGCCGCCAGTGCCGCCCGTCGCTCGGCGGGCGCCTGCCCCCGGGTCACCACGATCGGCCGGGTGGCCGCGCGAGTGAACACCGGGTGCGCCGGGTCGAGGTCGAGCCGGGCGGACACGATCGCCACCGGCGGGTGCTCCGACAGACCGTGGGCGAGCCGCCAGGCCACGGCCTCCTGGCTGAACCGGATTCCGCCGTACCCCTCGGCGCGCACGGTTCCGGCGCCCACCAGGATCACGTCGGTGAGCATCCGCAGGGTGTCGAAGACCAGCCGGTCGGCGTCGTCGCCGAGGCCTCCGCTGACGCCGTCGTGCGTGGCGGCTCCGTCGAGGCTGCTGACGAAGTTGACCCTCAGGTGCGGCGTGGCCCGGTCGGCGACGAGGTAGCGGCGGAGCACCTCGGCAGCGTCGGGACCATCGGGGTCTGCAGGGCCGGTCATCAGGCGAGGTTGTGGCGCAGGTAGGCGGGCTCACGGAAGCCCAGGATGGCCTCGGTCATGTGCACGGCGTCGACGGCGGCCGCGACGTTGTGCACGCGAACGATGCGGGCGCCCTGCAGGATGCAGTAGACGGCCGCGGCGAGGGTGCCCTCCACGCGGCGGTCCCTGTCACGGTCGAGGGTCTCGCCGATGAAGTCCTTGTTGGACACCGCTACAAGCGTCGGCAGGCCGAGCGCGGTGATCTCGCCCAGCCGGCGGGTGAGTTCGAGGGAGTGCCGGGTGTTCTTGTTCAGGTCGTGGCCCGGGTCGATGACCAGTCGCTCGGCGGGCATCCCGTGCGCCAGAGCCCGGTCGACGCGGGCGAGCAGGAACTCGGCGACTTCGCCGACGACATCGCCGTACTGCGGCGCCGGGTAGGGCGTGCGCGGGCGGGCCAGGCTGTGCGTGATCACCAGGGTGGCGTCGCTGTCGGCGACGACCTCGGCCATCCGTGGGTCGTGCACGCCGGTGGTGTCGTTGATGACGTGGGCGCCGGCGCGGATGCCGGCCAGCGCGACGTCGGGGTCGAAGGTGTCGACGGAGATGACCGCGCCCGAGCCCTGCAGGGCTGCGACAACGGGGACGACCCTGTCGATCTCCTCGGCGACGGGGATCGCCGGCCCCGGGGCGAACTTGGCCCCACCGATATCGACCCAGTCGGCGCCGTCGGCGACGGCGGCACGGGCCGCGGCGACGGCCGCGTCGAGGGCGAACGTGGCGCCGCGGTCATAGAAGGAGTCCGGCGTGCGGTTGATCACGGCCATCACCGCGATCTCGCGGGCGAAGTCGAAGTCGCGCCCGCCGATCCTGCGCACCGGCACGTCCAGCCGCGGCAGAATCACACCGGCGGCGGCGGTCGAACGGGCCATCTGTACTCCTCGGGCTGGTCGGGGACTGCGGGCCGGGTCACTCCGATCCGGTGAGCAGGTCCCCCAGAGCTATGTTCTCATCCGCCAGCCGCTTCGGATCCACCCGCACCCCCGAACGGATGAGGCGCTGCACGGTTTCGTTCACGTCCCAGACGTTCACGTTCATGCCCGCTACGACCTGACCGTCCCTGAGCCAGAAGGCCACGAACTCCCGCGTGGCCCGGTCACCGCGGAACACGAGCTCCGCGCCTGAGGCCAGCTCGCCGAACCCGGAATACTCCATGCTGAGGTCGAACTGGTCGGTATAGAAGTATGGAATGGCGTCGTACCCGGTCGTGTCGCCGAGCACGGCCCGGCCTGCGGCCGCGCCCGCGGTGTCGGCGTTCGCCCAGTGCTCCACCCGCAGCCCGTGCCCCAGGCACGGGTGGTACACATTCGCCACGTCGCCCACCGCGAACACGTCGGGGTCACTCGTTGCGAAGGTGGCCGACACGGCGATGCCGTCGTCGACCTCGAGACCGGAGCCCAACGCCAGCTGGGTGTTCGGCGTGGCCCCGATGCCCACCACCACCAGGTCCGCCCGCACCAGGGTGCGGTCGCTCAGCCGCACCCCGGTCACCCGGGTGCCACCGCTGCGGATCTCGCCCTCGAGCTCCACGACGGTGGTGTCATTGCCCAGGTGCACCCCGTGGTCGCGGTGCAGCCGGTCGAACACCCCGCCCAGCTCGGCGCCGATGGCTGATTCCAACGGCACCGTCCCACGGCCGAGCACGATGACGTCGTTGCCGTACCCCTTGGCGGTGGCGGCGACCTCGAGTCCGATCCACCCGCTGCCGACGATGACCACCCGCCGGCCGCCCTCAGCCAGGGCGGTGCGCAACCTGCTGGAGTCGTCCACGCTGCGCAAATAGTGCACGCCGGGCAGGCTGGCGCCCGGGCCGGGGAACGGGCGCGGCGACGCGCCCGTGGCCAGCAGCAGCCGGCTGTAGCGCAGGCTGCGGCCGTCGTCGAGGGTGAGACGGTGGGCACCGCGGTCGAGCACTGCCGCCCGGTGGCCGGCGATCCGCTCGATCGCCTGCTCGGCGTACCAGCCCAGCGGATGCACGTCCACCGAATCTCGGTCAGCCGTGCCGGCGAGGTATTCCTTCGACAGCGGCGGACGGATATACGGCGCGGCCACCTCCTCGCCCACGAGCACGACCCGCCCGCCGAAGCCGTCGCGCACGGCCTCGGCCGCTCGCGCCCCGGCCAGTCCGGCGCCCACGATGACCACCGGGTCCTCGCCCGCCGCGCCCTGCTGCGTTGCCTCACTCATCCGCTGCTCCCACTCCTGCCCGGCCCTCCGCCCGCGCACCAGGGTGCGCCATGGGCTCGACGGTAGAGGCATCCGGCGCACTCCGAAAGGCCTATCCCCGTTTCCCCCGGACCCGTACCGGCCACTCACAGGAAAGCACCAGCTAACGCGCAGATACTAGGGACATGACTGACGGCCCCCGCATCCTTATCGTTGACGACGAACCCAATATCCGGGATCTCCTCACCACCAGCCTCCGCTTCGCCGGCTTCGCCGTGCGGGCCGTGGGTAACGGTGCCCAGGCGATCTCCGCTGTGCTGGAAGAAGAGCCCGACCTCATCATCCTCGACGTGATGCTGCCCGATATGAACGGCTTCGGCGTGACCAAGCGCCTGCGTTCGGCCGGGTACACCGCACCCATTCTCTTCCTCACGGCGAAAGACGACACCGAGGACAAGATCACCGGGCTCACGGTCGGCGGGGACGACTACGTCACCAAGCCGTTCAGCCTCGACGAGATCGTGGCCCGCATCAAGGCCATCCTGCGCCGCACCATGCACGCCGACGAGGATGCCGTCATCCGCGCCGGTGAGCTCACCATGGACCAGGACACCCACGAGGTCCTCGTCGGCGACCAGCCCATCGAGCTCAGCCCCACCGAGTTCAAGCTGCTGCGTTACCTGATGCTCAACCCGAACCGGGTGCTCTCCAAGGCGCAGATCCTCGACCACGTCTGGGAATACGACTTCAACGGTGACGCCGGCATCGTGGAGTCCTATATCTCCTACCTCCGCCGTAAGGTCGACATGCACTCCAGCGAGCCGCTGATCCAGACCAAGCGCGGCTTCGGCTACATGCTCAAGGCCGCCAAGGCATAGACCCAGTTTCCCTTCCTAGACTGGACCCATGCGTGTGCCATTGATGGACCCGTGGAGCCGGGTTTCGCTCCGCTCCAAGATCACCGGTGTGACGGTGTTGATGCTCACGCTGGGCCTGCTCGTTTCCGGGGTGGGCACCATGGTGATCCTGCAGAATTACATGGTGCAGCAAGTGGATGCCCGGCTACAGGCGTCCGCGCAGGGACTCTCCTCCAATTATCTCGACTCTCCGTTCGTCGCCAGCAGCGCCAACGGCGTCGTGGACTCCGACTATTTCGTGGCCGTGTTCGATCAGAACGGCGACCTCAAAGCCCGTACGTGGCAAGACCGGCCGGTTGCCAGCCTGCCCGTCGTGACGATCCCCCTTGACCTGCAGAGTTCCAATGAGCTGGACGGGTCGATCCAGAAACTCCACGACGCCGAGGGCGACACGGAGTTCCACGCCGTGGCCGTGCCTTTCGTCATCAACTCCAGCGGGACCTACGGCACCGTCCTCCTCGCACTGTCGCTGCAGTCGGCTCAGAACACCGTCAACACCTATCTGAGCATCTTCCTGGGCTTCGGCGTCGGCGTGGTCGTGGTGGGCGCCATGCTCACCCGTCTGCTCGTCACCACGACCTTCGCGCCTCTCCGTGAGGCCGAGCGCACCGCCGCGGCCATCGCCGACGGCGACTTCAGCCAACGCCTGGGCGGAGCCACTCCCAACACCGAGGTGGGTCGGCTGAACCGCTCGCTCAACACCATGCTCAGCCGCATCGACCGGGCCTTCAAGGACCGCGCCCGCACGATCGACCAGATGCGCCGATTTGTCGGTGACGCCAGCCATGAGCTGCGCACCCCGCTGGTCTCCGTGCGCGGGTACGCCGAGCTCTACCGGATGGGCGCGCTGCAGACCCCCGAGGACGTCGCCCAGGCGATGGAGCGCATCGAGAAGGAAGCCATCCGGATGGGCGGCCTCGTCGAGGATCTCCTCGAGTTGGCCCGCCTCGACGAGACCAAACCGCTCGCCCTCACCCGGGTCGACCTGCTCCCGCTCGCTCAGGACGCCGCGCTCGATGCCATGGCCTCGTCTCCCGGCCGCAGCGTCACCGTGCGCACCAGTCGTCCTGCCGAGTACAACGACGACATCGTGGCACCGCCGATCGACCTGGCCCACTCCACGGGCGAGGTGGCCGACGCCGCGCCGCGCCCGGTCGAGCCGGCCGCCGTTCCGGCCACCGCGGCCGCCGTGGGCAAGGCCGCCGCAGGCAAGGCCGGCATGGCCAAGGCCACCCCCAAACCCGCCGCGGCCAAGCCCGAACAGTCCGGCTCGACAACCGGCACGATCTCCTTCGCCGGTGCCACTCTTGCCCGTCTCCGCACTCGCCGGCCCAAGCGCACGGATGCGTCTGCTCCGGTCGCCGAGACCATGGAGACCGTCGAGGCTCCGCCGGCCCTCGACGCCGTGATCATGGCCGAGGAGAACAAGGTGCGCCAGGTGATCACCAACCTGATGGGCAACGCCCTGCGCTTCAGCCCGGCCGACAGTCCCGTGGAGCTCGAGGTGGCCGTGGACCGGCGCAACCAGCGCGCATCCGTCTCGGTCATCGACCACGGTGAGGGCATCCCCCCGCAGATTCGCGACAAGATCTTCCAGCGGTTCTGGCGGGCCGACACGTCCCGTGCCCGGGAGACCGGCGGCAGCGGACTGGGCCTTGCGATCGTGGCGTCCATCGTGGCCAGCCACAACGGCTCCATCGAGGTCGTCGAAACGCCGGGCGGCGGTGCCACCTTCCGGGTCTGGTTCCCGCTGGCGGAGTCCCCCGCCGCCCCGCAGGCGTTGCCGGCTCCCCAGGCCTGACCGCTCCGGCCGCGTGCAGGGGCGGGCCTGCCCGGTCCTCCCCAGCGCCGTCGTGCCGCGGTTTTCCCCAGAGCGCAGGGACGCACTGCGGCGGGCCGGCTGAGGGTCGTACCGTCAACCGTAGGCGGCCGACCGGTCGTCCAGGCGAGCGAGCGGAGAGAACCATGACCCAGTTCCAGGTCGACAGCGAGGCCCTGATCAGCACTACCGGCGCGGCGCGCGCCGCCATGGGGCGTATCCAGGCCGAAGTGGCCGCCCTCCTCGGGCAGCTCACCGGGCTGGAGGGCTCCTGGTCAGGGCAGGCCGCCGCCCAGTTCCAAGGGGCGGTGTCGGCCTGGCGCACGACCCAACAGCACGTGGAGCAGAGCGCGGATGCACTCAACCAGGCGCTCGGCCAGGCCGGTCAGCAATATGCGGAGGTGGAGCAGGCCAACGCCCGGCTGTTCGCGCGCTAGGGCGGGCCTGGCGGCGGCGGGCGGCGGTACGACGAAGGCTGGGCGCCTCCCGAGGGAGACGCCCAGCCTGTGGTCGTGCGGTACTACCGGTCGTGCGGTACTGCTGGCGGGACTTAGAAGTCCATGCCACCCGAGGGGTCGCCGGCCGGGGCCGGGTTCTTCTCGGGCTTGTCGGCGACGACGGCCTCGGTGGTGAGGAACAGTCCGGCGATCGACGATGCGTTCAGCAGCGCGGAGCGGGTGACCTTCACCGGGTCATTGATGCCGGCAGCGATCATGTCGACGTACTCGCCGGTTGCGGCGTTGAGGCCGAACCCGACGGGAAGGTTGCGCACCTTGTCGGCGACAACGCCCGGCTCCATGCCGGCGTTGAGTGCGATCTGCTTGAGCGGAGCGTCGATGGCGACGCGCACGATGTTCGCGCCCGTTGCCTCGTCGCCGACGAGGTCAAGGATGGCCTTGCTCTCGAACGCGGTCTTGCCGGCCTGGATGAGGGCCACGCCACCACCGGCGACGATGCCCTCTTCGACGGCTGCCTTCGCGTTACGGACGGCGTCTTCGATGCGGTGCTTGCGCTCCTTGAGCTCAACCTCCGTCGCGGCGCCGGCCTTGATGACGGCAACGCCACCGGCGAGCTTGGCGAGACGCTCCTGGAGCTTCTCACGGTCGTAGTCGGAGTCCGTGTTCTCGATCTCGTTGCGGATCTGCTGAACGCGACCGGCGATGGCGTCGGCGTCGCCGGCACCCTCGACGATGGTGGTCTCGTCCTTGGTGATGACGACCTTGCGGGCGTTACCGAGCAGGTCGAGGGTGACGTTCTCGAGCTTGAGGCCGACCTCCTCGGAGATGACCTGGCCACCGGTGAGGATGGCGATGTCCTGCAGCTGCGCCTTACGACGGTCGCCGAAGCCCGGAGCCTTGACGGCAACGGACTTGAAGATGCCGCGGATCTTGTTCACAACGAGCGTGGCCAGGGCCTCGCCGTCGACGTCCTCGGCGATGATGAGCAGCTGCTTGCCGCTCTGGATGACCTTGTCGACGATCGGCAGCAGGTCCTTGATGTTGGAGACCTTGGAGTTGACGATCAGGATGTAGGGGTCTTCGAAGACCGCTTCCTGACGGTCGGGGTCGGTGACGAAGTACGCCGACAGGAAGCCCTTGTCGAAGCGCATGCCCTCGGTGAGCTCGAGCTCGGTGCCGAAGGTGTTCGACTCCTCGACGGTGACAACGCCTTCCTTGCCGACCTTGTCGATGGCTTCGGCGATGATCGCGCCGATCTCGGCGTCGCCGGCGGAGATGGAGGCCGTGGCCGCGATCTCTTCCTTGGTCTCGATCTCCTTGGCGCTGGAGATGAGCTCTGCGATGACCGCAGCGGTGGCCTTCTCGATGCCGCGCTTGAGGCTGATCGGGTCGGCGCCGGCTGCGACGTTGCGCAGGCCTTCGCGGACCAGCGCCTGAGCGAGGACGGTGGCGGTGGTGGTACCGTCGCCGGCGACGTCGTCAGTCTTCTTGGCGACCTCCTTGACGAGCTCGGCACCGATCTTCTCGTACGGGTCGTCGAGTTCGATCTCCTTGGCGATGGACACGCCGTCGTTGGTGATCGTGGGGGCGCCCCACTTCTTCTCCAGCACGACGTTGCGTCCGCGCGGGCCGAGGGTCACCTTGACCGTGTCAGCGAGGATGTTCAGGCCGCGCTCCAGGCCGCGACGGGCCTCTTCATTGAAAGCAATGATCTTTGCCATATGTGTTTCTCGTCCCTCCCGGACGTTACCAAAACGATGATGGGTTAGCACTCCAAACCACAGAGTGCTAAACCGATTCTGGCACTCTGGGGTCGAGAGTGCAAGTGAACGTCGGCTGCACGATGCCCCTGCAGGACCGGGTTACGGCTGGATCTCGACGGCACCGCCACCGTCGGTGGGCACCAGTTCGATCCAGGTATTGCCCGGTGCGAGGTCGATGGCCGCGCCGTCGGCATCCGTCAACCGGATCGGGGCCGCCGGAGCCTCCTTGGTCCAGGTTGCGGGCAGGGTCGACCCGTTGGCCGACACCCAGGCCTGGCCCGTGCCCTCCAGGAGGGTACGGGGCACGTCGGTGCTGCGGTCGACGCTGACGCTGAGCACCACCACGTTGGTGGCGGACAGCCGGGTGTCGTCGGCGTCCAAATCGGGCGCGCCGTCCTGACTGCGCAGGTACGCGGCGCCGGCGGGGTCCCAGGTCCAGGAGCGCTCGCTGGAATCGGAGAACCGGGTGACGATGGTGCCGGCGGCTTCGCCTGCCGTGGCCGCCCCGGCGGCGGCCGCGCTGTCGGCGTAGTCGAACTGCCGTTCGGGCGCGGCGAGGTCTGGATGCCGGTCGACGAGATCGGCCGCGCTGAGCACGACGTCATGCGGCGATTCCCGGTCGTCCACGCGCCGGAATGCTCCGCTGTCATCCCGGTCGAAGATCACGTTGAGCACCGGGGTGTTCTGCATGGCCTCGACGAACTGCGGCTGCCCGCCGGAGTAGGCCACGATTCCGCCGAACGGGCTCAGCAGGTCCGGGTCCATGGGCCGGATCGAGCGCACCGGTCCCACGTCGTCGGGCACATCGGAGTGCCACAGGGCGGCATACCGGGTGAGCCCGCCCTCGACCAGCTCCTCGAAGACCAGATCAGCCCGCTCGAGGCCGATCTGCGGCCGGGCGGCGGCGAGGTTGTCGATCTTCACGGCCAGAGACGGATGCTCCGCTTCCGCCGGGTCGATCGGGGTGCCGCGCAACGGGGCCACGGCGGGCGTCTCCGCAGAGGGACTCGGGGCGGTGGGCGGCCCGGTGACACAGCCCGTCAGGGCACCCACGGCGCCGATCAGCACGATGGCGGCCCAGGCGCGGATGCCGGCGCGGCGGAAGCGGGGGCCTCGAGCGGGCGTGGTCATCCGTAACGCAGTCACGCCACACACCTTAGCTCCGCGAGGTATGTCTGCCGAGCGGGACAAGATGGGTGGCGTGCTGACCGTCACGGGAACCGATACATCGTCGGTGCCTGTTCAGTTGTGTGCTGCCGGCCCGTTGGGACCGGCTGTTCTACGCGTGGGCTACGCCGGACGAACCGACTCTGCCTGCGGACCTTTGGCTCCGGTACCGAGTTCAAAGACGACGTGCTGGCCTTCTTCGAGAACCTTGTATCCGTGCATGTCAATAGCGGAATAGTGGACGAAGACGTCCTGCCCACCTCCATCGACCGTGATGAAGCCGAAACCCTTTTCAGCGTTGAACCATTTGACGGTTCCGTTCGCCATGTGAAACTCCCCTAGTGCAGTGTTATCTTTCGGCTTTCACCCGCTGGTGTTACCGGGCCTGGCGCAGTAGCTGCGTCCACCGTCCGCGAAAGAGCGCTCTCAGGTTGAGAACGCAACTCGCATAAAATGAGCGACCACTGCAGATAGTAGTAACGAAAGCGGGGATCGACAGGGGGTTGACTGGCGGCCCTCAGGCCGGTAGGAATCCGGCGGTCAACCGGCCGGCATCGCGTAGTCGGCTCCGACCACAACGGTCAGCGTGGCATCCGAGCCCGCGAAGTCGCTGGAGAGCAGGATTGTCGAATTGGGCAGCAGCGCCGCAACCCCGCGCGCAGCGCCCTCCAGGGCGGGATCCGCGTAGTACACGGTCGTCGTGGCGACGTCTTCGGTGTCCGCGTCGCTCATGGTGCCGACGCTCCAGCCGCTGCCCGTCAGCAGTTCGCCCACCGAGCGGGCGACACCGCTGGTGGCGGTGCCGTTGAGCACTGTGACACTCGCACTGGGGTCGGTGGTGGGCTCGGCCGTGGGCACGACCTCGGCGGCGGGTGCCTCGGTCGCCGTCTCCGTACCGGTCTCGGCGGTGATGCCGGGGATCGTGAAATTAAGCCGGTTGTTGAGCACAGTCAGTCCGATCGCCCCCACGCCGATGAGCAGGGCCGTCGCCGCCAGCGCCCACCAGAAGGCCACCCACCGGCGGCCCTTCCGACCGGGGGCTCGGTGCGCCCCCACGCGGTCGAGCTTGTGCGGAAGGTCGTCGAAGCGGTCTTTCGGGTACGAAGTGGGCATCGTGAGTCTGGTTCGATCCTCGTTTGGCTGAACACGCGGTAGGAGTGTCCTACTCGATGGGGCGGATGGCCCGGCGCGACCGGGCCTGGGACCGCGCGTCACGCATCCGCTGCAGGCGTTTGACCAGCATGGGATCGTGAGCGAGGGCAAGCGGGGAGTCAAGCAGGGCACCCAACACTTGATAGTAGCGGGCAGCCGAGAGGCCGAACTCGGCCCGGATCGCCTGTTCCTTGGCGCCGGGGTGGGACCACCAGCGCCGTTCGAAAGCGAGCACCGCGGTGTCGCGGGGGCCGAGCGCCGTGACGCCGTCGGCGCCCCGATCGCTCTCGCCGTGCTCGCTGGTCGCCATACGCGTCATCCTATTTGGCGGGGACTGGGTTTTCGCTGACCGGCGCGGCCTGTCCTGATCGTCACCGCCCGCCACGGGCGGGCAGGCCGTGCGGCTGGGAATCCCCTGGCCACGGGAATGCCCGGGGCCCCGGCCGAGTTTAGGCTGGAGGCAGCAATCCGCCCGCTGAGCCACCCGCACGAGTAATGCCGCACAGAAGTATTGAAGGGACGCACCATGGACTACGAGGTCACCAAGTCTGACGCCGAATGGAAGGCCGAGCTTTCCCCCGAGCAGTACGCCGTGTTGCGCGGCGCTGCGACCGAGCGTGCCTGGACCGGCGAACTCCTCGACGAGGGACGGTCAGGCGTCTACACCTGCGGCGCCTGCAACGCCGAGCTGTTCAAGAGCGGCACCAAGTTCGATTCCGGTTGCGGCTGGCCGAGCTTCTATGAGTCGGTGCGCCCCGAGGCCGTCGAGCTCATCGAAGACCGCTCGCTGGGCGTGGTTCGCACCGAGGTGCGTTGCGCAGCCTGTGGTTCGCACCTTGGTCACGTGTTCGACGACGGTTTCGGCACGCCTACCGGCGACCGGTACTGCATGAACTCGATCTCGCTCAACTTCACTCCCGTCGAGTAACGGTTTTGTCGGCGGTTCTTGACGCGATCGCGTCGCGCCGGTCGTATTCCGTGGTCACCACGGATGCGCCCGGCCGCGACGAGCTGGTCCCCCTGATCCAGGCGGCCGCGCGCGCCTCCGACCATGGCGCGCTGCGACCGTGGCGGATCATCGAGCTGCGCGGCGATGCCCGGGCCGCCCTCGGCGACGCGTTCGTGACGGCCGCGGGCCTCGAGGGGCCGGCCGCCGTCAAACTGGCCGGCAAGCCCCTGCGCGCCTCGTTGCTGCTGGCCCTGGTGGCCAGCCGAGGGCCGAGCCACAAGGTCCCGGCCTGGGAGCAGGACGCGGCCGCCGCCGGCGTGGCCCACTTCCTCGGCCTGCTGCTCGAGGACGCGGGCTGGGGCGTGATGTGGCGCACCGGCGGGCACACTCGCGCCGAACCGGTGCGCCAGGTGCACGGTCTCGCCGCTGGCGAGGAGCTACTCGGCTGGCTCTACGTGGGCGGGATCCCCGAGACCACCAAGCCCGCCGTGCGCCAGCCGGTCGACGTCGACGACTACCTCAGCGCCCTCCCCGCCTAACCCGCCGCCCGCCCGGGCCCACTGCTCGGCCCGCGGAGATGGGCGGAGGCAGGTTAGGCGAACGCGTTGACGCCGGTGAGCTCGGCCGAGAGCGCCCAGAGGCGTGCGGCATCCGTGGGGTCGATCGCGTGCGCGTCCACACCCCGGATGCGCGCGGTGTCGCTGCCCGGCACTGTGGGCTCGGCGATGTCGCAGTCTTCGCAGTAGACGCCGCCCCGGCCGTCGAGCATCGGGGAGGTCGCCGCCCAGGTCGCCGTCGCGGCGCCCTGCTCCGGCGTCTTGAACACGGAGTTCACGGTGCCGTCCTCGGTCATCCACCCGGAAGCGATCATCTCCTCGCGCGGCAGGTGTCGCTGCAGTTCGGTCATGATGCCACCCGGGTGCACGGCGAACGCGCGCACGCCCTGCTCAGCGCCGAGGGCGTCCAGCTGCACCGCGAACAGGCTGTCGGCGGTCTTGGCCTGACCGTACGCCAGCCACTTGTCGTAGCCCGTCTCGAACTGCGGGTCGTCGAAACGGATGCCGCTGAGCTTGTGCCCTGTCGACGACAGGGCCACGACGCGGGCTCCCCCGCCGGCTGCCAGAGCGGGCCAGAGCAGGTTGGTGAGCACATAGTGGCCCAGGTGGTTGGTGGCGAACTGGGACTCCCAGCCGTCGCCGACGCGGGCTTCAGGGGAGGCCATGATGGCGGCGTTGTTGATCAGGATGTCGAGGCTGCGCCCGGACGCCAGGAAGCGGTCCGCGAAGGCGCGTACGCTGCCAAGGTCGGCGAGGTCGAGAGTCTCAACCTCAACATCGGACAACCCGCGGGCGTCGAGCGCGGCGCGGGCAACCTCGGGCCGGCGGGCCGGCACCAGGACCCGAGCGCCCGCGGCGGCGAGCGCCGCAACGGTCTCGATGCCCAAGCCGGAGTAGCCGCCGGTGACGATGGCCGTGCGGCCGTTCACGTCGATGCCGGCGAGCACCTCGGTGGCGGTGGTGCGCGCTCCGAACCCGGAGGGGAGCGCGTGCTGGGATGTTGTTGTCATCCTTCCAGCGTACGCTCGCTCGCCGCCTGGATAGACTCTCGGCGTCCGGCCGAACGCGCCGGCACAGGGGGATTCATATGATCAGCAATCTGACCGGCTGGCACTTTCTCATCATCGCGGGCGTCCTCGCCGCGATGCTCCTGATCGCGCTGGCCGTGGTGCTCACGGTCGTGTATCTTGCGCGGCGACGCCCGGCAAGCTCCGGCAACCCGACGGACCCCGCGGCCCGGCTGGCGCAGCTCGATCAGCTGCGTGCCCAGGGGCTCGTCACCGAGGCCGAGTATGACGCCAAACGCCGGGAGATCCTCGGCCTGCTCTGAGCCGACGAATCAGGCCGCGTCCAGCCCGACCCGGTCGTCAGGGCCGATAGCCCGCACGACCCGCGCCGGGTTGCCCACGGCGATGACTCCTGGCGGAACGTCCCGCGTGACCACGGAGCCCGCACCGATGATGCTCCCGGCCCCGATGGTGACGCCCGGGCAGACCACGACATTACCGCCGAGCCACACGTCATCTTCGATCACGATCGGGGAAACCCGCTCATATCCGGCCCGGCGCTCGACGACGTCGACGGCATGGCTGGGCGTGTAGAAGCGGGCACTGGGGCCCACCAGCACGTTGGCGCCGATGGTGATCTCGCCGCCGCCGAGTGCCAGGAAGTCAGCGTTGATGAACGTGTTGGCGCCCACCCGCAGCCGGGAGCCGTAGTCGAGGTAGAGCGGAGGCCTGAAGTCGGCGCCCTCGCCGACACTGGCCAGCATCCCCACGAACAAGGCGTGCGCCGCGGCCTGGTCGTCGTCGTAGAGGGCAGTGATCTGCCGGCAGGTGCGCTGCGTGCTGGTCGTCAACTCGGCAAGTTCGGGCCCGGACCGGTAGCGGTACCACTCCCCCGCGATCATCTTGTCGTACTCGGAGCGGACCACGGCCGGGGGCATTTTGTTGTCTATAACCACAAACACGAGCCTAGCCCGTCACCGCGGCCCCCGCACGTCGATCGTCGTCAGGGTCCTTCGGCCAGCCGACGGCGTTCGGCCAGTTCGGCTTCGATGCGGCGGATGCGCGCCTGCTCTGCGTGGAACGCGATCTCGCGGTCCAGCGAAGCGAGTTGTTCCTCGGTGCTGCTGATCCGCCGTTCCGCCTGGGCCGTGGGGGTCGCCTCCGCGCTCGAGGCGGAACCCGCGCGACGCCGGGGCGCACCCAACTGCGGACGCACCACCGGGGTGTCGTAGTCGTGTCCGATCACAAACCAGAGCAGGCTGCCGATCATCGGGAGGAAGATCACCAGGAGAACCCAGACCACCTTGGGCAGATGCTTCACCTGGCCGTCCTGTCGCGTGATGATGTCCACGAGGGCAGCAACGACGAGCACCAGAATCACAATCGAGAACAGCGCATACATGGCGGTCAGCTTAGTGAACGCTGTGAACGAGCGACCAGCCCCCAGTTCCGCGGGCACCCGCGGCGCCGGCGTGGGGCTTGCGCCCGCGCGAACACCGGGCCAGCGTGGTCAGCGATGCCGGCTCAACCCGGGACCAACCGGCCCGGATCGGTCCAGCCAGAGTGCCAGATCGGCGGAGGAGACCGGCCGAGGAGGACCGCGACATGCCCGCGCACCCCGAGCCACCGGCGAGCCCCGCCCCCGATTCCGATGGCCACCCGGCCAACCCTGCCCAAACCGTCGACCCGCTGGCGGTCATCCGCTCGCGCGGCTACCTGCGGGTGCTGTTCCTGGCCGGGCTCATCGGCGTGCCCGTCTCGGTGGTGTCCTACGGGTTCCTCGCCCTGGTCTCCTGGCTGCAGGGCTACCTGTTCACCGAGCTGCCGGCCGCTCTGGGGTTCGGCGGTGTACCGGTGTGGTGGCCGCTTCCGCTGTTGGCCCTGTCGGGCCTGCTGGTGGCGATGTGCATCCGGTTCCTGCCGGGAACCAGCGGGCATCCACCGTCGGAGGGCTTCGCGGCCGGCGGGTTCCCTCGACCGCCAGAGCTGCCCGGCGTAATACTGGCGTCGCTGGCCACGCTCGCCCTGGGCGCAGTGCTGGGCCCGGAGGCGCCGCTGATCGCCCTCGGTGGCGGGCTGGGCGCCCTGGCGGTGCTCCTGATCAAGAAGGACTCGCCACCCACCGCCCTGGCGGTGATCGCGTCGGCGGGCAGCTTCGCTGCGGTGAGCACCCTGCTCGGTTCGCCCTTGTTGGGCGCCTTCCTTCTGATGGAAGCATCCGGTCTGGGCGGGGCCATGCTCGGGGTGGGCCTGCTGCCCGGGCTGCTCGCCGCGGGTATCGGCTCTCTGGTCTTCGTCGGGCTGGATTCCTGGACCGGGTTGGGCACGTTCTCCCTCGCCATCCCCGATCTGCCGGCCTTCAGCACGCCCACCCTGGGGATGTTCCTCTGGGCGCTCGTGCTGGGGGTGGCCTGCCCGCTCCTGGCCTGGGGAATCAAGGCGCTCGCTCGCGTGGTGCGCCCAGCGGTGCATGCCCAGCGGCTGCTCGTCACTCCGGTCCTCGGCCTGCTCGTCGCCGGACTCGCGATCGGGTTCGCGCTGGTCACCGGGGAAGACACCGGCCAGGTGCTCTTCTCCGGCCAGTCGACGCTGCCCGCGCTCATCAGCGACGGCGCCTCCTGGCCGATCGGCGCGTTGGGCCTGCTGGCGCTCTGCAAGGCGTTGGCCTATGGCCTGTCCCTCAGCGCGTTCCGGGGCGGGCCGGTGTTCCCCGCCATGTTCATCGGCGCCGCCCTGGGCATCATGGCCTCACACCTGCCGGGCATGGCCCTGGTTCCGGCGGTGGGGGTGGGCATCGGCGCCATGTGTGTGTCGATGCTGCGGTTGCCGCTCACGAGCGTGCTTCTGGCCACCGTGCTGCTCACCAGTGACGCCTACGCCGTGATGCCGTTGGTCATCGTGGCGGTAGTGGTGGCGCACGTGCTCACCGGCCGGCTGCCCGAGCCACCGGGCCGGTGGCTCCGCCGAGATCCCGCGCCGATCGCTCCTGGCCCGGCTCCGAACGCTCCGGGCCTGGGCTAGCGGAACTAGCGGGCGTCCCAGAATCCGCGGTGCACCTCTCTCGCCTCCGCGACCAGGGCCGGGCCGGCCACGATCACGGTGCCGCCGCCGCGGGCGAAGACTTCGCGGCAAGGCAGGTCCAACGTGGGCTCGCCGTCCTGGGCGGGCACCATGGCGCCGAGGTCCTGCTCCGGCAGCGCGTAGGCGACCCGCCCGATCCCGGCCCAGTAGATGGCGCCGGAGCACATCGCACAGGGCTCGGTGCTCGTGTACAGGGTGCTCGCGCGCAGCGCGGTCTTGTCGAGCTGGGCGCTGGCGAGGCGCACGAGGTTCGTCTCGGCGTGCCCGGTGGGATCGTTGCCGGTCACCACGGTGTTCTGACTCTCGATGATGGTGCCGTCGGCGGCCACCAGGATGGCACCGAACGGGTGGTTGCCATTGGCTCGAGCCAGTGCGGCCACGGCGATGGCCCGCAGCAAATGCGCCTCATCGCCGGCCGAGATGCTCGTGGGCGCTGACGCGGAGGCTGTGTGCGGGCTGACCTTATCGAGTGGGCTGGTCATTCCGCTCCTCGTCGCCGTTCTACGGGGCCCGGGGGAACGCGGGCGATGGGGCCGGCCACGGGACTTGAACCCGTAACCCCCACTTTACAAGAGTGGTGCGCTACCAATTGCGCCAGGCCGGCATGAGGCGCGCGAAGCGCCTCGAGCATTCATCCTAAATCACTCGGCACGCTCGTGCCGACGCATTCGGCGCCGCCGGCACCGTCGGGGTCCGTTGCGGCTACCCGGCCGGGGCGGGCGTCGGAGTCGGCGTGGCGGTGGAGTACGCGTCACTGGCGGCCTGTAAAACGAAGGCCGCGAATTCCTTCGGGTCGTCCAGGGCGCCCACGTACTGCTTGCCGTTCACCAGAACAGTGGGGGTGCCGGTGATGGCCTTGAGCGAGGAATTCGGGATCGGGCCGCTCAGCGCGCGATCGGTGGCATCCTGCACCCACGACTTGTACGTGGTCTCATCGATGCAGGTGTTGATCTCAGACAGGTTCGTCGATACTCCCGAGCTCTTCACGAGGGCTTTGAGGTCGTCGTTGTTGAGTCCGGCCGTGCCCTCGACGGGCTGGTCTGCGAAGAGCGCCGCGTTGAACGGCAGGAAGTCGTCCGGCGAGTAGTTCGCCACGCAGGCGGCCGCATTCGCGGCGCGCAGCGAGTACTGGGTTCCAGCCGATTTGCTGGTGAGGATGGAAATAGGGTGGATCTCCACCGTGGCTGCGCCGGAGTCGACCCACTGCGAGATCTGGTCGGCGTTGGTGGTCTCGAACTGGCCGCAGAACGGGCACAGGTAGTCGATATAGATACGGATGTCGGCGACGGTGCCCGACGCATCCGGGGTGGAGGGAATCGGGTCGGCCTTGGGCTGCAGGGCCGGGGTCGTCACGGCGGTCAGGCCCTCGCCGACGAGTAGGCCGTCACTGGCCATGTTGCGCGGGCCGGGGCCGTCGGGGCGAACCGAGTTCACGATGATCAGCACGACGACGGCGACGACCGCGATGGCGGCGATGGCGATGCCACCCTGCAGGAAGACCCGGTTGCGGCGGTCGCGCTTCTTCTGCTCGACTCGGAGTTGGGCAGCCTTGGTGCGTGCGGCGTCGCGTCGCTGATTCTTCGAGGGGCGAGGTTCGCCAGGGCCACCAGTTGTCATGGATGATCACTCCGAGTTGAGGGGGTGCGCTCGCGAATGCGCGCGATTGCATTCCAAATAGTAGGACCCCAGTCTGGGAATTAACCAACCGGAGCCTCACAGCGGCCTCCCTGGGGGCTCACGGGCGACACACTGACGGCAGTCCGGATGCCGATTCAGGCGACGCTCACCTGGGACATGCCATACTAGGAAGGTCTTGCGCTGGTGCTACGTCAGCCGGACAGCAAATCCCATCACAACGGATCGTCCGGCACGTACCTGCCGGTGAAGGAGAATAACGAAATAATGGCTTCAGTAACTTTTGACAAGGCCACCCGCCTGTACCCGGGCTCCACCCGCCCCGCGGTCGACCACCTCGACCTGTCGGTCGCCGACGGTGAGTTCCTCGTCCTGGTCGGCCCCTCCGGCTGTGGCAAGTCCACGTCACTCCGAATGCTCGCCGGCCTCGAAGAGGTCAACGACGGCGACATCTTCATCGGTGAGCGCAACGTCACCGACGTTCCCCCGAAGGACCGTGACATCGCCATGGTCTTCCAGAACTACGCGCTGTACCCGCACATGACCGTCGCCGAGAACATGGGCTTCGCGCTCAAGATCGCCGGCGTCAACAAGGACGAGCGTGCCGCCCGCGTTCTCGAGGCTGCCAAGCTGCTCGACCTCGAACCCTACCTCAGCCGCAAGCCGAAGGCCCTCTCGGGTGGCCAGCGTCAGCGTGTTGCCATGGGTCGCGCCATCGTGCGTCAGCCCCAGGTGTTCCTCATGGACGAGCCGCTGTCGAACCTCGACGCCAAGCTGCGCGTGCAGACCCGCACCCAGATCGCGTCGCTGCAGCGTCGCCTGGGCGTCACCACGGTCTACGTCACCCACGACCAGACCGAGGCGCTCACCATGGGCGACCGCATCGCCGTGCTCAAGGATGGCGTCCTGCAGCAGGTCGGCACCCCGCGCGACCTGTACGCCAAGCCGAACAACGTCTTCGTTGCCGGCTTCATCGGCAGCCCGGCCATGAACCTGTTCCTGGCCGACGCCGTCGACGGTGGCATCAAGTTCGGTACCGCCACGGTCCCCGTGCAGCGCGACACCCTCGCCGGCGCCACCGGCAAGAAGGTCACCATCGGTGTCCGCCCCGAGGACATCCACCTGTCCACCACGTTCGGCGAGGGCCTCGCGGTCGACGTCGACCTGGTCGAGGAGCTCGGCGCCGACGGTTACCTGTACGGCCACTCCACCGTCGAGGGCAAGCGCACGGACATCGTCGCTCGCGTCGACGGCCGCTCGCACCCGTCCGCGGGCGAGACCGTCTACCTGACCCCGACGCCGAACCACCTTCACGTGTTCGACGCCGAGTCCGGCGCCCGTCTCGGCGGCGCCGTCAGCGACTAAGCACAATCTGACAAACTCGACCGTCGATTCCGGCGGTCGAGTTTGTCATTTCGGCGGCCGGATTCCGGTCGCCGACATTTCCCCGTGCCCCAGCGCCGACCCCGGCCGGGGCCACCTGCGGCCCGCCGGGCCTCTCGATAGTTAGGCTCCCCATGAGCGGTTCTCTCAACATCACCTCGGCAACGGCCGATCCGGCCCTGCTCGACCTGCCCTGGCACCTGCCGCTGGATGCGTGGCCGAACGAGAACATCGCCTCCCTGCCCAAGGGCCTCTCCCGGCACCTCGTACGGTTCGCCCATTTGAGCGGACGTGTTGTGGCCATCAAGGAGACCACCAGCGAGATGGCCAAGCGGGAGTACGACATGCTCCGCACCCTGCAGGGCCTCGAAATCCCCTGTGTCGAACCGCTCGCGGTGATCACCAACCGCACCGACGAAGACGGCGACCCGCTCAACTCGGTGCTCGTCACCCGGCACCTCAAGTTCTCGCTGCCGTACCGGGCGCTGTACTCGCAGGCCCTGCGCCCCGACACGGCCACCCGGCTCGTCGACGCCCTCGCCCTGCTTCTCGTGCGGGTGCACATGGTCGGCCTGTTCTGGGGCGACGTTTCCCTGTCCAACACCCTCTTCCGCCGCGACGCCGGTGCTTTCGCCGCCTACCTCGTCGACGCCGAGACCGGGCAGCTCTACCCGGGCGGTCTCTCCAACGGCCAGCGCGAGAACGACCTCGAGATCGCCCGCGTCAACATCGCCGGCGAGCTGATGGACCTCGAGGCCGGCGGCCGGGTCGCCAATGAGCTCGACCCCATCATCGTCAGCAACGGCATCGTCGCCGCCTACCGGCTGCTCTGGAAGGAGCTCACCGGCTCGGAGTCGTTCGCCAGCAACGAGCGCTGGCGCATCACGGAGCGCGTCGAACGTCTCAACCACCTGGGCTTCGACATCGAGGAGCTGGCCATCAAGACGGATGAGACCGGAACGACGGTGCGTATCCAGCCCAAGGTTGTCGACGCGGGCCACCACCAGCGCCGCCTGCTGCGCCTCACCGGCCTCGACGCCGAGGAGAACCAGGCCCGCCGCCTGCTGAACGACCTCGACTCCTACGGTGTCGCGTACGGCAACCCGGACGCCGACGAGGAGATGATGGCTCACGAGTGGCTTGTGCGGGTGTTCGAACCCGTCGTGCGCGCCATCCCGCGCGAGCTCAAGGGCAAGCTCGAGCCCGCCGAGGTCTTCCACCAGCTACTCGACCACCGCTGGTACATGGCGCAGAACGCCAACCGGGACATCCCGCTGGCCGAGGCCGTGACCTCGTACGTGCAGGATGTGCTGCGCCACCGCCGCGACGAAGCCACAGTCATCGACCCGCCCACCACGCCGATCAGCCTGCCCGACCTCGAAGCCGAAGGAATCGACGCCGACGAGGCCGACGCCGACGACTGGCGCCTGAACGTCTGACTGCCCGCCCGCCCGCCCGCCCGCCCGCCCGCCCGCGCGGACGGTGATGTCATTCACATCGGCCCCCACGCCCTTCGGTCCCCCGCCCCGCAATGGCTGGCCCAAATTCGCTAGTCCAGGGCGCATCCGACTAGCAAAAGTGGGCCAGTCATCTTCGAGGGCCGACCACGAGCCCCGCCCCAACGATCGGTGGCCCAAAATCGCTAGTGCAGGTACACATCCGACTAGCAAAAGTGGGCCAGTCATCTTCGGGTGCGACCACGAGCACGCTCACCCAACGATGGGTGGCCCAAAATCGCTAGTGCAGGTACACGTCCGACTGGCAAAAATGGGCCAGTCACGACTGGAGGCTGGGTTGGCCGTGCCGATGCAGCACGCGGTCAGGTGCGGGCAGAGACCCGGATCGCAGCAATCGGCCTGCGGCGCGCCCTAATCCTGCACGGCACCGGTCCCGCAAGACACCGCAACACGCCGCAACACGCCGCGAGCAGGCCGCGAACACGCCGCGGACACGCCGCGGACACGCCGCGGACACGGCGCGGACACGGCATTTTCCACGGTGGCCAGGAAAAAAACGGCGCAGACCATCCCAGCGGGATGATCTGCGCCGTTTTCGGGTGCAGGGCGGGCTGTTACGCCTGCGCGGCCGCCGCCTTCGCGACCTTCGCTGCAAGCGCGTCAGCGCGCAGCTTCGAGATCTCGTACAGGGTGACGCCGGCGGCGATTCCGGCGTTCAGCGACTCGGTGTTCGCGTTGATCGGGATCGACACGATGGCGTCGCAGGTCTCGGTGACGAGGCGGGACAGGCCCTTGCCCTCGCTGCCGACGACCACGACGATGGGGCGTTCCGCGTAGCCGAGGCCGAGCTCGGGCAGCTGCGTGTCGCCGCCGCCGTCGAGGCCGATCACGAGCATGCCGCGCTCCTTGAGCGCCTTGAGCGTCTGGGTGAGGTTGCTCGCCATGGCGACGGGGAGGCGCGCGGCGGCACCGGCCGAGGTCTTCCAGGCCGACGCGGTGACGCCCACAGAGCGGCGCTGCGGCACGATGACACCGTGGCCGCCGAATGCTGCGGTGGAGCGGATGATCGCACCGAGGTTGCGCGGGTCGGTGATGCCGTCCAGGGCCACGAACAGCGGCTTGTGGCCGCGGCTGATGGTGAGGTCGAGCAGCTCCACCGGGTGCGCGTACTCGTACGCGGGCACCTTGAGCGCGAGGCCCTGGTGCACGGCGTCCTTGCCCGAGAGCCGGTCGATCTCGGGGCGCATGACCTCGAGCACTGGGATGTTGCGGGTCGTCGCGAGCTTGAGCACTTCCTTGACCCGGTCATCCATTTCGATGCGCGTGGCCACGTAGAGCGCCGATGCGGGGATCTTGGCGCGCAGTGCCTCGAGCACCGAGTTGCGGCCGGTGACGACCTCGAACTCGGCCTCGGACTTGGCCTTGCGGGTGGACGAGCCGCCGCCGCCGGTGTTGCCGGTGCCGGTGTTGCGGCCCGTGCGCGGGGCGCCGGAGCCGGAGCCGCCGGGGGCGCGGCTGCGTCCGCCGCCGGCCGCGGCGAAACGGTCCTTGGCGGCCTTGGCCTTGCCCGCGGGGTGGTACGGACGGTCTTCGGCCTTGGGGGTGGGCTTCTTGCCCTCCAGCGCCTGACGGCCCTGTCCGCCCGAGCCGACCTGGGGTCCCCTGCTGCCCTTGCGCACCGCGCCGGTGCGCGACTTGCGATCTGTGTTCTTCATCAGTCAAAACTCCAATGTGCACCCGACGGGGTGTCTTCGATGGTTATGCCGGCGGCGACGAGCTCGTCCCGGATACGGTCTGCGGCCGCGTAGTCGCGGCTCTGCCTGGCGGTCTCGCGGTCATCGAGCAGGCGCTCGACGAGGGCGGTGAGAGCCACCATGGCGGGTTCGTCTGTCGCCACGGCCCAGCCGGGCGACAGGGGGTTGATGCCGAGGACCTCGCTCATGGCGAGCACCTGACCGCGAGCGGCCGCCGCGGCGTGCAGGTCCTCGGCGTCGAGGGCCGCGTTGCCGGCGCGCACGGTGTCGTGCAACACGCCAAGCGCCTGCGGAACCGCGAGGTCGTCGTCCATGGCCTCGGCGAAGGCATCCGGAACGATCTCGACGCCGGAGCCGGCGAAGCGGGTGTCGGCCAGGCGCCGGTCGGCGCGGTCGAGGAAGCTCTCGATGCGCTCGAGGGCGGCCTCGGCCTCGGCGAGGGACCCCTCGTGGAAGTCGAGGGTGGATCGGTAGTGCGCGGCGCCGAGGTAGTAGCGCACCACGATGGCGCGGGCCTGGTCGAGCAGTTCGGCTGCGAAGACCGAATTGCCCAGCGACTTGGACATCTTCTGACCGTTGGTGTTGACCAGGCCGTTGTGCACCCAGTAGTTGGCGAAGGCGTCGCCGGCCGCGGTGGACTGCGCGAGCTCGTTCTCGTGGTGCGGGAAGCGCAAGTCGAGGCCGCCGCCGTGGATGTCGAACTGCGGGCCCAGGTAACGGGCAGCCATCGCGGAGCACTCGATGTGCCAGCCGGGCCGCCCGGAACCCCAGGGGGACGCCCAGGCGGCCGAGGCGGGCTCGCCCTCCTTGTGTCCCTTCCACAGGGCGAAGTCGCGGGCGTCACGCTTGCCGCGCGGGTCGGCGTCGGCGGCCGCCTCCATGTTGTCGGGGTTCTGCCGGGTGAGTTCGCCGTAGGCGGGCCAGCTCCGGGTGTCGAAATACACGTCACCCGACTCGTCCGCGGCCGGGTACGCGTGGCCGGCTGCGATGAGCCGCGAGACGATGTCCTGCATCTCCTGCACGCTCGCCGTGGCGCGCGGCTCGTAGGTGGGGGCCAGGATGCCGAGCTTCTGATAGCCCGCGGTGAACTCCAGTTCGTAGCGGTAGGCCAGCGCCCACCACTGCTCTGTGGTGCCCTGGGCGTTCAGCAGGATCTTGTCGTCGATGTCGGTGACGTTGCGGATGAAGGTGACGTCGTTGCCGCGGTAGCTGAGCCAGCGACGCAGTTGGTCGTAGACCAGGGCGCTGCGCAGGTGACCGATGTGGGGGGACGACTGAACGGTGGGTCCGCAGACGTAGATTCCCACCTGGCCCGGGACGATCGGCAGGAAATCGCGAAGGGCCTGGGCCTTCGAGTCGTATAGTCGCATGCTCACTGGTTCAGTTTAGGCGAGGGCCGGTAAATGCTCGGGTAGATGACCGCGGTGGCCAGTGCGGCGATGCCCTCGTCGCGCCCGGTGAAGCCGAGAGCGTCGGTGGTGGTGGCCGCCACCGACACCGGGGCGTGCAGGATGCCGCTGAGCAACTCCTCGGCTTCGGCCCGCCTGGGCGAGAGTTTGGGCCGGTTGCCGATGATCTGCACCGTGACATTGCCGACCCGGTACCCGGCCTCCTCGATCAGGCGCAGGGTCTCGGCGAGGAAGACCTCGCCGTGGGCGTCGGTGAGGCGGGGGTCGGCGGTGCCGAACACCTGGCCGATATCGCCCAGACCAGCGGCGGCGAGCAGGGCGTCGCAGATGGCATGCACGGCGGCGTCTCCGTCGCTATGTCCGGACAGGCCGCGCTCGCCCGGCCAGTGCAGGCCGGCCAGCCAGAGGGCGCTGGTGTCGTCGAAGGCGTGCACGTCCAGGCCGGTGCCCACGCGGGGCAGGGCGGAAGCGGGGGTCGGCTCGTTCTCGCCGAGCAGGAGCTCGGCGCGGCGGAGGTCCCACGCTGTCGTGACCTTGAACGCGAGCGGGTCGCCGGGGATCACGGTGACGGGGTTGCCGGCCGCGGCGACGAGTGCCGCGTCGTCGGTGAGGTCTTGCGCTGCGGCGTCCGTGCCCGGCAGGCCGGCGGCCCAGGCGAACGCGGCGTCGAGCATGGCACGGGGAAAGCCCTGCGGGGTCTGCACGGCGGAGAGCAGGGACCGGTCGACGGTGCCCTGGATGGTGGCGTCGGCGGTGACGCTCTTGATGGTGTCGACCACGGGCAGTCCGGGCACGATGCCGTGGCCGGCGGCGCGCACCGCGGCGACGACGGCCGCGATGAGGCTGCTCGGGGTGAGCGCCCGGGCTGCGTCGTGCACGAGGACGACGCTGACGCCGGCGCGCACTGCGGCGAGCCCGCGGGCCACCGAGGCCTGGCGGGTGTCACCGCCGGCCACGACGTCGAGGTACCCGGCGGCGGGCCCGGCCACGCGGGCGGCGATGCTGCGGGCCTCGTCGAGCTGGGCGTCGGGCGCCACCACGATCACCTGGGCGGGCTCCTCCAGGCCGAACACCCCGGTGAGGGCGTGTTCGAGGATACTGTGCGCGCCGAGGGGCACGAAGGCCTTGGGCTGATCGCGGCCGAGCCTGCTGCCGCTGCCGGCGGCGACGACGATGACCGCGACGGCGGGAACCGGTAATTCAGTCATGTCTGGAGGCTATCTGGTGGGGCGCGGTGAGGCGGAGCGGAAACGGGGCCGAACATGCGGCAGGCGGCACCGGTGGGCGCCGCCTGTCAGGGAACAGGGTTGGGTTACGAGGCGAGCACCTCGTCGAGCACGGTTGAGGCCTTCTCCTCGTCGGTCTTCTCGGCCAGGGCCAGTTCGGAGATGAGGATCTGCCGCGCCTTCGCGAGCATCCGCTTCTCTCCGGCGGACAGACCGCGGTCCTGGTCGCGGCGCCAGAGGTCGCGCACGACCTCCGACACCTTGATGACGTCGCCGCTGGCGAGCTTCTCGAGGTTGGCCTTGTACCGTCGTGACCAGTTGGTGGGTTCCTCGGTGAACGGTGCGCGCAGAACTTCGAAGACCTTGTCGAGGCCGTCCTGCCCGATCACATCGCGCACGCCGACGAGGTCGACGTTCTCCGCGGGAACCTCGATGGTGAGATCCCCCTGGGTGACGTTGAGCTTCAAATACAGTTTTTCTTCACCCTTGATGATGCGAGTTTTCACCTCGGTGATCGTCGCAGCGCCGTGGTGGGGATAAACGACCGTTTCGCCGACTTCAAATAACATGTATTGATATCCCTTCAGCAACGTCTATGATACCACCCCGCTCCGACCCCCTCCGGAGAGCCCGACGGGCCTTCCTATCCGACGCGCCCGGGCGGGACTCATCCGTAAGGTAAACTCAACGGAAATCTGCAGCGTTCACGCCACTTCGGCTGAACGCTGAACTCTTGTGGAGGTCTTGTGAGAGCGCGAACCATGGCAACCGTCGTTGTGGCGGCCGGAATCCTGTTGGGGACGACCGGATGCAACCTGTACGCTCCCCAGGCGACGACCATCCACTACGACGCGAGCGACGGTGTGAGCGGCAATCTGGGCGACCTCGCCATCCGCAACGCGATCCTGCTCACCGACGACGGTGAGAACGCCAACTTGCTCGTTCATGTCGTGAACAAGGGCAGCGACGACATCGATCTGCTCGTGCAGTACCAGGGCACCGACGAGAAGATCACCGAGACGGTGACCATCGACGCCAACGCCACGACCGAGATCGGCGTGCCCGGTGGCGCGAATGTGGGAGTGCAGAGCCTCAACGCCTCGGCCGGCTCGCTGTTCCCGGTGTTCTTCCAGTACGGCGACCTCACCGGCACCGAGCTTCTGGTCCCCGTGCTCGACGGCACGCTCGCCGCGTACTCGACGCTGGTGCCAACGCCCACCCCCACCGTGACGCCGACGTCGACGCCCGGCGTCACCGAAGCGCCCACGGATGCCCCCACCGCGACCCCGGAACCCACGACCGCGCCGGAGTAGCGCCGTCGAGTTGCCTGAGAATGCCCCGTGGCCGTGCGCCACGGGGCATTTTCGCGCCTGTCGGCCGGGCCGCATCGGCCCAGATGCGCGAAAGTCCCCCTCCCGACGTGCTGAAGGGGGACGTTGCGGCGACTCGGGGCGGCGGGCGCCTGCGCGGGTCAGGCCTCGAAGCGGTAGCCGAGCCCGCGCACGGTGACGAGCATCGTGGGCTCGGACGGGGTCACCTCGATGCGCGAACGGATGCGCTTGATGTGCACGTCGAGGGTCTTGGTGTCGCCGAAGTAGTCGGTTCCCCAGACCCGGTCGATCAGCTGGCCGCGGGTGAGCACCCGGCCGGCATTGCGGAGCAGGAACTCGAGCAGCTCGAACTCCTTCAGCGGCATGTTCACCACGGCGCCGGAGACCGACACGGTGTGCCGCTCCAGGTCCATCCGCACGGTGCCGGCGGTGAGCACGCTGTCGTCGGCGTCGGCCGGGTCGGTGTGCCGACGCGACACGGCGCGGATGCGGGCGAGCAGTTCCCGGGTCGAGTACGGCTTGGTGACATAGTCGTCCGCCCCCAGCTCGAGCCCCACGACGATGTCCACCTCGGAGTCCTTGGCGGTGAGCATGATGATCGGCACGGCCGAGCGGGTGCGGATCTCGCGGCACACCTCGGTGCCGGGGATGCCGGGCAGCATCAGGTCGAGCAGCACCAGGTCGGCGCCGGCACGGTCGAACTCGGCCAGGGCGCTCGGGCCGTCCTCTGCAACGGCCACCTCGTAGCCCTCCCGTTCGAGCAGGAAGCTCAGCGGCTCGCTCAGCGCCTGCTCGTCTTCAACAAGAAGGATTCGGGTCATGGGGTGTCTCCTGTCGCCGCTGTAGCGGGGTGGGTGGCCTCGGGGAGGCGGATGGTGAAGGTCGAGCCGCTGCCGGGTTGGGACCAGACGCGGATGTCACCGCCGTGGATCTGCACGACGTGCTTGACGATGGACAGGCCCAGCCCGGTTCCGCCGGTGTTGCGGGAGCGGGCCTGGTCGACGCGGAAGAACCGTTCGAAGATACGGTCGAGGTCGCTCTCCGGGATACCGACGCCCTGGTCGGTCACGGTGACCTCGATCACGCCATCGGTGACACGGGCGCCCACACCGACCCGGGAACCGGGAGTCGAGTAGTGCACGGCGTTGGCCACGAGGTTGTGCACGGCCATCACGAGCAGGCGTTCGTCGCCGTACACCTGGGCGCGGCACTTCTTGCCCACCGCGATGGTGATGCGGTCGGCGTCGGCCACGACCCGGTTCTGGTCGACGCCCGCGGCCACGATGTCGTCGATGTCGAGCAGCTCGGGCTGCCGCAGCGCATCCTGGGCCTGCAGCCGGGACAGTTCGATGATCTCCTGGGTGAGCCTGGCCAGCCGGCCCGCCTCTGTCGTGAGCCGGTCGGCGAAGCGGCGCACCTGCACGGGCTCGTCCGCCGCATGTCCAAGGGCCTCGGCGAGCAGACCCACCGCGGCGATCGGGGTCTTCAGCTCATGGCTGATGTTGGCCACGAAGTCGCGGCGAACCTCGTCGAGCCGGAACGCCTCGGTGCGGTCCTCGGCCAGCAGCAGCACGTACCGGGAGCCCAGCCGGGCCAGGCGCACCCTGAGGTGCATGCTCGCGTCGCCGAACGGGCCGCGGGAGAGTACGAGGTCTTCCGACACCGATTCGCCCGTGCGGCGCACGCCGCGGGCCAGTTCGAGGAGCTCAGGATGGGCCAGTTGCTGGTTCACCACGATGCCCATGGCCAGCGCGCCCGGAGAGGTCTTGATGACGTTGTTGGACGGGTCGAGCACCACGCCGGCGCTGTCGAGGGCGTCGAGAACCTGGTCGATGCCGTCCGGCACGGCGGGGTTGACCACTTCGGCGGCCCGTTTGCCGTGCCGCTCGGCCACATTGAGGAGAGTCACGAACCCTCCACCGACGGTGAGGCCCAGTGCCAGGGACAGCAACACGAGCCACGTCGATTCCATTTCACCAGATTAGTGACTCTTGCACAGGGCTTTCGCAGCAGCAAGGGTGAGCACACGCTACTTTAGGAACTGTTCAATCGTGCGGCACCTGCCGTTAACCTACGTTCGCCAGTATTGGCCGGGGGCCAGGCGGGTCTCATGCGTTCGCGCGCTTTGGCGCGACCAGGAAGGACCACACAAACACATGCGTGAAGTATTTCAGCAAGAGCTCGCCGAGGTGCAGGATCGTCTCGCCGAGATCGCGCGCCTCGTGGCCATCTCGATCGAGAAGGCCACCCACGCTTTCAACAAGTCCGATGTGGCGTTGGCCGAAGAGGTCATCGCCGACGACGACAAGATCGACGCGCTCACCGTCGAACTCGATGAGCTGGCCATCACCATCCTCGCCCGTCAGCAGCCGGTCGCCCGGGACCTGCGCATCGTGGTGAGCGCCCTGCGCATCAGCGCCTCGCTCGAGCGGATGGGCGACATGTCCACGCACATCTCCCAGCTGGCCAGGTACCGGTTCCCCGACAAGGTGATCCCCAAGAGCCTGCGCCCGACGTTCGCCGAGATGGGCGCGCTCGACGTGAAGATCGCGAAGATGCTCGCCGAGCTGCTCACCACCGAGGACATGCAGCTGGCCGAGGCGATCCGCAACGAGGACGACAAGGTGGATGCGCTGCACCTGAGTGTGTTCGACGCCGTGCTCGGAGAGACCTGGAAGGGCCAGGCCGCCGACACCGTCGACGCCACCCTCGCCAGCCGCTACCACGAACGGTTCGCCGACCACGCGGTGTCGATCGCCAAGAAGGTTCAGTACCTGGGCACCGGCGACTGGCACCAGCCCGCGGTGGCCGAGGCGTAAATCTCGACAAGCTCGATCACCGGTTCGGCTCGATCACCGACAAAAGCCCCCGTCTTGCGACGGGGGCTTTTCTTGTGAGGGCTGGGGTTACTTCTTGCCCTGCGCGGCGACCGCTGCGGCGCCGGCCGCTGCGGCGGCGGGGTCGAGGTACTCGCCCGCACCGATGGGCTTGAGGTCTTCGTCGAGACGGTAGACCAGCGGGATGCCGGTGGGGATGTTCAGCTCGGCGATGTCGGCGTCGGAGATGCCATCGAGGTGCTTGACCAGCGCGCGCAGCGAGTTGCCGTGCGCGGTGACGAGAACGGTCTTGCCGGTGCGGAGGTCAGCGGCGATGTCGGACTCCCAGTAGGGCAGCATCCGTGCGATGACGTCCTTGAGGCTCTCGGTGCGGGGCACGTCGTCGCCGAGGTCGGCGTAACGGGCGTCGCCCACCTGGGACCACTCGGAGGAGTCGTCGAGCAGGGGCGGCGGCACGTCGAACGAACGACGCCAGGTCTGGAACTGCTCTGGGCCGTACTTGGCCAGGGTCTCGGCCTTGTCCAGGCCCTGCAGGGCGCCGTAGTGACGCTCGTTGAGGCGCCAGGAGCGCTTGACGTCGATCCACAGGCGGTCGGCCTCTTCGAGGGCGATGTCGGCGGTCTGGATGGCGCGGGTGAGGCGCGAGGTGTGCAGGATGTCGGGCAGCAGGCCCGACTCGGCCAGCAGTTCGCCGGCGCGCAGCGCTTCGGCCCGGCCCTGGTCGCTCAGACGCACATCCACCCAACCGGTGAAGAGGTTTTGCTGGTTCCAGGTGCTGTTGCCGTGGCGGAGGAGGATGAGGGTATAAGGAGCAGACATGTTCCAACTCTAGCGAGCGGTCCGCCGCCCTGCCGCACCCGGCGGCGTGACGAAAGTCCTGCCGGATGCAGCCCGCTCAGCCGCGGGGTGCCCGCACGCCCAGCCGGGGCAGCCGGGGAATCTCGGCGACGGAGCCGGCCGATTCGGGCACGATGACCTCCTGGCTGGCGGTGATCGAGAGGCCCTGCGAGAGCACGTGCAACGTCACCGAGCCGGGCACGGTGCGCTTGATCACGGCGAGCGCGATCGGACCGAGCTCGTAGTGGATGGCGCTGGAGGTGATGGTGCCCACGGTGCGACGGTCGGGCTCGCCGCCGGCGACGAACCGGTCGCCCTGCACCTCGTCGCCGTGGGCGGGAAGCACGGAGTCGGAGCCGTCGAGGTGCAGCAGCACCAGCCGGCGGGGCGGGTGGCCGAGGTTGTGCACCTTGGCGATGGTCTCCTGGCCGCGGTAGCAGCCCTTGTTGAGGTGCACGGCGGTGCGCAGCCAGTCCAGTTCGTGCGGGATGGTGCGCTCGTCGGCGTCGAGGGCACCGCGCGGCCGCCAGGCGGCGATGCGCAGCGCCTCCAGGGCCAGCAGACCGGCGGCGGCCACGGTACCGGCCGCCACGGCGTCGCGGAGGGCGGGCAACTCCGACCGGTCGATGAGCACCTCGCTCCACTGCCAGGCCGCGCCGGGGTGGGCGGTCTCGGCGGCGTACTGCCAGCCGCCCGGGGTCACGGCGTTCCAGGGGTCGTGCCAGACGAGCGGCACCCCGTTCGGGCTCGCGGGGGTGAGCGCCACGGCGGCCGGGTCGGCGGCCATGGTGCCGATGGTGGCGTAGGCGGGGGTGTGGTCGACGACCTGCACCCGCAGGGTGAAGCGCATCCGGTCGAGCCAGGCGTGCAGGCCGGGCAGCTCGGCGGCCTCGATGAGCAGCCAGCTCTCCACGCCGTCGTCGATGAGCGCGATGGCGTACTCGAGGTGCCCGGATGGGTCGAGCAGCAGAGTCTCGGTGGACTGGCCGGGGGTGAGCCCGCGCAGCTCCTGGCTGGACATGGAGTTCAGCCAGGTGAGCCGGTCGGGGCCGGAGATGGAGAGCACCCCGCGGTGGGACAGGTCGACGACGGCAGTGCCGCCCAACAGCCGGCGCTGTTCGGCGTTCGGTCCGCCGTAGTGCGCGGCCACGCCGGCGTCGATGCCCTCGGCTCCGACGGCACCGTCCAGGCTCAGCAGCGGTGAGGCGGCGGCGGGTACGGACGGGGCGACGGTGCTCATCGGGTCTCCTTCGTAACGGCGTCTACAACGGCGTTGGGTGGCGGGCACTCGATCCGTCGCCTCGATGCGGGAGGGTCGACAGCGGGAACACGAGGCCCATATGCTAACCCAACGGACTGTGCGGCATCGGGTATTCCCACCCGGCGGCCGGAACCCGTGAGACAGCGAAAGTCGCCGATGACACTTCCCGCCCGTTACGTCGCTGCCCTCCGCCTGGTCGCGACGCTGATCACGGTGGTGGCGGTGACCGCCACGTTCCTGGACACGGCCGGGCGCGGCACGGTGAACCCGTTCAACTTCTTCGGCTTCTTCACCATCCAGGGCAACCTCCTCGCCGCCGTCGTACTGGGCGTCACCGCCGTGCTCGGCCTGCGGGGCCGACGGGTGTCCCCCGGCCTGGAACTGGCCCGGGCGGCGACCACGGCGTACATGATCGTGGTCGGACTCGTCTACAACACCCTGCTGACCGGCCTCACCGGCGGGGTCACGCTGCCGTGGGCGAACACCATGCTGCACGTGGTGTTCCCGCTGTACTGCCTGGTGGACTGGCTGCTCGTGGCCGACCGGGGCGCGCAGCCGTGGCGGCGGCTCTGGACGGTGCTGGTCTACCCGGTGCTCTGGACCGCCGTGGTGCTCCTGCGCGGGGCGACGGACGGCTGGGTGCCGTACCCGTTCCTGAGCCCGACCATGGGGTACGGCTCGGTCTTCGGCTACGTGCTGCTGATCGCAGTGGCCTTCATCGCCGCGGGCGCGGCGGTGTTCGGCCTGAGCCGGGTGCGCATCATCACGGTGCGGCCGACACCCGGCACGCCCGGACCGGCCTGGGATTCCGCCTAAGAGGAGGCCCGGCTGAGCCGGCCGGAGGCGTGCGTGCGCAGATCCTGGCCGAGCGCGGCGATGTCCCACGCCCAGAGCAGATGGCTGTCGACCAGCCCGTAGAGCCGGGTCGCGGCCGCGTACGGCTTGGCGCCGCTGGTCTGCACGATCGCGTCGGTGGCGAGGTCGATCCGGGGACCTTTCACCTGGCCGAGGTAGAGCTCCAGGATTCCGCCGGGGTGCACGAGGCTCACCTCGATATCGAAGCCACCGTCGGCGTTCCGCAGGGTCTCCACCGCCTCGGCCGTCTGGAACGGGGCGGCACCCACGCCGGGGAGCAGGCCCGGGCCGGCGTCGCCGGCTTGCTGCGGACGGCTGAGCCGCCAGTACCCGGTCTCGGTCACCAGCGGGATCGGGGTCGGGGCTGTTGCGGGCTCACCGGCGGCGCCTCCCGAGGCGGGCGCGGAGGCATCCGGCGCCGGGATCTCGGGCTCGAGCCAGGTGTAGGAGCTGTAGTTGAGGTGCGGCAGGCCGTCATGGCTGAAGCTGATGCGCTGCCCGAACTCGCGGGTGACGGTTTCGCCGTCGACCGTGTAGTCGAGGATTCCCGAACCTTCCCAGACCCCGATCAACCATGACAGGGGAACGAGCTCGGACGGCAAGCCGACCGGAAGTTCGTACACGTTACCGCTGGCCGCGGAAGAGCTTGAACAGCACGACGCCGGAGACCCAGGCGATCGACAGGCTGGCCAGCGCGAGGAGGCCCAGGAACAGGATTTCGAGTGCGAGCGTTGACATGCCCCAACTCTATCCTCTGGCGGGCGCGGCAGGCCCGAATCGGGCGGAGAGTCGCTCTGGTGCGACGCCTGCGTGGCCTGAGCGGATCTCGACAGGCTCGATCACCGCAGGGGTGCGACCCTGGGACCAAACGCCGGATGCGGCGGGTGGGGCGGGTCAGACCAGGCCGTAGAAGGCGAACACGCCCGTGGCCGCGGCCAGGACCGTGACGGCGCCGACCACGCTGAGGGTGACCCGATGCACGTAGCCCTCCTTCTGCCCGGTGGACAGCTGAGCGGCCAGCGTGAGGATGGTGCAGCCGGCCAGCGACAGGCTGAGCCAGACCAGCCGATTCTCGGGGGCGACGAGCACACCGGTCAGGACCGCGCAGACCACGGCGACCAGCCAAATCATCACTACACTCAAACGCTTCCAGCTCACTGTCCCATTCTGCACGCCCGAGTCTCTTTCCGTGGCACGCTAGGATGGGCCGCACGATACTTGGAGGACCTGCGTGGCGCAGCTGTTGATCCTAACCTCGGCTATGAACGACGAAGTTCTTCCAGCCCTGGCGTTGCTGTCGCACAGCACACGACTCATTCCGGCACAGCCGGATCAGCTCATCACCGCGCCCGATTCCGACCTGATCCTGGTCGACGCCCGGTCCAATCTGATGGCCGCCAAGTCGCTCTGCCAGATCCTGCGCACCACCGGAAGCAGCGTGCCGTTGCTCCTCGTGATCACCGAGGGCGGCCTCACCGCGGTCAGCCCCGACTGGGGAGTGGATGACGTGGTGCTCGACACGGCCGGTCCCGCCGAGGTGGATGCGCGCATCCGCCTGGCCGCCGGGCGCACACCGCACAACGAGCCCTCCCCCACCATCCGCGCCGCCGGCGTCGTCATCGACGAGGCCAGCTACTCGGCCAAGGTACACGGCAAACCGCTCGACCTCACGTATAAGGAGTTCGAGCTGCTGCGCTTCCTGGCCGCGCACCCGTCCCGGGTGTTCACCCGCGAGCAGCTGCTCAGCGAGGTCTGGGGCTACGACTACTTCGGCGGCACCCGCACCGTCGACGTACACGTGCGGCGCCTGCGTGCCAAGCTCGGCGACCAGGAATCCCTGATCGGCACCGTGCGCAACGTGGGCTACCGCTTCAACGTCTACGAAGAGGACGGCGAACGTGTCGCACACTCTGTCGGCTCCTGACCTCTCCGACACGGCCTTCGCGGCCCGGTTCCACGACGTCGCCGACGCGAGCTCGCACACGGATGGCTACCGCCCGTTCAACGAGCAGGCCCTGCTCGACGCCCGCTCGGGTCGGCGCTCCCCCCAACTGCTGATCGAGGGCGAGGACGCCGTCGGCGCCGCCATCGTCGGCCGCGGCGAGATCGACCTGGTCGTCCACCCGCGCTACCGCCGCCAAGGCCACGCCACGGCCGCGCTCCGTCGCCTGTTCGAGGACGAGGGCGGCATGTCCGGCGACCTCACCGCCTGGGCGCACCGCGACCACCCCGCCGCCCGCCGGCTCGCCGACAGGTTCGGCTTCAGCGCCGAGCGCACCCTGCTGCAGCTGGAACGCCCGCTCACGGACGCGGACGCCGCGACCACCCCGGAGCTGCCCGGCGGACTGGGCATCGACGTCTTCCGTGCGGCCACGCCCGGCGACGCCGGCGACGCCGCCGAGTGGGTGCGGCTGAACGCCCTCGTCTTCGCCACGCATCCGGAGCAGGGCGCCATCACCGAGGCCGACCTCGCCGATCGCATGAATGAGCCCTGGTTCGACGCCGGCGACGTGCTCCTGGTCCGTGAGACCCGGCCCGGCGAGCCCGGCGGGATCGTCGGTTACAACTGGCTCAAGATCGAGCCCGGCGCCACGCTCGGTGAGATCTACGTGCTCGGTGTGCACCCGGATGCCGCGGGAGCCGGCCTCGGCCGCGCCCTCATGCTCGCGGGCCTGCGTCGCCTTCGCGAACGCGGTTGCACGGCCGTCGAGCTCTACGTCGAGGCCGAAAGCGCCGCACCCGTGCGGCTGTACCGCAGCCTCGGTTTCACCGACCGCACCGTGGATGTGCAGTACCGCAGGGCCCCGCGTTAAGACTCCGTTCACCGTGGGCGTCGCGCCCGCTCGGCGCCGGGTGTCAAGATGGACAGATGGACGGCGACAACATCCCAGGCACCTCGGGGCTCGAGAGTGAACTTGACGACGATTTTGACCCTCAGATCGGCAAAAACGATCCGGCACTTCCGAGCGAGCGGTACCTCGACCGCGAGCTGAGCTGGCTCGCCTTCAACCAGCGAGTGCTCGAGCTGGCCGAAGACCCGGCCCTGCCGGTGCTCGAACGCGCGAACTTCCTGGCCATCTTCGCCAGCAACCTCGACGAGTTCTTCATGGTGCGCGTCGCCGGCCTCAAGCGCCGCATCCTCACCGGGCTGGCAGTACCCACCAACATCGGCCGCGCCCCGCAGGATGTGCTCTCCGACATCTCCAAGGCCGCCCACGTGCTGCAGAACCGGCACGCTCACGCGTTCCAGGAGCTCGTGCGCCCGGCCCTGGCCGAACATGGCGTGGACATCGTCACCTGGGACAGCCTGAACGACGACGACCGCCGGTCGCTGCGCGGCTACTTCTCCAACCAGATCTTCCCCGTGCTGATGCCGCTGGCCGTCGACCCGGCGCATCCGTTCCCCTACATCTCCGGCCTCTCGCTCAACCTGGCCGTGCGGTTGCACAGCTCCAAGACCGGCAAGCAGGAGTTCGCCCGGCTCAAGGTGCCCTCGATGCTGCCGCGCTTCGTGCGGGTGGACCGCACCGAATCGGTGGACAAGGTGCGCTTCATCACCCTCGAAGACCTCATCGCCAACCACCTCGAAGACCTGTTCCCCGGCATGGACATCCTCGAACACCACGTCTTCCGGGTCACCCGCAACGAAGACGTCGTGATCGAGGAAGACGACACCGAGAACCTCATCAAGGCCCTCGAGAAGGAGCTGCTGCGCCGCCGGTTCGGCCCGCCCATCCGCCTCGAGGTCACCGAGGACATGGACGAGGTGACCCTGGGCCTGCTCGTGCGCGAGCTCGACGTGACCGAGCAGGAGGTGTACCGGCTGCCCGCGCCGCTGGACCTCGGAGGTCTTTTCGACCTGCGCATCGACCGCCCCGACCTGCACTACACGAAGCACGTGCCCACCACGGCCGCGCAGTTGCTCACCGGCGAACCCAACGAGACCCCGGACATCTTCCGCGCGATCAGCCGCGGCGACGTGCTCCTGCACCACCCGTACGAGTCGTTCGCGACGAGCGTGCAGGCGTTCCTCGAGCAGGCCGCCGCCGACCCCAACGTGCTGGCCATCAAGCAGACCCTGTACCGCACCTCGGGCGACAGCCCTATCGTGGAGGCGCTGATCGCCGCTGCGGAGTCGGGCAAGCAGGTGCTCGCACTGGTGGAGATCAAGGCCCGCTTCGACGAACAGGCCAACATCTCCTGGGCGCGCAAGCTCGAGAAGGCTGGCGTGCACGTGGTCTACGGGCTCGTCGGGCTCAAGACGCACTGCAAGCTCGCGCTCGTGGTGCGTTACGAGAAGGGCGTGCTGCGGCACTACAGCCACATCGGCACGGGCAACTACAACCCCAAGACCAGCCGCATCTACGAAGACATGGGGCTGCTGACCGCGGATGACCAGGTCGGCAAGGATCTCACCCGGCTGTTCAACGAGCTCTCCGGCTACGCCATCGAGAAGAAGTTCAAACGTCTGCTGGTGGCCCCGCTGCACCTGCGCAAGGCCCTGCTCAAGCGCATCGCCGACGAGACCGCGAACGCGTCGGCCGGTAAGCCGTCGGGCATCCGGATCAAGGTGAACTCGATGGTCGACGAGGACATCATCGACGCGCTCTACCGGGCCAGCCAGGCCGGAGTGCCCATCGACGTGTGGGTGCGCGGCATCTGCAGCCTCAAGCCGGGCGTGCCGGGCATGAGCGAGAACATCCGGGTGCGTTCCATCCTGGGCCGTTACCTCGAGCACTCACGGATCTTCTGCTTCCACACCCTGGGCGAGCCGCAGGTGTTCATCGGCAGCGCCGACATGATGCACCGCAACCTCGACCGCCGGGTGGAGGCGCTCGTGCGGCTCGTCGACCCGCGGCACCTCACCGAGGTGGACGCCCTCTTCACCCGGGCCATGGACGAGCGCACCTCGTCCTGGTGGCTCGACGAGAACGGCGAGTGGACCCGGCACCACCAGGACGCCGAGGGCAAGCCCCTCGACGACATGCAGAACCGGCTGATGCAGCAGATCGGGCAGCGCAAGCGCCCGGTGAGCCGCCGATGAGCGACGCCGCCACCGCCGTGTACGCGGCCGGAGCCGTCTGCTGGCGCCTGATCGACGGCAAGATGCATGTGCTGCTGATCCACCGCACCGTGCACGGCGACATCACGATCCCCAAGGGCAAGGTCGACCCCGGCGAAACGCTGCCGGTCACGGCCGTGCGGGAGATCGAGGAGGAGACCGGCCTGGCCATCGCCCTGGGCATGCCGCTGGGTGTGTCCGAGTACCCGATGCCCAACGGTAAGGACAAGATCGTGCACTACTGGGCCGCCGAGGTGCTGCCCGAGCACATCCTGCGCTCCACCTTCGTACCCAACGGCGAAGTGGCCGCCCTGGAATGGGTGACCATCAAGAAGGCCAGGACCTACCTCAGCTACGCCCCGGACGTGGAGATCATCGATGCCTTCGCCCGGCTGGTGGCGCAGGGCATCACGAGCACCTTCGCCATCATCGCCCTCCGCCACGCCAAGGCCACTTCGCCGCACGACTGGCCAGGGCCCGACGCCACCCGCCCGCTCAGCGAACGCGGTGTCACGCAGGCCGCGGCCCTGGCCGGAACCGTGAGCGCGTGGCATCCGCAGCGCATTTTCACCAGCACCGCCACCCGCTGCGTCACCACCGTGGCCCCGCTGTCGGCGGCCACCGGTGTGCCGTTCAAGCGCACCGACCTGATCAGCCAGGACGCCTGGGAACAGGGCACCTCGGATGTTCGCCACAGCGTGGGCAAGCGCATCCGTGCCCGCAAGACCGCCGTGCTCTGCAGCCACGGACCGGTGCTGCCCGACATCCTGCGGGAGATCGCCCTTGCGACCGGCTCGCCGGTGACCCAGCAGGTTTCCAACGCCGCGGCGCTCGCACCCAGCGGGTTCTCGGTCGTGCATCTGTCCACCGACAACCCGAGCGCGGGCATCCTCGCCATCGAAACCCACCCGCCGCGCCTGTAGACAGCCGCACCCATAGCCCGCGGACTAAAGCGCCCGCAGCCCCGACACGGGCTGTGGGCGCTCTGTCGTCGAGCCCGAAACGACGGATGCCGTTTACCTCCCGTTCACCCGGGAGGGGGAGTGTCGTTAACCACAGCGAATAGCGTCTGACGAGGGCCAGCACCGGCCCATGTTCGCGGGATTCTCCTGCGATCGCATTCCCTGTATTCGACCTGAAAAGGATCCTTGTGAATCTCATGCGTTTTGGCCGCCCCGCGGTCATTGCCATCGCCGCAGCTCTCGTTCTCTCCTCCTGCGCGTCGAACGAAGGTGGCGCCAGCACGTCCACCGACGACGCTGCTCCCGCGAGCACCCTCTCCGGCACGATCAACGCCGCCGGCGCCTCCTCGCAGGGCTCGGCCCAGGAGGCCTGGATCTCCGCCTTCCAGACGGCCAACCCAGACGTCACCATCAACTACGACCCGTCGGGCTCCGGCGCCGGTCGCGAGACCTTCATCGCCGGCGGCAGCGACTTCGCCGGTTCGGACTCCTACCTCAACGACGACGAGCTCGCCGGCACCTTCGCCGCCTGCGCGCCGGACACCACGGCCGTCGACCTGCCCGTCTACATCTCCCCCATCGCCGTGATCTTCAACATCGAGGGCGTCTCCGACCTCAACCTCGATGCTCCCACCCTGGCCAAGATCTTCAAGGGCGACATCACCACCTGGAACGACCCGGCCATCGTCGCGCTGAACGCCGACGCCAAGCTGCCGGCCGCCCCGATCACCGCCGTGCACCGCTCGGACGACTCGGGCACCACCAAGAACTTCTCCGACTACCTGAACCAGAACGCCGCTGACGTCTGGACCGAGAAGCCGGCCGACCCGTTCCCGTACCAGTCCGGTGAGGGCGCCCAGGGCACCTCCGGTGTCGTCGACGCCGTCACCAACGGCACCGGCACCATCGGCTACGCCGACGCCTCGCGCGCCGGTGACCTCGGTGTCGCCAAGATCAAGGTCGGCGAGGAATTCGTCGGCTACACCGCCGAGGCCGCAGCCGCCGTCGTCAACGACTCCCCCCTCGTCGACGGCCGCGCCGACAACGACCTGGCCATCAAGCTGAACCGCACCACCACCGACGCGACGCACTACCCGCTCGTTCTGGTCAGCTACGCCGTGGTCTGCACCGAGTACGCGGACGCCGAACAGGGCGCCCTCGTCAAGGAGTACGTCAGCTACATGGCCAGCGCAGCCGGCCAGGAAGTCGCCGCGTCTTCCGCTGGTGCCGCGCCGCTCTCCAGCGACCTGCAGTCCAAGGTCGCCGCGGTCCTCGCCACCCTCAAGTAAACATCCGCTGCTCCACACCTCAGCACCCTGCCCGACCGGGCCTCCGCGTTGCACGCGGTCGCCCGGTCGGGCACACTGAGGCGTGGGGTCAGGCTTCAGATCCACCCGTACCGGTAAGACCCAGCCCCTCAGGGAGACGCTCGGAATGACGACCGCAGTTGACCGTATTGCGATCAAGGCCAAGGAACGACCGGGCGACCGTATCTTCTCCACGGCCACCGTTGTGGCAGGCAGCCTCATCCTGGCGGTGCTCGCCGCCGTCGCCGCCTTCCTGCTGATCCAGAGCATCCCCGCCTTCGTGGCGCCGGCGGATGCCTTCAAGGGCGAGTTCACCAACTTCTGGTCCTACGTGCTGCCGCTGGCCTTCGGCACCGTCTGGTCGGCGTTCCTGGCGCTGCTGATGGCCGTGCCCGTGGCCATCGCCGTGGCCCTCTTCATCTCGCACTTCGCGCCGCGCAAACTCGCGCAGGGCCTGGGCTACCTCATCGACCTGCTCGCCGCCGTTCCCTCAGTGGTCTTCGGCCTCTGGGGCATCGGCGTGCTGGCCCCGCTCGTGCAGCCGTTCTACGCCAACCTGGTCGACTGGTTCGGCTGGTTCCCGCTCTTCGCCGGTCCGGTCTCCGGAACCGGTCGCACCATCTTCACCGTCGCCATTGTGCTGGCCGTGATGGTGCTGCCGATCATCACCGCCATCTGCCGTGAGATCTTCCTGCAGACCCCGGTGCTCTACGAGGAAGCCTCGCTGGCCCTCGGAGCCACCCGGTGGGAAATGATCACCATGGCCGTGCTGCCCTTCGGCCGCGCCGGCATCATCTCCGCCGCCATGCTCGGCCTGGGCCGCGCGCTCGGCGAGACCATGGCCGTGGCCATGGTGCTCTCCCCCAGCCCGCAGGTGATCTTCCAGCTGCTCACGTCGCAGAACTCCACCACGATCGCCGCGAACATCGCGCTCAACTTCCCCGAGGCACACGGCGTGGGGGTCAACATCCTGCTCGCCACGGGCCTCATGCTCTTCATCATCACGCTGGTCGTCAACATGATCGCCCGCGTGATCATCAACCGCCGCAAGGCCTTCTCTGGAGCGAATTGATGAGCACCATGACCGTCTCGTCTCCCGTCAGCAACTCTCTCACCGCGGGCAAACTGCCCAAGAACACGCCTGTGATGGTGCTCGCCGCCAGCTGGATCGTGGTCGGCGCGTTCTTCACGGTGATCTTCCTCTCCGGCGCCACGGAGAGCTTCAACTGGGCCGGCACGCTGTTCTTCGGCACCGTGCTCTACTGCATCGCCCTGTTCCTGTTCTCCTACTTCGTCGAGGGCGTGCGCCGGGCCAAGGACCGCCTGGTGACCGCGGTCGTCGCCATCGCCTTCGTGGTGGCGTTGATCCCGCTGATCTCCCTCGTGGGCACCACCGTGGTCAACGGCCTCCCCGCCTTCCTCACCCCCACCTTCTTCACGGAGTCGCAGCGGAACGTCGTCGGTGCCGGCGGTGGCGCCCTGCACGCGATCGTCGGCACGCTCTTCGTCACCGGGCTCGCCACCCTCATCTCGGTGCCGATCGGGCTGCTCACCGCCATCTACCTCACCGAGTACGGCCGCGGCCGCCTGGCCCGCGGAATCACGTTCTTCGTCGACGTGATGACCGGCATCCCCTCGATCGTGGCCGGCCTGTTCGCCTACGCACTGTTCTCGCTCCTGTTCAACGACCCGGGCATCCGGTTCGGCTTCGGCGGGTCGGTGGCGCTGTCGGTGCTGATGATCCCCGTGGTTGTGCGCTCGAGCGAGGAAATGCTCAAGCTCGTGCCCAACGAACTGCGCGAGGCCGCGTACGCGCTCGGTGTGCCCAAGTGGCTCACGATCGTGAAGGTTGTGCTGCCCACCTCGCTGGCGGGCATCGTCACCGGTGTGATGATCTCGATCTCCCGCGTGATCGGCGAGACCGCACCGCTGCTGATCATCGCGGGCTTCACGGCCAGCATGAACTACGACATGTTCAGCGAACGGATGATGACCCTGCCGGTATTCGTCTACAACCAGTACGCCAGCCAGGGTGCCGACTCGCAGGCGTACATCGACCGGGCCTGGGCCGGCGCGCTCACCCTCATCGTGATCGTGATGCTGCTCAACCTCATCGCCCGCCTCGTCGCCCGCACCTTCTCCCCCAAACTCGGCCGCTGACGCCGCCACCACACGTACAGTTCACCCAGATTCGAAGGAATACATGTCCAAGCGCATTGAAGTCAACGACCTCGACGTCTACTACAGCAAATTCCTCGCCGTCGAGGGCGTGACGCTCACCATCGAGCCGCGCACCGTGACCGCTCTGATCGGTCCCAGCGGCTGCGGCAAATCGACGTTCCTGCGCACCCTCAACCGCATGCACGAGGTCATTCCCGGCGCCCACGTGGACGGTGAGGTGCTGATCGACGGCAACAACCTCTACGGCCCCGGCGTGGATCCGGTGCTGGTGCGCCGTCAGGTGGGCATGGTCTTCCAGCGGCCCAACCCGTTCCCCACCATGTCGATCGGCGACAACGTGCTCGCCGGCGTCAAGCTCAACAACCGCCGGATGCCCAAGAGCGACGCCGACGCGCTGATCGAGAAGTCGCTGCAGGGCGCGAACCTCTGGAACGAGGTGAAGGACCGCTTGGACAAGCCCGGCTCGAGCCTCTCCGGCGGCCAGCAGCAGCGTCTCTGCATCGCCCGTGCCATCGCGGTGCAGCCCGACGTGATCCTGATGGACGAGCCATGCTCGGCCCTCGACCCGATCTCCACTCTCGCGATCGAGGACCTCATCGAAGAGATGAAGACGGACTACACGATCGTCATCGTGACGCACAACATGCAGCAGGCCTCCCGCGTCTCCGACCGCACCGCGTTCTTCAACATCGCGGGCACCGGCAAGCCCGGCAAGCTCATCGAGTACGACGACACCACCACGATCTTCTCCAACCCCACCGTGCAGGCCACCGAGGACTACGTCTCCGGCCGCTTCGGCTAAACCCGCACTCGTTCCTCTCACCGCCCGGTCGACCCCACGGTCGCCCGGGCGGTTTGTCGTTCCCCGTCGCGTTTCGCGAAAGCGGGGAAACGGTCACCTCGGCATCCGCGAAGCAGCCACACGCCCGCATTCGCAGATAGGGGATCTCGCGAAAGCGGGGAAACGGTCGCTTCAGCACCCGCGAAGCAGCCACACGCCCGCTCTCGCGGGACCGGGCGGGGAGCGGGACCGGGCGGGGACAGCGGCGCCGGCGGAGGCCCTAGGAGCCGGTGCGGGCCAGCAGGGACGCGTTCAGGGTTCGGGTGAGCTCGTCGTCGCGGGGGAACTCCACGCCGTCCAGGGCGGTCACGGCGACCGCAAGGCGCACGCTGGAGACCAGCCACGCCGCATCCGCCGCCCGAAGCTCGTCGACCGTGACGTCGCGGTACTCGACGCTCTCGCCGTGCGCGGTGAGGTACTCGAACACGCTCTGCTGCGTGGTGCCGTGCAGGATGGCGCCGCTCGGCGCCGGGGTGACGTAGCGTCCGCCGGTGCGGAGGATCACGCTGGAGGTGGGGCCTTCCATGACGTACCCATCGTGGGTGAGGAAGATCGTGTCGTCGGCTCCCCGTCGCTTGGCCTCGCGCAGGGCGGCCATGTTGATGGCGTAGCTGAGGGTCTTGGCGCCCATCAGCAGCCAGGGCGCCTCCTCGGCGACGCCGCGCGGGTACCCGCGGTCGAGGGTGATCACCTTGACGCCGTGTTCACGCACCGCGCTGAAGTCCGCGGCGCGGGTGGCGTGCAGCCAGGCCGTGGGCGCCGGGCCGTGCTCGACACCGCGGCTGAGCACGAACTTGAGCGCCAGTTCCCCCTCACCGGGGATACGGTCGACGGCGTAGGCGATCGCCGCGCGCCACTGCGCAGGGTTGGGCACCGGCAGGTCACAGATCTGCGCCGAATTGATGAGCCGGCTGATGTGCGGCTCCACCTCCTGCGGATGCCCGTTGACCACACTGAGGGTCTCGAAGATGCCGTCGCCGCGCTGCGTGCTCAGCTCCGCCACGCGCAACGCCGGGGCGCCGGAATCGATCTCGTGGAACGTGTCGACGAAGTCGGTGCGGGTGGAGTCTGCGGGCTCCGGGTCGATGAGCAACGTGAAGGGCAGGGTCATGTACCGAGCCTACCGAGTTGCTCCAAAACACCCCCTCGACGCTCGGGAGAGGGACAGCTCACCGGCAAGGCATGCTCAGCACCCGGGACGTTCGGAGGAAGGTACGCCCGTGAGGTGCCAGTTGGGGCCGTCCGGGGCGGGCCGAAGGGGCCCCAACTGGCAGCCCACCGCCGGGGCTGCCGAGGCCAGCAGCGCCCGCGAGGGCAGTGGGCAGGGGCGGGCGCCTAGGAGCTCTGAATGGCCACGATCGGATCGGTGGTGGGCTGCTCGGAGCCGCCCTTGGGTTCGACGGTGACGCCCACGGTGTCACCGGCGGTCATGGTTCCGTCCAGGACCCGCCAGACCGTGCCGGAGCCGTCGGAGTCGAAGGTACCGGCCGAGATGGGTCCGGCTGCGCCGATGTACCAGAGCTGGTAGTCCTCGTCGTCGCCGAGGGCGGGCAGGTCTTCGACGATGATCGCCGACAGGCCGAGCTCGCCCGACCACACCAGGGTGGCGTCTTGGCCGGTCGCGGTCTGCGCCGCGGCCCGCTGGCTGTCGGGCGACGCCTCGATCTCGGCCAGGCTCGAGGCCTGCTGCTGAGCGAAGTCGTCGTTCGGGTTGCCGTAGATGGCCTGCCCGGCGACGGTACCAGTCACAAACAGGGCCACGGCCGCGGCGGCGGCCACGAGGTACCCGGCGGGACGTTGGAACCAGCGACGCTGGGCACGGTCGGCGGCGGAGCCTGAGCCCCGGCCGTCGCCGGCACCGGAAACGTCCGAGCCCGGCGCTGCCGGGTCCTGACCCGCAGCGCCCGGTGCGGTGGCCGCAGCGTGCGAGGGGGCGGAGCCGATCGGGATGGCCGCGGGCGGCGCATCCGTGGTCGTGTCGGTGGGGGCAGGCGGCTCGGCGGCGCCCCGTGGAGCAAGCTGGGGGGTGCTGGCGAGTTTGGCCATCAGGCTGGCCTTGAGAGCGCTGGACGGCTGCACCGGGGCGACGGACAGGCCGAGGGCCACGGCGGTGTCGCCCAGCTCGGCGGCCTCAGTGCGGGCCTGCTCCGACTGTGCGAGGTATCGCTCGTACACGGCGGCCTCGTCGGGGCTGAGCGCATGCAAAGCGTAGGCACCGGCCAGATCGGCCGGGTTCTCGACGTTGCCGTTGCCGGTCAGGTCGCCGATGGACTTGTCGCGGTCGTTCACGAGGTCACCCCCAATTCATCTCGCAAGCGGATTAACCCGTCGCGGAGGCGGGTCTTCACCGTGCCGAGCGGGATATGCAGGAAATCAGCGACTTCTCGGTGACTGTACCCGCTGAAATACGACAGGCTCACGGCCTGACGTTGCAGTTCGGTCAGTCTGGACATCGCTTTTTCCACCCTTTCGTGCTCGATGCGTACCTCAACGGTTTCCGCGACGTGGTCATACGGCACCGCGAGGTCGCGGATGCCCACTTTGGTATCCCTGTCGCGGCCGGCCTGCGACGACCGGATTCGGTCGATCGCACGTCGGTGCGCCATGGTCATGATCCAGGTCGAGGCCCCGCCACGCTGTGACTCGTACCGCGCAGCCGTCTGCCAGATCTCCAGGAAAATCTCCTGGGTCACTTCTTCGGACTGTGCGTGATCGATCAGCACGCGCTTGACAAGGCCAAGCACCCGCGGGGCGATCTGGTCGTAGAGCTCTCCGAACGCCGACTCGTCCCCTTCGGCTACGCGGGCGAGCAGCTCTTCTTTCGAAGGCGCCGTCGACGAGGAGTCGAGGTTGAATTCAGCAGTCATGAGATCCAGCATGTCAGGTCCAGTCCCCTTCCATGCAGAGGGTTCGGTGCCGAGTCCTGCATGGATTGGTGTGGAATCAAAGAATGTTGTGTGTCTGTGACGCCCGCCGGAGCCGGTGAACGGCATCCGTGGGAGCAGAGTGAAGGCCGGACCGCAGAACGCCTCTCGGCGCGAGGCCGTTCTAGACGGCGAATATTGGAGCCCGGGGTTACTGCGGTCCGGCCAGCATCAAGTGTAAACGACTTGGGCCCAGACTTCATTCCCGGATGCCTCCACGCACCTACTCGAGCGAGTCGCTGCGCCAGAGCCGGGCGCAGGAGGCGAATTCCTGTGCGGTTGTCGAGAATCGCAGGGCGCGCGTGGTGAGCTCAGTGGAGCGGCCCGGTTCGGTGGCGTCGAGGTCGTCGGCCACGCTGGCGCAGCCGGCGCCGATCACCCGGCAGAATGCCGCCGCCCGGTCAAGCGCGATGGCGAAGTCGCCGGTGAACACGCCACGGAGGATCTCGTCGGCCAGCTGGATGATCTCGGCGGGGCCGGTCGGCACGATGGCCCCGGCCACGATCGGGTCGATGGTGACAGCCACGTCGATGCCGCGCTGGTACAGGTACGATGTGCCGTCGGCGTCCTGCCGGATCAGCAGCCGCACCAGGTAGATGCGCCAGAGCGCACCGGGCAGGCTGCGCGGTGTGGCCCGGGACCAGAGCTCGGCGACGGCGTCGATGCCGTGCTCGTCGGTGTACGCCACGAGGCGTTCGACGACCTCGGGGTCTGGGCTGTCGCGCACCCGTGCGATCAGGGCCTGCGCCGTCTCATGCGCGATCCGGCTGATCTGGGCGGGATCCTCTCCGCCCATCATCGACTCGAACTTGGCGCCCGAGAATTTGGTGGGCTTGTGGAAATCGTCGGCCATCGCGCTCCTCCTGGCTGTCTCGGCCGGCGGCGTCGGTGATGCCGCCGGGTAAATCGTGGGTGGGGTGGTCGTGCCGGCGTCTGTGGCGGATGCATCCACGCTAGTCACAAAAACCGTCCGGCAATCCACGCTAAGTTATTAACCGCGGGCCTCTAGCTCAGTTGGTAGAGCAAAGGACTTTTAATCCTTGGGTCGTCGGTTCGAGCCCGACGGGGCCCACATTCTGTGTCATTCAGTGTGTCCAGGTTTCCCTGGCCCACGGACGCCGGGTGCGGGGAAACTGCCGCTCGACCTTGCCGTAGTGGTCCACGGTGAGGATGAGCGATTCGATCTTGCGGTTGAGGATGCTCAGGGCGACGACGAACAGCCACAGACCCCAGGTGACGAAGGCCAGGAACACGTTCAGCCAGAACCTGATGCGCTTCTTTCGCTGCAGCACGGCCTGATTGCCGGCCACGCTGCTGACCGTCCAGCCCTCGACCGCGAACCGGGCGACTTCGTAGTTGAGTAGCTCGGTGCGCTGCTCGGCCGTCAGGGTGCCTGCGTCCAGCGACATACCCGCCTCATTCCGTCGATACGGGCAGCATAAGGCCGAGGCGCAATCGGCGCAGCCCCGAAAACGCACCGGCCCGGCGCAGGCCCGCCGCCGGCCGAACCCGACAGTTCGCTGGGACTGGGCGCCCGCACGGAATGTGCTGCGAGAACCCGGTGTTTCTCTCACTGTTGACGCATGGTCTGTTGTGCTGGGGTACGGCCGCAGTCGCATATCGTGCGTGCAGCAGCAGAGTGACGCACACAGCGAGCGCCACGGGAGGAGAACCAGTGCGCAAGAACATTGACGTCGAAGTCGACACCGGAGTCATCGAGAAGTACCGCAGGCACCCGAACGGCAACGGCTGGGTATCGGGCAAATCCACCGTGCAACCGAGCGCGTTCATCTCCGAGTCCGCGTACATCGAGTCCGGTGCCACCGTGGGCCGTGAGGCCTGGATCGGCCCGGGCAGCTGGATCGACCACGGCGTCGTCGTGGGAGACAAGGTCTTCATCGGCCAGAACGTGCACATCGGCGAGGGCAGCCTCGTCAGCGGCGGCGCCCACCTGGGCAGCCACGTGCGCATCGGCCGCAATGTGCGCATCGCCGCCGGCGTGCGCCTGGACCGGGACACCCGGGTGTCCGACGGCACCGATGTGGCCACCGGCAACGTGGGCGCGGACGGCCGCCGGTCGCACGGACTGGCGGCGTGAGCATCCGTTTGACCCGGTAGAACTGAAAAACCCGCTCGGGCGCATGTCAGCATCCGGCTCCGAGAGGAGCAGGATGGACACATGACACGTCGCGCACCGGTCAAGGACATCAACGAAGACGACCTCGTCGTCGGCACTCCGAAGAAGGCTGCCGCCGGCCTTGAGGCGGTGGTGGTTGCGCTGGACCGGGGCATCGCCCAGGCGGGCGTGAGCCGCACCGCGCGGGCGCTGCTGCGGCTCAACCAGCGAAACGGCACCGACTGCCCCGGCTGCGCCTGGCCGGAATCGACCGGGCACCGCAAGACCGCGGAGTTCTGCGAGAACGGCGCCAAGGCCGTGGCCGAGGAGAATACGCTCCGCACCGTCGGCCCGGAATTCTGGGCCGAGCATTCGCTCGCCGAGCTGGCCGGCAAGACCGAGTACTGGCTGGGCAATCAGGGCCGCATCTCCCAGCCCATGGTGGTGCGCCCCGGCGACACCCACTACTCCCCCATCGCCTGGGAAGACGCGTTCGCGCTGATCGGCGAGAAGATCCGCGCCACCACCCCCGACCGTACCGTGTTCTACACCTCGGGCCGCACCGCCAATGAGACCGCGTTTCTGTACCAGCTGTTCGCCCGCTCGATCGGCACGAACAACCTGCCCGACTGCTCGAACATGTGCCACGAATCTTCCGGGTCGGCGCTGAACCCCACCATCGGCATCGGCAAGGGCACCGTCTCGCTCGAAGACATCCACGTGGCCGAGCTGATCCTGGTCGTGGGACAGAACCCGGGCACCAACCACCCGAGGATGCTGTCGGCCCTGGCCGAGTGCAAGGCCAACGGCGGCAAGGTCGTCGCCGTGAACCCTCTGCCCGAGGCCGGGCTGTTCAACTTCAAGGACCCGCAAACGCCCACCGGACTGGTCGGCCACGGGGTGCCACTGGCCGACGAGTTCCTGCAGATCAAGGTCGGCGGCGACCTCGCCCTGTTCCAGGCGCTGGGCCACTTGCTGCTCGAGGAAGAAGCCCGGGTACCCGGTTCCGTCGTGGACCAGGAGTTCATCGACGCCAATACCGACGGCATCGAGGCTTACCGCGCCGCGCGCACCGAGATCGATTGGGTCGAGACGGAGAAGGCCACCGGGCTCTCCCGCCTCGACATCAGCGTGGTCGCCAAGATGATGGCCGCTTCCAACGCCACGATCATCTGCTGGGCGCTGGGCCTCACCCAGCAGCCGCACTCGGTGAACACGCTCAAGGAAATCATCAACCTGCTCCTGCTGCAGGGCAACTTCGGCAAGCCGGGCGCCGGCGCCTGCCCGGTGCGCGGGCACTCCAACGTGCAGGGCGACCGCACCATGGGGGTGTGGGAGAAGCCCAAGGAGCCGATGCTCGCCGCGCTCGACGCCGAGTTCGGCATCGTCTCCCCGCGCGAGCACGGCCTCGACTCGGTCAACACCGTCGAGGCGTTCGAGAACGACGACGTGGACGTGTTCGTGTCGATGGGCGGCAACTTCGCCCTCGCCTGCAGCGACACCGACGCTCTCGAGGCCGCGATGCAGCGGGTGGGCCTGACGGTGCACATCTCCACCAAGCCCAACCGGTCGCACGTAATGCACGGGGTCACCTCCCTGATCCTGCCGACGCTCGGCCGCACCGACACCGATGACAAGCATCCGTCGGGCCGGCAGGTTTTGTCGGTGGAGGACTCGATGTCGATGGTGCACTCCACCCAGGGCCGGCTCGACCCGGTGTCGGAGCACCTGCTGGCCGAACCGGTGATCGTGGCACGGATGGCTCGGGCCACGCTCGGCGACGACCACCCGGTGGACTGGAAGGCGATGGCGGAGGACTACGACGTCATCCGCGACCACATCTCCCGGGTGCTGCCCGGCTTCGAGGACTTCAACAAGCGGTTGCGCGACAAGAACGGCTTCGTGCTGCCCAACCCGCCGCGCGACACCCGAAGCTTCGCCACCGACATCGGCCGGGCCCGCTTCACGGTGAGCCCGCTGGAGTACCTCACCCCGCCGCCCGGGCACCTCATCTTGCAGACCATGCGCAGCCATGACCAGTACAACACCACCTTCTACGGCCTGGATGACCGCTACCGCGGCATCAAGGACGGCCGCCGGGTGATCCTCATCCACGCCGACGACGTCACCGAGCTGGGTTTTCACGACCGCGACCTCGTCGACGTGATCAGCACCTTCGGCGGGCAGGAGCGCCGGGCGGACAAGTTCCGGCTCGTGGTGTACCCCACGCCACGCGGCTGTGCGGCGGCGTACTTCCCCGAGGCCAACCAGCTGATGCACCGGGAGCTCGTGGCCCGGGAATCGAACACGCCCGGCTACAAGGCCATGAGCGTGCGGTTCATCAAGCACGAGGCATCCGTGCCCGTTCTCAGCTGACCCACACCGCGTCCCGCCGCAGTCACGGCGATGGGTCGCCCATTTTCGCTAGTGCGCGTGGGCCTTGGACTAGCGAAAATGGGCCACCCCTGACCCGGGGAGGCCGGTCCCCAGCTCAGCCGCCGCCGCGTGATGATGACTCGCCCAGTTTTGCTAGTGCGGGAGGGTGTCGGACTAGCGAAAATGGGCCAGTCCGGGCGGGCGGGGAGCTAGACCGTGGCGAGCGCGCCCTCCGTGACCCGTTCTTCGCCGGCGTAGATCACCATCGAGTCGCCGCGAAGGAACCCGATCAGGGTCAGGCCCACCTCGTGGGCGAACTCGGCGGAGAGCGAGGACGGCGCCGAGACCGCGGCGAGCACCGGGATGCCCGCCATCAGGGCCTTCTGGGCGAGCTCGAAGCTGGCCCGGCTGGAGACCATCAGCACGGTGCCCCGCAACGGCAGCAGGTTCTCCTTCACCGCCCAGCCGATCACCTTGTCCACGGCGTTGTGCCGGCCTACGTCTTCGCGCAGCACGAGCATCTCGCCGCTGGCGGCGTCGAACAGGGCCGCGGCGTGCAGCCCGCCGGTCTTCTCGAACACGGCCTGCGCCTCCCGCAGCTTGTCGGGGAATGTCGTGAGCAGTTCCGCGTCGACCCGCGCCGCATCCTGCCGAACGTCCCAGGTGGACTTGGTGCGCACGGCGTCGATGCTCTCCTTGCCGCACAGGCCGCAGGAACTGGTGGTGAGGAAGTTGCGCTGCGTGCTCGGGTCTGGCGCGGCGACGCCGGGGGCCAGGCGCAGGTCGAGCACGTTGTAGGTGTTCACGCCCTCGGCGGTGGCGCCGGCGCAGTAGCGGGCGGTGGCGAGGTGTTCGCCGGCGCTGATGATGCCCTCAGACACCAGAAAACCGGCGGCGAGATCGACGTCGTGGCCGGGCGTGCGCATGGTGACGGCCAGCGACCGTCCGTTCACCCGCATCTCCAGCGGTTCTTCGACCGCGAGCACGTCTTCCCGACGAATGGGAGGCTGGCCCACCGTCAGCCGGGTGATCTTGCGCCGTGCCGTGACTCTGCCCATGGGTGCCCTCCTCGAGATGCCGCCCCACGGCGTTGCGGGGCGGGGGACCTGATTCGAGCCTAAACCTCCAGCCGCCCCTCGGGGAGGCGCACGGACGAGCTGCGGCCAACCCCCAGGTTCCCCGCCGGAGACCGCCGACCCGTCGGCCCCTCCTGGCTGTCGACGGATGCCCGGGGCGGCGTGGGCCGGCTACGGGCGAATGCCGCGTACCGTGGTGTCATGGCACTTCCTCCCCTCGTCGAACCCACCGGTCCGCTCAGCCCCACCGAAACCGCGCGCCTCGCGCAGGTGCGGAGCCTCCCGCAGCTGCGGCTGCCCGCGATCGATGACCTCGGGCACCGGCGGCTCGCCGCGGCCCGGGTGCTGGTGCTCGGCACCTCCGGGCTCAGCGCCCCCGCCCTCCGCACCCTCGCCGCGGCCGGCGTGGGCACCATCGGGCTGGCCGACGTGGGCCCGCTCGACGTGGACTCCCTGGTGCTGGCGACCACCACCATCCTCACGCTCTCGCCGGACACCGCCGTCACAGCACACGACGAGGAGATCACCGCCGAGTCGGCGGCCCGCATCCTGGGCGGCTACGACCTCGTGCTCGACGGCAGCGACCTCACCCCGCAGCCGTTCCTGGTGGGCGACACCTGCGCCGCCCTCGGGCTGCCGCTGGTCTGGGGCTCGGTGGCGCGCGGCAACGCCGAACTGTCGGTGTTCTGGTCCAGCCCGCCCCGGCGCAGCGGCCAGCGTTCCACCCGGTTGCGTGACTTCTTCGGCACGGATGCGCCCGGTGACGCCGCATCCGTCGACCCTGGCGTGCTCGGCGCCCTCCGCGGCCAGGCCGGGGCCCTGCTGGCCGCCGAGGCGATCCGCCTGATCACGGGCACGGGCGAACCCCTGATCGGCCGGGTGCTCACCATCGACGCCGACACCGGACGCTTCGATGCCGCTCCCCTGCCCGTGCTGCAGCCCGGCCAGCCCGGCGCCTCCGCGCCCACCGGCGACACCAGCCCCGAAGCCGACTCAGTCTCTACTTCATCCACCGTTGCATCCACCGAGGAGTGACACCATGAGCACGAACACCCCCCTGCCGCCCGAGGCTCTCGACGAGTGGCTCACCGCCCTCGCGGCGCACCTGGGCCTGGATGCGGACATCATCCCCACCGGGCTGCTGCTCGACGTGGCCAGAGACGTGGCGCACAACGTGGCCCGTCCCGCGGCCCCGCTGAGCCTGTTCCTCGTGGGCCTGGCGGCGGCGCGCGCAGGCGGCACGGCCGAGGACATCACCGCGGCGAGCGCCGCCGCGACCGAACTCGCCCTGGGCTGGCCGGCGACGGCCGAGTAGCCGGCCGCCGGGCGGCGCATCCGTCGCTCGGAGCATCCCGCGCTGGGTCAGGGCAGTTTGGCCACCGTGAGCAGGATGGTGGCGTCTTCTTCAGCTTCGAGGCTGTGCCGCGCCTTGGGCATGATGAGCAGGTCACCGGTGCGGGCCTGCCAGGCATCGTCCCCCACGATCAGTCGCACCCTGCCACTGAGCACGTAGACGGTGGCGTCGCCGGGGCTCTCGTGCTCGGCCATCACCGTGCCCTTGGCCATGCCCATCACGGTCTGGCGCAGCACCTTCTCGTGGCCGCCGAAGACCGTGGCGGCGGCGCGCCCGCTGCTGCCGGAGGTGGCGGCGGCGAGCTGCTGGCGGGCGAGGGCCTCGATCGAGATCTTCTTCATGGCGCCAGCGTACGACGCCCGAGCCCGCCGCGGGCGGCTTCCGTCCGGCAAATCTCCCGGCTACGGCTCCGGCGTGGCGACCGTCGTGGCGCGAATGACCTCGGTGAGGCTGTCTCGAAGCGCGATCAGGCTCTCTGGCGACATCTCCAGGGTGCGGGCCACCCGCTCAGGGATGGTCTCGGCGATTCGACGCAGCTCGTGCCCGTGCTCGGTCAGGGTCACCTGCAGCGCGCGCTCGTCGGCCGTCGACCGTTCGCGGCGGAGATACCCCACCGCCTCCAACCGCTTGAGCAGCGGCGACAGGGTGGCCGGCTCGAGGCGCAGCACGTCGGCCAGGCTGCGGAGCGTGCGCGGGTCCTGCTCCCACAGGGCCAGCATGACCAGATACTGCGGGTGCGTGAGCCCGAGCGGCTCCAGGATCGGCTTGTACAGGGCCACCGTGGTGCGCGCCGCGACCGTGAGTGCGAAGCAGACCTGGTTCTCCAGGGCAAGCACGTTGGGTTGCGTCATCGGGTCTCCGAGATCATGAATCGGCAGGCATCCGGCGCCCGCCAAGATTTACTTAGTACACTAACTATTATGACGTCAGCCAAGAAACGCAAACCGACCATCAAGGAGGCCGGGGGCTTCACCGCGTGGCTGAACGCTCGGCTGCTGCCCATCATCGGCCCGCCGCCGCTCGGTCCCTACGACGACGAGGTGCCGGTGCAGGAGCGTCCGGTCGCCCGGTGTCCGCTCTGCGGGGCCCCGATGACCGAGCACGACATCGACCGCAGCGGCGAGCGCACCCAGCTGCGCTGCCCCCTGCCAACGCCCGCGGCCTGAACCTATGGCCCGAGACCCGCGCAGCGGCGCCCGACCCGCGCACCACCGCGCAGACGAGATCCGCGGGCACCACGCCGCTACGCCCGCGGCACGCCACCCGCGAACCGGCGCCTGACCCGCGCACCGGCGTCACAGCCGCGCGCGGTGAGGGGCCGTGCGCTAGAACTGGGCGTCGAGCTCGACCACGAGGTCCCAGGCGCCCTCTTCGGCGTTGCTGAGCACCACGACGTCCAGGCCAGAGGTGGGGTAGTGCCGCAGGATGCCGCTGGCGCCGGCGTTGACGCCGTCCTTGTAGTACGAGCGCACCGAGCCGTTCTCGTTGAGGTCGAACTCCAAGCCGAAACCGTACTTCACGTCGTCGTCGTAGGCCACCTGCGGGGTGAAGAACTCGTCGGTGTACTCCTTGGAAAGCAGTTGCCCGCCGCGCACGGCGTTGAGGAAGTTCATCAGGTCGCCGGCGGTGGCGTGGGCACCGCTGTCGGGCGAGCCAATCGCCGGCGAGCTGTAGATGTTCGAGACCCAACTGCCGTCCTCGCGACGGTCCCAGCCCTCTGCGACCCGTTCGACGCCGTCGCGGCGGTCGAAGAATCCGGAGTCGGTCATGCCCGAGCGGGCGAAGATCTCCTCGCGCACGTAGTCGCGGTAGCCGAGTCCAGAGGCCTTCTCCACGGCGAGGCCGGCGAGGATGTAGCCGACGTTGCAGTCCACGCACTCCACGCCCGGCGGGGCCAGCGGCGGCTTCTGGGTGAACAGCGGCAGGTAGTCGCGGGTCTCGACGAGCGAATAGTTGGGCGTCTGAGCCCAGAAGTCGGCGTAGCTCTCGCCCGCCTCCTCGTCGACGTCGTCGGCGATGCCGCTCGTGTGCGTGAGCAGGTGCAACAGGGTGACGTCGGTGCCGATGGTGCTGCCGGCGAGGTCCACGTACTCGTGGATCGAGGCCTCGAGGTCGAGCCTGCCGGCGTCGACCTGCTGCAACACGGCGACGCTGGTGAAGAGCTTGGTGATCGAGGCGGTGTCGAAGCGGGTGTCCAGGGTGTTGGGCACCTGCCAGCGCGGGGTGGCGAAGCCGCGGGCCGCCTCGAAGATGGTGCGGTCGCCGTCACGCACCAACACCACACCGGAGAAATCGCTGTCGTCGAGAAAAGTCTGTATCGCCTGGGTATCCACCCTTCGAGCGTAGCGAACGGGCGGCGGGCCCCAGTGCCGCTGCGACGGATGCCGGGAAGCACGTGCAACCCGTGCCGCACTCAGCCGGTCGGGCCGGGGTGCCGGGCGGTCTTCGCCAGCTTGGCGAGGTCGATGGCCGCGACGGCGCGCATCCGTTCGGCCCGCACCGCCTGGTAGCCGGGCTGGCGGGGATCGATGCGCTGGGCAAGGAGCCGGGTGGAGAGAGCGTCGTTGATCTCCTGCAGGGCATCCGCGCGGGCCTTCGCGACGAGGTCGGTCACCCGGCTCTCGTCCGCGGCGAACTCCCGCAGCCGCTCGGCGACGTGGTCGTGCAGGGTGCGGCGGCGGCCGAGGCGTACCACGTCGCGGCGTTTGTTCTCCAGCTCGCGGCTCTTGCCCGCCCCGGTCGTGCGCGCCAGGTAGGAGCCGAGCCGCTCGACCCGGGTGGAGTCCTCGTCGTTCTCCTGCGCCACGTGTTCGAGTTCGTGCCGGGCCAGCGCGGCGTAGCGCTCGGGGTCGTAGTCGCTGTGGTCGCGCAGGGCGCCCACGATGATGCCGTTCTTCACGGCCATCCGCACCGCGGAGAGGGCGATCAGCATGCCCTCGTCGACGATGCGTGCGGTGGAGGGCGCACCGGAAGCCGGGGCCGTGCCACCCCCGGGACCATTCGAGCCGGTGTTCACGGGTTAAGTATGGCTCACCGGTCAGACCGTGTCGCGGGTGGCGGCTCCCGTCAGCCGCCGAACAACACCAGGGCGCCCTGGGCCAGCGCGAAGATCAGCAGGCCGGCCAGCGCGCCCACGACGGTGCCGTTGATGCGGATGAACTGCAGGTCCTTGCCCACCTGCAGCTCGATCTTCTCGGTGGTCTCGGCCGGGTCCCAGCGCTCGACGGTTTCGGTGATCACACCGGCGATCTCGTGCCGGTACTTCTGCAGCACGTACCCGGCGGTGTCGGCGAGCCACCGGTCGATGCGCGCGCCGAGCGACCGGTCTGCGACGAGCCTGGCGCCCACGTCGAGCACCGTCGACTGCACGCCGGCGCGCACGGCGCTGTCCGGGTCGGCCAGCGCCGCCAGCAGCGACGCCTTCAGCGACTCCCAGGCATCCCCGGCGAACTCACGCAGCTTGGCGTTGTCGACCAGTTCGAGCTTGAGCACCTCGACGCGCTCGATCATGGTGTCGTCGAACTGCAGGTCGGCCATCAGCTCGGCCAGGTACCGGTCGATGGCTCCGCGCAACGGATGCTCCGGCTCCCGCTGCACCGTCGACACGAACGCGAGCACCTCACGGTAGGCCTTGTCGTCGACCATCTCACCCACGAAGCCGGGCAGCCAGCGCGGCAGCCGGGTGGAGACGGACTGGCCGAACGCCTCGGGGTGCGCGGTCAGCCAGCTGTGCGCCTTGTCGAGCAGCAGGTCCACGGCGGCGTGGTGCCGGCCGGAGGCCACCAGGTGCTCGCCCAGCCGGCCGAGGCTCGGTCCCCACTCCGGCCGCAGCAGGTGCTCCCGCGCGACGCCCTCGAGCAGGTTCTTGATCTCGTCGTCGCTGAGCAGGTCGAGCAGCCCCGACCCGGCATGCGCGATCTCGTCGGTGAGCCGCTGCGCGTTCGCCGGCTGCACCAGCCAGGCGCCGAGCCGCCTGGACACCCCGATGGACTCGAGCTTGCCGCGCACGACGGCATCAGAGAGGAAGTTGGACTCGACGAACTCGCCCAGGCTCGCACCGATCTCGTCCTTGCGGTTGGCGATGATGTTGGTGTGCGGGATGCGCAGCCCGAGCGGATACCGGAACAGCGCCGTGACCGCGAACCAGTCCGCGATGGCGCCCACCATGCCGCCCTCGGCGGCGGCGCGCACATACTCCAGCCACGGATAGCGCTCTTCGAGGGCGAACGACACTGCGAAGATCAACGTCATCGCCAGCAGCAGGCCGAGGGCCAGTCGTTTCATGCCCACGAGCGCCACCCGGCGCGCCTCGTCCGGTGCGCTCAGGGGCGCCCGGGGGCCGGGCCCGGTCAGGGTGGGTGAGGTCAGGGACGGTGTTGCCATGGGTCTGGTCGTTCCTCGTCGATCCGGGGCCGCCCGAAGCGCGGCGCTCCCGCCACCCTAGGCCGGGTTTCTCAGTACGCGAAACCCGTCGGGGTGATTCCCCAGCGAACGACCCAGTCCTCGCCGGGGGCCAGCCAGTTGAGGCCCTGGCCGGAGTTGAACGCATCCGCCGGCGCGGTCATCGGCTCGATCGCGACGGCCTGGCCGATCCGCACGGAGTCGCCGGTGCGCACGGGGAAGTTGCGCGGCGTGAACGCCTGCACGTAGGCCATGTTCTCGTCGCCCCACAGGATGACGCGGCGACCGTCGGGGGCGGTCAGCGAGTGCTCGCCGCGGCCGTTCTGCACGAGCACGCCGCCGAAGCCGTCGTCGAGGTCGAGGTCGTCCACGCGGGCGCCGTCGCGCAGGTCGAAGCGGGTGCCGGCCACGTCGCTGACGCCCACCGGGTTGAGCCGGGCATCCACGTCGATGTGGCTGGTGGCGGCGAGCCGTAGCACGAGGTCGCCGGTGGGCACGTCGCCGATCTTCAGGTAGGGGTGGGTGCCGAGGGCCACCGGGGCATCCGCTGTGCCGACGTTGCGGATGCTGTGGGTCACGGCCAGGCCGTCGGCCGTGAGCGTGTAGGTGACCGTGGTGTCGAGCTGGTACGGGTAACCGGCCTGCGGGTAGACCGTGGCGGCCAGGGTCACCTCGTTCGCGGTCTGCGCGACCAACCGGTAGGCCGTCACTGCGAGGAGGCCGTGGATCGCGTTGCCGAGCTCGGGCTCGGTGATGACCAGCTGGTGCCGGATACCGCCGTGGCTCCAGACGGCATCGCGGATGCGGTTGGGCCAGGGCGTGAGCACAGTGCCGGCGCCGAGCGGCGGCACCGAGTCCGGGCCGAAGCCCTCCACCAGGTCGATGCCGTTCAGCGCGTATTCGCGGAGGCCAGCGGCGACCTCGGTGATCGTTGCGGTCGCCGGGCCCTGCGGGGTGTCGCAGACGAGGGCGTACTGGGTTCCGGTGGCGGCGGCAAGCGGCATGGGTGACTTTCTCGGATCAGGTGGGCTGGAGCACGGCGAGGCCGGCCTCGCGGAGCGGGGCCAGGGTGAGCGGGTCGGCGGCCGCATCCGTCACCAGGGTGTCGAAGGCGGCAAGCGGGCCGATCCGGCCCAGGTGCACCTGCCCTAGTTTGGCACCGTCGGCCACGATGATCGCACGCGCCGCGGCGGCGAGCATGAGCGTCTTCACGCCGGCCTCCGGCAGGTTGATGTTGGTGACTCCGCCGTCCACGTCGACGCCGTTGCAGCCGATGAAAGCCAGGTCGGCGTGCACCTGGCTGAGCACGGTGGCCGCGAGCGGGTCGACGAGCGAGTGCTGCAGCGGCCGGAGCGAGCCGCCGGTGACGATCACGGTGAACCGCGGGATGGCCGGTTCAAGGGCGAGGGCGATGCTCAGGCCGTTGGTGATGACGACGACATCGGTGAGGTCGGTGCGGGCCACGAGCGCCCGGGCCACGGCGAGAGTGGTGGTGCCCACGTCGAGGATCACGCTCTGCCCACTCGAGACCAGGGAGGCGGCAAGCCCGCCGACCTGCTGCTTGGGGACCACCGACGACGCCAGGGCCTCCTCGAAGGAGAACTCCCGGTCGGGCCGGCTGGTGGTGGAGATGCCGACCGGCACCGCCCCGCCGTGGATGCGCATGAGGGCACCGGCGCTCTCGAGCTGGTCGAGGTCGGCGCGGGCGGTGACCCCGGAGACGCCGAAGGTGTCACTGAGTTCGCTGACACGCACGAAGCCGCGGGCGTCGACAAGCCGCTGGATCTGCTCCCGGCGCTGGTGCGCGGGCAGGGCGTCGCGGTCGGGCGGATGTTCGACTGAGGCCATACCCTCATCTTCACTTAGTTTCCCTCGCTTTTCAATACGCAAGTACTGGTTTCGGTTGCGCAAATCGACTAGCGTTGATCCCGCCATGACTGACCTCACCAACACCCCAGACTTCGTCGCCGACGCCGGCATCGCGCGTCACCCGCACACCCTCGCAGACGGTCGCGAGCTCATCTACTTCGATGACCCCGACACCACCCTCTCGCCAGACCGGGCACCCGACCTGCGCGACCTCGCCCCGCGCCCGGCGAACGCGCGCATGCGCCAGGACCCGCTCACCGGCGAGTGGATCTCCGTCGCCGCGGCCCGGCAGAACCGGGTGTTCCTGCCGCCGGCGCACCTCGACCCGCTCGCGCCGTCCACGCCGGAGAACCCCTCAGAGGTGCCCAGCAACTACGACGTGGCCGTGTTCGAGAACAAGTCGCCCTCGTTCGGGCCGCTGCTCACCGACGACGACGCACCCACCGGACTCGACGACCTGCGCACGATCGGGCTGGGGCGCATCCGCACCTCGGTCGGCCGCTGCGAGGTCGTCTGCTTCAGCCCCGCCACCGAGGGTTCGTTCGGCAGCCTGTCGGTCACCCGCGCCCGCACCGTGATCGAGGCCTGGGCCGAGCGCACCCACAAGCTCTCGCAGATGCCCGGCATCGAGCAGGTGTTCCCGTTCGAGAACCGTGGCGAGGCCATCGGCGTCACCCTGCACCATCCGCACGGCCAGATCTACTCATACCCGTACGTCACCCCGCGCACCCAGCGTCTGATCGACTCGATCGAGAGCTACGGCCCCACCCTGTTCGCCGACATCCTGGCCAGCGAGCAGGCCGGCGACCGGGTCATCCTGCGGGGCGAGCACTGGACCGCGTTCGTGCCGTTCGCCGCCCGCTGGCCCGTCGAGGTGCACATGCTGCCGCACCGCCACGTCGCCGACTTCGCCGGCACCACCCTGGCCGAGCGCGACGAGCTCGCGGTGCTCTACCGTCGCCTGCTGCGCGGTATCGACCAGCTCTACTCCACGCCCACGCCGTACATCGGCGCGTGGCACCAGGCGCCGGTCAACGTGCACCGTGACGACATCCGCCTGATGCTGCAGCTCACCAGCCCGCGCCGGGCCGAGGACAAACTGAAGTTCCTGGCCGGCTCCGAGGCCGCCATGGGCGCCTGGATCGGCGACGTCACGCCGGAGCAGGCCGCCGACAACATCCGCGCGGCGATCGCGCGCTCGGATGCCGCGGATGCGTCAGCCGACGCCGCCTCCGCCTCCGCAGAATCCACCGACAGCAGCACCGGAAAGGCCCACTCGTGAACGACACCACCCCGAGCACCACGAGCGGTTTCCGCGACCGGTTCGACCGCGAACCGGCCGGCCTGTGGTTCGGCCCCGGCCGGGTCAACCTGATCGGCGAGCACACCGACTACAACGACGGGTTTGTGTTCCCGTTCGCCATCAACCGCCGCGCCGTCGTCGCCCTCGCACTCCGCGACGACCGGATGCTGCGGGTCGCCAGCTCCTTCACCGAGGAGATCGTCGAGATCTCGCTCGACGATCTCTCCCCCGAGACTGTGTCGGGCTGGTCGGCGTATCCGCTGGGCGTGGCGTGGGCGCTCGGCCAGAAGGGCGCCGACCTGTCTGCCGTGACCGGCTTCGATATCTTCATCGACTCGGATGTGCCGATCGGCGCCGGGCTGTCGTCCTCCGCCGCGATCGAGTGCGCCACCGCCGTGGCCCTCGACGAGGTCTGGAACCTCGGCTTCGACAAGCAGGTGCTCGTGCGGGTGGGCCAGCTGGCCGAGAACGAGGTCGTCGGCGCGCCCACGGGCATCCTCGACCAGTCGGCGTCGCTGCTGGGCGAGACCGACTCGGCCGTGTTCCTGGACTGCCGCAGCTTCGAGTCCGAGGTCATCCCGCTCGGCTTCGACGACGCCGGCCTCGAGCTCCTCGTGATCGACACCAAGGTCAGCCACGCGCACGCGACGGGCGGCTACGCCTCACGCCGCGCGTCCTGCGAGACCGGTGCCCGGCTGATGGGGGTCTCGTCGCTGCGCGACCTCACGGTGGACGACCTGCCCCGCGCCGCCACGACCCTCGACGACGAGACCTTCCGCCGGGTGCGGCACATCCTCACCGAGAACCAGCGCGTGCTCGACACCGTGCGGGTGCTGCGCGAGGAGGGCCCCGGCGCCATCGGCGCGCTGCTCGACGCGTCACACGCTTCGATGCGCGACGACTTCGAGATCTCGGTCGCCGAGCTCGACCTCGCGGTCGACACGGCCCGCGCCGCAGGCGCCCTCGGCGCCCGGATGACCGGCGGCGGCTTCGGCGGCTCGGCCATCGCGCTCACCCCGCACGCGTTGATCCCCGCGGTGCAGCAGGCCGTGTCCGCGGCCTTCGCGGCCGCGGGCTTCACGGCCCCCGACATGTTCGTGGTGCGCGCAGCCGCCGGGGCCGCCCGCGAGTCGTAGGAATTCTGCGGATCACGCCCCGTCGTCGGCGCGCGCCGCATTATCGGATCCTGAGTTGCGGACTTCCCGCCTTCGTTGTGCCCACGAAGGCGGGAAGTCCGCACGTGAGTCTGAGACGGGCCCGACCTGGACGCCTAAGCGGTCGGAACCACCGGGGTCGCCTCGCCTCCGGTGAGGCGCAGCAGCTCGGCGAACGTGGTGGGAAACACCGTGTGGGCGTGCCCGGCAGCGGCCCAGACCACGGGATAGCCGGCGAGATCCTCGTCGACCAGGGTGCGGATCGGCGACGGATGCCCGACGGGCGCGACTCCGCCGATTACCTGCCCGGTGGCCTCCTTCACGAGGTCTTTTGACGCGCGGCCGATGGTGCCGCCGAGGCGCTCCCCCAGCCAGGCGGTGTCCACCCGGTGTGCGCCAGAGGTGAGCACGAGTAGCGGGTCACCATCGAGGGTGAAGACCAGCGAGTTAGCGATCGCACCCACCTCGATGCCCAACGCAGCGGCCGCGGCGACCGCGGTCGTGGTCGCATCGTCGAACCAGCGGATCTCGGGGTCCACCCCCTGGGCATTCAGTGCCAGACGCACTCTGTCAACGGCGGGATGCGCTGTGTTCACCATCCCTGAATCCTAGAGTCCGCGAAGCGTGAGCACAGCACCCAAAATCCGACTTGGGTTCTAGCGGTCGTTGCAACACCCCGCATATCTGGGAGTTGCAACGACCGTGTCTTGGGGCAAGAGAGTTTCGAAGAATCGTAGGTACTCGCAGGCGGATAGAGATGCGTTCTTTTCCGCTGTCGCCAGGCTCGGAACCCGGGCTGCAGCGGCAGCTGAGCTCGGCTTCAACGAGCGCACCTGTTATGGCTGGAATCCGACCAAAGGCGTCCCTGGTCGTGGGCCACACCCGTGCAAGGACGAGTACCTCCAGTTGCGTGCTGCGGGTATCCGTCGTTCAGAAGCGGCACGGCAGGTCGGCGTGCATGTTCGCACCGCCCATGACTGGGACCGTGGGATCCGACAGTCGGGGCACAAGAGAATTCACCCTGACGGACGGGTGATCGACTACACAAGTGGTGTGACCACGATTGTTCCTTCGGTGCCGGCGGCGCTGGCTGACCCGATCCATGCTCGTTACTTGTCATTGCTCGAACGGGAGAAGATCCGCGACATGACCGTGGCAGGTGCGTCGCTGCGGTCGATCGCGGCGGTGTTGCGCCGGTCGCCATCCACGATCAGTCGGGAAATCGCGCGCAATACCGTGCCTGAGCGCGGCTACCTGCCTTATGCGGCGCACCGCGCCGCTGCCACCCGACGGCCCCGACCCAAGCCCCGGAAGCTGGAAACGTCACCCCGACTGCGCGCGTTCGTCACGACGGGACTGCAATTCCACTGGTCACCAGAACAAATCAGCCACACTCTGATCAAGACTTATCCCGATGATCAGGAGATGCGCGTGACCCACGAGACGATCTACCAAGCCTTGTATCTCCAAGGCCGCGGTGGATTACGCCGGGAACTTACTGCGGCGTTACGCACCGGCCGGGCCCGCCGCAAAACGCAGAACACCGGCGACGCCCGCCGGCCTCGTTTCGTGGACCCCATGGTCATGATCTCCGAGCGTCCTCCCGAAGTCGAGGACCGGGCCGTTCCCGGGCACTGGGAAGGGGACCTCATCACCGGCACCCTCAACCAGAGCGCGATCGGCACTCTGGTCGAACGCACCACCCGCTACGTCATGCTGCTCCACCTGCCCCACGACCACACCGCCGAGTCCGTCCGCGACGCCCTGATCAGCACGATCGGCACCCTGCCCGAGCACCTGCGCGGATCACTGACCTGGGACCAAGGATCAGAAATGGCCGCCCACAGGACGGTCAAGACGGACACCGGTATGAACGTCTACTTCTGCGACCCCGCCAGCCCCTGGCAGCGCGGAACGAACGAGAACACCAACGGGCTCCTGCGCCAATACTTCCCCAAAGGCACAGACCTGAACATCTACGGCCCCGAAGACCTCGAACACGTCGCCCAAGAACTCAACGCCCGCCCACGCAAAACGCTCGACTGGGATACCCCAGCCGAGCGCTTACGTGATCTACTTTTCAGTACCTAAACCATCCGGTGTTGCAACGACCACTGGAAACCGCCCGAGATTTTCGGGGCATATCTCACAGTTCGCGGGGCGTGGATGCGCAACTAGGGTGGAGCCATGACCGCCGACAACGCCGCCCGCCTCATCACCCTGCCCGACCGTCCGGGGCCGCACGTGGCCGAGAGCGCGTTCGTCGCCGCCGGTGCCGTGCTGGTGGGCAACGTGAGCCTGGCCGAGCACGCGAGCGTCTGGTACAACGCGGTGCTACGTGCCGAGGCCGAACCGATCCGCATCGGCGCGGGCTCCAACCTGCAGGACAACGTCTCCTGCCACGTCGACGGCGGCTTCCCGCTCATCGTCGGCCGCGACGTCTCGGTGGGTCACGGCGCGGTGCTACACGGTTGCACGGTCGAGGACGGCGCCCTGATCGGCATGGCCGCCACGGTGCTCAATGGGGCCGTGATCGGCGCCGGGTCGCTCGTGGCCGCCGGGGCCGTGGTGCTCGAGGGCACCATCGTGCCGCCCGGCTCGCTCGTGGCCGGCGTACCGGCCAAGGTGCGACGGGAGCTCACCGCCGACGAGATCGACGGCATCCGTCACAACGCCGAGAACTACCTCGGCCACGCAGCCCTGCACCGCCTCGCGACCTGACCCACCCCCCGCGACCCGTGACTTGGGCCCCAGAATCGTGCCGATTTTGGGGCCACAGTTCGCGGGGACAGGGGGCTAGGGCTTGAGGAGGCGCTCGGAGGCCTTGACCACGTTGGCGAGGAGCATGGCGCGGGTCATCGGGCCCACTCCGCGGGGGTTCGGCGAGAGGTGTCCGGCCACCGAGGCGACGTCGGGGTGCACGTCTCCGGTAAGCACGCCCTTGCCGGTCTCCGGGTCCTCCACGCGGGTGATGCCCACGTCGAGCACGGCGGCGCCGGGCTTGATCCAGTCGGCCTGCACGAGGTGCGGCACGCCCACAGCGGCCACGACGATGTCGGCGCGGCGCACCTCGCCGGCCAGGTCGACCGTGCGGGAGTGGGTGAGGGTGACGGTGGCGTCCAGGCCCTTGCGGGTGAAGAGCAGGCCCAGCGGGCGGCCCACGGTGAGGCCGCGGCCGATGACGACCACGTTCTTGCCGGCGATGGGCACCTCGTAGCGGCGCAGCAGTTCCACGATGCCGGCGGGGGTGCACGGCAGCGGCGAGTCGAGCTCGCCCTCGATGCCCAGCACCAGGCGGCCCAGGTTGGTGGGGTGCAGGCCGTCGGCGTCCTTGGCCGGGTCCATCAGCTCGAGCATGGCGTTCTCGTTGTGGCCCACGGGCAACGGCAGCTGGATGATGTAACCGGTGACCTCGCGGGCGGCGTTGAGGTCCGTGATCGCGGCGCGCACATCCGCCGAGGTGGCGGAGCCGGGCAGGTCGATGCGGATGGACTCGATACCCACCTCGGCGCAGTCGCGGTGCTTGCCGGCCACGTAGGAGCGGCTGCCCGGATCGTCGCCGACGAGCAGGGTGCCGAGGCCCGGCACGATGCCGTGCGCGGCCAGCGCGCGCACGCGCTCGGCGAGTTCGAGCTTGACCTGGGTCGCGGTGGCGACGCCGTCGAGGGTGAGTGCGGTCATGCGAAATCCGATCTGTCGGTGGTGCTGCGCGGCTGCCGCAGGGCGGCAGGACCACGCCGAACGCGCATCGGTCCGGCGCCTCCGGGGCGCGGGCGATGGCCGGTGCGGGTGGTGACGGATGCGCTCACGCGAGGCTCAGCATCCGTCACCGCCCGAGAAGGCCTACTGGGAGAGGCCGGGGTAGAGCGGGAACGCGTCGGTGAGGCCCTTCACCCGGGCGCGGAGCGCGGGGATGTCGGCGCCGGGCTTGAGGGCCTCGGCGATGACGTCGGAGACCACGGTGAACTCGGCGTCGCCGAAACCACGGGTGGCCAGGGCGGGCGTGCCGATGCGGAGGCCAGAGGTGACCATCGGCGGGCGCGGGTCGAACGGCACCGAGTTGCGGTTGACGGTGATGCCCACCTCGTGCAGCGCGTCTTCGGCCTGCTGGCCGTTGATCTCAGAGTGGCGCAGGTCGGCGAGCACCAGGTGCACGTCGGTGCCGCCGGTGAGCACGTCGATGCCTGCGGCGCGGGAGTCGTCGGCGGTGAGGCGGTCGGCGAGGATCCGGGCGCCGCGGAGGGTGCGCTCCTGGCGTTCCTTGAACTCGGGGGTTGCGGCGAGCTTGAACGCGGTTGCCTTGGCGGCGATCACGTGCATGAGCGGGCCGCCCTGCTGGCCGGGGAAGACGTTGGAGTTGAGCTTCTTTGCCAGCGCGGTGTCGCGGGAGAGGATGAAGCCCGAGCGCGGGCCCGCGAGGGTCTTGTGCACGGTGCTGGACACGACGTCGGCGTAGGGCACCGGTGACGGGTGGAGGCCTGCGGCGACGAGGCCGGCGAAGTGGGCCATGTCGACCCAGAGCTTGGCGCCCACCTCGTCGGCGATGGCGCGGAACGCGGCGAAGTCGAGCTGGCGGGGGTACGCCGACCAGCCGGCGATGATGACCTGCGGCTTGTGCTCGAGGGCCTTATCGCGCACCACGTCCATGTCGACGCGGAAGGTCTCCGGGTCGACGCCGTAGGCGACCGGGTTGTAGAGCTTGCCGGAGAAGTTGAGCTTCATCCCGTGGGTGAGGTGGCCGCCGTGCGCGAGCTCCAGGCCCAGGATGGTGTCGCCTGGCGTGGCGATCGCGGAGAGCACCGCGGCGTTGGCGGTGGCACCGGAGTGCGGCTGCACGTTCGCGTACTCGGCGCCGAAGAGGCTCTTGGCACGGTCGATGGCGAGCTGCTCGGCCACGTCGACGTACTCGCAGCCGCCGTAGTAGCGGCGGCCCGGGTAGCCCTCGGCGTACTTGTTGGTGAGCACCGACCCCTGCGACTGCAGGATGGCGCGGGGCACGAAGTTCTCGCTGGCGATCATCTCGAGGTAGTCGCGCTGGCGACCGAGCTCGAGCTCGAGGATCGCGGCGATCTCGGGGTCGACGACCTCGAGGGAGTCGTTGAAGGTGGAGGGTACGGAACTAGTCAGCACAGTGTCGGACACGGGAGAACTCCTCATACATATAGATGGATGTGTCGTGGCCCAGGCGTGCGGCCACTAACCGTGTCAGTCGCTCCCCGATGGTGACCCATCTTTCGTGCTACGCCAGTTGCGACTCGGCCATACTATCAGCCGCGTGCGTCCCGGAGCTCGTCGAGCACCAGCAAATCCGGCCGCAGGTGGTCGGTCTGGTACGCGGCACGGGCCACCAGGTGCGCCGCCATCGGCGCGGTGAGCGACTGGAACAGCACGATCGCGACGACGAGGGTGACGGTGCCGACGCTGAAGTTCGTCACCGCGATGTCGAGGGTGACCGCCATCAGGCCGAGGATCTGGGGCTTCGTGGCCGAGTGCAGCCGGGTGAGCACGTCGGGGAAGCGGAGCAGGCCGACGCCGGCGGCCAGGCACATCACGGCGGCGAGCAGCACCAGGACGGCGGTGACCACGTCGCTCCAGACGGCGCTCATGCGCGGTCCCGTCCGGGCAGGAACCGGGCCACGCTGAGCGAGCCGAGCACCGCGAAGAGGGCCAGCACGAGCAGCACCGGCAGGTTGTCGGTGTGCCGGTTGAACGCCATCTCGGCGCCCAGGGCGCAGATGATGGTGGCCACGAGCACGTCGGAGGCGATCACCCGGTCGAGCACGCTCGGTCCACGGATGATGCGGTAGACGGCGGCCAGGGCGCCGGCGCCGAACAGGATTCCGGCGACGACGGCAACGATGTCCATGGGGGTCATACGGTGGCTCCGTTCTCGGGACCGGTGGAGGAGGGCGTGCCGGGGCCGTGCGGGGCGTGCGGGCCAGGGGCGCCGGGGGCACCGTCGCTGCGTTCCTCGTCGGCGCGCACCTGGCAGACCCGCTCCACATCTTCGCGCGAACCGAAGGCCATCACGATACGACGTTCGGTCGCGAGCACCCGGGCGCGGAAGGCGTCGGCCTCCACCTCGTCGTGCATGTTGATGACGTGCAGGTACAGGGTCGAGTCGACCCGCTCGATGTCCACCACGATGGAGCCCGGCACGATCGAGGTGGCCACGGCGGTCCAGGTGAGGATCAGGTCACTCCGGGTGCGCAGGTGCACGGCCAGGATCGCGTTGCTCGGCGTGTAGCCCGGTCCGAGGGCGAGCCAGGACACATCCACGGATGCCCGCACGATGTCCCAGATCAGTTTGACGAACAGCCAGACGCTGCGCCACAGGTTGATCCGGCCGCTGAGCTGCACCGCAGGCAGGTAGAACACGACGGAGACCACGGCCGCGAAGACCGCGCCGGTGACGAGGTTCAGCCAGGAGAACTTGCCCCAGAGCAACGACCAGAGCAGCACCAGGCCGAGGAACAGGGGCAGCTGGCTGATCAGTCCGCCGAGGCGTTCGCGTACGCTGCTCACGGGGTGCCTCCCGGGAAGACGGCGTCGATGTAGACCGACGGGTCGGAGATGTTCTCCGCGGCGCGGGTGGCCAGGTCGAATGCAGGGCCGGCGAAGACGGTCAGGCTCACGGTGAGGGCGAGCATGGTGGCGGTCGCCGCGGTCATCAGCGCGGAGGTGGTCTTGGTGGTGACCGTGCCCTCGTCGTGCGGGTCGTCCTGCAGGGCGTCGAGCACGGCGGAGTCGTAGTTCTCCACGTCCCGTCGCGGTCGCCAGAACGCCATGTTCCAGGCGCGGGCCAGCGCGTACAGGGTGAGCAGCGAGGTGGCCGCTCCCCCGGCGAGCAGCACGTAGCTGAGGGCGCCGCCCACCTGCACACCCGCGTCGAACAGGGCCACCTTGCCGAGGAACCCGGAGAACGGCGGGATGCCGCCGAGGTTGAGCGCTCCGATGAAGAACAGGACGGCGACCAGCGGCGCGGCCTTGAGCATCCCGCCCAAGCGGGCCAGAGAGGTGGTGCCGCCGATACGTTCGATCAGGCCCGCGCAGAGGAACAGCGTGGTCTGGATCATGATGTGGTGCACGACGTAGAAGATGGTGGCCGCGATCGCCGCCTCGGTGCCAAGGGCGATACCGAAGATCATGTAACCGATGTGGCTCACCAGGGTGAACGACAGCAACCGTTTGATGTCGGCCTGGGCGAGCGCGCCGAAGATGCCGATCACCATGGTGAGCAGCGCCACGATCATCAGCGGCAGCGAGAACTGGTTGTCGGGGAACAACAACGTCTGGGTGCGCAGGATGGCGTACACGCCCACCTTGGTGAGCAGGCCCGCGAATACCGCCGTGACCGGGGCCGGCGCGGTCGGGTACGAATCCGGCAGCCAGAACGACAGCGGGAACACGGCCGCCTTCACGCTGAACGCGATGAGCAGCATCAGCCCGAGGATCATCTGCACGTCCCCGGGCAGCTGCGGGATGCGCTCGGCCAGCAGCGCCAGCGTCACTGTTCCGGTCGCGCCGTAGATGAGCGCGATGGCCGACAGGAACAGGATCGACGAGATCAGGCTGACGACGATGTACGTGACGCCGGCCCGGATTCGCGCCCCCGTGCCGCCGAGGGTGAGCAGCACGTAACTGGCCGAGAGCAGCATCTCGAAGCCCACGTACATGTTGAACAGGTCGCCGGCGATGAACGCGTTGAACAGACCCGCCGACAGCACCAGATAGGTGGGGTGGAAGATCGACACCGGGGTCTCCCGGTTGCTGTCGACGATGCCCTGGCCCACGGCGAAGAGCAGCACGCCGAGCAGCATCAGGGCCGACACGAGCAGCATGATGGCCGACAGACGGTCCACGACGAGCACGATGCCGAACGGTGGCTGCCAGCCGCCCACGTTCACCACGGCCGGGCCGTGCTGGTCGACGAGCACCAACAGGATGCTGCTGATCACGACGACCGCGGAGAGCGTGAGCACGCTCACGGCCACCTGGTAGCGGGAGCGGCGGCCGAGCGCGATGGCGAGGGCGGCACCGAGAAGCGGGATGGCGACGACGAGGGGCACGAGTACGTTCATCGGGTGCCGCCCTCGCGGTCGGTGTGCGCGGCGTCGCCGGCGGCGGGTGCGCGTTCGTCGGAGCGGTCGGTGGCGTCGGGGGCCGAGCTGTCGTCGTCGCTGCCGTCCTCGCTGGCGTCGAGCGACGCCTGCACGGCGGCCTCGTCGTCGCTCGACGATCGGAAGGTGAGTTCGGAGTCCTCGGTGGTGTCCGCCGCGTGCTCGTCGGTGAGGGTGTCGCCCTCGTCGCCGAGCTGGGCCAGCCACCAGGATCGGTAGATCAGGGCGAGCAGCAGGGCCGTGATACCGAAGTTGATCACGATGGCGGTGAGCATCAGCACCTGCGGCAGCGGGTCGACCATGGTGTCGTCCAGGGACGTGCCCGTGACGATCGGCGAACTGCCGGGCCGGCCGCTCATGATGAAGATCAGCAGGTTGGTGGCGTTGCCCACCAGCAGGAACCCGATCAGCACCCGGGTGAGGCTGCGTTCGAGCATGATGTAGATGCCCGCGGCGTACATCGCGGCCATGACGATCACGAGGGTCAGAGAGGCGCTCATCGGGTGCCTCCTGCCGGTGTGCCGTCGGTCGCCGTGTCGGCGGGCTGGGTGATCGGGGAGGTCTCAGGTCCGGTGCCCGGTGCCGGGGCCTCTGCGGATGTCCACTCGGACGAGGCGTCGAACCCCATCGCGTCACCGGCGTCGCTGGAGGCGTTGCCGATGGCGGGAACGGGCTGGTCCGGGTCGTCGTCGCCGGGCTCGTCCAGCTCGCTCTGCCGGTCGATCTCGCTGCCGAGGCTGCGCAGGATGTCCAGGCTCAGGCCGATCACGACGAGGTAGACCCCGATGTCGAAGATGCTGGAGGTGCCGAAGGAGAGGTGCCCGAGCAGCGGCACGTCGGCCTGGAAGTACGCGGACTCGAGCGGGGTGCCCGAGATGAAGATCGACCCGACGGCGGTTCCGACGGCGAGCAACACGCCGAGCCCGAGGATCTTGCCCGGGTCGATGGGCACGGCTTCGCCCAGTTCGTACCGGCCGCCGGCCAGGTACCGGGCCACGAGGGCCAGGCCGGCCAGGAGACCGCCGGCGAACCCTCCGCCGGGCAGGTTGTGGCCGGCGAAGAGCAGGTAGATCGACACGACGATCGCGGGGTGGAACAGGAGCCGGACGAGCACCTCGATGAGGATCGACCGGTTCTGGGCGGACTGCGTGCGCCCACCGAGCAGCCAGGACTGCCGGGTCACGGCATGCCCGGCGGAACTCGCGTGCGGGTCGGCCACGATGCGGCGGCGGTTCTTCGGCTCGCGACGCTTGCGGGATTCCCGCAGGCGCGGCATCTGCTCGCTGCGGCCGGAGACGAACAGCAGGCTGGCGACGCCGGTGGCCACGACGATGAGCACCGAGATCTCGCCCATGGTGTCCCAGGCACGGATGTCGACGAGCATGACGTTCACGATGTTGTTGCCGTGGCCCTCCACGACGGACAACCGGGCCAGGTCCTTGGCCATGTCGGGCCATTGGCGGGAGCCGAGCGCGATGACGGCGATGGTGCCCATGGTCAGGCCCACCAGGATGCCGATGAGGGCGCGCCGGCGGCGGTGCATGGGCCGGTTGTGCTGCGCGATGCGGCTGGGCAGGCGGCGCAGCACGAGCACCACCACCACGAGGGTGATCGACTCGACGAGGGCCTGGGTGAGCGCCAGGTCGGGGGCGCCGTGGAAGGCGAACAGGGCGACCAGCCCGTACCCGGTGACGCCGGCCAGCAGCACCGCGGTCATCCGCTGCCCGACCCGGGCGGCCATCACGGCGGCGATGATCATGACCAGGCCGATGATGACCTGGGCCGGGTAGTCCCAGAGCACCACGGCGTCGGGCCAGGTGCGGTTGACGAAGGAGACCGCGCCGAGGGCCAGCACGAACACCACGAGGATGGTCGAGAGGTACTGCGGCAGGCCGCCCCTCTGGGCGAGGTGGGTGGTGCGGGCGGCGATTCTGTCGACGAAGCGCACGGTGTGGCCGTAGCCGTGGCCGGCGTCGACCCAGGCGGGCACCGTGGCCTGCCACCGGGCCACGCGCTTGCGCTGCCAGAAGATGACGAGGCCGAGCGCCACGACCACGATGCTGAGGAACAGCGCCGGTTCGAAACCGTGCCAGAGCATGAGGTGCGCCTCACCCTCGCCGGGCATGGTGTCGGCGTATTGGGCGAGCACCGGGTCGAGCAGGAAGACGAACGGGCCGAGCACGATCGTGGCGACGGTGAGGATGCCGGGGGCCAGCATGAAATCCCACCGGCTGGAGTGCATCGGGGTATCGCTGATCGACGGGCGGGTGCCGAACGCGCCCCAGAAGAACTTGGCGCTGTAGGCGACCGTGAGCACGGACCCGATCGCGGTGCCGGCCAGGGCGATCCAGCCCCAGCCGTCGCCGGCCTGGCCGGCTTCGAGGAACGCGGTGAAGACGGATTCCTTGGCCACGAAGCCGAGCAGCGGCGGCAGCCCGGCCATCGACGCGACGGCGATGAGCGCGATTGCGGCCAGCGCCGGTTCGCGTCGGCCGATGCCGGAGAGCTTGCGCCAGTCGCGGGTGCCGGCGCGATGGTCGATGATGCCCACCACGAGGAAGAGGGTGGCCTTGTACAGCGCATGCGCGAGCAGCAACGCCACTCCGGCGAGGGCGGCATCACGGGTGCCGAAGCCCACGACAACCATGAGGAAGCCGAGTTGGCTGACGGTGCCGTAGGCGAGCATCAGCTTGATGTCGTGCTGGCGCAGCGACCGCCAGGCCCCCACGAGCATGGTCCACACGCCGATGGTCACCAGGACCGGAAGCCAGCCGGGTGAGTCGGCGTAGCCGGGCGCGAAGCGGGCGGTGAGGTAGATACCGGCCTTCACCATGGCGGCGGCGTGCAGGTAGGCGCTCACCGGGGTGGGTGCGGCCATTGCGGCGGGCAGCCAGAAGTGGAACGGGATGAGCGCGGACTTCGACAGGGCGCCGACGAGGATCAGCAGCACCGCCCAGATGGCGACCGGCGTGCCGGTGGGGTTCGCCACGATCGCGGCCAGCGAGGTGGTTCCGGCGTCGACGGAGATCATCACGACGCCGATCAGCATGACCAGGCCGCCGAAGGTGGTCACCAGAAGAGCCTGCAGGGCGGCACCGCGGCTCTCCCGCTTGGCGGTGTAGTGCCCGATCAGAAGGTACGAGAGCACGCTGGTGATTTCCCAGAACATGAACATGACCAGGATGTCGTCGGCGGTGACGAGCCCGTACATGGTGCCGGCGAAGGCCAGCAGCAGCGCGGCGAACCGGCCAAGGCTCGGCTCGTCGGCGTCGAAGTAGCGGGCGCAGTAGATGAGCACCAGGGCGCCGACACCGGTCACGACGAGAGCGAGCAGCCAGGCGAGCGCATCCACCCGGAAGGACAGGCTGATGCCCAGCGACGGGATCCACGGGATGCTCTCGGTGGCGGCTCCGCCGGCGGCGACGGTGCTGGTCTGGGTGAGGGTGTAGCCGAACGCGATCGCGGGCAGAACGGCGACCACATAAAAAACGCGCAACCCGAGCAGGCGGGTGAGCGTGGGAGTCAGCACGGAAACGAGCAGGAAAACCAGGAGGATTGTCGCCATGCGGCCTCCCGGCTCTCTATAAAAGAGTGTCGTCTCTACGGTCAGAGTGTCGGTATCCAGTGTACAGGAGTAGGCCTTTCGACCCTGACCATGCATTAGCCGTCGGCTAGGGTTGCCGCAACCCCCAGAACGGATGCGTCACGTGAGCACCAGCACCACCGGGCCGGATCGGCCGGAGAACGACGTCACCCCCACCGACCGCCCCGCGCACCACTCCGGGCACGACGAAACGCCGCTGGAGCACATCGACGACGCGTTGAGTGTGCACGAGGACCAGGGCCTGCATAAGGGGCTCAAGGCCCGGCATGTACAGATGATCGCGATCGGTGGCGCCATCGGCACCGGGCTGTTCCTCGGTGCAGGCGGACGGCTCGCCAGCGCAGGTCCCGCCCTGGTGTTCGTGTATGCCATCTGCGGTTTCTTCGCGTTCCTCATCCTGCGGGCGCTTGGCGAGCTGGTGCTGCACCGGCCCACCTCTGGCTCCTTCGTCTCGTACGCGCGGGAGTTCTTCGGTGAGAAGACCGCGTTCGTCACCGGGTGGCTGTACTGGCTCAACTGGGCGATGACGGCCATCGTGGACGTGACGGCGGTGGCGCTGTACATGGACTTCTTCGGCCGCTACTGGGCGCCGTTCGGCGAGGTGCCGCAGTGGTTGTTCGCGCTGATCGCGCTGGCCGTGGTGATGAGCCTCAACCTGCTCTCCGTCACGGTGTTCGGCGAGCTGGAGTTCTGGTTCGCGCTGATCAAGGTCGTCGCGATCGTGGTGTTCCTGCTGGTCGGCACCTGGATGGTCATCTTCGGCACCCCGGTGGAAGGAGCCGCCGTTGGCTTCTCGCTCATTTCCGACAACGGCGGCTGGCTACCCAACGGTTTGCTGGCCTCGGTGCTCGTGGTGCAGGGCGTGGTCTTCGCCTACGCGTCGATCGAGCTGATCGGTACCACCGCCGGCGAGACCGAGAACCCGGAAAAGGTGATGCCCAAGGCCATCAACACGGTCATCGTGCGCATCGCGGTGTTCTACGTCGGCTCGATCCTGCTGCTCTCACTGTTGTTGCCGTATACGGCATATGAGGCCGGAGTGAGCCCGTTCGTGACGTTCTTCGGCTCGATCGGCATCGACGGGGTCGATGTGATCATGAACCTTGTAGTGCTCACCGCGGCACTCTCGTCGCTGAATGCCGGACTGTATTCCACCGGGCGCATCCTCCGGTCCATGTCGCTGGCCGGGTCGGCGCCGCGCTTCGCCGGCAAGGTGAGCCGTAACGGGGTACCGTTCGGCGGCATCCTGCTCACCGGTGTGGTCACGCTGCTCGGGGTGGCACTGAATGCTGTCGTACCTGACGAGGCGTTCGAGATCGTGCTGAACATGGCCGCGATCGGCATCATCAGCGCGTGGGGCATGATCGTGCTCTGCCAGATGCGGCTGCAGGCCTGGGCCAAGGCGGGCATCCTCACCCGGCCGGCGTTCCGGATGCCCGGCGCCCCGTTCACCGGCTACCTCACCCTGGCGTTCCTGGCCACGGTTCTCGTGCTGATGGCCTTCGACTGGCCGGTCGGCACGCTCACGATCAGTTCGCTGGGCCTGATCATCCCGGCGCTGGTGCTGGGCTGGTACGCCTGCCGCGGCCGCATCCTCGAGATCGCGGCGTCCCGTCCCCCGCTGCCGGCTCGCGGGGCATCCTCACGCCCCTAACTGGTCCCCGTCCGGACAGCTGCGCCCGGCACGCCGGACGCAGTGGTCCGATTCGGCAACAGTCGTGGGGCGGGGTCAGAGCGCGCGGCGGCGGATGACGACGTCGCTGGCCAGCACGAGCGCCAGGGCGAGCACGATGATGCCCACGTAGACGAACGGCACGGAGCCCAGGCCCACCTGATCGAGCAGGAAGGCGCCCACGAACGCGCCCAGGCCGATGCCGACGTTGAACGCGGTGGTGTAGACGGCGCTGGCGGTGTCGCGGATGCGCACCGACGCGGTGTGCAGCAACCGGGTCTGCAGCAGCGGCGGGAAGGTGCCGAACGCGAGGCCCCAGACCAGGAAGGCGCCGATCGCCACGGGCAGCGTCTGGGTGAACAGCGCCAACACGGTGACGCTGACGACCGTCACCGACATCCCGAGCACCAGGCCCAGCTGCGGGCGCTTGCTGAATACGACGCCGCTGATGAACAGGCCGAGCGCGCCGGCGATGCCGTACGCGAACAGGAGCGGGGCGACGGCGTCGCTGCCCACACCGAGGGTGTCGCTGAGGAACGGCGCGATGTAGGTGTAGAAGGTGTAGTGGCCGATCATCGTGAGCGCGGTGATCACGCAGACCAGCGCGACCGGGCCGATGGTGGGGTCGCGGGGCAGCTTGGCCACCGTGATGGTTCCGGTCGCCGTCGTGACGGACTCGGTGCGCTTGCCGGTGTAGTGCTCGACCTTGGGCAGGAACCGCCAGATCACCACGGCGCCCACGAGCATCAGCCCGGCGAGCACGATGAACGAGAGCCGCCAGCCGAGCAGGTGGCCGAGGAAGGTGCCCAGCGGCACACCGAACACGAACGCGAGGGTGCCGCCGGCGATGGTGATCGACACGGCCCTGGCGATCTGATCCTTGGGCACGAGGTGCGCGGAGTAGGCGCCCACGACGCCCCAGAACAGGCCGTGCGCCAGTCCGCCGATCACCCGGGAGATGACGACGAAGGTGTAGTCGGGCGCGATGGCGGTGAGCACGTTGCTCAACGCGAACACGATGAGCACGAGAACGATCAGGCCGTGCCGGGGCATCCGTCGGGTCAGGAGTGCCAGCGGCGTGCTGGTGAGCACGACCGTGAACGCGAACCAGGACACGAGCAGGCCCACGTCGGACTGGCTGACCCCGAGCGAGGTGCTCATTTCGGGCAGCAGGCCGGTGGGCAGCATCTCGGAGGTGACCGAGAGGAAGACGGCGGCGGAGAGGGCGATCAGGCCGATCCACGGGAAGGCTCCGGTGGGGGCCTTCTGGTCGGGGCGGGGCATACCGGTGGACGGCAGCGAGATGGGCGCAGTAAATGACATGGGTGCTGTGGCTCACAGACAGGTTCCGCTTGCCCTCGGCTCCGGCGGCTGTCACGGCCGGGCTGAGCGGGTTCTTCAAGCGGTGCGCGCCGACGTGCGCGCCCGGGGCCAAGCGTGTTCCGCCGGCCGTGAACCAGCCTAGCCGGATATCTCGTCGGCGCGTTGTTTCCGGTGCACGGTGTGGCTCGGTGACCTCAGGCGGCGGCGCGGGCCCCGGCGGCGTACCAGTCCCGGGTGTTCTGCACGTCGACGGCGAGCTGGTCGACGAGGGCGGGCGTGTCGACGAAGGCCACCTCGGCGCGCAGGAACAGCCGCAGCTCAACGGACAGTTCCTGCCCATAGAGGTCGCCGGCGAAGTCGAGCAGGTGCGCTTCGAGCAGCGGATGCCCGGCGTCGCCGTAATACGTGGGCCGCGTGCCCACCGACACGGCGGCGAGCACGCCGGCGGCCGGCAGCCCCGCGCCGTGCACGATGGCGGCCCAGATGCCGGTGTGCGCCATCAAGTCGGGCACCTCGATGTTCGCGGTGGGGAAGCCGATCACCCGGCCCCAGGCGTTGCCGTGGATGACGGTTCCGGTGATGGTCGTCGGCCGAGTATCGAGCGCCCGCAGGGTTCCTTCGGTCATCGTGTGTCTACCTTCCGCTTCGCGTCATTCCTGGGTACCTCGGCAGTGTGGCTGCCTGGTGTCTATCTCAGCATCCGGGAGTTTCGTCGCTGCAACCACCACGTTGCCGGATTATTGCGCCGCTTTACGTGCTCTCCCGGCCGCTGAATTCCGGCCTGCACTCGGGGATAACGCGCTGGCATCCGTCGCATTCCCGAGCGCCGCACCCGGATCGCCGCGGGATGCGCCGCCGAGCACGCTCGCCGCGCCGGGTAATCTGGTGCGATGAACCCCAGCCTGCCGCCCGCGCACCATCACCACCTGGTCGTCACCCTCGTCTGCCCCGACCAGCCGGGCATCGTGCACGACGTCAGCGGCGCCATCGTGGGCGCCCGCGGCAACATCACCGAGAGCCAGCAGTTCTCCAGCGCCGACACCGGCCGGTTCTTCATCCGCCTGCAGGTGGAATCCCCGGCGGACCGCGCCGAGATGCAGGCCGCACTCGCGCCCGTGGTGGAGAAGTACGGCATGGCGTCGGTGATCGACGTCGTCGGCCGGCCGCTGCGCACCCTGGTGCTCGCGTCCACCGCCGGGCACTGCGTCAACGACCTGCTCTTCCGTCAGCGCGGCGGCCAGCTGCCCGTGGAGGTGCCCCTGGTGCTCAGCAACCACGGCACCCTGCGCGACCTGGTCGGCTTCTACGGGGTGCCGTTCGAGTCGCTGCCGATCACGGATGCGGCGAGCAAGGCCGCCTTCGAGGCCCGCGTCGTCGAGGCCGTCGAGGAGTTCGACATCGAACTGGTGGTGCTGGCCCGCTACATGCAGATCCTCTCCCCCGAACTCTGCGCCTACCTCGAGGGCCGCGCCATCAACATCCACCACTCGTTCCTGCCCGGCTTCAAGGGCGCCAACCCGTACAAGCAGGCGCACGCCCGCGGGGTGAAGCTCATCGGCGCCACGGCGCACTTCGTCACGAGCGAGCTCGACGAGGGCCCGATCGTCGAGCAGAACGTCGTGCGGGTGGACCACTCCCGCACGCCCGCCGAGCTCGTCGCGATCGGGCAGGACGAGGAGAGTCGCACGCTCACCCAGGCCGTGAAGTGGTTCGCCGAGAACCGGGTGCTGCTCGACGGAGTGCGCACCATCATCTTCAAGTAGCCTCGCCGGTAGGATTGGCGGGTGAACGACACCCGCCCCACCCCCGCCGTCGGCGTCAACGACGTCCTGCGTTTTGTGCTCGAACTCTTTGCCTTCGTGAGCCTGGCGCTCTGGGGGTTCCTGGCCTGGCCGTTGCCGTGGCCGGGCATCCTGTTCGGCATTCTCGCGCCGGCGTTCGCGATCCTGGTCTGGGCGTTGTTCCGGTCGCCGAAAGCCGTGTTCCGGCTCGACCCGTTCGGCAAGGCGATCGTGGAGATCTTCGTGTTCGGTGCCGCCGCCCTCGCCTGGTGGGACCTCGGCCAGCCGATCGTGGCCGGCGTTTTCGCCGTCGTCGCCACCGTCAGCGGCGTCATCTCAGGCCGCAAGGAACTCGGCGCCTGAGCGTTATTGCAGCGCGCCGATGATGGCGCCCATCGTGGTGAAGGACACCACGTTGTACGACCCGTTGATCAAGAACAGCACCGGGCTCCTCCGCTCGAAGAGGTAGTTCACGCCGAAGGCGGCAGCCACGAACGTCGCGCCGGCGGCGAACCCGGCGAACACGCCGAAGGCCAGCCCGTTCGAGCCGATGAACGCGGCCAGGCTGAGCGCCATCACGAGCGCCAGGATCAGCGACCCGAGGAACACCCGGGCGGTGCCGGTCTTCAGCTGGTCGTCCGTGACACCCGCGGCCCGCTGCCAGGGCCGGGCGAACAGCAGCGAGTACCAGAGCCCGCCGATGACGAAGGACGAGATCGCGGCCAGCGCGACCGCCAGCCAGTTGAGTGAGACATCCATGAGAGCTCCCGGGAGTGGTCGTCCCGGCCGGTCCGGGACACTGTCACGCTAGGCCTCACGGCTCGCGGGGTCTTGGAGAATTCCGGCACTCCGTCCAGCTCCGCCAGCGGCACGAAGGCGGCGTACTCGGGACCGTAGCGGGCGACGATGTCGAGGTACCGGGTGGGCGAAAGACCCGTGAACGCGCGGAACACCCGAATGAAGTGGGGCTGGTCGTAGTATCCGGAGGTGGCCACCAGCTCGGCCCAGCTCGGCATCGGCCCCTGCAGCGGCAGGGTATCGATGAACTGGCGGAACCGCACGATATCGGCGTAGGTCTTGGGTGTCACCCCGCACCAGGTGCGGAACTCGTCGATCAGCCGGTGGTGGCTGGTGCCGGCGGCCGCCGCAATCAGCGGGATGGGCGCATCCGGGTCCTTCTGGATGCCGGCCCAGGCCCGCAGCACCGCCGGCGGCGCCGCCCGGTTTCGCGTCTCTGCCCGCAGGGGTCAGAGAGGTTCACGATCAGATGCAGAGCAGGCTGGGGGAAAATCCGCTCGTAGCGCTCCTCGGCCGGCTGCTCGAGGTACCAGAGCCGCTGCACATCGGGCGCCAGGTCGGCCGGGACGGGCACCTCGAGGTAGGCCATGCCCCCACCGTAGGACCGACCGGGGCCGAGGACCACTCCTCCCCCGTCCGAACCGGGGCGCCAGGCGGCTTAGCGGTCGAGGGGATCGGCGGCCGCTGGCGCGGGCGGCTCCGGGGCGGGCTGCGCGGGCAGGCCGCCGGGCATCCGCAGCGCATAGAGCGACGTGGCGACGAACAGCAGGCCACCGAGCAGGAACGCGGCCGGGTACGACACTGTGTCGGCGAGCAGGCCGGCCACGAGTGGGCCGACGATGGCGCCGAAGTCGGAGAACATCGAGAAGATCGCGACCGGGCGCCCGCCCGCGCTGCCGGCGGCGTCGCCGACGGATGCGGCCGGCGCGGTGCCCATGAACGCCGCGGCGACCCCGTAGACGCAGAGCAGCACGGTGAGCAGCACGATGTTCGGGGCGAACGGGATGGCCGTGATCGTCACAGCCGCCACGAGGAACGCCCCGATGATGGCGGGTTTGCGGCCCACGGTGTCGACGAACCGGGACGCCGGCGCCAACGCGAGGGTCTGCGCGACGGCCGCGATCGCGAAGGCGATGCCGGTCCAAGCGCTGGGGCCCTTGAGCACCTCCACGACGAGAACCGGCACGAGCGCGCCGCGCACGCCGAACGACGACCAGCCCTGGGAGAAGTTGGCCAGGCAGGCGGCCCGGAAGCGGGGGTCGCGCAGCACTGTGCGCAGCGGCAGCAAGGGCGCGGCAGCACCGGTGCCGCCGGCGGCGACGCGAGTGGCCGGCTGCAACAGCACGAGGCCGATCACGCCGGCGACGGCGAGGGTGCCGGCGTAGAAGAAGAACGGGGCGGTGAGCGAGATGGTGGCGAGCAGGCCACCGAGGGCGGGCCCGGCCATGCCGCCGATGAGGAAGCCGCCCTGGTAGAAGCCGACGGCGCGGCCACGGATGCCCGGGGCGGTGGTGCGCAGCAGCAGCGTCATGGCGGCGACGGTGAACATCGCCGAACCGATGCCGCCAGCGCCGCGCAGCAGCAACAGCTGCGGGTAGCTGCCGGCGATGCCGACCAGGCCGCTGGATACGGCGACGATGCCGATGCCCACGGCCAGGATGGTGCGTTCCCCGGCCCAGTCGATGAGCTTGCCGCAGACGGGGCTGGCGACGAAGCGCATCAGGGCGAACGCCGACACCACGGCGCCGATCTCGAGGTTGCCCACGCCGAAGCTCTTCACGTAGACCGGCAGCACCGGCACGACCACGCCGAAGCCCACCATCACGAAGAACGCGATGACGCCGAGCACGTACACGTCACGGCCGAGCCGGGGTTCGTTCGCCGTGCGGCTGGGGGTGGAGCCGAACGGAAAACGGATGCGTCGCATCCCTCCAGATTAGGCCGTCAGCGGCCCGGCCCCGGCCGCCGGGCGGCGGCGGCTCAGCGGGTGGGCACCGGCTGGGCTGCCGTCTGCACCCGCGCGGCCGCACGGCGGGCGCGCACGTCCCGGCGCCCGCCGATGGCGCGCAGGGCGTTGAGGATCGTGGCGAGGTCGACCAGCTCCTGCAGCAGCGCCCCGATGGTGGCGGGGATCAGCCCGAACGCGGCCACCACCATGAGTCCGAGGCTCATCGCCATGCCCAGCCAGATGCTCTGCAGGGCGATGCGCACAGTGTCCCGGCCGATGCTGACCGCCCGCGCGGCGCGGGACAGGTCGTCGAGCAGGATCACCGCATCCGCCGACTCGCTCGCCGCGGTGGACCCCTTGGCACCCATCGCAATGCCCACATCGGCCACGGCCAGCACCGGGGCGTCGTTGACGCCGTCGCCCACCATGATCACGGGCCGCTCACGGATGGCGCGCACCGCGTCGACCTTGTCGACCGGCAGGCAATCCGCGCGCACCCGGGTGATGCCCACGAGCCGGGCGATGTGGTTGGCCGTGGGGCGGGCGTCGCCGGTGAGCATGACCGACTCGTGCACGCCGAGCCGGTCGAGGGCCTGCACGGTGGCCCGAGCGTTGTCGCGCACCTGGTCGCTGGCGACCACGCTGCCGGCGAACCGGCCGTCGACGGCGACGTAGATGGCCAGTTCGCCGCCGGCGAGGTCGGCCGGGTAGGCGTCGGGGGCGTGCTCGGCCACGAACGACAGCTTGCCCACGACGACCTCGCGGCCGTCGAATCGGGCGGTCACACCGTGCGCGGGCACCTCGGTGGCGGAGTCGGTGCGGAGCAGGGTGAGGTCGCGCTTGTCGGCGGCCGCGATCACGGAGGCGGCGAGCACGTGCGACGAGTACTGCTCGGCCGATGCCGCCAGGGTGAGCAGCTGGTCGGCGCTGAACGGGGCTTCTGGGGCCACCCGGGCGATGGTGGGCGCGCCGTAGGTGAGGGTGCCGGTCTTGTCGAACACCACCGTGCGGGCGCGGGCGAGCTTCTCGAGCACTCCCCCGCCCTTGACGATGATGCCGTTGCGGGCCGCGCGGCTCATGCCGCCCATGAACGCCACCGGCGCCGCGAGCAGCAGCGGGCAGGGGGTGGCGACCACGAGCACCTCGGCGAACCGCACCGGGTCACCGGAGACTACCCAGGCGATCCCACCGATGAGCAACGACACGGCCGTGAACGGCACCGCGTAGCGGTCGGCGAGCCGCACCACTGGGGCCTTGCTCGCCGCGGCCTCGGCTACCAGCGCCACGATCTGCTGGTACTGGCTGTCCGCGGCGAGCGCCGTGGCCCGCACGGTGGCGGCGGCCTGCCCGTTGATCGAGCCGCTGAGCACCGGGTCGCCGGTGCGGCGCTCAACGGGCAGGCTCTCCCCGGTGAGCGACGACTCGTCGAACGCGGCGGATGCGGAGACCAGTTCGGCGTCCACCGGCACGATCTCGGCGGGCCGCACCAGCAGCACGTCGCCGATCTGCACCAGGGTGGCGGGCACGTCCTCCACGTCGGAGGAGCCGTCGCGCAGCAGGTGCGCGATCTGCGGGGCCCGTTCGAGCAGGGCGTTGAGCTCCCGCTGGGCCCGGCCGGCCGCGTACTCCTCGAGGGCGGCGCCGCCGGAGAGCATCAGCACGATCACCAGGGTGGCCACGTACTCGCCCACCAGAATGGTGGCGATGATGGCCATGATCGCCAGGAGGTCCACACCGAACGCGCCCTGGCGCATCCGCCGGATCATGCCGACGGCCTCGATGCCGGCCACGACGAGGCCGAGACCTGAGTACAGCCATTGCACGGCCACGGGCAGGCCGAGGGCCCAGAGCGGCAGCCCGAGCAGGCCGACAAGGATGGCTGCCGCGACAACCGGGTACCGGCGGAATGCTCCAGCGAGCGTGGACATGGCTCCATTGTCGTCTCGGATGCGCGTGCGCACCAGCAAGGAGAGGCTGCCCTTGTGGCCACATCCCTTCCCAACTGTTCCCGAAACGGACATCTGCGTCCGGCGCACCGGACGCAGACGTCCGCGCGGGCAACAGTTAGGCGCAGAGAAGGCCCCGCCGGATGGGCGGGGCCTTCGTCATGCAATGGTGGCGGGTTACGCCAGGCGGGTCTGCAGGTTGTCGCTGATCGCGGCGAGGAATTCCTCGGTGGTGAGGTAGCCCTGGTCCGGGCCCACGAGCAGGGCGAGGTCCTTGGTCATCTTGCCGCTCTCGACGGTCTTCACGACAACATCCTCGAGGGTGTGCGCGAACTCGGCCAGCGCCGGGTTCTCGTCGAGCTTGGCGCGGTGCGACAGGCCACGGGTCCAGGCGTAGATCGACGCGATCGGGTTGGTCGAGGTGGGCTTGCCCTGCTGGTGCTGGCGGTAGTGCCGGGTAACGGTACCGTGCGCGGCCTCGGCCTCGACGACGCTGCCGTCGGGGGTGGAGAGCACGCTGGTCATCAGCCCGAGCGAGCCGAAGCCCTGTGCCACGGTGTCGGACTGCACGTCGCCGTCGTAGTTCTTGCAGGCCCAGACGTAGCCGCCCTCCCACTTCATGGCGGAGGCGACCATGTCGTCGATCAGACGGTGCTCGTAGGTGAGGCCTGCGGCCTCGAAGCGGTCCTTGAACTCGGTGTCGAAGATCTCCTGGAAGATGTCCTTGAAGCGGCCGTCGTACGCCTTGAGGATGGTGTTCTTGGTCGACAGGTAGACCGGGTAGTTGCGCTCGAGGCCGTAGTTGAGCGACGCGCGGGCGAAGTCGATGATCGACTTGTCGAGGTTGTACATGCCCATGGCCACGCCGCTGCCGGGCGCCTGGAAGACCTCGAACTCCTGCGGCGTGCCGCCGTCCTTCGGGGTGAAGGTCATGGTGAGGGTGCCTTCGCCCTCGAAGCGGAAGTTCGTGGCGCGGTACTGGTCGCCGAACGCGTGGCGGCCGATGATGATGGGCTTGTTCCAGCCCGGCACCAGGCGCGGGATGTTGGAGATGATGATCGGCTCGCGGAAGATCGTGCCGCCGAGAATGTTGCGGATCGTGCCGTTGGGCGAGGCCCACATCTTCTTCAGGCCGAACTCCTCGACGCGTGCCTCGTCGGGGGTGATGGTGGCGCACTTGACACCGACACCGTGCTTCTGGATGGCGTGGGCCGCGTCGACCGTGATCTGGTCGTCGGTCTCGTCACGCTTCTGGATCGACAGGTCGTAATACTCGAGGTCGATGTCGAGGTACGGGTGGATGAGGGAGTCCTTGATGGCCTGCCAGATGATGCGGGTCATCTCGTCCCCGTCGAGTTCGACGACTGTACCTGCAACCTTGATCTTCGACAATGGATTCTCCTCAGTGAGTCGGGGCGTGGTGGCCGTGAACAATCCTAGCCGAGGGCGGTAACTATCTTGACATCGAGAGAGTTGACCGGTCGGAAACGGCCCGGGAAGCAGGTCCCCCACAAACCCGACTATCAGCCTTCGCGACCGGACGATACCCTAGGTGCATGCCTGAACTCCGACTGGAAGAACTGTCCGCACGCAACATCGTCGCGGCCAACAACCTGAGCCTCAAGCCCGGTCAGGAGCAATTCATCGCGCCCGTCTCCTACTCGGTGGCGGCATCCGTGATCAACCCCAATACGGCGTGGCAGCGGGTGGTGTTGCTCGACGGCGAGGTCGCCGGCTTCATCCACGGCAACTTCGACCCCGAATCGCCCCAGGAAGAATTCCGCGCCTGCATCTGGCGCATCAACGTCGACGCAGAGGCGCAGGGCATGGGCGTGGGTAAGTTCGCCGCCGAAGCCCTCGCCGAAGAAGCCCGCCACCGCGGCTTCGACCGCATCACGGTGATCTGGGAACCCGGCGAGGAAGGCCCGGAGGCCTTCTTCCACCGCATCGGCTTCGTCGACATCGGCGAGACCCAGTTCGGCGAGGTCATCGGCGCCCTCACGCTCTAAGCCTGCACACCTCAGCCAGTGCGCCTGAATCCAGCCACCCCGTTCGTGGCGGCCGTGCTCGAGATCGTGGACTCCATCCCGCCCGGCCATGTGATGACCTACGGCGATGTGGCCGCCACCCTCGGTTCCCGCGCCGCCCGGGTGGTGGGTCAGACGATGGCGCAGTTCGGGGCGGATGCGCCGTGGTGGCGGGTGATCCGCGCGAGCGGGCATCCGCCGGTCGGGCACGAGGACCGGGCCTTGGAGCACTACCGGGCCGAGCACACCCCATTGCTCACCGCGACCGCACCGGATGCGGCCTACCGGGTGGATCTCAGCCGAGCCCGCTGGCGCCCGTGACCGGGTCGACCGGGGCCAGCTCCAGTCGGGCCTGCCAGTCGGCGACCTGCAGCGGCTGGTCGATACCGAGCACCGCGACAGGAACTGAACCGCGCCGGTAGACCGCGACCAGGTCGCCGGTGGACGGGCTGCCCGCTTCGACGGTGACGTCCTCGCCGCCGCGCAGCCGGCCGGCGAACTGCACCTGAGCGCCGCCCTGTTCCGAGGTCACCCGGGCGGGCGTCAGCGCCTCCGCCGGGTCGACCCCGAGGAGCGCGGCCATGGCGATGCCCGGCCGGTCGCGGGTGTCGCTCCAGTGCGGGATGCGCCGGTGCAGACCGGTGACAGGGTCGAACCAGGCCGCGCAGTCCCCGACGGCAACGACGCCGGGCACGGCGGTGGCGCCCGCCTCGTCGCAGACCACGCCGCCGCGCAGGTCGAGCCCGGCCTCGCCGAGCCACCCCGCGAGCGGAACCGAACCGATGTCGAGCAGCACCACGTCGGCGCCGATCTCCTCTCCCGTGGTCAGCCGCACCCCGGACACCCAGCCGGGTCCGATCAGCTCGGCCACCCGCAGGTCGGTGCGCACGGTGATGCCCCGCCGGGAGTGCAGCCGGTAGACGGCGTCGGCGACGGCTCCGCCGAATGCTGTGCACAGCGCATCCGTGGTACTGCCGAGCACCGTGACCTGCAGGCCCAGGTCGCGGGCGGTGGATGCCACCTCGAGGCCGACGATGCCGGAGCCGACCACGATCATGCGGGCGCCGGGCAGGAGTTCCTCGCGGAGCGCGAGGGCGTCCTCGACGGTGCGGAGGGTGTGCACTCCGCGGGGCATCGGGTGGAAGCGGCGCGCGGAGGACCCCGTGGCGATCACCACGGCATCCGACTCGAGGGTACGGCCGTTGGCCAGGGTCACCCGGTGCGCGGCCGCGTCGAGGGCCACGGCGGGCACGCCGAGTCGCCATTCGGCGCCGAGGTCTTCGCTGGGGGCCTCGAGAGCCAGCTCCCCGATGGTGGTCTCTCCGGTGAGGAAGCCCCGGCCCAACGGCGGGCGGTCGTAGGGGCGGTGGCGTTCGGCGCCGACGATCGTGAGGTGTCCGGTGTAGCCGTGGGCGCGCAAGGCGGCTGCGCTTGCGTGCCCCACCACCCCCGCGCCCACGATGGTGACTGACTGCATGCTGGGTGATCCCCCGATCAGACAGGCGCGCCACCGGCTGGGGTGACGGCTCGAGGACCGAGCTGACTCGGTCCTGGGCGGTTGTGTGGTGTTCTCTGGGTTCAGATTCGCGGCCCCGCCTAGGCGTGTCAAGCGTGTCGGGCGGGTTCTCGGCCAGTGGTTCGAAGGCTTTGACATGCCCGAAACACGGCCGACTCAAACCCCCGCCCACACCCCCCGCGAACTGGGACTCCAGCCTGAAAATCCGGGATTCTCGGGGCTTAGCTCGCAGGTCGCGGCGGGTGTATCGTGCCTGCATGAATGCGGCCGACGATCACGCCCAGGCACACCCGCTGGAGGCCCCGGAAGGAGCCGCGGTGGGCCGCGGGGCCGACACGCCGCCGCGACCCCGGCCGGCCGGCGCCGAACCCGCCGACCCGGTGACCTCCAACCCGGAGCACTACCAGGTGCTGTTCGAGAACGACCGGGTGCGGGTGCTCGAGTACCGCGACGACCCGGGCGCGAAGACCACGCCGCACCGGCATCCGGACAGCGTCATGGTCACCCTGAGCGACTTCAGCCGCCGGCTCTCGCTGGGCGACCGGGTCTTCGATACGGTTCTGGATGCCGGCGAGGCGCGCTGGCTACCCGCCCAGGTGCACTCGGGCGAGAACACCGGCGCATCGCCCACCCATGCGATCTTCGTCGAGCTGAAGGGCGATCCTCTCGCGGACCCCACCGCCCCGCCTCCGCTGGGCCCGTCCTAGCCCGCGAACCGTGACCCAAGCCCCAAGAAACCTCGGGTTTTCGGTGCCTGAGTCACAGTTCGCGGGAGGGTCAGACGAGGGACTCGCGCCAGGCGGCGTGCAGCTTGGAGAACCGGCCGGTGCCCGAGATGAGCATGTCGGGGGTGCCGTCCTCCACGATGATGCCGTTCTCCATGACGAGCACCCGGTCGGCGATCGCCACCGTCGACAGCCGGTGCGCGATGATCACCGCAGTGCGGTCGCTGAGCAGCGTCTGCAGGGCCTCCTGCACGAGCCGTTCGCTGGGGATGTCCAGCGACGAGGTGGCCTCGTCGAGGATCAGCACCGCCGGGTCGGCCAGGAACGCCCGCGCGAACGAGATCAGCTGACGCTGCCCGGCCGAGACCCGGCCACCGCGCTTGTTGACGTCGGTGTCGTACCCGCCGGGCAGGCCCACGATGAAGTCGTGCGCGCCCACGGCCTGCGCCGCCGCCTCGATCTCCGCCCGGGTGGCCCCTGGCTTGCCGATCGCGATGTTGTCGGCGACGCTCCCGCTGAACAGGTACGCCTCCTGGGTCACCATCACGATGGCCCGGCGCAGATCCTTGGGGTGCAGGTCGCGCAGGTCCACGCCGTCCAGCAGCACCCGGCCGTCGGACGGGTCGTAGAACCGGGAGATCAGTTTGGCCAGCGTCGACTTGCCCGCACCTGTGGAGCCGACGAGAGCGATGGTCTGCCCCGGCTCCAGGGTGAGGTCGAAGTGCGGCAGGATGACCCGGTCCGCTTGGTACTCGAACTGCACGTTCTCGAACTGCACGGCTCCGGTTGACGTCCACAGGTCCACCGGCTTGATCGGGTCGGGCACCCCGGGCTGCTCTTCGAGCACCCCGGAGATCTTCTCCAGCGCCGCGGCGGCCGACTGGTAGGAGTTGTAGAACATCGCCATCTCCTCCATCGGGTCGAAGAACCGGCGGGTGTACAGCAGCGCGGCCAGCAGCGCTCCGATGGCCAGCTGCCCGTCGGCGACGCGGAAGCCGCCGACCAGCAGCACCACGGCGACGGTGACGTTGCCGATCAGGATCAGCCCGGGGTCGAACACCCCGAACAGCTGGATCACCCGGGCGTTGACCAGCCGGTATGCCTCGACGAGCTTGCCGAAGACCCGTTCGTTCCGCGGTTCGGTACGAAACGCCTTGACGGCACGGATGCCCGTCATTGTCTCGACGAACTGCACGATCAGGCTCGCCGACGCGGTGCGCGACCGGCGGAACAGGTGCTGCGAGCGCACCTGGAACCAGCGGGTGAGCGCGAGCAGCGGCACCAGCGCGACGAGCAGCACGAGCCCGCTCACACCGTCGAGGGTGACCAGCGCGATGGCGGTGAACACCATGTAGAGCAGGCCCTGCACGAGCTGGTTGATGCCGGAGTCGAGGAGTTCGCGGATCGCGTCCAGGTCGCTGGTCTGCCGGGAGATGATGCGCCCGGAGGTGTACGACTCGTGGAACTCGAGGCTGAGCCGTTGGGTCTGCAGGAAGACGCGCTTGCGCAGGTCGATGAGCACGGCCTGGCTGATGCGCGCGGAGAGCACGGTGTACCAGGCGATCAGCAGGGCGCCGGTGACGCCGGTGACCAGGTAGACCGCGCCGGTCGCCGCCAGCGGCATCCAGTCCTGGTTGATCAGCGCGGGCAGGCCCTTGTCGATGCCGTAGGCGATCAGGGCCGGGCCGGCGACCTGCGCGGCCGTGGAGACGACCACGACGAACATCGCCACGACCACCGACCAGCGCACCGGGAACAGCAGCGAGCCGAGCAGGCGCAGCGAACGACGGCGGATCTGGCCGCTTTCCGCTTTGGTGTAGTCGAGGCGTTCTTCGCCTTCGACGCCGGTGACGCTCACAGCGATTCTCCCGTTCGGTTGGACTCTCGTCGTTCCTCGTCTTCCAGGCTGGAGATGACGAACTTGTAGTGCGGGCTCGAGGCCAGCAGTTCGGAGTGCCGGCCGACCGCGGTGACCCGGCCGTCCTCCAGCAGCGCCACCCGGTCGGCGAGCATCACAGTGGACGGGCGGTGCGCCACGATCAGCGCCGTGGTCTTCACCAGTACCCGGCGCAGGGCGGCTTCCACGAGCGACTCGGTGTTCACGTCGAGGGCCGAGAGCGGGTCGTCGAGCACGAGCACGGCGGGCGCCGCGGCGACGGCGCGGGCCAGCGCCACGCGCTGCCGCTGCCCGCCGGACAGGCTCATGCCCTCCTCGCCGACGAGGGTGTCGACCCCGTCGGGCAGGTCGTGCACAAAACCGGCCTGGGCGATGTCCAGCGCCTCGGCGAGCACAGCGTCGGCCTCCGGGCTCCGCTCCGCGAACTCCGGGCGCCCAAGCAGCACGTTCTCCCGCACGGATGCCGAGAACAGCGTCGCGTCCTCGAATGCCATCGCGATGTGCCGGCGCAGCTCCTCCCGGCGAAGGGCGCGCACGTCGACCCCGTCGAGTGTCACCGAGCCATCCGTCACGTCGTACAGCCGGGTGGTGAGCGCCGTCAGGGTGGACTTGCCGGAACCGGTGAGCCCGACCAACGCCATGGTCTCGCCGGGTTCGAGCACCAGGTCGACCCCGTCGAGCAGGTCGGGGAAGCGCTCCGGGGAGTCGGCGTAGCGGAAGTGCACGTTCTCGAACGCCAGCCGGCCGCGCGGGGCGGTGATGGTGACCGGGCGGGGCGGGTCGGTGATGGTGTTCGGGGTGTCGAGGATGTCGAAGAACCGGTCGGTGGCGGTGCGGGTGTCGAACGTCATCGACAGCAGGAACCCGATCGACTCCACGGGGAAGCGCAGCACGGTGGCGGTGGCGAAGAAGGCCACCAGTTCACCGACGCTGAGCTGGCCCTGGCTGGTGAGCCAGACGCCGGAGACCAGGCAGAGCGCGAACGCCACATCGGGAACGAGCAGCAACCACAGCCAGATACCGGCGATGGCACGGGCCTTCTCGATCTCGGTGCCGCGCAGTTCCTCCGCCTGGTTGGCGAAGCTCTTGAGCGCGAAGCTGCCGCGGCCGAACGCCTTCAGCACCCGGATGCCGTGCACCGACTCCTCCACGGCGGTCGCGAGGTCGCCGGACTGGTCCTGGCTGCGCCGGGCGATCACGGAGTACTTCTCCTCGAAGACGTAGCCGTAGATCCAGATCGGGATCGAACAGACCAGGAAGATCAGGCCGAGGATCCAATTCATCGAGACGAGGATCACGACGCCGGCGAGGATGGTGAGGAAGTTCACCACGAGCAGCACCAGGCCGAACGAGATCCAGCGGCGGATCATGTTGAGGTCGCTGATGGCGCGCGAGAGCAGCTGCCCGCTCGGCCAGCGGTCGTGGAAGGTCACGGGCAGGTCCTGCAGCCGGGCGTAGAGGGCGTTGCGCATCCGGGATTCGATGTGGGTGCCGGGCACCAGCACAAACCAGCGGCGCAGCGCGATCATCACGGCCTCGAGCACGCCGAGAGCCAGCACCGTGAGCACGGCGGGCCAGATCGGGGCGGTGTCGCCCTGGCTGAGAGCGCCGTCGACGAGCTGCTGCAGCACCTGCGGGATGGCCAGGGCCACGAGCGAGGCGAGCAGCGCAGACAGCATGCCCAGCCCGATGCGCGGCAGCGCGGGCTTGGCGAACGGGTACAGCCGCAGCAGCGTGCGGAGGGTGTTGCGTCGGGCGGCCGGCGTGGGCACGACGTGGGGCGGATGCTGTTCTGCAGTGGAGGTCATGAGTCGTTCCTGCTAAACCCGCGCGATTCTGGCGTCGAGCGGGGTGGATGATGCGTGCTGAGTCGGTGCGGGGGCCGTGGCGAAGCCGACGGTGGTGCCCGTGCTGGCGCGGGGGTGCCGCGTCCGAGAGGAGAAGCGGGCGGTGAAGCCCGCGATAGATGAGTGCCCGCGGAGGCGGGCAGCTTCGGTGCGGCCGGACTCCTAGGCGGAGGCGAGTCGGAGCGCCGGGACGAAGGCAGCGCCGGTCGCAATCGTTGCGAGCGTGGTGCGGGCGGTCTTGGTCATGTCGGCCTCCTGAGCGCGTCTGTTCATCGTCTTGTGCCCCCCTGTTCAGGCAGCCTTTCAGGATAGGGCCCCGGGCGCGCCGGGCGCAAGAGTGAATTTCGGCCGGCGCCTGGTTCGACCGCGGATGCGGGCGCGAGGCCGGGCGCATCCGTGCCGGACCGGGTCAGCGCACCCGCACGCTCAGGCAGGTGACGCAGCCCTCGAGCTTCTCGAACTCGGTGATGTCGACGGTCACCGTGCGGTATCCGAGCCCGGTGAGCAGCTCGGCGGTCTGTGGGGCCGCCGCGGACATCAGCAGGGTGTTCTCGTCGAGGATCACGACGGCGGTGCCCTCTGCCTCCGGCACCGGCAGGAACTTCGCGAACAGACCCGAGTCGTCCACGAGCGGCGGGTAGCCGATGATGGTGCCGTCCGGCAGCGCGGTGATCGCGGTCTTGAGGTGCAGGGCGCGGGTCACGGGGACCGGCACGACGGTGTAGCGGAGCGGTTCCACGATGGCGGCGAGCTGCGCGGCGCCTTCGGCGTTGGTGCGGAGGCTCTGGCCGACGTACACGGTGCGGCCAACCTTGAGCACGTCGCCGCCGTCGAGGGTGCCGGGCGATTCGACCCGGTGCACGGTGAGGCCGAGGTCGCGTACGGCGGCTTCAGCGGCAGCGGTCTCGCCACGCCGGCTGGGCGCTCCCGGGCTGGCGATCACGGCGGTTCGCCCGAAGAGGATCACGGCGTCCTCGATGAACACCGAGTCGGGCTGGTCGGGCGCCGGTGCTACCTCGGTAGTGGTCCACCCCTCGACCCGCAGAGCCGCGACATAGCCCTCCCACTGGGAGCGGGCCAGCTGGAGGTCGATGGGCACGCGGTCGATGTGGGTGATCTGCCCCTCGGCGAGGATGTCGACGGGCCGGCGCACCAGGGCGCGCTTCCCGGCGCCCGCGGGCGTCGCGTCGGCGGGCGTCGCGTCGGCGGGCGTCGTGTCGGTGGGGAGGCCGGAGTCACCGGAGGTAGTCATGCGCACAGCCTAAAACACCTCCGCGCCGCGCGTGCCGCTGCGCCCGCCCGCGCAATGGGCGCGAAGTGGCACGTCAGCGAGCACTGTGCGGGCGCGGGCCGGACTAGCGGGGCGCGGGGAGGGACTCGGGGGCGTCTTCCCAGTCCTGCACGGTGATGGACTCGGTGAAGTGCTGGGCGCGCTCCTTGCCGCCCTCGTCGCCGGAGAACAGGCCGGGCGCCTCGATGACGGGGCGGGCGGGCTTGCGGCCGCGGGACGACGGGCGCGCGGGCGGGGCCTCTGGCTCGTGGCGCACCTCGACGCGGCTCATCGGCAGGGCGTCGGGGTTCTCGGCGTTGACCCAGTCGATCAGGTTCTCCCGTACGAAGCAGCGCAGGTCGAACAGGGTCGGCGCGTCCTGCGCCGTCACGAGCACGCGCACACGCACGTAGCCGCCCACGGCATCCGTCACCTGGAGCACGACGGCACGTTCGTCCCAGAGGTCGGTCTGCGCGACGATGCGGTTGAGCTCCTCCCGCATCGCGGCCGGGTTCACGCGCCAGTCCAGGTCGAACTCGATGGCGCCGAGCAGTTCGCTGTTGTGCCGGGTCCAGTTCTGGAACGGGGTCGTGGTGAAGTAGGTGGACGGCAGCACCATGCGGCGGTCGTCCCAGATGTGCACGACGATGTAGGTGAGGGTGATCTCCTCGATCTTGCCCCACTCCCCCTCGACGATGACGACGTCATCCACGCGCAGGGCGTTGTTGAACGCGAGCTGCATGCCGGCGAAGATGTTCGCCAGGGTGGACTGGGCGGCGAGACCCGCCACGACGCTGAGCAGGCCGGCGGAGGCGAACAGGCTGGCCCCGACCGTGGCGGCGCCGGGGATGCTGAGCAGCACGGTGCCGATGGCGCAGATGATGAGGATCACGATGCCGATGCGCCGCATCATCCGCAGCTGGGTGCGCACCCGGCGGGCCACGCGGTTGTCGCGCACGTCGATGCGGTACCGGTTGGCGGCCATCTCCTCGGCGTAGTAGAGCAGCGCGCAGAGCAGCCAGGTGGCGCTTCCGATGAACAGGGCCCGGAAGACGAAGCCCACCGTGGTATCCCAGCCCGCGGGCACGTCGAGGTATCCCGACACCGCAAGCCACAGCAGTCCGATCAGCACAGTCATGCGGAACGGCACCCGGATGAGCTGCACGAGCACGCGCGCCCACCCCTTGCGCTTGCCGACCAGGCGGAACGCGAACGCGGCGATCGCGGTGATCGCGAGGGCGAGAACGATTGCCGCGAGCGCGGCAACGGGGAAAGCGGGCAGGGACAGCCCGAGAACATCGATCACAAGTGGCCTTTCCGTGTCAGGTCTATGAGAGGTCTGCAACGGCGGTGTCACGTGGACCCACCATCATCGCAGGTGCAACTGAGAACGACCTCACAACGGCGTTCCAGGGCCGCGTGATACCAACCAGGCGGTTTCGCCGTCGTCTCAGGTCGGCTCCACCGCAGCCCGGTCGTCGAATTGGTGACGGTGGAGCGCGATCGTGTGCTGGTGCTCGCTCACCCAGTCCCCCATCGACAGAGCCACCAGCTGCAGCGACTGGCCCAGCGCCGTGAGCTCGTATTCCACTCGCGGGGGAACCTCGGCGTAGACGGTTCTCGCCACGAGGCCGTCGCGCTCCAGGGCACGCAGGGTCACCGTGAGCATCCGCCGGGAGATCCCGGGAATGATCTCGGCCAGTTCGGTGAATCGCTTCCTCTCATCGCCGAGGACTCCGATCACCAGCAGGGTCCATTTGTCACCGATCCGCGACAGCAAGGACCGGAAGAGCGAGGGGTCCTGGCTCGTGCAGAGCTCGGCCATGGTGGGCATGGACTCGTTGAGTCGTTCGTGCAACGCGGCAGCAGCTGTTTTCTGGTTCATCTCGCCCTCCATCGGTTACCGCGAGGTAACAGGGGATCGGTTGCGGTAACCGAATCTCATCGTACAGAGTTACTGAACGTAACCAACCCTGGCGCACAGCCAGGACAGACCGAGGGAGTTCCATGTCCCTGTTCCGTTTGGACGCCAGCATCCGCGTCGAGGGCTCGACCAGCCGCGCCCTGGCCGACATTGTCGAGGTCGAGTGGCGCACCATCCACCCGCACCACACTGTCGTGCGCCGTCAGGTCGGCACCGACCCCGTCCCGGCCGGCGCGTGGTCGAATATCGTGAACGGATCGGCGCTCCCGCACGCCGAACGGACCCCAGAGCAGAATGCAGCCGCCGATCTGGCGCGCATCCTCACCGACGAATTGGCCGATGCCGAGGCGTTGCTCTTCGCCGTGCCGCTGTACAACTTCGGTGTGTCGCAGCATTTCAAGTCCTATGTCGACCTCGTGCTGACCGACCCGCGCCTAGCGCCGGGGCAGCCGCCGATCCTCGCGGGAAAGCCCGCGGTGCTCGTCACGGTCCAGGGCGGCAACTACACCGCCGGCACGCCGAGGGAGGGGTGGGACCACGCGACCGGTTGGATGCGGCGCATCCTCGAAGACGTCTGGCAGCTCGACCTCGCGGTCGTGACTCGCGAATTCACCCTCGTGGGTGTGAATCCGGCTCTGGACCAGTTCACGCAGCTCGCGGCTGAACTCAAATCGAACGCAGAGGACCTGGCCGTCGGCCACGGACGCCACCTCGCGTCCTTGCCGCGGGCGGCGTAGCCGTTAAACACGCGCCGGGCGCCGCATCCGTGAGTCGGATGCCGTGCCCGGCGTGTCAAATGCTCGGCGGAGGCCTAGTGGAAGAAGTGACGCTCCCCGGTGAAGTACATCGACACTCCGGCGGCCGTCGCCGCGGCGATGACCTCCTCGTCGCGCACCGATCCGCCGGGCTGCACGACGGCGGTGACGCCGGCCTCCAGCAGCACCTCGAGGCCGTCGGCGAAGGGGAAGAACGCGTCGGACGCGGCCACAGCGCCCTCGGCCCGCTCGCCGGCACGGCTGACGGCCAGGTGGCAGGAGTCGACCCGGTTGACCTGGCCCATGCCCACACCCACGGATGCGCCGGCGTGCGCGAGCAGGATCGCGTTGGACTTCACGGCCCGGCAGGCCTTCCAGGCGAACTCGAGGTCGGAGCGGGTCGCCGCATCCACCTCGGGGCCGGACACCAGGCGCCACTCGGCAGTGTCGAGGGTGTCGAAGGTGTCGGTCTCCTGCACGAGCAGGCCGCCGGAGATCTGGCGCAGCTCCAGCGATGAACGACGGTAGTCGGCCGGCAGCTCCAGCAAGCGGATGTTCTTCTTGGCACTGAGCAGCTCGAACGCGGCCGGCTCGAAGCCGGGCGCCACGAGAACCTCGGTGAAGATCTGGCTGACCGTCTCGGCCATGCCCAGCGTGACTACGCGGTTGGCGGCGATGACCCCACCGAACGCCGACACCGGGTCGCAGTCGTGTGCGCGGTGGTGCGCGGAGGCGATGGCGTCGGGTGCCTTGGGGTTGGCCACGGCGATGCCGCACGGGTTGGCGTGCTTGATGATGGCCACGGCCGGTTCGGCGAAGTCGAAGGCGGCGCGCACCGCGGCATCAGCGTCGACGTAGTTGTTGTACGACATCTCCTTGCCGTGCAGCTGCGTGGCCTGGGCGATGCCCTGGCCGCCCTCGCCGAGGTAGAGGGCCGCGGCCTGGTGCGAGTTCTCGCCGTAGCGCAGCACGGTGCCGCGGGTGGCCTCGATCGCGAGGGTCTCGGGGAACAGCGCGTCCGCCTCAGGGTCCTCGGCGGCGACAATCGCGTCGAACGCGTCGAGGATCTCTTCGCCGAGCGCCTCCGTGTCGTCCTGCCACTGGTCGTAGACGTTCTCGGTGAACCAGGCGGACACGCTCAGGTCGTAGTTGGCGGTGTGCTCGAACGCGAGCGAGGCCAGCTTCTGGCGCAGGCGCAGGGTGCTGCCGCCGGCCGCGACGGCCGCGATGATCTCCGGGTAGTTCTCCGGGTCGACCACGATGGCCACGTTGGGGTGGTTCTTGGCGGATGCGCGCACCAGCGCGGGTCCGCCGATGTCGATCTGCTCGATCACGTCGGCGGGCTCCGCGCCCGACTCGACGGTCTCCACGAACGGGTACAGGTTCACGACCACGAGCTGGAACGGCGCGATGGACAGGTCGGCAAGCTGGTTCTCGTGCGCCTCGAGGCGGAGGTCGGCGAGGATGCCGGCGTGCACGCTCGGGTGCAGGGTCTTCACCCGGCCGTCGAGCGACTCCGGGAATCCAGTGACGGCGGCGACATCCGTCACGTCGTGGCCGGCCGCGCGAATGGTGGCGGCGGTGGAGCCTGTGGAGATCATCTCGACGCCGGCGGCGGCGAGCGCGTTGGCCAGTTCGACCAGGCCGGTCTTGTCTGAGACGGAGATCAGCGCGCGCTGCACGGGGATGACGTCCCGGTCGCGGTACAGGCTCCGGGCGTTGGTGTGACCGCTCATATGGGGGAATGCTCCTTGAGATCGACGTGTCCGTTGGCGATGTCGAGCACGGCCTGCACAAGCAGCCGGCGTTCGACGAGTTTGATGCGGTCGTGCAGCGAGTCCTGGGTGTCGTCCGGGAGTACCGGCACCCGTTCCTGGCTCACGATCGGTCCGTCGTCCACTCCGTTGTCGACGACGATGATGCTGGCGCCCGTCTGAGTCACGCCGGCGGCGAGAGCGTCGCGCACCCCGTGGGCGCCGGGGAACTCGGGCAGGTAGGCGGGATGCGTGTTGATCAGGTGCGGCGACAGCGCCGACACCACTCGTGGCGGCAGCAGGCGCATGAAGCCGCTGAGCACCGTGAGGTCGGGCTGCCACTGCTGCACCTGCTCCAGCAGGGCGTCGCCCCAGGCGTCCCGGTCGGGGTACGACGAGAACGGCACCGTGAAGGTGGGGATGCCGAACTCCTCACCCAGGTCGAGCCCCTCGGCGTCCCGGTCGGCGCCGATGGCGACCACCCGGGCGGGGAACTCGGCGTCGCCGGACGCCTCCAGAAGCGCGCGCAGGTTCGAGCCTCCGCCGGAGATCAATACGACCAGTGACAGCACCATCCGAGCCTACCGTTTCGTTGAGACTTCCTCGGCGCGCGTATCCGTGCTCCGGGCCCGACGGCCACCGACGAGCATACCGAGTGCGGCGGCGATGCCCACCTCCACGACGGTGAGGGCTCCGACCAGCAGCGGGTTCGGTCCCACGTCGACGAGCCGGCCCGGGCCCATCGCGCCGGCCGACCACCAGGCGAGCAGGCCGAGCAGGATGCCCGCGACCAGGCCCATCAGGCCGCCGGTGATCAGCATCCGTGCGGTGCCGTGCGGGGAGTTGGCGCGCTTGTCCAAGCCCTGCCGCACGAGTACGGCCACGACGAAGCCGATCAGCACGGGCACGAGCAGGCCAAGGAAGCCGAAGTCCAGGGTGCCGTGCGGCAGCACGCCGAACAGCGGCAGCCCGGGTACGGCCGAGACGGAGGTGCCGAGCGGGGTAATGCTGCTGCCGGTGCCCAGCGCGATGCCGGGGCCGGCGAACCAGCTGGCGGCCCAGATCACGATGTTGGGGATAAAGGCGAGCTGGCCGATGGTGAGGCTGATGCCGCCCATCACATCGGCCTGCAGGGTCTCGTAGAGGCCGATCACGGTGGCGAAGTTGGCCAGCACCGACACGAACACGGCCACGCCCGCTACGACGAGGATGCCTGCGACGGCGGCCGTTCCGCCGCGGAGCGCGGCGGCCAACTGGCTGCGCACCTCGGGCGGGATGCGGTTGAGCTGGTCGGTGACCGGGCGGGCCAGCCAGCCGGGCCACACGGTGCCGGCGGCCCGGCCCGGGGCCCACGCGCCGATCAGCACGCCGAGCGCGAAGACCAGGGTGGGCAGCAGAATGCCCTGCACTGGCGCCGGGGTCACCACAGCGGTGCCGGCGGAGAGAGTGAGCAGCGCGGCGAGCAGCGCATAAGTGAGCACGGCCGCGCCGGCCGCGGTGAGGCGGTAGTCGGTGCTGGCGGCACGGCGCCCGGTTCGCACGCCGAGCAGCACCGCGAGCACGGCGAAGCCGAGCAGCGCGATGGTGAGGCTGAACGGGGCCTCGGCCCCGGCTAGCCCCAAGGCGGTGGTGACATCGACGGGCAGTTGTACCGCCAGGTCCACGCCGTTGCCGAGCAGCCAGACATCCACGGCGGCCCGCCAGAACACGAACCAGTCGATGCCCAGACCGTAGTGGGTGCCCCAGAGCACGGTGAGCGGCACCAATGCGATGCCCACGCCGATGGCGACGACGATGAGCGCCTCGAGGGCGGCGAGCAGGGCAGTCGTTATACGGTTCATATCCGAAAGGGAGCCTACCGTGGGCCGGCCGCAGGTTCGCCGTACCCCGCCGGGCAGTGCAGAACCGTGAACGGTTATGGGGCAAAAGTGACTTCAGGAGGATGAAATTGAGCCTCAGGTCCTTCTACTCCTCCGAAGTCCTCATGAACTCGCGTCGATCAGACGCCGCCGTCGACCGACCGGGTGAGGGGCACATCCTCGTCGGGCACCAGCACCGGGGTGGCCGCGTTGAGCGACTCGCCCCGGAAGAACGGTTTGGCGCCGGCGAAGAACGACCAGATCACCATGAGCACCACCCCGGCCAGCAGCGAGCCCACCCCCACCACGAACACCCCGCCGATGCCGAACAGCACCGTGTAGCCGTAGTCGGGGTCGAGCATGTCGATCACGGAGAACACAAACGCTCCGGTCAGCAGCAGCGCCCCGACCAGCGGGAAGACGAAGCGCATCCAGGCGTTGCGCCAGCTGGTGAACAGATCGTGCCGGAAGTACCAGACGCAGGCGTACCCGGTGATGGCGTAGTAGAACGCTATCGCCAGGCCGAGCGAGAGGATGGTGTCGTTGAGGATGTTGGAGCTGACCAGGGTCATCCCCACGTAGAACGCCACCGCCACGACGCCCATGATCAGGGTGGAGAACGACGGCGTCTGGAACCGCGGGTGCACCTGCGCGAACCGGCGCGGCAGCGCCTTGTACACGGCCATGGCGAGGGTGCCGCGGGCGGTGGGCAGGATGGTGGTCTGGGTGGAGGAGACGGCGGAGATCATCACGGCCGCCACGAGCAACCACGCCCAGGGGCCGAAGACGGCGTCCTTCAGGGCGAAGAACACGTCGTCGGCGTTGCCCTCGTTACCCAGGCCGAGGCCGCTGGTGCCGAGCCCGGCGTAGGCCATCGCCGCGACCGTGACGCCCACGTAGGTGACCAGCAGGATGATCGTGGTGAGCACCGCGGCGCGGCCCGGGATGCGCTTCGGGTCGCGGGTCTCCTCGTTCAGGGCCAGGCAGGTGTCCCAGCCCCAGTAGATGAACAGGGCCAGCAGCACGCCCTCGACGAGCCCGTTGAACGAGGTGAGCGCGAACGGGTTGAACCAGTCCGCCTGCGGAACCGTGGAGCCGGCCGGGGCGCTGCCGTCGAACACCGACCAGAGGGTGAACACCGTGAACAGCACGAGGGCCAGGTACTGGAAGCCGAGCAGCACGTTCTGCAGCCGTTCGCCGATCTCGATGCCGCGGTAACTCACCCACACCATCAGCACGATGAAAACCACCCCGGTGAGGGTGACGACGAGTTCATTCTCGGCCAGGTCGGGGGCTGCGAGCAGCCAGAAGTAGATGCCGCCGATCTGGGCGAGGTTGCCGAGCACCACGATGCCGGCCACGGCCACGCCCCACCCGCCCATCCAGCCCACCCACGGGCCGAACGCCTTGGTCGCCCAGGTGAAGGTGGTGCCGCAGTCCGGGATGTCCCGGTTCAGTTCCCGGTAGGCGAAGGCCACCAGCAGCATGGGGATGAACGCGATCACGAATACGACGGGAGCCTGGGTGCCCACGGCGAGGACGACGAAGCCGAGCGTCGCCGCCAGCGAATACACCGGGGCGGTGGACGCCAACCCGATCACGGTGGAGCCGAACAGGCTCAGGGTGCCGGTGGCCAGGCCCTTGCCCTCGGAGCGGGCTGGTTCCGGTCGCGCGGGAACCGTGGCGTCATTGCGGGACATGGTCCTCCGATCGCGGGCCGGGCATCCGTCGGCGGGCGACGGGTCTGACCGGCATGCTACTCGTCGCCCCGGGCACGAGAAAGGGCCCGCCGAATCGGCGGGCCCTTCGTCGAACGGTTTACAGCGCGGCGAGAACCTCGCGCAGCAGGGTGGCGGTCTCGCTCGGCGTCTTGCCGACCTTGACCCCGGCGGCCTCGAGGGCCTCCTTCTTGCCCTGCGCGGTTCCGGCCCCGTCGGAGACGATGGCGCCGGCGTGGCCCATGGTCTTGCCCTCTGGAGCGGTGAAGCCGGCCACGTAGCCCACGACGGGCTTGGTGACGTGTGCCTTGATGTACTCGGCGGCCTTCTCCTCGGCGTCGCCGCCGATCTCCCCGATCATGACGATCGCGAGGGTCTCGGGGTCGGCCTCGAACGCGGCGAGCGCGTCGATGTGGGTGGTGCCGATGATGGGGTCGCCGCCGATGCCGATGGCGGTGGAGAAGCCCAGGTCGCGCAGTTCGTACATCATCTGGTAGGTCAGGGTGCCCGACTTGGAGACCAGGCCGACCGGGCCCTTGCCGGTGATGTTCGCCGGCGTGATGCCCACGAGCGCCTCACCGGGCGTGATGATGCCGGGGCAGTTCGGCCCGATGATGCGGGTCTTGTTGCCCTTCAATTGGGCGTAGGCCCAGAACTCGGCGGAGTCCTGCACGGGCACGCCCTCGGTGATGATGACGAGCAGGCCGATTTCGGCGTCGATCGCTTCGATCACGGCGTCCTTGGTGAAGGCCGGCGGCACGAACGCGATGGAGACGTCCGCGCCGGTCTTCTCCATGGCCTCGGCGACCGTGCCGAAGACGGGCAGCTCGACGTCGCCGTGGGTGACGGTGGTGCCGGCCTTGCGGGCGTTGACGCCGCCGACGATCTGGGTGCCGGCCTTGAGCATCAGAGCGGTGTGCTTGGTGCCCTCGCCGCCGGTGATGCCCTGGACGATGACCTTGGAGTCCTTGTTGAGGAAGATTGACATGTTGTTCCTATTCCTTGATCTCGACGCGTGCGGATCAGCGGGCGGCGTGGGCGAGTTCGGCGGCCTTGGCGGCACCCTCGTCCATGGTGGCGGCCAGGGTGACCAGCGGGTGGTTGGCCTCGTTGAGGATGCGGCGGCCTTCCTCGACGTTGTTGCCGTCGAGGCGCACGACCAGGGGCTTGTTCGCGGCGTCGCCGAGAGTGGCGAGCGCGCCGACGATGCCGTGGGCCACGGCGTCGCAGGCGGTGATGCCGCCGAAGACGTTGACGAAGACGCTCTTGACCTGCGGGTCGCCGAGGATGACGTCGAGGCCGGCGGCCATGACGGCAGCGGATGCTCCGCCGCCGATGTCGAGGAAGTTGGCCGGCTTGACGCCGCCGAAGTTCTCACCGGCGTAGGCGACCACGTCGAGGGTCGACATGACCAGCCCGGCACCGTTGCCGATGATACCGACCTCGCCGTCGAGCTTGACGTAGTTGAGGTCGTTCTGCTTGGCCTTGGCCTCGAGCGGGTCGGCCGCGGCCTTGTCCTCCAGGGCGGCGTGGCCCGGGTGGCGGAAGTCGGCGTTCTCGTCGATGGTGACCTTGCCGTCGAGGGCGATGATGTCGCCCTCCTCGGTGAGAACCAGCGGGTTGACCTCGACGAGGGTGGCGTCCTCGCCGGCGAAGACGCTGTACAGCTGCACGAAGACGGGAGCGACCTTGTCGACCAGTTCAGCCGGGAACTTCGCCTGGACGGCGATCCCCTTGGCCGTGGCCAGGTCGATGCCGGCGTTCGGGTCGATGGCCACGTAGGCCAGGGCGTCGGGCTTCTCCACCGCGAGGACCTCGATCTCCACGCCGCCCTCGTAGCTGGCGAGCGAGAGGTAGGAGCGGTTGGACCGGTCCAGCAGCACGGAGAAGTAGAACTCCTGCTTGATGCGGGCTCCCCCGGCGACCATCACGCGGTGCACGGTGTGGCCCTTGATGTCCAGGCCCAGGATGGCGCGCCCGGCGGCTTCGGCCTCATCCGGGGTCTTTGCGACCTTGACGCCGCCGGCCTTGCCGCGGCCTCCGACCTTGACCTGCGCCTTGACGACGACGACACCGCCCAGCTTCTCGGCCGCGGCGCGCACCTCCTCGGGCGTGTCTGCGATGATCCCGGGCAGAACCGGGACTCCATACTGCTCAAACAGGTCTCTGGCCTGGTATTCGTAAAGATCCACGCTGCTCTTCCAATCCGCGTCATAGCGTTCCGTGCATGGGGTAGGTGTGGCCTGATGCCCCGGCGCGAAAACTAGCTCGACGTCGAGAGATACTGACCATCTCAAACTCTACCTTCTCAGATCGGGCGCCATGCCCGCTGGTACCGCGGGGCGCTTCGCTGCACCGCGTATGGCTGGATGCGTCCGCCGTGGCGGGCGTGCCGGCCCAGAAGGGGCGCACCGAACGTGCGGTACCGCTGGTCAGGGCGCCCCCACAGTGCTTGGCTGGCCTCATGAGCGAATCAGACCCGGCGCGCCAGCCCACCGGTCCCGCACCCTCCTCCCCCGCCGCTGAACCCGACCACGCCACCGAGCCACACTCCCCCGGGCACGCCTCCCGGCTCAACTGGCTGCGCGCCGGGGTGCTCGGCGCCAACGACGGCATCGTCTCGGTCGCGGCCCTGGTCGTGGGCGTCGCCGCGGCCACCTCCGACTCCGCGGCGATCCTCATCGCCGGGGTCGCGAGCCTGCTCGCCGGGGCGATCTCCATGGCGCTCGGCGAATACGTGTCGGTGAGCAGCCAGCGAGACACCGAGCGGGCCCTGATCAACAAGGAACGAAGCGAGCTGGCCACGATGCCCGAGCAGGAGCTGGCCGAGCTCGCCGGGCTGTACCAGGCCAAGGGGCTCTCCGCCGAGACCGCCCGCCTTGTGGCCGACGAGCTGACCGCGCACGACGCGCTCGGCGCGCACCTCGAGGTGGAGCTGCACATCGGCGCCGACGAGCTCACCAACCCCTGGCATGCCGCCTTGGCATCAGCGGTGGCGTTCACGGTGGGCGCCATCCTGCCACTGCTTGCGGTGCTGCTGCCGCCGCCGGAGTGGCGCGTGCCGGCGACGTTCGTCTCGGTGGCCGTCGCGCTGATCATCACCGGCTGGCTGAGCGCGTTCCTCGGCGACAGCCCACGGATGCGCGCGATCGCGCGGGTGCTCATCGGCGGACTGCTCGCCCTCGGTGTGACCTACCTGATCGGCGGGTTGCTCGGCACGACGGTCTAGCGGCGCCGGTCCGGCCGGCTCGGTCAGGCCGACCAGGTCCGGACCTCCCTCAGGGACAGCGCCACACGGCTCTCCGTCAGGGTCTAGGCCACACAGCCCGGACCTCCCGTCAGAGTCTGGGCCACACGGTCTGGAACTCCCGTCAGGGTCTGGGCGGCGCGGTATCGACGTAGTCTGGAATCATGCCTTCTCGCCCCGCCGGCCCTTCGCTCGTTCCCCTGGCCGCCGGAGCGGACGCGGCCCTGGTACTGCTCTTTGTGCTGATCGGCCGGGCCAGCCACGGCGAAGGGCTCTGGGGCGTGCTGCTCACCTGGTGGCCGTTCCTGGCCGGGCTCGCGGTGGGCTGGCTGGTCTCCCGCGCCTGGCGGCACCCGCTCCGCCTCGTCTGGACCGGCGTGATCGTGTGGCTGGTCACCGTCGTCGTGGGCATGTTCCTGCGCGTCGCCAGCGGCCAGGGCGTGCAGCTCAGCTTCGTCATCGTCACGGTCATCGTGCTCGGCGTGTTCCTGCTGGGCTGGCGCGCGATCGCGTTGCTCGTGCAGCGTCGGCGCTCCGCGCGCATCGGCTGAGCCGGGGGCGCAACCGGCCGCTCGCGCCATCCGCGTATCTCCTACCGCCTGCCCCGCGCAGCGCTCGGCCCGGCCGCGTACCGGCGTTTGCCCCGCGAATCGGCGCTTGCCCAGCGTTCGAGAGGGCCGCCCTGGCCGTTGACGAGTTCCGCGGGTGGAGCGCCGGTTCGCTGATGGCGTGCCAGGCGCGCACCGGCGCCCGTCCCGCGGAACGCTCACTCGACAGAACCGAGCGGGCCCTGTGCCTCGCTGCCGGGCTGGGGCACAATGCCCGTGAACGGTCCGTGCCCACCCGGGCGCCCGCCCACGCCGAGGAGCCCGATGAGCACCCTGTCGATCGACCCCAAGACCCTGGCCGAAGAGGCCTATGTCTACCTCTACCCGCTGGTGCTCATGGACGTGACCCGGCAGCAGAGCATCAACACCGCGCCGGGGCGGGTCTTCGGCCGCGGGCCGGCCAACACGTTCGTGCACACCCGGACTTTCCCCACGGCCGAGTTCCGCGATGTGGTGCGGCCCAACTTCGACACGCTCTACTCGATCGCCTGGCTCGACCTCGGGGCGGGGCCGGTCGTGGTGCACGTGCCGGACACCGCCGACCGGTACTACATGCTGCCGCTGATCGACATGTGGACCGAGGTGTTCGCCAACCCGGGCAAACGGACCACCGGAACCGCGGCGACGGACCTGTTCGTCGCCCCACCGGGCTGGTCGGGCGAGGTGCCCGCCGGACAGATCCTCATCCACGCGCCCACCCCGTACGTGTGGATCGTGGGCCGGTTCCAGACCAACGGCGTCGACGACTACCCCGCGGTGCGCGCCCTGCAAGACCAGCTTTCGCTCACCCTGCCGGATGGGTATGAGCCGTTCCCACTGGATCCCACGGTGGACTCGACCACTCCGCCGCTACGCACGGTGGCGCAGATGAGCGGCGTGGAGTTCTTCCGCCGGGCGTCCTCACTGCTGCGGGCCGTGCCGCCGCATTCCACCGATTTCTCCGTTCTCGCACGGCTTGCCCATCTCGGCCTGGTGCCTGGCACCCCGTTCGACGGCGACCGGCTCACCGACGACACCGTCGAAGAACTCGAAGCCGGCGTGGCCGAGGCCCGGGCGACCCTGCTGGCCACCCTCCCCCTGATGGGACGGCGGGTGAACGGCTGGCTGCTGAACGTGGAGACCATGGGCAACTACGGCAACGACTACCTCAAACGCGCCGTGGTGGCGCTGGTGGGGCTGGGCGCCAACCCGCCGGAGGATGCCGTGTACCCGATCCTGATGGCGGATGCCGACGGGCGCCCGCTCACCGGCGAGAACCGGTATCGGATGCACTTCGAGAAGGCCGAGTTGCCGCCGGTGGAGGCGTTCTGGTCAGTGACGATGTACGACTCCGACGGTTTCCAGACCGCGAACGAGATCGACCGGTATGCGATCGGCGACAGGGACGACCTGCGGTTCAACGGTGACGGGTCGCTCGACCTGTACCTGCAGCACGACCGCCCGGCGCCGGAGCTGGTGGCCAACTGGCTGCCCGCACCGCTGGGACCGCTCGGGGTCACGATGCGCCTGTACGGGCCGCGCCGGGAGGTACTCGACGGCGCCTGGGTACCCCCGGCGGTCACTCGCGAGACCACCCCTGACTGAGCGCCTCGGGTGGGTCGCGCCGTTCCCGGGTACGTCACCATCTCGTCGGTCGAGCTTGTCAGTGATGATTGAGGCGGGGTCGGGTTGGTCTGACTCAGAGCTTGTCCGACGCTGTGGCTGTCTTTGTCTCGATGCGTCGACTGGCCTGGCTCTGGCGTCTATTAGTCGCGTTCAGGATGCCGATCATGACCTGATAGGAGCCTGGCTAAAGTCTCTTCACTGACCTGTCTGCCGGCACCCTGAACGCTGACCCTTACGAAGAAGGGCTGTAACCAGAATGACCGACAATCAGCAAAAGATCATCATCGGCGTCGATACGCACAAGGATTTCCACCACGTCGCTGTGATCAGCGCGCTGGGCGAGTCCCTCACGGATCGTAAATTCGATGCCACCCCGGACGGTTACGCCGACCTGATCCGCTGGGTCACCGAGCAAGGCGCCGTGCTCCGCGCCGGCGTTGAGGGCACCGGCTCCTACGGTGCCGGCCTCACCGCGCGGCTGCGCACCGCGGGCATCGATGTGATTGACGTCCTGGCGCCGGACAAGCAGGAACGCCGGCTGCGCGGTAAGACCGACCAGATCGACGCGTACTCCGCCGCCCGCGCTGTCCTATCCAAGCGGGCGACGACGGTGCCGAAGCTTCGCGACGGTGAAGTCGAAGCGATGCGGATCCTCCGCACGTCTCGCCGGCTGGTCGTCAAGCAGCGCACCGAGATCATGAACCAACTGCACAGCCTGCTCGTCAGCGCCCCGGAAACCCTCCGCGCGAAGCTGACCGGCCTCAAGGCCAAAGACCTCGCGAAGGCCTGCGCCAGGCTACGGGACCTGGCCGGAGATGACGTCGTCACCGCCGCAACCAAGGACGCCGCGAAGTCCTTGGGCCGCCGTCACGTTGAGTTGAGCCTTGAGGCTGACCGGTTCGAGGAGAGCATCCGCGCCCTCGTTACCGCTTACGCCCCGGAACTGCTCGCGGTTTATGGGGTTGGACCGGATGTTGCCGCGACGCTGCTGACCGTCGCGGGCGAGAACGTTGACCGGATCGGCACCGAATCCGCCCTCGCTCACTTAGCCGGGACCGCACCCATCCCGGCGTCGTCAGGGAAAACGAACCGGCACCGGCTCAACCGTGGCGGCAACCGGCAAGGCAACGCCGCGTTCCACCGCATTGTCTTGGTCCGCATGAAACGCCACCCCGAAACCCGCGCCTACGTCGAGAAACCCTCGCCCGCGGCAAGACCAAACGCGACACCATGCGACTACTCAAGCGCTACCTCGCCCGAGAGATCTTCCCCATCCTCATCGCCGTCCAAGAACGCCACGCGACCACCCAAATCGCCGCTTGACATCAATAGGAGCATCGAGACCCTACGAGACGACAGGTCAAGCCGACCAACGGGCAAGGAACGGCCCACCCGGTTTCGACAAGCTCAACCGACGATCGGGAACGCGCCGCAGGCCGGCTCACCGGGTTTCGACAAGCTCGACCAATGAGCCGCCCGGGTCAGCGGGCCAGGTCGTCGTCTTCGTCGTCGATGTCGTCGTCGCCGAGTTCGACGAGGCGGTTGTCGGCGTCGTCGCCCCACTCGTCTTCGTCGAGTTCGTTCTCGGCCGTGTCGTCCTCGTCGGGAAGCAGGTCGTTGGGGATCTCCAGATCGTCGACGCTGCGATTATCGTCGAGAGCCTCGGGGTCGTGCGGCCACAGGCCGTCTGAGTCATGGGTCATTGCGAGCCTCCTTCGGACACACGGGTGTACAGCGGGAAACGAAACGGATGTCTGCCACGCCGACTGTGCGACGTGCCAGTGCGTGACACCGTACCTGCGCCGTCGGTCAGCGGCAAGGGTGCGGGCATCCGATTCGGCAGATTTCTCAGGCCGCCGGCGTGGCCACGGACAGGTTCGAATCAGCCCATGAGAGCGACGACTTGAAGAGCAAAAAGTGAGGTTACGAGGACGCGATGGCGACAGGTCCTCACAATCGGCCGCTGTCCTGATAAACGGTCGTCACTCAGGCGGACGGGGCCGGGCGCCGGGCCGCCGCGCGGGCCAGGACGGCTCGGCTGACGAGCACGACCACCAGTGCCACCGCCCCGCCCAGCGCGGTCTCGACGACCCGGTCGACGAGCAGCTCCGAGACCGGCGCCGGGCTGGCCAGGTGCGACACCGAGAGGGCCAGCGGGGTGATGAAGAGCAGGGCGGCACCGTAGTGCCGTCCGATCAGGATCTCCGCGCCGAACTGGCCGATCGCGATGGTGAGGATGAGCACCCACACCGGCGGGCCGGGCAGCAGGATCAGCGCGGTGAGCAGCACCCCGGCCACGGTGCCGAAGATACGGTGGAACGCCCGCGCGGTGGAGTGCCGGGCACCAGGCGGCGGCAGCACCGCCACCACGCTCACCACGGCCCAGTACGGATGCCCGATGCCCACCAGAATCGCCAGTCCGCCGGCCACGAGCACACCCACCAGCATCTGCCCGATCGACAGCCAGACCAGCTTGTCGCGGTACGCCGCCGGGTTGATCCGGGGATGCCGCGGCAGTTCCTTGAAGAGGGCCGCCGAGCGGTCGGCCGCCGCGCGGCGCACGGCCCAGCCCGACATGGTCACGGTCCACGCGAAGGCGGCGCCGGCCACGCCGACGACCAGGCTCGGCAGAACGTCGGCGGGGTCGGTGGGCACCTGCGCGCACACCGTGTACGCGAAGACGAAGAACAGCGGAGTGCCCGGGAACAGGCCGGCCGTGCTGATCAGCAGCACCCCGAGCACGATCACGAACACCAGCCCGAGCGTGAGCAGCGCCAGCGGCGCACCGATGGCGGCCATCCCCACCCCGAAGGCGATACTGCCCAGCATCCCGACGGCGGCGATGCTCACCGACCGGGCGCGCAGTTTGTACGGTTCGCCGCGGCCGAATAGGGCCGTCATGCCGCCGAAGGTGGCGTACACCGCCCAGTCGATGCGGCCCAGGAGCGCCAGCACGACGAGCGGAACCACCATCGCGAGTGTCGCCCGCACGGCGACCTCCAGGTCGAGGGCGCGGAGCGAGCGCGCCCACTGCCGCAGGGATTCCGGCCGGGAGGACGCATCCGTCGAATCGTTGTGGTGCGGGGTCGTCACTCGATCTTCTCGATCGGCGCGATCTTGATCAGCAGTTTCTTCGCCCCGGCGGTGTCGAACTGCACGTGCGCGATGCGCTTGGTGCCCTCGCCGGTGACCTGGTTGACCTTGCCGTCGCCGAAGTCCACGTGCCGGATGCGGTCGCCCGCGTTGAGCGTGAGGTCACCGTTGTCACGCACCTGCGCGGTGACCCGGTTGGCCCACTCGGTCTTCGGTTTGGGCGCCGGCGGCAGCTGCCCTGGGGTACCGGAGCGGCTGCCGAAGCCGCCTCCGTCTCGCCTGGCGTTGAGGGCGCGCGGCTGGGTGCCGCCACGGGAATTGGCCATGCCGGGCGACTGCTTCCAGTCGATCAGCGCCGCCGGGATCTCCTGCAGGTAGCGGCTGGGCATGGCCACGTTGACCTCGCCGAACTGCGCGCGGGTCATCGCCAGCGACAGGTACAGCCGCTGCCGGGCACGGGTGATGCCCACGTAGAACAGGCGGCGCTCCTCCGCGGGGCCGCCGGGCTCGCCGGCCGACATCTGGTGCGGCAGCAGCCCCTCCTCCACGCCGGTAAGGAACACGGCCTCGTATTCGAGGCCCTTGGCGGTGTGCAGCGTCATCAGCGACACTGTGCCCGAGGCGTCGTCGAGGTCGTCCGCGGCGGCGACGAGCGACACCTGGGTGAGGAAGTCGACCAGGCCCGCGTCGGGGTTCTCCCGGTTGAAGTCCTTGGTCTGGGCGACGAGCTCCTCGATGTTCTCCGCCCGCACCTCGTCCTGCGCGTCGCGGCTGGCCCGCAGCACGGCGAGCAGGCCGCTGCCGTCGAGCAGGAAGGTGAGCAGGTCGCTGACGTTCGCGGCGCCGGCCGGGTTCTCCGGGTCCATCATCAACGCGGCCGAGTCGAGCAGGGTGGCCAGCTGCAGGATGGCGCCGGTCACCTTGGGGCCGAGGCCCAGTCCGCCGGAATCGCGCATGGCCTGGCGGAAGGAGATGCCGTTGGTCTCGGCGAAGCTGGCCAGCTGGGTTTCGGTGGCCGGGCCGATGCCGCGCTTGGGGGTGTTCAGGATGCGGCGGAGCGCGAGTTCGTCTTGCGGGTTGGCGACCGCGATGAGGTACGCCAGCGCATCCTTGATCTCGGCGCGTTCGTAGAACTTGGTGCCGCCGACGACCCGGTACGGCACCGCGGCGCGCACCAGGATCTCCTCCAGCGCTCGGGTCTGCGCGTTGGTGCGGTAGAACACGGCCATGTCGCGGTAGGCCATGCCGGCTCGGTGCAGCACCTCGATCTCGTCGGCCACGAACTGGGCCTCATCGTGCCCGTTGTACGCGGTGTAGCCCACGATCTTCTCGCCGTCGCCACCGGCGCTCCAGAGCCGCTTCTCGCGGCGGTCGAAGTTGTTGCCGATCACGGCGTTCGCGGCCGAGAGGATGTTCTGGGTGGAGCGGTAGTTCTGCTCGAGCAGGATCACCTTGGTGCCCGGGAAGTCCCGCTCGAACTCGGTGATGTTGCGGCTGGAGGCGCCGCGGAAGGCGTAGATCGACTGGTCGGAGTCGCCCACCACGGTGAGCGAGGCGCCGGGGATCTGCCCGGAAGCATCCTGCAGGTTCTTGATGTGCAGGCCCTGGTCCTCCATGTCGTCGGCCAGCTCCGGCTCGACGGGGCGGGTGAGCTCGCGCACGAGCGCGTACTGGGCGTGGTTGGTGTCCTGGTATTCGTCGACCAGGATGTGCCGGAACCGGCGACGGTACAGCGCCGCGACCTTGGGGAAGGCGCGGAACAGGAACACCGTCTCGCCGATCAGGTCGTCGAAGTCGAGGGCGCTGGCCGCGCGGAGCCTTCTCGTGTACTGGCGGAAGATCTCGACGAACATGACCTCCTGCGGGTCGCTCATGTTCGCGTTGCGGGCGTACGAGTCGACATCCGCCAGCTCGTTCTTGAGCTTCGAGATCTTGGAGGCGACATTGCCGGGGGTGAAGCCGAGGGTGTCGGCGTCGAGCTGCTTGATGATGCGCTTGATGGTGACCTTGGAGTCGGCCGAGTCGTAGATGCTGAAGTTGGTCGACAGGCCCGCGCTCTCGGCCTCTCGACGCAGGATGCGCACACAGGAGGAGTGGAAGGTGCTGATCCACATGCCGTCGGAGGCCTGGCCGAGGAGGCCCCTCACACGTTCGCGCATCTCGGCGGCGGCCTTGTTGGTGAACGTGATCGCGAGGATCTGGCTGGGCCAGGCCTCGCGGCTCTCGATCAGCCCGGCGACCCGGCGGGTGAGCACACTGGTCTTGCCGGAGCCGGCGCCGGCGACGATGAGCAGGGCCGGGCCGCGGTATTGCACGGCCTCGAGCTGCTGCGGGTTGAGGCCGTCGAACAGCGGGTTCTGCTGCTCGGAGCTACCGTGCGACCCGTCGTTCGGGCCCGCCCGTCCGTCGAGGATGATCGGGGTCGCCGAAGGCCGCGTGGCCGGGGTGTTGGGCAGGTCTGAAGACAAAGTCATGGCCGCTCAATTCTAGGCGCAGCGGCTGACACCGCACCCGGCGCCTGGCGCGGGTCAGTACTGCGAGAGCGGATGCGGCATCCGGGTGTGCAGGCCGTCCCGCACGAACACCGCGAGGTCGGGGTGGTCGGCGAAGACCCCGTCGATGCCGGTGTCCATGATCGTGCGGAACTCTGCCTGCCAGTTGCCCACGTCGGCCTTGCGGGTGCCCACCCGGTTGCCGGGGGCGAGGAAGCGGTTCTCCGGGCGCAGCGTCCAGGTGTAGATCTGCAGGCCGGCGGCGTGGGCGGAGTCGACGAGGTCGGAGGCGCCGTCGACGATGCCGTGCTCATCGGTGTTGAGGATCAGGGACTTGGGCACGCTGATGCCGTCGACCTGGTGGCCGAGCTGGTAGAGCGCGAGGTCGCTGAGGTAGTCGGCGTAGCTCGTGGCGCGGTCGCCGAACCGGGCCACGAGGTCGGCGGGGGCTCCGGTGGCCTCGAGCAGGAACACCCGGCGGCCGAATACGCCCCTGGCGTGCACCTGGGCGAGCACGGTGCGTTCGAAGCTCTCGATGGTGAGGCGGCCCTCGCCGGTGTTCCAGCCGGCCTCGTTCACCTCGGCGGCGAAGAGTTCGTCCAGCGGCAGTCCGATGGACTCGAAGTAGCTGGCGTGCTTGAGCTCGGCGACGATGCCGAGTTCCCGGTCGAGCGGGGCCTCGGCCAGGTCGACGAGGCGGAACAGGTCGCGGAGCCGCAGGATCGGGAAGAGCCCGTCGAAGCTGGCGCTCAGGGTGCGCAGGGCGGGCAGCCGTTCCCTGGCACGGAGTGTGGTCAGCTCGGCCCAGGTGAAGTCCTCGGTGAACCAGCCGGTCAGGGCGGCGCCATCGATGACCTTCGAGGTGCGTCGGTCGGCGAATTCGGGGTGGGCGGCCACATCCGTCGTGCCGGAGATCTCGTTCTCGTGCCGCAACACCAGAACCCCGTCCTTGGTGGCCACGATGTCGGGTTCGACGGCGTCGGCACCGAGAGCGAACGCGAGGCGGTAGGCGGCCTCGGTGTGCTCCGGCCGGTAGCCGCTGGCTCCGCGATGGCCGATCACAAGGGGTTTCATGACACAAGGTTAGCTGCGCGTCGCTGTGGGCTGCGAGAATCTGGAGTTATGACCACTCGGATCGATCCGGCCGCCCGCGTGCGCTGGGGCGACCCCCGGTGGCGGTACGGATTCGGCCTGGTCACGATCGTGCTCGGCGCGGCCGCGACCAACCTCATCAGCACCTACAGCCTGTGGTTCCTGGCCATCGGGCCGGCCGTGCAGCTGCTCGGCTGGCTGATCCTGCCGGGGCCCTTGTGGCGCCGGCTGCTGGTTCTGCTGCCGTGCCTGGTGGCGGCGCTCGTGCTCGTGGCCGGGCCGGACTTTGCTGGGGCCTTCGCCGTACTCCTGGCCGGATGGTTATTCGCCCGGCACCGGCCGGTGCTGAGCTACCTGGCGCTGCTGCCGGTGATCGTGCTGAGCTTCGTGCTCAAGGACCTGCTGAACGAGTACGGACAGAACTGGGTCGCGCTGCTCAGCGGCGCTCTCACCACGGTGGCGTGCGCCTGGCTGGCCTGGGCGCTGATGCTGTGGCGCCGGCGGACGCTCGATGTCCGGCGGGCCCGGCGGTGGCTCCGGCGAGCGGGGCCGGCGAGGTCGGCGGGGCCGGATTCGCCGGATTCGCCGGATTCGCCGGATTCGCCGAAGGATCCGGAGGATCCGGAGGTGGCGCAGGCGCCGCAGGTGCCCGAGATGCGGCCGGCCCCTGACGCGCCGCGATCCCGAGCGGTGTTCGGGCAGTCACCGGTGCCGCCGCCGGCGGAGGCGCAGCCGGCGCTCCGGGGTGATGCTCGCCCTGTCAACCCTGAGTAGTCTCTCAGCAAACTTCGGGTTGTTCCAGTAGATTTGTTGCACACTCGCGCCGGGTCCCGGCGCACCCGCATCCAGCTGATTGTTAGGCAGAAAACCATGGCAACCTCCAACCCCGCATTCCGAAACGCCGCGTTCGGCGCTCCCGGCGCCGTTGCAACGACCAAGGTGCTTTCCGACAACGACCTGCAGGCGCTGTACAACTCGCCGTCCGCCGGCTCGCAGGACACCGACCGGATGACCTACGAAGACACCATCGGCAAGACCGTGCTCGCGTTCGCCATCCTGTTGGCCGCCGCGGCCACCGCGTGGGTGCTCACCCCGGTCGCCCCGTTCCTGCTGATCCTGGGCGCCATCGGCGGCCTCGTGCTCGGCCTGGTCAACGCCTTCAAGAAGGAGCCGTCGCCGCCCCTGATCCTGGCCTACGCCGCGATGGAGGGCCTGTTCGTCGGTGGCATCTCCCGCGTCTTCGAGCAGATCTACGCAGGCGTCGTCACCCAGGCCGTCCTGGCCACCCTCGTCGTGGTCGGTGTGACCCTCGCGCTGTTCTCCAGCGGCAAGATCCGCGCCTCGAAGAAGGCCACCAAGGTCTTCCTCATCGCGATGGTCGGCTACGCGGTGTTCTCGCTGGTCAACGTCGGCATGATGATCTTCGGCGCCACCGACGGTGCGTTCGGCATGCGCAGCGGCAGCATCGAGATCGCCGGCTTCGAGATCAAGCTGGGCCTGGTCATCGGCATCCTGGCCGTGCTCATGGCCGCGTACTCGCTCGTGCTCGACTTCGACTTCATCCAGAAGGGCGTGAACAACCGCGCCCCGCGCAAGTACGGCTGGAGCGGCGCCTTCGGCATCATGGTCACCGTCGTGTGGCTCTACGTGGAGCTGCTGCGCATCTTCGCGATCGCCCGCGAGTAGCGCACTCGGCGCCCCCCGCCACCCGCCGCAGTCGCGGCATCCGCACCACCCGAGAGGGCCGGCCCACCACGGGCCGGCCCTCTCGTCGTCTCCCCCGCTGATCAGGTGGATGCGTTCGGCTGGCTCGGGCCTCGGCGGGGCCTACCCAGGCGCCCCTCCCGCGAAGGGGCGCCTGACCCGCGCACCAGCCCGGCCCGCGCCCACATCCCGAGCTACGCGGGCACCGCGCCGCTCCGCCCGTGGCACGCCACCCGCGAACCGGCGCCCCACCCGCGCACCTCATCCGCCACCGTGCCCGCCCTGAGCGGATGCCCCCGGCCGTGTGGCGCGGACGGGCGCGGGCGGTCCGAGAACGGAACTCCCCGTCGTCCTCGGCAGGATGGTCTCCGACTCAGGCGCCGCTCCCGCGAAGCGGCGCCTGACCCGCGCACCAGCCCGGCCCGCGCCCACATCCCGAGCTGCGCGGGCACCGCGCCGCTCCGCCCGTGGCACGCCACCCGCGAACCGGCGCCCCACCCGCGCAACACGCACTGCCGCCGGCGCGAGGACTCCTCTGCATCGGGGTCAACGACGGAAGCACCCCCGCGCGGGCGGGGGTGCTTCCGGAACGACTACGGGAGCGGCGAAACGCCTACTCCCATTCGATGGTCCCCGGCGGCTTCGACGTGACGTCGAGCACCACGCGGTTGACCCCGTCGACCTCGTTGGTGATGCGGTTGGAGATCTTCGCGAGCAGGTCGTACGGCAGGCGGGTCCAGTCGGCCGTCATGGCGTCCTCGCTGGACACCGGACGCAGCACGATCGGGTGACCGTAGGTGCGGCCGTCGCCCTGCACACCCACCGAGCGCACATCGGCGAGCAGCACCACGGGGCACTGCCAGATCTCCCGGTCCAGGCCCGCGGCGGTCAGCTCGAACCGCACGATCGCATCCGCCTGGCGCAGCAGGTCCAGACGCTCCTGGGTGACCTCGCCGACGATGCGGATGCCCAAGCCGGGTCCGGGGAACGGCTGGCGTTGCACGATCTCGGCCGGCAGGCCCAGCTCGGCGCCGATCGCGCGGACCTCGTCCTTGAACAGGGCGCGCAGCGGCTCGACGAGCTCGAACTGCAGGTCTTCGGGCAGGCCGCCCACGTTGTGGTGGCTCTTGATGTTTGCGGTGCCGCTGCCGCCGCCGGACTCGACCACGTCGGGGTACAGGGTGCCCTGCACGAGGAAGCGGATCGGGTCGCCGTCGATCTCGGCGGACTCCTTGATGAGCTCGGCCTGGGCCTGCTCGAAGGTGCGAATGAACTCGCGGCCGATGATCTTGCGCTTGGTCTCCGGGTCGCTGACCCCGGCGAGGGCGTTGATGAACTGCTCACGCACATCCACCGTGACCAGGCGGATGCCGGTGGCCTTGACGTAGTCCTCTTCGACCTGGCGGCGCTCGTCCTCGCGCAGCAGGCCGTGGTCGACGAACACGCAGACGAGCTGGTCGCCGATGGCCTTGTGCACGAGGGCCGCGGCAACAGCGGAGTCGACTCCACCGGAGAGGCCGCAGATGACCTTGCCCGTGCCCACCTGGGCCTGGATCAGGGCGACCTGCTCGGCGATGACGTTGCCGCTGTTCCAGTCGGCGGGGATGCCGGCGGCGCGGTGCAGGAAGTTCTCCAGCACGTGCTGGCCGTGCGCGGAGTGCTTGACCTCGGGGTGCCACTGCACGCCGTAGAGCCGGCGCTCGTCGTTGGCGAACGCGGCGACCGGGGTCGACACCGTGGAGGCCAGAACGGTGAAACCGTCGGGGGCCTTGGAGACGGAGTCGCCGTGGCTCATCCACACGGTCTGCTCCACCGGCTGGTCGGCGAGCAGAGCGTTGCTGCTGTCGGCGACGACCACCGGGGTGGAGCCGTACTCGCGCTGGCCGGTGTGCGAGACCTCGCCGCCGAGAGCGGTGGCCATCACCTGGAAGCCGTAGCAGATGCCCAGCACCGGGATGCCGAGGTCGAAGATCGCCGGGTCGAAGGTGGGGGCGCCCTCGGCGTAGACGCTGGACGGCCCGCCGGAGAGCACGATGCCGATGGGGTTCTTGGCTGCGACCTCGGCGGCGGTGATCGAGTGCGCCACGATCTCCGAGTACACGGATGCCTCACGCACGCGGCGGGCGATCAGCTGCGCGTACTGCGCGCCGAAGTCGACCACGAGCACGGGGCGGCTGATGCCGGAGGCCGTGGGCGCGGTGCCCTCCTCTGTGGCGAGCTGGTTCTCGAGGCCCTCGGCGCCCTCGGCGCCGTCGGCGCCCACGACATCCATCGGGTTCACGGCGCTCATGCGTTTGCTCCGGCCTGTACGGCTGGAGTCGGGTGGGCGGCGAGGTAGGCCTTGACCCGCTGGCCGACCTTCACCTCCAGGAAGAAGGACAGGAACGGGATGATGCCTCCCAGGGCGATCAGCAGGAACATGGGGAACGGCCAGCGCATGAGGCTCCAGAGGCGGAAGTCGGCGAACAGGTAGAGAACGTAGAACCAGCCGTGCACGATCAGCAGCCCGGTGCTCAGGTTCGCGGCCGTCACGGTGCCCTCGGGCACGAGGGCCAGGAAACCGTTGGGGCCGCCGCCCTCGAGCTCGGTGCCGAAGAAGTACTTGGCCACCACCTCGGCGCAGAGCAGCAGGAGGAAGACACCGGTGATGATCGATGAGACCTGGTACAGCTTGAGCGCCCCCGGGATTCTGGGCAGGTCGGCAGGCTTGGGTGCAAGTGGCATGGGCTAATTCTACGGGGCCTTCGCGTGGCTCCGGTCGGGACCGCCGTGCGGCGCGGATGCGTCGGGCCCGTCGCCGGCTGAGCCCCCGGCGTCGGTGCCGCCGCCGTTGGCGGCGAGCTCGGCTTCCTCGACTTCGCGCTCCCACGCATCCCGCACCAGGCGGTACCAGAGGAACACGGCGAACCCGGCGAACACGGCCCACTCGAGGGCGTAGAAGATGTTCAGCCAGTTCAGCGGCACCTCGACGACCGGCTCGGGCGAGTCGATCACGTCGAGGCCGTCGGCCGCGGCGCTGTCGACGATGTACCCCTGGTAGACCGACTGGTCGTCCCAGTTGGCCCAGAGGTTGATCAGCGCGGCCGTGGACACCGTGGTCATGGTGTGCGGGTCGACGCCCTCTGCGGGCACCTGCGGCGCCTCGTCGGGCACGAACCGGCCGGTGAGCGGCTGCAGCGACGCGATGCTCATCTCGGTGGCGAGCCGGTCACGCACCGTGGCCGCCTGGTCGGCGTCGGCGGTCCAGCCGCGGGCGACGGGGATGCTGATGCCGTCGTCGGTGACGAAGTGGCTGACCACCCAATAGCCGGTTTCGCCGCCGTTGTGCCGGCCGCTGATGATCTGGTCATCCCCGGGAACGAAGGAGCCGCTGGTCTCGACCCGCTGGCCCTCCGCGATCTGCGGCGGCGGGCCGTCCGGTGACACAGTGTCGCGCAGCGGCTGCACGATCTCGGTGCTGCGCTCCACAACCTGGCCCGAGCTGATGGCGCGGTCCAGCTGCCATTGTCCCAGCAACGCGAACGCCGCGGCGATCGCCAGGGCCAACAGCAGCGCGGCGATCCAGCGCGGGCGCAGCATCATGCCGATCATGAGTAGTCCCCCGCCCCGTCGTCCTTACCGGACTGGCCGGCCTTGTCGGGCTTCTTGTCGGGGGTCGGGTATGTCTCGGAAATGAAGTCCACCATCGGGTCGCCGGATTTCTGGTCGTGGGTGGCCGCCTCGACCAGCGCGATCTCCTCGGCGCGCATGGCGTCACGCTCGGGGGTGCGGGTGGGCGGCTGGGGGGTGCGGGAGCGGCGGCCGAGGGCGGCGCCGATCTTCTCGGAGTTGGCGGTGAACAGCGGGCCGAGGATCGCCATGGAGAGCACGTAGAGACCGGCGAAAGGCTGCAGCCGTTGGTCGAGTCCGGCGCCCACCGAGAGGGTCGCCAGGATCAGGGTGAACTCCCCGCGGTTGACGAAGATCGCCGCGGTGTTGAGGCCTTCCCGCATGCCCATTTGGTGCATCCGCGCCAGCAGCATGCCCGAACCCAGGCTGAGCACGAAGGTCATCAGGATGGCGATGGCCACCAGGGAGATGACCGAACCGAACTCGGCCACGTTGAGGGCCAACCCGAAGTTGAGGAAGAAGAACGCGCCGAACACGTCACGGAGCGGCACGGCGACCCGTTCGATGCGGCCGCGGTAGGTGCTGGCGCCCAGCACCACGCCGATGAGGAACGCGCCGATCGCGTCGGTGACGCCGATGATCTCGCCGATGCCGGCGAAGAGCACGGCGAGGCCGAAGAAGAGGATGGTGAACAGCTCGTCGTCCTTGGTGCGCATCAGCCGCGACACCACCCGGCCGCCCCACCGGGCGACGGAGAACATCACCACGAGGAACAGGAACGCGATGAACAGTTGCAGCACGATGGGCCAGATCTCGGTCTTGCCGCTGAGCACGACGGACACGATGGCCAGGTACACGGCGATGAAGATGTCGCCCACCACGGTCACCCCGAGGATCATCGGGGTTTCCTTGTTCGCCAGCCGGCGCAGTTCGATGAGCAGTTTCGTGATGATGGCGCTCGAGGAGGTGCCGGTCATGCCCGCGATCACAAGGGCCTCGCGGGTGCCCCAGCCGGTCATCAGGCCGAACGCGAAACCGGCGCCCATGTTGATCAGGATGTAGGAGCCGCCGGAGATCAACAATTTTCCGGCGTCGCCGAAGAACGCCTCCTGGTCGAACTCCAGGCCCAGGCTGAACAGGAGCAGGATCAACCCGAAGACGGCGATGAGTTCGATGTCGGCGGAGTGGAAGTCGAGGGGGAACCATCCGCTGTACGGGCTCGCCAAGAGACCCACGATCATGTAGATCGGAATCGACGGCAGGCCGATCAGCTTGCCCAGGCGGCCCAGGACGTAGGCAACCACGAGGAGGATGCCCAGGGTGAGTAGATCTTCACCGAGGTTCATCGGCTAGCCTCCGGGCGGCGAGTCGACGGGCTTCGCCTTGATCTCGCCGGTGCGGAAGAACGCGAACGCCTTCGCCACCTTTTCTGGCGAGCCGGCCACGACCAGGGTGTCGCCGGGAAAGACCTTGAAGTCGGCCGCGGGGGCCGGGTTGGCGGATTCGCCGCGTACCACGGCCACGACGGTGAGCCCGGCGATGCCACGCTCGGCGGGGTTGCCCAGGGGCTGGCCGGCGATATGGTCCTCGTAGTCCACGGTGAACCAGTCGATGCTGAGGCCGGGGATCTGGTCGAGCGCGGTGAGCGACTCGGTGATCTGGGTGCCGCCGAGGAGTTCGGCGAGGGTGTGCGCTTCGTCCTCGCTGAGCCGGAGGGACACCTTGCTGGCGTCGGGTCCGCCCTCGTCGTCGGCGAAGGTGATCAGGTCGCTGTGCCCTGACCGGTGGGCGATCACGCCGACCTTGCCGCCGTCATCGGTGATGAAGGTGTGCAGCACACCCACACCGGGGAGCTTGACCCGTCGAACGTCAACCATGGTGCGACTCCTGAGGCTTGTGGGCGGTGTGACTATTCTACCGGAGGCTTTCGGCCGGTTGGCCGGGCCGCCGGGCCGGGTGACCGAGCCGCGGCGGGACGCATCCGCCCGCTCCGCGGCGATCCGGCGCACCCGCGGATGCCCCGCCCCTGCTCGGTGCGCCCCCTCTGGCTAGATGACACCGCGATAGGGAGCACATCCAGCCAAAGTGGGTGCATCCGCCGTTCAGGGTCAGCGAGAGGGGGCGCATTCAGCCAGAGCGGACTGGCCCAGCCAGAGCGGGTGCGCTGAGCTCGAGGGAGTCATTCCACAGGCGGCAAACCCTTCTCAGAAGTACACAGATACACCTGTCCCGCTGTCGGGCCTCTCGTGTTCTGCGACCCTCTCGGCATGGACGCCACATCATCGACCACCTTGCAGGTTCTCACCGCCATGTCTGATCACAACGGGCTTGTCCTGGCCAGCGACGCAGCCCGGGTCGGCCTCCAGCACGAACTCCGCCGGGAGTTCAACCATCAGACCCTCGTCCGTCTGCGCCGCGGCGTGTATGTGCTTGCCGCTGAGTGGGAAGCCCTCGGCGCGGATGAGCGCTACCTCCGGCGCATCCACGCCCACGCTGCGATGGCGGAGCAGCCTGTGGTGTACTCGCACGTGTCGGCTGCCGCGCTCTGGGGCCTGCCGATCGTAGGCGCGTGGCCGGCGGAGATCCATGTGTCGGTCGCGGCCGCAGCCGGGGGCCGCTCCCGCCACGGCGTGGTGCGCCATACGCAGGACCACGACCTCGATGTGACCGTGCACGACGGACTCCGCGTGACGTCCGTCGCCGCCACCGCGGTGACTCTGGCCCGGGTGCTCCGGTTCGGCCAGGCGGTGGCGGTGATGGACAAGGCGATTCACGAGCCGCGCGACGGCCAGTCGTTGACCACCAGGGCGGAGCTCGACCGCGCCCTCGCCCAACTCGGCCGAATTCCTGGCCGCACTGCAGCCCGACGAGTGCTGGAATTCGCGTCGCCGCTGTCCGGGTCACCTGGAGAGTCGATCAGCCGGGCGGGAATCTTCATGCTGGGCTTTCTCCTGCCCGAGCTGCAAGTGCCGCACTGGGATCGCGACGGCCTGATCGGATTCACGGACTTCTTCTGGCGCGGTGTGGGATCTGTCGGCGAGTTCGACGGGCTCGGCAAGTACCTGCGGGAAGAGTTCACCGGTGGACGTTCCACCGCCGACGTGGTTATCGCCGAGAAGATCCGGGAAGACCGGCTTCGTGCCTTGGGGTTCGGCGTCATCCGCTGGGACTGGCCGGTCGCGCGCGACCTCTCAGCGCTCGGCGACCTCCTCGCCCGAAACGGAATCCCCCGAGCCCGGTAGGTGGGGGGGGTAGCCCGGTGCGTCCAGGGTGATCGGGCTGAAGCAGGGGTGGCTGACCGCGCGCCTGGTCTTCCACCGCCATCCACGAGCGTTACCGCACCCCCGGTGGCTGGATGATGCCGCTCTAGGAGGCTCATCCAGCCACACGAGGCGCACCCGGAGCACGCGACCATGCACGGATGCGCCACCCACGAGAAAACCGGTCGCCGCACCCCAGATGGCTGGATGATCCCGCTATAGGGGGCGCATCCGGCCACATGGGGTGCGGCGACGGGGCACGGCGCGGCGGGCGGGGGCGCAGCGCGCCGGGCCCCGCGCCAACAGGTCAGGTCGTGACGATGTCGGGGGCCTCCAGGCGCACCCGGTCCGCGGACTCGTCGTCGGGCTGGGTTTGCGAGGCCCGTTCGGCGGCGACCCGCTTGAGGTAGATCGACACCTCGCGCTCCTCACGTTCGGTATCCCAGCCAAGCACCCCGGCGAGCAGCCGCGCGGCGACCGGCGCCGCCGACACCCCGCGGTCCCAGGCCTCGATGGAGATGCGGGTACGGCGGGCGAGCACGTCCTCGAGGTGCAGGGCGCCCATGTGGGTGGCGGCGTAGACCACCTCGGCCTGGATATAGTCGTCCGCGCCGGGCAACGGCTCGGCCAGCTCCGGATGTTCCTTGATCAGGTCGAGGAGCTCATCGGTGAGGGTGCCGTAGCGGTTGAGCAGGTGCTCCACCCGCACCGTGTGCAGGTTGAACGCGTGGGCGATCTTGGCTCGCTTGTTCCACGCGGCCCGGTACCCCTCGGCGCCGAGCAACGGGATCTCCTTGGTCGTGGACGGCGGCACCAGGTCGTCCAGCGCATCCACGGCCGCGTCGATGGCGTCCTTGGCCATCACCCGGTAGGTGGTCCACTTGCCGCCGGCGATCACGACCAGGCCGGGCACCGAATGCCCCACCAGGTGCTCGCGGGAGAGCTTCGAGGTCTGCTCGCTCTCCCCCGCCAGCAGGGGCCGCAGGCCCGCGTAGACCCCCTCCACGTCTTCTCGGGTGAGCGCAACCTGCAGCACGGCGTTGACGTGCTCGAGCAGGTAGTCGATGTCGGCGGCGGTGGCCGCGGGGTGCGCCTTGTCGAGGTGCCAGTCGGTGTCGGTGGTGCCGATCAGCCAGTGGCGGCCCCACGGGATCACGAAGAGCACGCTCTTCTCGGTGCGCAGCAGCAGCCCCATCGCGGACTGGAACCTGTCGCGCGGCACAACCAGGTGGATGCCCTTGGACGCGCGCACCTTGAACGTGCCGCGCTCCCCCACCATCCGTTGGGTGTCGTCGGTCCAGACGCCGGTGGCGTTGACCACCTGCTTGGCGCGCACGTCGAAGCGCTCCCCGGTCTGCAGGTCGTGCGCGTGCACGCCGACGACCCGTTCGCCCACCTTGATGAACCCCTCCACGCGCACCCGGCTGGCCACGTGGGCGCCGTAGGCTGAGGCGGTGCGGGCCAGCGATGCGACGTAGAGCGCGTCGTCGACCTGAGCGTCGTAGTAGGTGATCCCGCCGACGAGTGCGTTGTGGTTGAGGCTGGGCACCAGCTTGGCGACCTGGCCGCGGGTGAGGTGGCGGTGGTGCGGCACACCAGGTCGCCCGCCGAGGTAGGAGAGCACGTCGTAGAGCAGCATGCCCGCGCCCACATACGCGCGTTCGACCACCCGCTTCTTGAGCGGGTAGAGGAAACGCACGGGCTTCACCAGGTGCGGGGCGATGCGCTTGAGCAGCAGTCCGCGTTCGGTCAGGGCCTCCCGCACCAGGCGGAAGTCGAGCTGTTCGAGGTAGCGGATGCCGCCGTGCACCAGCTTCGACGACCGGCTGGAGGTGCCCGACGCCCAGTCCCTGGCCTCGAGCATGCCCACGCTCAGGCCGCGGGTCACCGCGTCCAGCGCGCAGCCGGTGCCCACGATGCCCCCGCCGACGACGAGGATGTCGAGCTCCTTGCCCTTGAGGCGTTCGATCGCGGCCGCGCGTTCCTCTGGTCCGAGCTTTGTGGACCTGGTCACCGAATTATCGTGCGTCATCTGCAAACTCCCATCGCCATCGGTGGTGCTTGCTTCGACGCTAGTTCACTCAGTACGGCGCGACAACTACCTCAACCCGCTGAAATTCTTTGATTCCGCTGTATCCGGTGGTGGCCATCGAGCGGCGCAGCGCGCCGACCAGGTTGGCGGTGCCGTCAGCCACTGTGGACGGTCCATACAGGATCGCCTCGAGCGGGGCGACGGAACCCACCTCGACGCGCTTGCCGCGCGGCAGCTGAGAGTGGTGCGCCTCGGCGCCCCAGTGGAAACCGCCGCCCGGCGCGTCGGTGGCGCGCGCGAGGGCGGTGCCGAGCATCACGGCATCCGCACCGCAGGCGATGGCCTTGACGATGTCGCCGGAGGTGCTGAGTCCGCCGTCGGCGATGACGTGCACGTACCGGCCGCCGGATTCGTCCATGTAGTCCCGGCGGGCACCGGCGACGTCGGCCACGGCCGTGGCCATGGGGGCGTGGATGCCGAGGCTGGTGCGGGTGGTGGATGCCGCGCCGCCGCCGAAGCCGACGAGCACGCCGGCCGCGCCGGTGCGCATCAGGTGCAGGGCCGCGGTGTAGGTGGCGGCGCCGCCGACGATGACGGGCACGTCGAGGTCGTAGATGAACTTCTTGAGGTTCAGCGGCTCCTGGTTGCGGGAGACGTGCTCGGCCGAGACCGTGGTGCCGCGGATGACGAAGAGGTCGACGCCGGCCGCGACGACGGTTTCGTAGAGTTCCTGCGTGCGCTGCGGTGACAGGGCGCCGGCGACGGTGACGCCGGCGGCGCGGATCTCGGCGAGGCGCTCGGTGACGAGGGCCGGCTTGATCGGCTCGGCGTAGATCTCCTGCATGCGGGCCGTGGCCTTGTCAGCAGGCAGTTCGCGAATCTCGGCGAGCAGCGGCTCGGGGTTCTCGTAGCGGGTCCAGAGGCCCTCGAGGTCGAGCACGCCCAGTCCGCCGAGCTGGCCCATCATGATCGCGGTCGTCGGGGAGACGACGGAGTCCATCGGGGCGGCCAGGAAGGGGATGTCGAACTGGTACGCGTCGATGGACCAGCCGACGGACACATCCTCGGGGTCACGGGTGCGCCGCGAGGGCACCACCGCGATGTCGTCGAAGGCGTACACACGCCGAGCGCGCTTGGACCGGCCGATCTCAATTTCCATACTCACCCGCCCAGTTTAGTCGCAGGCCATACTCAGCCAGTCCATACCTCCGGCCGCCGACCTGCGCCGCCGTGTGAGAAGAGCCCCGAAAACTTTTGGGTTTCGGGGCTCTGCTCACAGTTCGCGTATGGTCAGCGGCGGTAGTTGGGCGCCTCCACCATGATCTGCACGTCGTGGGGGTGACTCTCCTTCAGGCCGGCTGCCGTGATGCGCACGAACTTGCCCTTCTGCTTGAGTTCCTCGATAGTGCGCGCGCCCACGTAGAACATCGACTGGCGCAGGCCGCCGATGAGCTGGTACGCCACGTTCGACACCGGGCCGCGGTAGGGCACCTGGCCCTCGATGCCCTCGGGGATGAGCTTGTCGTCGCTGGGCACATCCGACTGGAAGTAGCGGTCCTTGGAGTAGGACGTCTTCGAGCCGCGGGTCTGCAGCGCGCCGAGCGAACCCATGCCGCGGTAGGTCTTGAACTGCTTGCCGTTGGTGAAGACCAGCTCGCCCGGGCTCTCGTCACAGCCGGCGAGAAGGGAACCGAGCATCACGGTGTCGGCGCCGGCGACGAGCGCCTTGGCGATGTCGCCGGAGTACTGCAGCCCGCCGTCGGCGATGACCGGCACGCCGGTTTCCCGAGCGGCCAGCGAGGCCTGGTAGACCGCGGTGATCTGGGGAACGCCCACACCGGCGACGATGCGGGTGGTGCAGATCGAGCCGGGGCCCACGCCCACCTTGATGGCATCCGCGCCCGCGTCGATGAGCGCCTGAGCGCCCGAGCGGGTGGCGACATTGCCGCCGATCACGTCGACGTCGGCGAAGGCCTTGTCACTCTTGAGCCGGCGGATGATCTCCAGCACCCCGGCGCTGTCGCCGTTGGCGGTGTCGACGACAAGAACGTCCACGCCGGCGTCGAGCAGGCTGGTGGCGCGCTGCCAGGCGTCACCGAAGAAGCCGATGGCCGCGCCCACGCGCAGACGCCCCGCGTCGTCCTTCGTCGCGTTGGGGTATTCCTCGCTCTTGTCGAAGTCCTTGACGGTGATGAGGCCGGTGAGCCGGCCGGCGTCGTCGACGAGCGGCAGCTTCTCGATCTTGTGGGTGGCGAAGATGGCCACGGCGTCCATGGGCGCCATGCCGACCTTGCCCGTGATGAGCGGGGACGTGGTCATGACCTCGCGCACCTTGGTGGTGTGCTTCTTCACGTTGGAGACGAAACGCATGTCGCGGTTGGTGATGATGCCCACGAGCACGCCGTCGTTGTCGACGACCGGCAGGCCGCTGATGCGGAACTGGCCGCACAGCGCATCAACCTCGGCGACGGTGGCATCGGGCGAAGTCGTTACCGGATTGGTAATCATGCCGGATTCGCTGCGCTTGACGAGGTCGACCTGCTCGGACTGGTCGGCGATCGACAGGTTGCGGTGCAGGATTCCCAGGCCGCCTTCACGTGCCATGGCGATGGCCATGCGCGTCTCGGTGACGGTGTCCATGGCGCTCGAGAGAAGCGGCGTCGCGACGCTGATTCTGCGGGTTAGCCGGGACTTTGTCTCGGCCTCACTCGGTATTACGTCGGTGTGTCCCGGCAGGAGAAGGACGTCGTCGTAGGTGAGCCCGGTGAAACCGAACGGATCTGGCTGATCCATGAAACCCCTTTTGCATTCGCGGATATGGAAAAAAGTCCGGAAATCTCGAGGGATGCAACCGGTAATCAATGTTAAGCGACGTTGCGCCCCAGGCATTCCGCGAACCAGAATCGAAACCACTAAATTCTGCGTACGAAACATATGCGACATAATCGGCACGTACTGTCAGCAACGTCGCTGGCAGGCAAGTCCGTGCCGGCTCGAATCCGCACCGACGGTGCCGCCCTGGAGGTGCAGTGAGTAATACACACGCAGTTCGCAAATTCACACCCCGGAGGGTGGTGCTGTTACTCGGCCTACTCCTCACCGCCCTGACCTTTTCCACGCTTGGCGCGGGAGCTGCTCAGGCGGACGAGATCAATACGGACCAGTACGACTACGTCATCGCCGGCAACGTGCAATTCGACGGCGAACCCATCGAAGACGTGCTCATCTCCGTCGAGGGCTCCGGCTACAAGGCCGAGGTCGTCACCGACGCCGACGGCAAGTGGCGCATCGGTGTCCCAGAGAAGGAGACCTATACGGTCAGCCTCGACGAAGACACCCTGCCCAAGGGCGTCGTCGTGGCCAAGGGTGGGTCGACCATCGATGCCGAGTTCGGCCTCACAAAGGTGAAGTCAGTGAACTTCTTCCTCGGTGAGGGAGAACGCACCACCGTCAGTTTCTTCGACCAGTTCGTGAACCGGTTCGTCAACGGGCTGAACTTCGGGCTGTTGCTGGCGCTGGCCGCCATCGGGATGTCGCTGATCTTCGGCACCACCGGGCTGAGCAACTTCGCCCACGCCGAGATGATCACCTTCGGCGCCCTGGCCACCCTCACCCTGTCCGTCACCTTTGGCGTGCCGATCTGGCTGGCGATCATCGTCGCCATCGCGCTCAGCGGTGTCCTCGGCTTCGGTTTGGACGCGGCGATCTGGAAACCCTTGCGGAAGAAGGGCGTCGGGTTGATCCCGCTGATGATCGTCAGCATCGGCCTGTCGCTCGCACTGCGGTACACCTTCCAGCTGTTCTACGGCGGCGGCACCAGCCAGCTGCCCGGCTCTGGAATGACCGACCTCAAGTTCGGGCCGATCTCCCTCTCGCCGATCGACTTGGCCAGCATGGGCATCAGCATCGTCGTGCTCCTGGCGGTGTCCTACTTCCTGCTGCGTACCCGCATCGGCAAGGCCACCCGCGCCGTCTCGGACAACCCGAGCCTGGCGTCCGCGAGCGGCATCGACGTCGACGGCGTCATCCGCATCGTCTGGATCGTCGGCGGGTCGCTGGCCGGCCTGTCCGGTGTCCTCTGGGCGTATTTCCGTCCCGGGGTCAGCTGGGACATGGGCTTCCAGATCCTGCTGCTGGTCTTCGCCGCCACCACCCTGGGTGGTCTCGGTACCGCGTTCGGCGCCCTGGTGGGCTCGATCATCGTGGGCCTGTTCGTCGAGCTGTCGACGCTCTGGATTCCGTCCGACCTGAAGTACGTCGGTGCACTTGTCGTTTTGATCCTGGTGCTGCTGCTTCGGCCGCAAGGCATCTTGGGTCGCAAAGAGAGAATTGGCTAGGGGCTGACGATGATCGACTGGGGAGCAATCTTTAGCAACGCGGCCGTCGAGCTGATCAGCCCGACTACCGCCGCCTACGCCCTCGCGGCGCTGGGCCTGGCCGTGCACTTCGGCTACACCGGCCTGCTCAACTTCGGCCAGGCGGGCTTCATGGCCCTCGGCGCCTACGGGTACGCGATCTCGACCCTGACCTTCGGGTTCCCGGTCTGGGCATCGGTACTCGTCGGCATCGGCGCATCCGTGGTCTTCGCGCTGGTCCTGGGCATCCCGACTCTGCGCTTGCGGGCGGACTATCTGGCCATCGTGACGATCGCGGCCGCGGAAATCGTTCGGTTGCTGTTCACGACGAACACCTTCGAACCCGTCACGGGTTCGGCCAACGGGCTCAGCGGCTACAAGGGCGGCTTCGCCGACCTCAACCCGATCCCCGACGGCACCTACGGGTTCGGTCCGTTCGAGTACAACGCCTACGACTGGTGGCTACGCATCGTGGCCTGGACCATCGTGATCCTGGCCTGCCTGTTCACCTGGCAGATCATGCGGAGCCCCTGGGGCCGCGTGATCAAGGGCATCCGTGAAGACGAGGATGCCGTGCGTGCGCTCGGTAAGAACGTCTACGCCTACAAGATGCAGTCGCTCATCCTCGGTGGCGTGTTCGGCACGATCGCCGGAATGATCTTCGTGCTGCCCCGGGCCGTGGTGCCGTCCAACTACCAGACGTCGCTCACCTTCTTCGTCTACGCCATCCTGCTGCTCGGTGGCGCCGCGACGATCCTGGGCCCCGTCATCGGTTCGATGATCTTCTGGGTGCTCCTGTCGTTCTTCTCCGGTTTCATCGCCCGTGCGGTGGAAGCCGGTTGGCTGCCGTTCATGTCGAGCATCCAGGCCGGGCAGCTGCGCTTCATCCTCGTGGGTGTGGCGATCATGCTCATAGTCATCTACAGACCGCAGGGCATCTTCGGAAACAAGAAGGAGCTGGCTTTTGTCAAATAACACCGTTCCCACCGCCAAGCCCGTCAAGACCGTCGACATGCACATCGGCGAGGCCGTTCCCGGGTGCAAGAAGAAGGACCCGATCCTCGTGGTCGACGGCGTCAGCCGCACCTTCGGCGGCCTCAAGGCCGTGGATGTCGAGCACCTGGAGATTCCGCGCGGGGCGATCACCGCCCTGATCGGCCCCAACGGCGCCGGCAAGACCACCCTGTTCAACCTGCTCACCGGGTTCGACAAGCCCGACACCGGCTCGTGGACGTTCGAGGGCACCCCGATCGGTGGGGTCCCCGCGTTCAAGGTGGCGCGGATGGGCCAGGTGCGCACCTTCCAGCTCACCAAGGCCCTGGGCCTGCTCACCGTGATGGACAACATGCTGCTCGGCGCCAAGGCTCAGATCGGCGAGAATCTGTTCCGCGCCATCCTGCCGTTCCTGTGGCGTCAGCAGGAGGCGGCCAACAAGGTCAAGGCCCTCGACCTGCTCGCCAAGTTCAAGCTCGACGCCAAGAAGGACGACTACGCCGCCAGCCTCTCCGGCGGGCAGCGCAAGCTCCTCGAGATGGCGCGGGCGCTCATGAGCGACCCGTCGCTGGTGATGCTCGACGAACCCATGGCCGGTGTCAACCCGGCGCTGACCCAATCCCTGCTCGACCACATCCTCAACCTGAAGGCGGAGGGCATGAGCGTGCTGTTCGTCGAGCACGACATGCACATGGTGCGCCACATCGCCGACTGGGTGATCGTGATGGCCGAGGGCAAGGTCGTGGCAGAGGGCGACCCGCACGAGGTCATGCGCAACCAGGCCGTCATCGACGCCTACCTGGGGCAGCACCACGATGAAGACCTCGGCGAAGATCCTGACGCCGAGAAGGAACATGTCGGAGCCATTAAGGAGCTGCTCGATGACGAACTCTAGCCCGCTGATCGACGCGACACCGCCGCCGGTGCGCTCTGCCGTCGTCGAGGTCAAGAACGTGACCGCCGGGTATGTGCCCGGGGTCAACATCCTCAACGAGTGCTCACTGACCGCCTATGACGGCGAACTGATCGGCATCATCGGCCCGAACGGCGCCGGCAAGTCCACGCTGCTCAAGTCGATCTTCGGCCTGGTCAAGGTGCGCGAGGGCGAGATCCGGCTTCGCGGTGACAACATCACCAACCTCAAGGCCAACAAGCTGGTCTCCAAGGGCGTCGGGTTCGTGCCGCAGACGAACAATGTGTTCCCCACGCTCACGATCCAGGAGAACCTGGAGATGGGCATGTACCAGAAGCCCAAGGGCCTGGCCGAACGGCTCGAGTTCGTCACCGAGATCTTCCCGGAGCTGCGCAAGCGCCTCGGCCAGCGGGCCGGGTCGCTCTCGGGCGGCGAACGCCAGATGGTGGCCATGTCGCGGGCGCTCATGATGGGCCCGCACGTGCTGCTGCTCGACGAGCCGAGCGCCGGGCTCTCCCCCGTGCGTCAGGACGAGGCGTTCCTGCGCGTGAAGGAGATCAACAAGGCCGGCGTGACCACGATCATGGTGGAGCAGAACGCCCGCCGCTGCCTGCAGATCTGCGACCGCGGCTACGTGCTCGACCAGGGTCGGGATGCCTACACCGGCACCGGCCGTGAACTGCTGAATGACCCCAAGGTGATCGGCCTCTATCTCGGCACCCTGGGCCAGGACGACTAGTCCCGGCCGCATCACCCCGTAACACCTTCGTGCCCCGGCGCGGACGTGCTGCCCGTTCCCACGGAGCAGCCGGTCCGCCCGGGGCACGCGGTGTTTAACCGCGCGGCCGCTGCGGCCCTCTGGAGACGCAGATCTCGCCGGGCGCCCTTCCGGGCGCATCGCTCGCCCCAGGCCTCCCAGCGGCCTCCTGTGCGCCGTCGCTGACCCGCCCGCGGAGGCTTCGATGCGCCTCGAGTGCGTGACTCCTGCAGTTTCTCCCGGCGACGGATGCACGGTCACGGGCGGGAACAAGCGGGCACGGGGTTCGACTGGCAGGGCACAGCGGGCACGGGCACGGCGAACAGGGCACGAAGGACAGGGCACAGCAGGCACGAAGGACAGGGCACAGCAGGCACGAATGCAGCGGACGCGAGTGCAGTGACCACGAGGGCGGCGGACACGAAGGGCGGACACGGGTATGCGGGCACGCAGAAGGGCCCCGGCCGAAGCCGGGGCCCTTCTGGTGCTGTGCGGTACGTCTGCTGTGGGTGTACCGGGTCAGCGGTGATGACTAGTTGATGCGGGTGTACTTGTTCTCTGCATCGAACTGGTAGATACCGATGGTCGCGTCCGTCGGGTCGCCGTTCTCGTCGAACGTGATCGGGCCGGAGTAGCCGTCGTAGTCGATCTGGTCACCCTTGGCGAGCGCCTCGGCGCCCGACTTGAAGTCGGTGACCTTGGTGCCCTCGCCGGTACCGCCCGAGACCTGCTGCAGGTACTTGGCGATGGACTCACCCGACACGTCGTTGCCCGCGTAAGCGGCCAGGGCGATCAGGATGACGGCGTCGTACGACTCAGCTGCGTAGCTGAAGTCGGTCAGGGTCGGGTCGACCTCGAGCAGACGGTCGGTGAAGTCGCCCAGGGTGGCGGTGTCGAGGCCGGGCAGCGTGCCCTTGGAGCCCTCGATCAGCCCGGGAGCGAAGTCCTTGCTGTAGTCGGCGAGGTTGCCGTCGACGAAGTAGAGCTTGTCTCCGGGGAAGCCGCTGGCGACCAGGTCCGGGGTGATGACCTTGGCCTGGTCGAACGTGATCAGAGCGATCGCGTCGGGGTTGGCCGCGGTGACCTCAGCGATCTGCGCCGAGAAGTTCGCGTCGCCTTCGTTGAAGCTCGCGCTGGCGACGACCTCTCCGCCGGCCGCTTCGAACGCCTCGGTGGTGTACTGGGCCAGGCCGGTTCCGTAGGAGTCGTTGAGCACGATCAGGCCCAGGGTGCTGTTGCCGTCTTCGGCGATCAGGTTGCCGAGGACTTCACCCTGCAGGATGTCGGACGGGGCCGTGCGCCAGAAGAGGCCGTTGTCCTCGTACTTCGTGAAGTCCGCCGAGGTGTTGGCCGGGGAGAACTGCACGACGCCGGCACCGGTGATCTGGTCGATCACGGTCTTGGAGACACCCGAGGATGCCGCACCGATGATCGCGGAGACCTTCTGCGAGAGCAGGTCGGTCACGGAGACCGTGGCGGTGTCGGTCGTGGTGTCGCCGGAGTCGCGGAGGATGGCTTCGATGTCGATGCCGAGACCGGCAGCGTTGACCTCTTCGATGGCCAGGTTGACGCCGGCCTCTTCGGGCGGGCCGAGGAAGGCGAGTCCACCACTCTGCGGGAGGATCGTTCCGACCTTGAGGGCCAGATCGCGGTCGCCGGCCTCAACGGGGCTGACATCGCTGCTGGTCGCGGCGGGCTCTTCAGATGCTGCGGGCGTGCTCTCCGCCGTGCTGCATCCGGTGAGCAGAAGTGCGCTGACGCCGAAGATGGCGACGCCGGTGACTACGGCGCGGGCCGAGCGGGAGGCCGAGGCCTTCGCGAATACGCTCATGTTGCTCCTAGGGTAAGGGGAATCGAGAGGTCGAGCACGGCAAACGATCGTTGCCGTGTTGCAAAGGTATTCATCGGAACGACATCAAACAAGGCGGTCGTGTTACAGGCGTGTAACGCGACCAAATCGTTACGAAACGGGCTTCTGATCAGGATGCCTTCAGCAGTCGTTCAGCGGGCGCTAACGATTTCCCCCCGAACAGGGGCCATGGCGCGGGCGTAAGAAACGGTAACGCGACCGGGCTCCGGAGGCCGTGGGCCGGCCGGGTCAGACGAGATCGGTCAACAACCGGCGCTGCGAGCGTCCGGCGACGATCATGTCGACGGTGAGCACGATCAGCGCCAGCCAGACCAGGCCGAAGCCGAGCCAGCGTTCGGGCGGCATCGGCTCCTGCAGCACCACCACGCCAACGATCAGCTGCAGCACCGGCGCAACGTACTGCACCAGGCCGAGAGTGGACAGCGGCAGGCGGCGGGAGGCGGCGGCAAAGAACAGCAGCGGCACCGCGGTGAGCACCCCGGATCCGACCAGCGCGATGGTGTGCAGCGGTGAGACCGAGCCGAAGGTCAGCCCGGTGAGCAGCGACACCACCACGAGTTGCACGATCGCGATGGGCGCGAGCCACATCGTCTCCAGAGTCAGGCCGGTGAGGGCGTCGAGACGCCCGCCCACCCGCTTCTTGATCAGCCCGTAGAGGCCGAAGGAGAACGCCAGGATCAGCGATATCCACGGCACGGTGCCATAGCCGACGCTGAGCACAATCACGGCGATGAAACTGATCACCACGGCGGCCCACTGGGCGGCGCGTAACCGTTCATGCAGCACGAGCACCCCGAGCAGCACCGTGATGATCGGGTTGATGAAGTACCCCAACGCCGTCTCGACGACGTGCCCGCTCAGGGCGGCGAGGATGAAGGTCTGCCAGTTGATGAAGATCAGCACGCCGGCCAGCCCCATCGTCCACACCACCCTCGGGGTGCGCAGGGCCGCCACGAAGGGGCGCCAGGCCCGAGTCGCGACAATCAGCACGGCACAGAACACCAGGGAGAACAGAACCCGCCAGGCCACGATCTCGAAGGCGCCGGTGGGCGCCAGGAGCAGAAAGTAGAGCGGCAGGAAGCCCCAGATGCCGTAGGAGCAGATCGCGTAGATCAGGCCGGTGCTGGCGGCACTGCGCGCCGCAGGCTTACGTCGTGTGGGGCCCTGCGTCATGTGCCGGTGATCCTGTCTGGGGAGCGGTCTCGTTCCGCGAGCGCGGACACGAAAAATCCCGGATGGCCGAGGCCATCCGGGATTCAACGATATGGGGTGTTACTAGCGAACGACGACCGCGAGAACGTCGCGGGCCGACAGAACGAGGAGGTCCTCGCCACCGAACTTGACTTCGGTTCCACCGTACTTGGAGTAGATCACCTTGTCGCCGACGGCGACGTCGAGCGGGATGCGGTTGCCGTTGTCGTCAATGCGGCCGGGGCCGACGGCGACAACTTCGCCTTCCTGGGGCTTCTCTTTGGCGGTGTCCGGGATCACAAGTCCGGAAGCGGTGGTCTGTTCTGCATCCACCTGCTTGATGACGATGCGATCTTCGAGCGGCTTGATGGAGACCGACACGGTTGACCTCTTTCTTAGCTAAGACGTAGTTAGCAGACTCACAGCGAGAGTGCTAAGTCGAGTTTAGGGCGCAACTGGCACTCACGCAACGTGAGTGCCAGAGCGCTCGAGACTCACGCCGGTTTCGGTTGATAGGTTTGCGGGATGGATCGCGCCGAGCTCGTTGAGCTGCTCTCACCCGAAGGCCTGCGCCTGCTGGACTCCCTGCCGCCCTACGAGGCCGGCGGCGACGTGGTGCGCACGGTCAGCGCGCTGCGGAAGGCCGGGCACTCCCCCGCCCTCGTGAACGCGGTGCTGTACCAGTCCCGGTTGCGCGCCAAGGCTACGGCTAAGTTCGGTGATTTCGCCAGCCGGATGCTGTTCACCGAGGCCGGCCTGGAGCAGGCCACCCGCCTGCGGGTCGCCGCCCTGCACGCCGGCCGTTTCGTCGAAGCCAAACTCGCCCGGGTCGCCGACGTGGGCTGCGGCATCGGCGGCGACGCCATGGCCATGGCCGCGATGGAGCTCACCGTGACCGCCATCGATATCGACGAGGTCACCGCTACCGTCGCCAGCTTCAACCTCGCCCCGTTCCCCACGGCCTCTGTGCTCTGCGCCGATGCCGCCGACGTCGACCCGTCCGAGTACGACGCGCTCTGGTTCGACCCGGCCCGCCGCACCGCCGGGCACGGCAACACCAGTCGGCTCACCCGTTCTGAGGACTACTCTCCCCACCTCGATGACGTGTACGCCCTGGCCGAACGGATGCCCGTGGGCGTCAAACTCGGCCCAGGCCACGACCGGGACCAGATCCCGGAGACCGCCGAGGCGCAGTGGGTGTCGGTGGACGGCAAGCTGGTGGAAATGGGTCTGTGGTTCGGCCCGCTCGCCCGCCCGGGCATCCGCCGTGCTGCGCTGCTGCTGACCAAGGACGGCGCGGCCGAGCTGACCGCTCCCGACGACAGCGAGGACGTACCTGTCGGCGAGCTCGGCGAGTACCTCTACGAACCCGATGGTGCCATCATCCGTGCCCGGCTGATCGGCGACCTGGCCCGGTCGATGGATGCGCTCATGCTCAGCGAGGGGCTGGCGTACCTGACCAGCGCCACGCTCACCGAGACCCCGTTCGCGACCGCGTTCCGGGTGGTCGAGGTGCTGCCCGCCGACGAGAAGAAGCTGCGGATCGCCCTGGCCGAACGGCGTATCGGCACTCTGGAGATCAAGAAGCGCGGGGTGGATGTGGACCCCGCCACGCTGCGCACGCGGTTGAAGCTCAAGGGTCCGGAGTCGGGCACCCTGGTGCTGACCCGCGCGGCCGGGCACAAGGTAGCGTTGCTCGTCGAACGCGCCTGACCCACGATCGCTCAGCCGTAGTACGGCGGCAGCACCTGGGTGATCACGACGAACCAGACCACGCCGAGCAGGATGCCGGCGAGCCCGGTGACCAGGCCGAGGATCCAGAGTCCGCCGCTGCGGCGTTCGACGACCCGGGCCACCAGCGCGAGCACAACCGCGGCGACCGCAAGCGGCACCGCCCACACCACGAAGATGCCGGCCAGGACGCTCAGCGAGCCGCACATGACGGCGGCTACGCTCAGGCCGCGACGGGCCGCATGGGTCTGGATCTCGGCGGTGGTGTAGACGTAGGGCACCCACTCGGTGGGCGCGGTGATGGTGGACTCGTAGGCGAGCTCGCCTGCGACAGGGGGCCGGGTGAGGCCGGGCGGGGCTGTGGCCGGGTCGGTGGCGGCCTCTGCCTGCGCGGCTTGCCTGGCCCGCGCTTCAGCGCGCGTTTGGGCCTGGCCGGCGGAGCCCTGCCCGAGGGGGGTCTGCGCTCCGGCCGTCTCCTGCGACTCTGCCCGAGTGTCGGGCTGCCCGGACTGCGCCATGGGTGGGACTCGTTTCTCAAGTCGGCCGACGTGGGTGAGCCGATGCGGCTACCGGCCGCGGGGGTGATCCGGTATCAGTAGTAGTAGTTGTTGGGCATGCTCGCGAAGATCAGTGCCCACAGCAGAATACTCAATAGCGCCAGGGCGACGCCCACGAACCCGGTGATGATGCCGGTGAGCCAGAAGCCCCTGCCGCTGGGTTCCCGGTTGCGGGCGATGAAGCCGAGCACCACGCCGGCAGCCGGCAGGATGAGCGCCAGGATGCCGCCGAAGATCGGGAAGAAGGCGACGGGAGAGCCGAGGATGCCGATCACGCCGGCCACCATCGACAGGATGCTCAGGATCGGCTGCTTCGTGGGCGTGTACGAGGGCGGCGGGCCGTAGCCGGTGGCCGGGGCACCCGGTGTGGGCGGGCCGTATCCGGGCGGCGGCGGTCCGTAGCCGGGCTGCGGGGCGCCGTAGGGCGGCGGGGCGGGCGGTCCCTGCTCGGGCGGCGGGCCGGCGGGTGTGCCCGCGGCGGACGGCTCGGAGGCCGACGGGTTCCCCGCGGCGGTGTCCTGGGGGAAATCCGGGACCTGGGGCACGTCGGGCACCTGCGGAACGTCGGGTACCTGGGGAACCTCGGGGTGCGGAGTGTTCGGATCAGTCATGACTGGTTCCTTTCCTGTGCTGCCGGAGCTGCCTGCGGAGCCGAGACCGGCATTCGTGGCCCGCGCCGACGCCGGTGGTCGACCGACCCGGCCAGTGTGCCGAGCCGGTGCAGCCGGGGCTAGTAGGTGCTGTACGAGCCGTTGTTGATGCCCGCGACCGTGACGACGATCACGACGACGACGAAGATGATGAAGCCGATCAGGCCTACGTAGCCGAGGACCAGGCCGGCGATCGCGAGGCCGCGGCCCTTCTCGCCGGTCTTCTTGATCTGGCTGAGGGCGATGTGCCCGCAGATCACCGCGGCGAGCGAGACGAAGAAGGCGCTGACCAGCGAAATGATCGCGAGAACGTTCCACTTGTCTGCGGCGTTCGGCTGGCCGTAGCCCTGCGGCGAGTAGGCCTGAGCTGCGGGCCCCGAGCCGTAGGCGGGGGCAGCGGGCGCGGAGCCGTAGGCGGGCGGGGCCGGCGGGGTGTACGCGGGCGGCGGGGTGGGCTCGTTGGATGCGGGAGTCTGGTTCGGATCGGTCATTGTGAGGGCTCCTTCACATGGGTGCAGCGTAGGCAGGCAGACGGCGCTGGGTGCGGCGGTGCCATAGTGGCACCCACGCCATGGGGGTGTCAACGTGCTTGCTTTGCGGTGAACCCCCACGGCCAGAGTACCGCGTCCACCGCTGAAACGCTGGATGAACTGCGGTTTCAGGCCTGGATGACGGGCACCGGAAGGGTCGAGTCCGCACCGAAGTCGAGGGTGGAGGGAGCGTGCCCGGCCATGATGAGCTGGGCGCCGAGGGCCGCGATCATGGCGCCGTTGTCGGTGCACAGCGACAGCGGCGGGATGCGCAGGGCGATGCCCGCCGCATCCGCGCGTTCCTGCGCCACCTGGCGCAGCCTGGCGTTGGCGATCACGCCGCCGCCGAGTAGGAGCCTAGGCACCCCGAGGTCGGTGCACGCCGCGACGGCCTTGGTGAGCAGCACGTCGACGACGGCTTCGCGGAAGCTCGCCGCGACGTCGTCGATCGGCACCGGCTCTCCGGCGTCCTGCTTCTGCTCCACCCAGCGGGCCACCGAGGTCTTCAGGCCGGAGAACGAGAAGTCGTAGCGGTGCTGGGCCATGTCCTTCTGGTGGCTGAGGCCGCGCGGAAAACGGATGGCGGTGGGGTCGCCGGTCGCGGCGACCCGGTCGATCTGCGGGCCACCGGGGTAGGGCAGGCCGAGCACCCTGGCCACCTTGTCGAAGGCCTCGCCGGCGGCGTCGTCGATGGTTTCGCCGAGCAGTTCCACATCGGAGACAAGGTCGCGCACGAGCAGCAGCGAGGTGTGGCCGCCGGAGACCAGCAGGGCGATGGTGGGGTATTCGAGCGGCGCATCCGTCGCGACACCCTCACCGCGGAGCAGGTCGGCGCCGACGTGGCCGACGAGGTGGTTGACGGCGTAGATGGGCACGTCCAGCGCCAGCGCCAGCGACTTGGCGGCGCCCACACCCACCATGAGCGCGCCGGCGAGGCCGGGGCCGCTGGTGACGGCGATGGCGTCGATCTCGTCGAGCTGGATCTCGGCCTCGGCGAGCGCGGCGCGGATGGCGGGCACCATCTCCTCGAGGTGGGCGCGGGCGGCGACCTCGGGCACGACGCCGCCGTAGCGGGCGTGTTCGTCCATGGAGGAGGCGATGGTGTTGGAGAGCAGGGTGGTGCCGCGCACGATGCCGATGCCGGTCTCGTCGCAGGAAGTCTCGATGCCGAGCACGAGCGGGTCGGTGCGGTTGAATGGGCGGTGCCGGGGGTCGGATGCGGGTGCGGGTTCGGCGGGGGCAGCTGTGGCGGCGACAGGTTCGGCGGCTGAATCGGCGGCGAGAGCCGAGTCGGCGGCGGCGGCATCCACGGTGAACTGCATTTCGGCGGGAGGAATGGGCAGGCGCATGACGATCGCATCCACGTTGTCTGGTTGGTAGTAACCCCGGCGCACGCCGAGGTCCTCGAAGCCGAGCGAGCGGTAGAGGTGCTGGGCGCCGGGGTTGTCGGCGCGCACCTCGAGGAAGGTCTCGCGGGCGCCACGCTTGCGGGCCTCGGTGATCAGGCTGAGCATGAGCACCCGGCCGAGGCCCCGGCCGCGGGCCTCCTCGGCCACGGCGATGGTCTGGATATCGCTCTCGGGCGACCGCTGGGCGGCCTGCAGGCCGGCGTAGGCGACGATGTGGTCTGGCGCGTCGGGCGGGAACGCCACCAGGTAGTAGCAGCCGGGGTCGGCCACGTCGCGGGCCATCATCTCGGTGGACCAGGCGTCGTTCTCGAAGATCGAGGTCTCCAAGGCCATGATCTTGTCGACGTCCTCGGCGGTGGCGCGGCGCAGCTGCCAGGTCATCAGCTCACCCGCTTGGGGCCGTTTTTGGACACCGTGACGTCGGGCGAGCGCAGGTAGAGCGCGTCGTCGGCAGCGAACGGGCGGCCGGCGGCGAAGGTCAGTTCGGCAACCATGCCGAGGTCACCGGCGGAGATGGTGGTGGCGTCCAGGCGGGGCATACCAGCGTGGGCGAAGTCGTCCTCGAGCAGCTCGGCGGGTTTGGCGAGGGCGGGCGGACCGATGCGCACGGGCAGGGTTGCCGCATCCGCCCCGCTGTAGGCGGACCAGTAGACCTCACGGCGGCGGGCGTCGGTGACCACGAGCAGCGGGCCGGTGTGGCCGGTGCGGTAGTGGCCGTAGGCGATGGCATCGTGGCTGATCACGGGCACGAGGGGCCGCCCGATGCCGAGCGCGAAGACCCGGGCGGCGGCGATGCCGACGCGGAGGCCGGTGAACGGGCCGGGGCCCATGCCGCCGACCACGCCGGAAAGCGCCGTGACGGGGATGCCGGCCTCGGTGAGGCATTCCTGGATGAGGCGGCCGACCACCTCGGCGTGGCGCATGGTGTCGGGGATGCCGCGTTCGGCGATCACACCCTGGGTCAGGTCGACGACGGCGACGCCGGTGCCGGCGGAGGTATCGATGGCGAGGAGCACCCGTCCAGCCTATGCGGCCCCGGCACATCCGCTCGCCCGGGCCCACGGGGAACAGCAGGGCGAGCCCTCGAGACGGGGTGGGGTCAGGGGCGCGGAGTGCGGAGGGCCTTGACGGTGAGCTGGGCGGCGGCGAGGACCAGCAGCACGGCGAAGAGGATGCTCGACAGACGCGGCGGGATGAGCAGCGCGAGCGCCACCCCTGGCACCGCGGCCACGGTGGCGGCGACGCCGACCACGAGGCCGGCGCGCAGGTCCACGAGCTTGGCCCGCAGGTTGGCGATGGTGCCGACGATGCTCGTGGGCACCAGCACCAGTAGGGAGGTGCCCTTGGCGATGAGGTCGCTCACACCGAAGACCGCCACCAGCGCCGGCACCGCGATGACGCCGCCGCCGATGCCGAACAGGCCGGACGCGATGCCCATGGCCAGGCCGAGGGCAAGGTAGCCGAGCACCACGAGCACGCTGAGCTCGAGCGCGGCGCCCCGCTCGGGCTCGACGACCACCATGCGCGCGGCGACGACCACGAGGAGCGCGATGAACAGCCAGCGCAGCCAGAACAGCGGAATGCGTTGCAACAGGTTGCTGCCGATGATCGACCCCACCACGGCGCCGCCGGCGATGATCACACCCGCGACCAGGTCGATGTGCCCGTTGGCCAGGTAGGTGATCGAGCCCACGATGGAGGTGGGCACGATCGCCGCGAGCGAGGTGGTGGCGGCCTGGCGCTGGTTCATGTGCACGAGGGAGATGAGCAGGGGCACCATCACGATGCCGCCACCCACGCCGAAGACGCCCGAGAGCAGGCCGCCGATCAGGCCGGTGAGGACGAGGGCGATCCAGTACCGGGCGCCGGTGGGGCTCGCGGGAACGGCCGGAGTGGCGCTCATTCGCCTACCCTCCCGTCGGGGCGGACCGCGGCGTCATCGGAGCCGACGGAGGTCGCCGGTTGGTCGGGGGCGACGGCGGACGTGGATCCGGCCGCGTGGCCGTCGGTGCCGGCCGAGGGGGCCAGACCGAGCCCGGCCTCCCAGCGGGGACCGAAGCCGGTGACCGTCACCGTGCGCGGCTCGGCCCGGTCGAGGTCGGCATCCGTGTCTGCATCGGAATCAGAGCCCGCGCCGGCCACGGCCTCGGAGGCGCCGAGCGGCCGCACGATCTCCACGTCGAGCCAGGACTCGGTGATCCCCTCGAGCAGCCCCCGGCCCCACTCCACCACCACGATCGAGCGGGCGAAGTCGATGTCGAGGTCGTCGAGTTCCATGGCGCTGTTCAGCCGGTAGGCATCCACGTGCACGAGCGAAGGGCCGCCGACGGTGCTCGGATGCGTGCGCGCGAGCACGAAGGTGGGGCTGGTGACCGGGCCGCGCACCTGCAACCCCTCGCCGAGGCCGCGGGTGAAGGTGGTCTTGCCGGCACCGAGCGGGCCCGTGAGCACCATGAGGTCCCCGGCGCGGAGCGCTCCGGCCAGCTCTACGCCCAGCGCGTGCATGGCGTCGGGGTCGTCGACGATGCGGCGCATCGGCGGCTACTCCCCCACGCTCTCGGCCTCGGTGCTCTCAGCGCTGCCCGGCGCGCCGGCTGCAGGTGACGAGGCCGCCGCATCCGGTGCCGCGCCGTCGACGGCCCCGCCCACATAGCGCCGGGGCACCCGGGCACCCACCCGCGTGACGATGTCGTAGTTGATGGTGCCGGCCGCCGCGCCCCACTCTGCGGCGCTGGGGGCTCCGGTGGCGGGGTCGCCGAAGAGCACCACATCGTCGCCGACGGCGACCGGCGCAGCGCCCACGTCGACCAGGAACTGGTCCATGGCGATGCGGCCCACCACGGGATGCTGTACCCCGCCGATCGCCACGAAGGCGGCGTTCATGGCCTGCCGCGGTACCCCGTCGGCGTAGCCGAGCGGGATGAGAGCCAGCGTGGTGTCGGCGGCGGCCCGCCAGAGGTAGTCGTAGGAGACGCCCGCGCCGGCGGCGACCTGGCGCACCGCGGCGACGCGGCCGCGCAGGGTCATCGCGGGGATCAACCCGAGCGCGGCGGAGTCGGCGTCGTCGAACGGGGACTGCCCGTAGATGCCGATGCCCAGACGCACCATCGAGTGACGGGCAGCGGGCAACCGCAACGCGGCCGCGGTGGAGGCCAGGTGCGCCAGGTCGACCGTGAGGCCGGCGGCCGCGGCGGCGGCCAGACCCCGGTCGAAGCTCAGCAGCGCTGCCTCATCGTCGGCCGGCGAGGTGTTGGCGAGGTGGCTGAACACGCCGCGCACGCGCAGCCGGCCCACACGCTCGAACGCCGCGGCGAGGCGGAACACCTCAGCCCAGTCCGCTTCGTCCACCCCGTTGCGGTTGAGGCCGGTCTCGATCTTGATCTGCACGGATGCGGTGCGGCCCACGCTCAGCGCCGCATCCGCCGCCTGGCGCACCTGCACGGCCGACGACAGGCCGAGGTCGATGTCCGCGGAGATGCCCGCGGTGAAGTCGCTGTCCGGGCCGTGCAACCAGGCGAGCAGCGGTGCATCGATGCCGGCGGCCCGGAGGGCCAGGGCCTCGTCGAGGTCGGCGACACCGAGCCAGTCCGCTCCCCCGGCCAGGGCCGCACGAGCCACCGGGACGGCGCCGTGGCCGTAGCCGTTGGCCTTGACCACGGCCATGGTGTGCCGCGTGCCGATGAGGCTGCGCAGGTGCGCCACGTTGGCCTGCACGGCGGCGAGGTCGATGAGCGCCTCGCGGAATGCAGCGCTCATTTGTCGCCCTCCAGCACCACGAACGCGCAGGCGACGCCGGCATCGTGAGTGAGGCTGAGGTGTACGCCGGTGATGCGGCGCGCAGCCAGGGCCGCCGCGGCCACCCCGGTGAGCGCGAAGGACGGGTTGCCGTCGGGGTCTGAGACCACTTCCATCTCCTGCCAGCTTGCGCCCACGCTACCGCCGAGCGCCTTGATCAGCGCTTCCTTGGCCGCGAACCGGGCCGCCAGCGAGTGCGGCGGCAGGGCGCGTTCGGCGGGTGCGAACAACCTGGGGATCAGCCCCGGGGTGCGGGCGACCTGCCGGTCGAAGCGTGCCAGGTCGACGATGTCGACCCCGATGCCCTTGATCAACGTGTCCTCATCCCGTGGGTGGCGGCGGAATGCCCAGGGTGCGCGCCGCACCGCTGAGCGATGAGGCGGCACGCCCTGGGCATCCGTGTCTTATCCGACCGGCCTATTCGACCGTGACGGACTTGGCCAGGTTGCGCGGCTGGTCCACGTCGAGGCCCTTGGCGGTGGCCAGTTCGATGGCGAACAGCTGCAGCGGCACGACAGCGAGCAGCGGTTCGAACAGCGGTGCGGCCAGCGGGATGTGGAACACGGTGTCGGCGAACGGGAGCACCGCGGCATCGCCCTGTTCGGCGATCGCGATGATCCGGGCGCCGCGGGCGCGGATCTCCTGGATGTTGGACACCACCTTGGGGTGCAGGTGCGCGGAGCCGCGGGGGCTCGGCACCACGACGAAGACGGGCTGGCCGGGTTCGATCAACGCGATCGGGCCGTGCTTGAGCTCGCCGGCCGCGAAACCCTCGGCGTGGATGTAGGCGAGCTCCTTGAGCTTGAGCGCGCCCTCGAGCGCAATCGGGAATCCGACGTGGCGGCCGAGGAACAGCACAGCGCGGGAGTCGGTCATCCACACGGCGAGCTGGCGCACGGCGTCGCCCTGCAGCAGGGTGGTGGCGATCTTCTCCGGAATGGCCTGCAGTTCGACGACCTGCTCGGCCAGTTCGGCCAGGGGCAGCGTGTTGCGCACCCGGGCCAGGTGCAGGGCGAACAGGTACAGCGCGGCGATCTGGCCGGTGAACCCCTTCGTGGACGCGACCGCGACCTCTGGCCCGGCGTGCGTGTAGATCACGGCGTCGGACTCGCGGGGGATGGTGGCCCCCTGGGTGTTGCAGATCGAGATCGCCTTGGCGCCGGACTCGCGGGCGTACTTGACGGCCATGAGCGTGTCCATCGTCTCGCCGGACTGGCTGATCGAGATCACCAGGGTGTGCTCGTCGAGCACCGGGTCGCGGTAACGGAACTCGTGGCTGAGTTCGACATCGACCGGCACCTTCGCCCACTTCTCGATGGCGTACTTCGCGGTCTGGCCTGCGTAGGCGGCCGTGCCGCAGGCCACGATCACGATGCGGCGGATGCTCGCGAGCACGTCATCGCCGAAGGCGACGAGCTCGGGGACGACCGCCTGACCGTCCTGGATCCGGCCGCGCAGGGTGTTGGTGACGGCATCCGGCTGCTCGGAGATCTCCTTGGCCATGAAGCTGGACCAGCCGCCCTTTTCGCTGGCGGAGGCATCCCAGGCGATGTCGAATTCTTCGACTTCGACGGGGTTGCCGAAGAAGTCGGTGACGGTGACGAGGTCAGGAGTGATGGTCACGATCTGATCCTGGCCGATAGCGACGGCACGACGGGTGTATTCCACGAAAGCGGCGACGTCGGAGCCGAGGAAGTTCTCCCCGTCGCCCAGGCCGATCACGAGCGGCGAGTTGCGACGGGCGCCGACGACGACGCCGGGCTGGTCCTGGTGTACCGCGAGAAGGGTGAAGGCGCCGTCGAGGCGGGCCACGACGGTGCGGAACGCCTCGCCCAGGTCGCCCAGGCGCTGGTATTCCCGTCCCAGCAGCACCGCGGCCACCTCGGTGTCTGTCTCGCTGAGGAACGTGTAGCCCTCGGCCAGAAGCTCAGCCTTGAGGGGAGAGAAGTTCTCGATGATTCCGTTGTGGATGAGGGCGAGCTTGCCGTTGTCTCCCAGGTGCGGATGCGCATTCTGATCGGTCGGTCCGCCGTGGGTGGCCCAACGGGTGTGGCCGATGCCGGTTCGCCCGTTGTTGATCGGGGTCTCGGCCAGCGCCGCCGCGAGTACCGCGAGCTTGCCGGCACGCTTGGCCGTACTGAGCTGACCGGCATCGTCGATCACCGCGATTCCCGCGGAGTCGTAGCCCCGGTACTCGAGTCGGCGCAACCCGCCCATGAGGACTTCGACGCTCTTGTTGTCTCCTACATATCCCACAATTCCGCACATGGCCCTGATTTTAGTCGCACTATGCTTGGTCTCGATGTCCGAGCCGCTGGTGAGCCAAGGTAATACCGGTCACAGCACCCCCTTTGTGGAGCTCGATCGTGCTGTGTGGGCATCCCTCGCGCCCTCAACCCCGCTGCCGTTGCGCGAGACAGAGGTCGTGCAGCTGCGCGGCCTGGGCGAGCCGCTCGACATCAATGAGGTGTCGGATGTCTACCTACCGCTCAGCCGACTGCTCAACCTCTACGCCGCCGGGGCCCGCAAACTGCATCGCGACACGAGCGATTTCCTCGGTGAGCGCGCACAGGCCACTCCGTTCGTGATCGGTGTGGCCGGGTCGGTGGCGGTGGGCAAATCCACCATTGCGCGGCTGCTGCGCGAACTGCTGGCCCGGTGGGAGGACACGCCCCGGGTGGAGCTGGTCACCACCGACGGGTTCCTCTTCCCCAATGCCGAGCTGGCCCGGCGCGGGCTCATGGAGCGCAAAGGCTTCCCCGAGTCCTACGACCGGCGGGCGCTGCTGCGTTTCGTCAGCGCCATCAAGAGCGGCGCCGCGGAAGTGCGCGCCCCGTTCTACTCGCACCTCAACTACGACATCGTCCCGGACGCTCAGGTGGTCGTGCGTCAGCCTGACATCCTGATCGTCGAGGGCCTCAATGTGCTGCAGCCGCCAGCGCCGGGCCACGGGCTCGCGGTGAGCGACCTGTTCGACTTCACCATCTACGTGGACGCGCGCACGTCGGACATCTCGCGCTGGTACGAGGAGCGTTTCCTGGGGCTGCAGCGCGGGGCTTTCACCAACCCCAAGTCGTTCTTCCACCGGTTCGCGTCTCTCAGCGAAGACGAGGCCAGGGCGCGGGCACGCACTATCTGGGGCACGATCAACGAGCCGAACCTGCTGCAGAACATCCGCCCCACCCGGTCCCGCGCGACCCTCGTGCTGCGCAAGGCTTCCGACCACACTGTGGACAAGGTGCTGCTCCGCAAAGTCTGAGCGTCGGCCGAGACGGCCCGGCCAGACCGCCGGTACCCGCGTACCTCCTATTGGGGGTGCTGCACATATTGTCACCACGCAACGCTCGGCCCTGGAGGCGGCCGTTACGGTGGAGGAATGGACTTCCAGCGCCGCACCGACCGGCTCCTGCTGCGGCGTTGGCTCGACACGGACCGTGAGCCGTTCGCGCGGCTGAACGCGGATGCCGAGGTGATGCGCTTCTTCCCCGCTCCTCTGAGCCGGTTCGACAGTGACGCCCTCGCCGCCCGGGCAGACGCCCTCTTCGACCAGCACGGATTCGGGCTGTGGGCGCTGGAACGGTTGGACACGGGTGCGTTCATCGGCTTCACGGGTCTGGCGCCAATGCCGGAGGGCGTCCCTGGGTCCGGTGGTGTCGAGGTCGGGTGGCGGCTGGCGATGTCGGCGTGGGGCCACGGCTTCGCCACCGAGGCAGCCACGGCCGCCCTACGGTTCGGCTTCGATGCCCTGGGTCTGGCTGAGGTGAACTCGATCACAGCGCTGGTGAACTCACCTTCACGGCGAGTGATGGAACGGCTTGGCATGCGGCCGTCCGTCGAATTCGACCACCCGCGATTGCCTCCCGGCTCGCCCCTCCGGCGCCACGTTCGCTACGTCCTCACCGCAACGGGCACGGTCCCCAACGCCGCTCCCTGAACCGACTGACCGCCGTAACCGGGCCGTAAGGATTCGCGCAGGGAGCACCCAGACCGACGGTTTTAGGCTTATTTGTCGTGTCCGCCGCTCTTCTCGGCGGCGGCATGCCGACGACCGATGAAAGGTACAACATTGTCCTCCGACCAGTACACCTTCGAAGACCCGTCCAAGAAGTACGCCGACATCGACACCACCGCTCAATCGCAGAAGGGGCCAGGGCTGGATGCCACGTTGAACGAGACTGCCGACCGCGGAGAGACCTCCTACCGCGGCACCGGACGCCTCTCCGGACGTAAGGCACTCGTCACCGGCGGCGACTCCGGCATCGGAGCCGCCGTCGCCATCGCGTTCGCCCGCGAGGGGGCGGATGTGGCCATCTCCTATCTCCCCGAGGAGGAGGAAGACGCCCAGAAGATCGTCACACTCATCGAGGAAGCCGGCCGCACCGCCGTCGCCCTGCCCGGCGACCTGACCGACTCGGCTTTCTGTCGCGAGATCGTCAGCAGCGCGGTCGACGGACTCGGCGGCCTGGACATCCTGGTGAACAATGCCGGCAAGCAACAGCACGTGGAGGACCTCCTCGAACTCAGCGACGAACAGTTCGACGAGACTTTCAAGACCAACGTGTACGCGATGTTCTGGCTCACCAAAGCGGCTCTTCCCCACCTCACGCCGGGCTCGAGCATCATCAATACCACCTCGATCCAGGCCTACTCCCCCTCCGAGAACCTTGTCGACTACGCATCCACGAAGGCCACCATCAACGCGTTCACGAAGGCGCTCGGCCAGCAGCTGGCGCCCAAGGGCATCCGGGTCAACGCCGTGGCGCCCGGACCGATCTGGACACCGCTGCAGACCGCGGGCGGCCAACCCACCGAGGAACTCCCCGAGTTCGGCGAGCAGACCCCGCTGGGTCGTCCGGGCCAGCCGGCCGAACTGGCTCCGGCCTACGTCTTCCTGGCGTCGGGCGAATCCAGCTACGTCATCGGCGAGACCCTGAACGTGAACGGCGGCATGCCCACGCCGTAACCCACGACGGCGCTCGCGAGTGAGCAACTGTCGCCACAGCGGACGATTGCGCCCGGTACGCCGGGCGCAATCGTCCGCACCGGGAACAGTTGGCAGGGCACGCCGGCCGGACGGGCGCGTTAGCTGGGCTGCAGGGCCAGACGGGACTGCACGACGTCGGCGAGGGCGTGCGCCAGCCGGTCGGCGGTGGGCTGGTCGGCGGCTTCCACCATGACCCGCACCATCGGCTCGGTGCCGGAGGGGCGCAACAGTACGCGGCCGGTGTCGCCGAGTTCGAGCTCTGCGTCGCGCACGGCCTGGGCGATGACCTCGTCGCCGGCGAGAGCGTGGTGGTCCACGCCGCGCACGTTCACCAGGATCTGCGGGAACACCGTCATGACGCTGGCCAGCTCGGCCAGGGTCTTGCCGGTGCGGGCCATCTCGGCCACGAGGTGCAGGCCGGTGAGGATGCCGTCGCCGGTGGTGGCGAACTTCGTCATGATGACGTGGCCGCTCTGTTCGCCGCCGAGCGACAGACCGTGCGCGTCGAGTTCCTCGAGCACGTAGCGGTCGCCCACCTTGGACTCGATCATCGAAATGCCGTTGGCCGCCATGGCCTTCTTCAGGCCCAGGTTGCTCATCACCGTCGCCACCAGCGTCCGGTCCGTCAGCACGCCGCGTTCGGCCATCGAGACGGCCAGGATCGCCATGATCTGGTCACCGTCGATGATGTTGCCGTCGCGGTCCACTGCGAGGCAGCGGTCAGCGTCGCCGTCATGGGCGATTCCCACGTCGGCGCCGTGCTCGAGCACTGCACGGGCGAGGTTGTCGAGGTGCGTGGAGCCCACGCCGTCATTGATGTTGAGGCCGTCAGGGTCAGCGCCGATCACGGTGACGCGGGCGCCGGCATCCGTGAAGACCTGCGGGGAGACACCGGCGGCCGCACCGTGGGCACAGTCGAGAACCACGTGGATGCCGTCGAGCCGGTGAGGCAGGGTTCCGAGCAGGTGAACGACGTAGCGGTCCTCGGCGTCGGCGAAGCGGCGGATGCGGCCCACATCACCGGCGATCGGGGTGAGGAGCTGGTCGCCGGCGGCGAGGACAGCCTCGATGCGGTCCTCGACGTCGTCGGGAAGCTTGGTGCCACCGAAGGCGAAGAACTTGATGCCGTTGTCCGGGGCAGGGTTGTGCGAGGCGGAGATCATCACGCCGAAATCTGCGCCGATGTCGGCGATGAGGAACGCGGCGGCGGGCGTCGGGATGACGCCGGCATCCAACACGTCCACGCCGGAGCTGGCCAAGCCTGCTGCAACGGCGGAGGTGATGAATTCACCGGAAATGCGGGGGTCGCGAGCGACCACGGCGACAGGGCGGCGGCCCTCTGCGCGGCGGAGTTCCGCGCGGCGGCCCGAGGTGAGCACCACGGCGCTCGCCTGGGCGAGGCCCAGGGCCAGGCCAGCCGTGAGATCACGGTTAGCCAGGCCCCGGACGCCGTCCGTGCCGAATAGTCGAGCCATATGAGTGTGTACTCGACTAACGGGTTAGCGCTTCGAGAACTGCGGCGCCTTGCGGGCCTTCTTGAGTCCGGCCTTCTTGCGCTCCTTGACGCGAGCGTCACGGTTGAGGAAGCCGGCCTTCTTCAGGATGGCGCGGTTGTTCTCTTCATCGATCTGGTTCAGCGAGCGGGCGATGCCGAGGCGCAGCGCGCCGGCCTGGCCGGACGGGCCACCACCGGTGATGCGTGCGATGACGTCGTAGCTGCCGAGCAGGTCGAGGACCTTGAACGGGTCGTTGATGAGCTGCTGGTGGAGCTTGTTCGGGAAGTAGTCGTCGAGCTCGCGCCCGTTGACGACGATCTTGCCGGCGCCGGGGACGATGCGCACGCGGGCGATGGCCTGCTTGCGACGGCCCACGGCTGCGCCGGGAACGTTGAGGACGGCGCGGGGCGCCTTGGTTGCTGCTTCAGCGGGAGTCTCGGTGGAGTAACTCTCGGGAGCTGCGTCAATCTGGTCTGCGATCTTCGCCACGATGGTGTGAATCCTTTTTTCTTAGATATCGAGAAGTCTGGGGGCCGACGCTACTGAGCGACCTGGCTGAGGGTGTACGGCTTGGGCTGCTGCGCAGCGTGCGGGTGCGTCGGGCCTTCGTAGACCTTGAGCTTCAGCAGCTGTGCACGGCCGAGCGAGTTCTTCGGCAGCATGCCGCGAATCGCCTTCTCAACCGCACGGGTGGGGTGCTTCTCGAGCATCTCCGCGTAGGTGGTAGCCGTCAGGCCGCCCGGGTAACCGGAGTGGCGGTAGGCCTTCTTCTGCTCGAGCTTGGCGCCCGTGAGGGCGATCTTCTCGGCGTTGATGATGATGACGAAGTCGCCACCGTCCATGTGGGGGGAGAAGGTCGCCTTGTGCTTGCCGCGAAGGAGAATCGCGGCGTGGCTGGCGAGCCGACCCAGAATGATGTCGGTGGCATCGATAACGACCCAGTCGTGCTGGAGTTCGCTTGCCTTGGGGGTATAAGTGCGCGTCACTGTTGTGCTGCTTTCTTGTTCGAACGGAGGTGTTCGTGAATCCCGCTCCGGGTGTGTTCTCGAGGAGAACACGATCGATGGAGGGCTCACGTTCGCGGGCCTGGCTGCAACGCTCAGACACCAAAGGTCAACACTAGTTCACGGGACGGCTAAGGCACAACTCCGCAGGGCAGATCCGTGCGCACTCACTCGTCTTCGGGCAGTTCGCGGCGCGCGCGCGTCTGAGCGGCACGGATGGCCATTCCGGCGTCCTCGGGGTAGCCCACCTCCATGAGGGTGAGTCCGTGCGCCTGCATCACCTTGAACTCGCTGGTGCGGGCGCGCTCGATCCGCAGGTCCACCAGACGGGTGCCCACCAATTTGCCCTCCCCCACCGAGACGCAGGCGCCCACGAGCGCGCGCACCATCGAGTGGCAGAACGCGTCGGCCTGCACGGTGGCCACGAGCACCCCGTCGGGGTCCCGCCGCCAGTCGAAGGACTGCAGGGTGCGAATGGTCGTGGCCCCTGGCCGCGGCTTGCAGTAGGTGGCGAAGTCGTGCAGCCCGATCAGGGTGGCCGCGGCCTCTTGCATGGCTTCCAGGTCGAGGGCGAAGCCGTGCCACGTGGTACGCAGCCGCTGCAGCGGATCGTGCAGCGCCAGGGGGTCGGCGATGCGGTATTCGTAGCGACGCCAGAGGGCGGAGAAGCGCGCGTCGAACCCGGCGGGTGCGACGGTGGCGCTGCGGATCACGATCTCGGGCTGGGTGACCAAGATGCCGCCGAGCCGGCGCTGCACCATCGAGGCCAGCTCGTTGGGGTACTTGGGGGCGCCCCGGCCCCTCTTGACGCGCACGAGGCTGTCGACCTGGTCGGCGTTGAGGTCGAAGTGCGCCACCTGGCCCAGGGCGTGCACACCGGAGTCGGTGCGGCCGGCGACCACGAGATCCGGGGTGGGCTGGTGCCGTTTCAGGATGGCGCCCAGGCCCTCCTCGATCTGGCCCTGGATGGTCTTGTAGCCGGGCTGACGGGCCCAGCCGAAGTAACCGGTGCCGTCGTACGCCACGTCCAGGCGGATGCGGGTGGAGCCGGGTTCGGGCATCGCGTCGGACGGCTCCGCGAGCGCGCCATCCGGGTTGAGGTCCGTCAGCACCGGCAGCGGAAGGCCGTCTACGGGCTCGGGAAAACTCACAGAGGTCAGTGTAGAGGCCCGACCGGGTTATCGTTGGACGGGCCTTCGACGGCCCCTTCGCTATGACCAGTACTTTCCGCACGGATCCCCGCTCCCGCGCCACAGCCCTCTCCGCGGCCGGGTCGAGCACGCCGGCCGGGGCATCCGGTGCCGGCAGCGCCGCCGGGGTCGCCGGCCTGACCGGGCCTGGCCGCCGCCGTCTGAGCGGCCTCGACGGGTTGAGGGGGCTCGCCGTGGCTCTCGTCGTGATCTACCACCTGTTCCCGCCGGCGCTTCGGGGCGGTTTCATCGGCGTGGACATCTTCTTCGTCATCAGCGGCTTCCTCATCACCGGGCTGATCGTGGCCGAACAGGACAGCACCGGCAGGTTCTCGCCCCGTCGGTTCTGGCTGCACCGGGTCCGACGGTTGATCCCCGCCCTGGTGCCCCTGGTGCTCGTGGCGTGCACGGCGGCCTGGCTGATCGGCGGCGACGTGCTCGTGGGCCTCGGCTGGAAGCTTCTCGGCACCGCCACGTTCAGCTACAACTGGGTGTCGCTGACCGCGCACACCAGCTATTTCGACTCCGGCCAGCCCGAGCTCTTCCGCAACTTCTGGTCGCTCGCGGTCGAGGAACAGTTCTACCTGCTCTGGCCGCTCCTCCTGTTGCTGCTGCTCCGCCTCCGCCGCCCGGGCCTCCGCCTGGCCCTCGTAGCGGCTCTCGCGCTCGCCTCGGCGGCCTGGATGGGCATCGGCTTCCACCCCGGCAGCGACCCCACCCGGGTCTACTACGGCTCCGACACGCACAGCTTCGGCCTGCTCATCGGCGCCTGCCTGGCCCTGCTGCTCCGCCCGCGGCCGGTCGCGCGGGGAACGCAACACCCTGAAGCGAGCCAGAACGCCGAGATCGCTCCGCAGACTCGTTCGGGCCCGGCCGGCGTCGACCCCGAGCGCGCGCCGATCCGTCGATCCATCGCCGCCGCCCGCCCGTGGTGGGGCGCGGGCGCCGTGGCGGGCCTCCTCGCCGCCGCGATCTGGCTGCCCGACAACTCCGCCGTCACTTACCGGGGCGGGCTGCTGCTGGTCTCGCTGTTCAGCGCCGTGGTCATCTGGGCGGCCATCGCCGACGGCCGGTTCGGGCGCATACTCGACACCGCTCCCCTGCGCTACCTCGGCGAGCGGTCGTACGGCCTCTACCTCTGGCACTGGCCGCTGCTGGTGCTCGTGCAGCTCTGGGATCCCGTCGGCACCGGCCCCTGGAGCATCGTGGGCACCGGACTCACCACCCTGGTTCTCGCCCTCAGCGCCGCCGCACTCTCGCACCGCTGGCTGGAGACCCCGATCCGCCGGTTCGGCCTGCGCGGCGCGCTCCGCCGTCTACGCGGTTGGGCCGCCGGATCATCGAGCGCGCCCGGCGCCCCTCGACACCAGCGACCGCGGTATGTCCTCGCCATTGTCGCCGTGGCGACGGTGCTGCTGCTGGCCGGCACCGCCGCATCCGTTCTGACGGCGCCGTCGATGACCTCGGCGCAGGCCGAGGTGCTGCGCGGCCAGCAGGCGCTCGACCGGGCGGCCGAGGCCGCGGAGGCTCAGGCCGCTGCCGTCGCCGCAGCGCAGGCCGCCGGGGTGGCCGCTGAAGCCACCCGCGGCTCCACCATCACCGCGGTCGGCGACTCGGTCATGTTAGCCTCCGCGGCGGAACTGCAGGCGGAGTTCCCCGGCATCGCGATCGACGCGCAGGTCTCCCGCGGCATGGACGCCGCCCCGGAGATCCTCGCCGCGCAGCGCGACGCCGGCACCCTGCGCCCGGTCGTGGTCGTAGGACTGGGCACCAACGGCCCGATCACTCCGGCCGAGCTCGCCGCCATCATGCGATCCATCGGGCCGAGCCGCGAACTTATCGTGGTCAACGCTTTCGCCGACCGGGACTGGACCGCCGGCGTCAACGCCGAGCTGGCGGACTTCTCGGCGCACCGCGCCCGCGTCGCCCTGGCCGACTGGAGCGGCGCGATCGCCCCGCACGTGGACGTGCTCGCCGACGACGGCATCCACCCCGGCCCCACCGGCGGTGCGATCTACGCCGACGCCGTGGCGACCGCACTCGACAGCCTGGCGGATGCGCCGCTGGCCCCGGTGCCCGGCGCCGACACCCTCCAGGCCTTCCGCCCGCAGCCCCGCTAGCCGCTCGCCACGGCACCCAAGCCCGACCGCCGCCGTGCCGGAGGCTTCTGGGCCTTCGCTGCACCGCCTGGTAGGTGACCGCGCCCGCTACAGCGGGCGCGGTCACCCACCAGAGGTGCGGTCGACGCATCCGGGCACACAAAAAGGGCCCGACCGAAGTCGGGCCCTTTCAGGTACTACAGGTTCAGCAGGTGACGCTGATGCTACTTGGCTTCCTCAGCGGATGCCTCGGTAGCGTCGGCCTCGACGGCGTCGGCTTCGACAACCTCAGCCTCGACGGCCTCGGGTGCTTCGGTCTCAACGACGGTCTCCTCTGCGACCGGCGCGGACGCCTTCGCGGAGGCCTTGTTCGACTTCACCTTGGGCGAAACGGGCTCGAGAACGAGCTCCATCTGCACCATGGAGGCGTTGTCGCCCTTACGGAAGCCGAGCTTCGTGATGCGGGTGTAGCCACCATCGCGCAGCGCAACCTGGGGCGCGATCTCGGTGAAGAGCTCGTGCACGACGGTCTTGTCGCCGATCGTCGCGAGAACGCGACGACGAGCGTGCAGGTCGCCACGCTTGGCGAAAGTCACCAGGCGCTCGGCGACCGGACGCAGGCGCTTGGCGCGCGTCTCGGTCGTCTTGATGGACTTGTGGGTGAACAGGCTGGCGGCCAGGTTCGCGAGCATGAGGCGCTCGTGCGCCGGTCCGCCACCGAGACGGGCTCCCTTAGTGGGCTTAGGCATTATCGGTAATCTCCAGTATCAAAGTCGAAAGGCGTCGAGGAACGACGAGCCTTAGATGGTTTCTTCGTCGTAGCCGCTGTAGAAGTGCGCACCGTCAAAGCCGGGCACAGAATCCTTGAGCGACAGGCCAAGCTCGACGAGCTTGTCCTTGACCTCATCCACCGACTTCTGACCGAAGTTGCGGATGTTCATCAGCTGGGTCTCCGAGAGGGCGACCAGTTCGCTGACGTTGTTGATGCCTTCGCGCTTGAGGCAGTTGTACGAGCGCACGGACAGATCGAGGTCTTCGATCGGCACGGACAGCTCGGTCGAGAGAACGGCGTCGACCGGCGCGGGGCCGATCTCAATGCCCTCAGCGGCCGTGTTGAGCTCGCGGGCCAGACCGAACAGCTCGGTCAGCGTACGACCGGCGGATGCGATGGCGTCGCGAGGCGAGATAGCCGACTTGGTCTCCACGTCAACGACGAGGCGGTCGAAGTCGGTGCGCTCACCGGCACGAGTTGCCTCGACACGGTAGGTCACCTTGAGAACCGGCGAGTAGATCGAGTCGACCGGAATCTGGCCGGCCTCGGAGTACTCGTTGCGGTTCTGGGTAGCCGACACGTAACCACGGCCACGCTCGATGGTCAGTTCAAGTTCGAACTTGGCCTTGTCGTTCAGGGTCGCGATGACGAGCTCGGGGTTGTGAACCTCCACGCCGGCCGGAGCCGAGATGTCGGCAGCGGTGACCTGGCCGGAGCCCTGCTTGCGCAAGTACGCGGTGATCGGCTCGTCGTGCTCGCTCGAGATGACGAGTCCCTTGATGTTCAGGATGATCTCGGTGACATCTTCCTTGACCCCGGGAACGGTGCTGAATTCGTGAAGCACTCCATCGATACGGATGCTGGTGACAGCAGCGCCGGGAATCGAGGAAAGCAGGGTGCGGCGCATCGAGTTACCGAGGGTGTAGCCGAAGCCGGGCTCGAGCGGTTCGATGACGAACCGGGACCGGAACTCCGAGATGTTCTCTTCGGTGAGCGTGGGGCGCTGTGCGATAAGCACTATTGATTCCTTTCGGCGAAGTGTCCGCTATATGACACTTAGTGGCGAGTTGTTAAGTTGTGAGACTCGACGGGGTGGCTGGCCACCCTGTCGCGGTGAACGGCGAGTGAGCCTGCCCGGATCTTTCGACCCAGACAAGCCCAATCGCCAGTCACTGAAAGGAATTAAACGCGGCGGCGCTTCGGGGGACGGCAACCGTTGTGAGCCTGGGGCGTCACGTCGTTGATCGAACCAACTTCGAGGCCGGCAGCCTGCAGCGAACGGATAGCCGTTTCGCGGCCGGAGCCCGGTCCCTTGACGAAGACGTCAACCTTCTTCATGCCGTGCTCCTGCGCCTGGCGGGCAGCCGACTCGGCGGCCAGCTGAGCGGCGAACGGGGTCGACTTGCGCGAACCCTTGAAGCCGACTCCACCTGAGGACGCCCAGCTGATGACTGCACCGGTGGTGTCAGTGATCGAGACGATGGTGTTGTTGAACGTGGACTTGATGTGAGCCTGGCCCACAACAATGTTCTTCTTTTCTTTCTTACGCGGCTTCCGTACGGCCGACTTGGGTGCTGCCATGATTTCTCCTGAATCCTAGAGGCGAGACGGGCTAGGCGAGGCCTAGCGCGCCTTCTTCTTGCCGGCTACGGTGCGCTTCGGGCCCTTGCGGGTGCGAGCGTTGGTCTTGGTGCGCTGGCCGCGAACGGGCAGGCCCTTGCGGTGACGAATACCTTCGTAGCTACCGATCTCGACCTTGCGGCGGATGTCAGCGGCGATCTCGCGTCGAAGGTCACCCTCGATCTTGAAGGTTCCTTCGATGTAGTCGCGGAGCTGGACGAGCTGCTCGTCAGTCAGGTCCTTGACGCGAATGTTTCCATCGATCTCGACGTCGGCGAGGGTCTTGAGGGCCCTCGTACGGCCAACACCGAAAATGTAAGTAAGTGCAACTTCCACGCGCTTATCGCGCGGAATGTCTACGCCGGCTAGACGTGCCATTGTGGCTTCTCCTGTGGGATGAGTGGAGGTCTGTAACAGTGCCTGTGCATCGGCCTCCAACCGATGGTGTCACCCCGAGGGGTTCCCGGCACTGCTAAGTATTTAGTTGTTAAGCTGCTGGCCGCGGTGAGATCGGCCTGCGGGTCTCGACAAGCTCGACCAGCCCTGAGGCTGCTGGGCTTGCCAGGTGACTAGCCCTGACGCTGCTTGTGACGCGGGTTCTCGCAGATGACCATCACGTTGCCGTTACGGCGGATGACCTTGCACTTGTCACAGATCTTCTTGACGCTGGGCTTGACCTTCATGGGTGTGTCCTTGTAATCGCTGTCTTCGTACCCTCGGGATGCCGTGGGCCGTTACTTACAGCAACGCTTTACTTGTAGCGGTAAACGATCCGACCGCGGGTCAGGTCGTAAGGGCTCAGCTCCACGATCACGCGGTCCTCAGGGAGGATGCGGATGTAGTGCTGACGCATCTTGCCCGAAATGTGGGCAAGAACTTTGTGGCCGTTGGTCAACTCAACGCGAAACATCGCATTGGGAAGAGCTTCGACTACTGCGCCCTCGATCTCGATGACACCGTCTTTTTTGGCCATAACTCACTATCGCTAAAGTATTGGTTGCTGGTCGTGCGTGGATGTGGCGGCCAGACACGCCAATAAAGGCGGTGCTAGACACCAAGGATTTATCCTATGCTATGCAATTGCCTTTTGGCAATTCATCCCTATAATCCCTCGGCCCGTTTCCAGGCCGAGGGACGGTGGGACAGCACTCAGGATGCGGTGACGGCTCCGCGAACGACCTCGAGCACGTCCGCGTAGAGCGGATGCGCGGGCTCGAGCCCGCACACGTCGGCCACGATGGTCTCGGCCGAGTCAGTGGCGAGCATCCGCTGCAGCTCGACGCTCTGCTCGTCGTCGGCCACGTTGAAGCGCAGCGCCGCGGCGATGGCCTCGAGCAGCGCCACGGGGCGGGTGCCCCGCTCGGCGATCTCGGCCGCCGGGCCGATGAAGCGTTCGTGCCGGCTGAGCTTGCGCAGCGGCTGGCGGCCGACACGTTCGACGGTGTCGGGCAGCGACGGGTTGGCGAAGCGGCCGAGGATCTTCTCCCGGTAGGCGCGCTGGGTGGCCTCGTCGAGGCCGTGCTTGGCCACCAGGAGGGCGCTGGTCTCTTCGAGCACCCGGCGGGCGCCGTCGGCGACCGAGGGCACCAGCAGGGCGTCGGAGAGCTTGGAGACACCGGCCTGGGTGCCGAGGTAAGCCACCGTGGCGTGCCCGGTGTTCACCGTGAAGAGCTTCCGCTCGATGTACGGGGCGAGGTCCTCGACGAACGTGGCGCCGGGGATCGTCGGCGGGGCGTCGCCGAAAGCGGGGCTTTCGATGACCCACTCGTAGAAGGCCTCGACGGTGACGTCGATGCCGGCATCCGCCGCCTGGCCGGGAACGATGCGGTCCACGGCCGTGTTCGCGAAGGCCACCCGGCCGGCGAGGGCGTCGCGGTCGCCGTCGGGCACGTTTGCCCAGACCTGCTCGGCGAGCACATCCGTGGCGTTGATCGCGTTCTCGCAGGCCATCACGGCCAGCGGCGCGCGGCCGGCATCGCGGCGGGCCAGGCCCGCCGCGATGACCGGAGCCACGAAACGCAACACGTTCGGTCCGACGGCGGTGGTGACCGCGTCGGCCGTGGCGATCTCGTTGATGAGATCGGCCTCGTGGGTGGAACTGTTGATGGCGCGGAAGTTGTCGACCACCTTGTCGGTGGGCGTCTCCCCCGCCTCGTGCACCGTGTAGGACGTTGCACCCTGCAGAGCCTCAATAAGAGGAGCATTCACATCGGCGAAGACGACCTCATAACCGGCCTCGTGAAGCAGGAGCCCGACGAAACCGCGGCCGATGTTGCCCGCGCCGAAGTGAATGGCTTTCATTCTGCGTTTACCTCCTCGAGCAACGCGAAAATGTCTTCCTGCGTTGCTGCATCGATCAATTTCTGTACTTCGTCCTCGTCCGAGAAGACGACGGCGATCTTGGAGAGGATCTCCAGGTGTTCGTTGTTCAGCCCGGCAATGCCGACCGCAAACTTGACGGGCTGTCCGTCCCAGTCGATCGGATCCGCGTAGCGCACGAGCGAGAGAGCCGACCGCACGATCGACTCCTTCGCGTCGTTCGTGCCGTGCGGGATCGCCAGGAAGTTACCCATGTAGGTCGAGACGGAGTTCTCGCGCTCGAACATCGAGTCGACATACTCCTGCGTGACCGCTCCGGAGGCGACCAGCAGTGCGCCGGCCTCCCGGATTGCGTCGTCCCGGGTGGTGGCCGTTCCCGCGGCCACCACGTTCTGCGGTTCCAGAATGCTCTGGGTCATTACTTAGTCACTTCCTCGCTTGTGCCCTGGAGAGATTCCACGACCTCGTCGTACTTCGGGCTGTTCATGAAGTTGTCCACCGAGACGTGCACCGACTTGGGGCTCTTGCCCCGGGCGCGGTCCGTCAGGTCCTGGTGGGTGATCACGAGGTCGGCGGTTCCGTCGAGGTTCGCGATGGCCTGGTTGGTCACCGTGACCCCTTCGATGCCGGCCTTCTTGATCTTGTTGCGGAGCACCGAGGCGCCCATGGCGCTCGAGCCCATACCAGCGTCGCACGCGAAGACGATGTTCTTCACAGCGTGACCGGTGGCGGCCGAGGCGCCCAGGTTGCTCAGCACGGAGCTGGACTTGCCCTTGTTGGCTTCGGTCTTGGCGATGGCGGCGGCCAGTTCGTTGTCGTTCTCAGCGGCCAGGTCCTTCTTGCGGCTGGCGCGGAGGATGACCGCACCGATCGCGAAGGACACACCGGCGGAGGCGATCACGGAGAGGATCACGCCGACGTAGTCGGTTCCGGGCGTCTGTGCGAGCACGGCGATGATGCTGCCGGGCGAGGCGGGAGCGCGGAGGCCGGTCTGGAAGGCGACGTTCACGGCAACACCGGTCATGCCACCACCGATGGCGGCGAAGACGAGCATCGGCTTCATCAGTACGTAGGGGAAGTAGATCTCGTGGATACCACCGAGGAACTGGATGATGATCGCGCCGGGTGCACTCGCACGGGCCAGGCCCACGCCGAAGAACGTGAACGCGAGCAGGATGCCCAGGCCGGGGCCGGGGTTCGCCTCGAGGAGGAACAGGATGGACTTGCCGCTCTCCTGTACCTGCTGCACACCGATGGGGGTGAGCACGCCGTGGTTGATGGCGTTGTTGAGGAAGAGGATCTTGCCCGGTTCGATGAAGATCGACGCGATCGGCAGCAGGCCGTTGGCGATCAGCCAGTCGACGACCGACTCGAGGAAGGCGCTCAGTCCGGTGACCAGCGGGGCGATTCCGAAGAACGCACCCAGGGCCAGGGCGAAGCCGAGGATACCGGCGGAGAAGTTGTCCACCAGCATCTCGAAGCCGGGCCGGATCTTGCCGGCCCAGATCTTGTCGACCTTCATCAGGATCCACGCGGAGAGCGGTCCGACGATCATCGCACCGATGAACATCGGGATCGAGCTGCCGACGATGACGCCCATGGTGGCGATCGAGGCGATCACTCCACCGCGGGTGCCGTAGACCATGCGGCCACCGGTGTTGGCGATCAGCAACGGCAGTAGGTACAAGATCATCGGGTCGACGAGCGTGACCAGGGTCTCGTTGGGGGTCCAGCCGGTGGGGATGAAGAAGGCGGTGATGATGCCCCACGCGATGAACGCCGCGATGTTGGGCATGATCATGCCGCTCAGGAAGGTGCCGAAGGCCTGAACGTGGACCCTCGCGCCCTTCTTCTCGGTGACAGACGTCGTTGTCATTTCTGTGTACCTCTCTCGGGGTGGGTAAGCACGGTAGGGGCCGTGCTGCTGGGGTCGGAGCTGGTGTAACTGTGTGCGATTGCGGTTGCCGCGGCGCGAGCGGATGCTGCGCCGTCGGCGGACAGAGCGGCCGCGGCAAGGTGCCGCGCCTGCTCAAGAGTGAAGTCGGCCAGGGAGGCCCGAACGTCGGCGAGGGCGGCAGCCGACATCGACAGGGTCGTGGCGCCGAGACCCACGAGCACCACGGCGAGCAGCGGGTCGGCCGCAGCCTCGCCGCAAACACCGACGGGCTTGCCGGCCGCGGCGCCGGCGGCGCCCACCTCGCCCACCAGGCGCAGCACCGCGGGGTGCCACGGGTCCTGGAACCCGGCGACGGTTCCGAGCATCCGGTCGGCCGCGAGGGTGTACTGGGTGAGGTCGTTGGTGCCGATCGACGCGAAGTCGGTGTGCGCAAGGATGCGGTGGGCCATCAGCGCCGCGGACGGCACCTCGACCATGACACCGGCGGTCTTCAGGCCCAGGTCGTGGGCGAGGGTAGTGAAGTAGTCGGCCTCTTCCACGGTGGCCACCATCGGCGCCATCACCCAGACATCGGCCTCAGTGGTCGCGGCGGCCTCGGCGAGGGCGGTCAGCTGCTCGCGCAGGATGTCCTCGCTGGCGCGGAGTGCGCGTAGTCCGCGCAGGCCCAGGGCGGGGTTCTCCTCGTCGGCGTCGTTGAGGAACGCGAGCGGCTTGTCGGCGCCGGCGTCGAGCGCCCGCACCACGACCTTCTTGCCGGGGAAGGCGCGCAACATCCGCTCGTATTCACCCTGCTGCTGCAGCACGGTGGGCGCGGAGGTGGAGTCGAGGAAGAGGAACTCGGTGCGGAACAGGCCCACACCCTCTGCACCGAGGGCGACGGCGCGCTCGGCGCCATCCGCTGAGCCCAGGTTGGCCAGCAGCGGCACGCTGGTGCCGTCAGCGAGCTTGCCGGGGCCGATCGGGGCCAGGGCGCGCGCAGCGCGGGCGGCAATGCGGGCCCGGGCGTCGGCGATCTGCTTGTCGGTGGGGGCCACGAGCACGATGCCGTTGGCGGCGTCGATGATGACCTGGTCGCCGTCGGCGAGCTGCGCGGCGGCGTGGGTGCCCACGATCGCCACGATCGACTTCTCGCGGGCCAGGATCGCGGTGTGCGAGGTGGGGCCGCCGTCGATGGTGATGAGGCCGAGCACCTTGGTGAGGTCCAGCAGCGCGGTGTCGGCCGGGGCCAGGTCGCGGGCCACGAGCACAAAGGGTTCGGCCGGGTCGGGCACGCCAGGGGCGGGCAGGCCGCCCAGGTCGGCGATGACCCGCTGGGCCACGTCGTCGAGGTCGGCGGCGCGTTCGCCGAGGTAGCCGCCGAGGGCCAGCAGCTGGTCGCGGAAGGAGGAGAAGGCTTCGAAGACGGCGCGTTCGGCGGTCTGGTGCTTGTGCAGCCGGGCGGTGACCTCGTCGACGAGGGTGGGGTCCTCGGCCATCATGGCCTGGGCCTCGAGCACCTCCTGGGCGGTGCCGCCGGCACGCTCGCCGCGAGCCTCGAGGTCTTCGGCCACGGTGTGCATCGACGAGGTGGCGCGGGCCAGCTCGGCCTCGGGGTCGAGGGTGCTGCGGGTGTCGACGGGTTCGGGCAGCGGTTCGGGCATGCGCAGCACGCGGCCGATGGCCACCCCCTGGCCGATCCCGATTCCCTGCAGTTCCAGCATGGTCAGCAACTCCGCTTAGGCGTCGTGGTCGGTGAGGAGGAGTGCGGCGAGTTCGTCGAGAACGCTCTCGGCGTTGTCACCGTCGGTGGCCAGCGTGACGCTGTCGCCGTGGTTGATGCCGAGCGCGATGACGCCCAGGATGCTGGCGGCATTGACGGCCTTGCCGTCGCCCTTCTGCAGGGTGACCGGGGTGCCGGCGGCCGCAGCGGCCTTGGTGAAGAGCTTCGCGGGGCGAGCGTGCAGCCCGTGGGTCGATCCGATCAGTACGGTGCGTTCAGCCATTTCGTACGCCTAAGCCTTTCCAACGTGCGGGATTGTCACCGGGCCTCAGTCGAGGTCCCGGCTCCGTGCGGGCGGCCGGCAGCCGCCGGCACAACAATCAGGGGTGGTGGGGTGTGGCGCGTGACCAGGTCAGACCCACGACCGTTCGTGCTCTGCATCCACGGCCAGGTCGAGTGCCAGGTCGCCGTCGCGGGCCGCGAAGACCGACTTGGGCAGCAAGGCCACTCCCACGCCGAGCTTCTTCGCCTGAGTGCTGAGGCGCTCGAAGCGGGGAGCGAGGTGCGGGCCGACCAGAAGAACATCGACGGTGTCGAGCGAGCCCGGCAGGTCAGATTCGCTTCCGGCGACAACGGTGAGGGTGAGCCCCCGTTGTTTGCCGGTCACACGCAAACGGTGTGCCACGAATGCGCTGGACGCACCGGCACCACATACGACGAGAATCTTCATTGATTCACTCCTTCCATCGAACTTCTGAATGCAACCCTTACTTTCCTCTTTCCTCTCTTCGCGCACCACCAGAGGGTTTTCCGCACCCTGCGGAAACAAACAAAATGCCTGCTGTTGCGGGCACTACTCTCTGCTTGACTACTCTTGAGACAATGGAGTTGCGCATTATGAGTGATAAACAGGCACGGATGCTGGACTATCTGTCCCAGACGTCGGGCTGGATCACGGCAGGCGAACTCGCTGACCGCCTGGGCGTCACCCCGCGCAGTGTGCGCAGTTACGTCACCGCGGTGAAGGCCGCGGCGCATCCGTTGACGGTGATCGAATCGGGCACCGCCGGGTACCGCATCCTCCGCGACGAGTTCTCCGCGTTCACCGCCGAGCACCGTTCCCGGCCCCGCGACACGGAAGCCGACACCCCGCAGCAGCGTCTCTCCCAGCTGGTGCGCCGGCTCACCGAGGAGGTCGACGGCCTCGACGTGTACGAGTTGGCCGCCGAGAACTTCGTCAGCGACTCCACCGTGGAGGCCGACCTGGCCCGGGTGCGGCTGCTGCTGCCCGACTCCGGGCTCACCCTCGTGCGGCACGGCAGCGTCGTCACCCTCACCGGTTCGGAGACCGACCGGCGCAAGCTGCTCAGCCGCATGTTCCGGGAGGAAAGCGCCCGCGGCATGATCGACCTGGAGACCATCCAGCGCGAGTTCACCTCGGGGCAGGCCGGCGCCGACAGCCTCAGCGCGTTCAAGACCGACCTCATCGACCTGCTCGACGGCCAGGGTTACTTCGTCAACGAGTACGGCATCAACAACGTGCTGCTGCACGTGGCGATCGCCATCGACCGGGTGAGCAAGAACCTCTCCCCCGCGCCGGCCGTGACCGAGCCGCCGTCGGAGCTGGCCACCTCGCTGTCGGGATTGATCATGACGCACTTCGACGTGTGCCTGGGCAGCGGCGACCTGGCCTACCTGGCATTCCTGCTCACCACCCGGGTGATCACGCCCGGGCACGACCAGCCCGCCGAGACCCTCATTGAGAGCTACGTGCAGCCGGCCGAGCTCGCCGCGATGCGCGCGATCGTGGACCGGGCCAGCCAGGAGTACCTCGTCGACCTCGACGACGACGACTTCATCGTGCGGCTCACCCTGCACGTGCGCAACCTGATCAACCGGGCGCACGACAAGTCCTACTCCCGCAACCCGCTCACCCGGTCGATCAAGACCTCCTACCCGCTGATCTACGAGCTGGCCGTGTACATCGCCAGCGAGCTGCAGCGGGCCGAGCAGATCGTGATCAACGACGACGAGATCGCCTACATCGCCATGCACGTCGGCGCGCACCTCGAGCAGCAGGTGCGCCGGGTGGAGCTGGTGACCTGCGCGATCGTGTGCCCCAACTACTACGACATGCACGTGCTGCTGCGCGAACGCATCGAACGGGTGCTCGGCGACGACCTCGAGGTCGTCGCGGTGATCACCCGGTCCGATGTGGCGTGGGACTCGCTGGACGCCGATCTGGTGCTCACCACCATCGACCCCCAGTTGCACTCCGACGGTGTCATCGTGATCCAGCCGTTCCTCACCCAGGGGGATGTGGACCGCATCCGTCAGCACGCCAGTCGAGTGCGGCGGATGCGCCGGCGCGCCCGCCTCAAGGACGATCTGCTGCAGTTCTTCGACGAGTCGTTGTTCTCCCGCAACTTCTACGCCCGCGACGAGGTGGCCATGATCACTGCGCTCGGCGAGCGGATGACGGCCAAGGGCATCATCGACCAGAGCTACGTCGACGGCGCCATCGAACGCGAGCTGATGTCGTCGACTGCGTTCACCGACAACCTCGCGGTGCCGCACGCCATGTCGATGAGTGCCAAGCAGACGTCGATCGCGATCGTGATCAACGACGCCCCGATGGACTGGGGCGACAACCGGGTGAACGTGGTGGCGCTCATCGCGTTCAGCGCCGCTGGGCGCAGCACCTTCCAGGCGGTCTTCGACCAGTTCGTGGAGGTCTTCGCCGACCGCCTCGAGGTGCAGCGCCTGATCAAGCGCTCGGTGGACTTCGCGTCGTTCATCGACGAGCTCGTCCACGTGATGGACACCTAGCCCCGCCCCATCCGCGAGCCGCGCCCCTCGTATACCCGCCGTCAGCGGCGGAGGGTGGAGACCAGGCGGCGCACCAGTTGGGTGCGGCGTCGCGCGTAGGGCGCGGCCACAAGGCCGAGCACATCCGGATGAGCCGGCGTGCGCAGCACCGCCCTGTCGTGACTGAACAGGGCCACCGAGCCCTCACCGTGGTAGCTGCCCATACCGCTGGCCCCCACCCCGCCGAACGGCAGGCCGGGCACCATGAGGTGCGACATCGGAGCGCCGAGCCCCACCGCACCGGACGACGTGCGGGCCAGGATGGCCTGCTCCGCCGTGCGACTGCGGGTGAACGCGTAGAGCGCCAGGGGCTTCTCCCTGGCCCCGATGAAGCGGATGCCCTCGTCCAGGCCCGACACGGTCACGATCGGCAGGATGGGCCCGAAGATCTCCTCCGTCATCACGGCCGAGGCCGGGTCGACGTCGGCGAGCACGGTCGGCGCGATGTACAGCTCTGCCGCATCCGTCGCCCCGCCGGCCACGAGCCGGCCCTGGCCGAGCATGGCAGCCAGCCGGCCGAACTGCCGTTCATTCACAATGCGGCCGTAGTCGGGGCTCGATTTCGGGTCGGCCCCGTAGAGGTCGGTGATGGCACCCACGAGGAGCGGCTCCAGCCGGGCGGCGACCGCCGGGGTGGTCAGCACGTAGTCCGGCGCCACGCAGGTCTGCCCGGCGTTGACGAACCGCCCCCAGGCAATCCGGCGGGCCGCGCTGGCCAGGTCGGCGGAGGCGTCCACCCACACCGGGGATTTGCCGCCGAGTTCGAGGGTCACTGGTGTCAGGTGTAGTGCGGCAGCCTGCAGCACGATGCGGGCGACCGCGCCGTTGCCCGTGTAGAAGATGTGGTCCACGCGTTGCGCCAACAGCTCGGTGGTCTCGGGGATGCCGCCCTCGACAACGCTCACGGCCTCCCGGTCGAGGTAGGCGGGCACCAGTCGGGCCAGCAGCGTCGACGTGGCGACGGCCAACTCGCTGGGCTTGAGCACCACGGTGTTGCCCGCGGCCAGGGCTCCGATCAATGGAGCGAGTAGCAGCTGCACCGGGTAGTTCCACGGCGCGATCACGGTCACCACGCCCAGGGGCTCGCGCACGATCCGGGCGCTGGACGGCATCAGCACCAACGGCACGGGCACCCGGCGCGGCCGAAGCCAGCGCCCGAGATGCCGCAGGGTGTGGTCGATCTCCCGCACCAGGATGCCGATCTCGGTCAGGTCCGATTCGGTCGCGCTCTTTCGCAGGTCGGTGTACAGCGCTTCCCGCAGGTCGTCCCGGTTGTCGACCAGCAGCCGGCGCAACGCCCGCAGTTGGGCCCGCCGCCAGGCCAGAGGCCGGGTGCGACCGGAATCGAAGCCGTCGCGCATCCGCTGCACGGCCGCACCGGGGCTCGGCGCAGTGTCGGGAACGCTCGGGTGCGGCACGTCGGTGAGGGTGGGAGCAGAGATCATGGCACCACCCTAATACGAAACAGTTCGCTTTCGTTTCTGAAAAGGAGTATTTTCGGAGCATGAGTTCCTTCCGCCCTGTTCCCGCCGACATCACGGATGCCGCCACTCCCCTCCCCGCGCTGGTTGCCTTCGTCGACACGCTCGAGTCGCGCGTGCGCCAGGACGGCTCCGGCGCAGCGCTGCTGAGCCCGCGCGGCAGCTACAGCTTCTCGGAGACCGCACAGCACGCCGCGCAGAGCATCGGGTACTCCATGACCGGGTACCCCAAGCTGGCGCCGGCGTCCCTGCGGGTCACGGTGGGGCGCGCGGTCAAGCATGTCTTCCTCCGCCGGGGCGCCATGCGGCACAACCTGTCCGCCCCAGTCTCCGGCGCCCCCGCACTCGACCCCGGCATGCCCGACCTGAGCGCCGTGCAGGTGCTCCGCGACGCGGTGAACCGCCTGGTCGCCTTCGACGGCGCCCTACAGCCGCACCCCACCTACGGGCGCTGCACCAAGGACCAGGTCGCGAGCCTACAGACCCTGCACCTGCGTGAGCACCTGCCCGGCGCCGAGCGGGCCGGGGCAGCCACAACACCGTGCTCCCCCACCGTCGAGCCCACCAGATGAGCGTCCCCGACCAGGCCACGTCCGGTGCGCGCGGCCGCCCTATGGACGCCCGCGTCGACGACGCCATCATCGCGGCCACCACGGCGCTCCTGGCCGAGCGCGGCTACGGCGCGCTGACCACCGCTGCCATCGCGCGGCGGGCCGGGGTGTCCACCGCGTCGCTCTACCGCCGCTGGTCGTCGAAGGAAGACCTCGTCGCATCCGCCTGCCGCACGATCGTGGCCGACTATCTCAGCCCCGACGACACCGGCTCGCTCGACGGTGACCTCACCGTGCTCGTGCGAAACAAGATCACCGCGCTGAGCGGTCTGCTCGGCGTGGTGCTCAAGTCGCTAGTGGGCCAGGCCGCGCACGATCCGGCGATCGCGGCGATCCTCGAGCGGGAGATCCTCGACGTGACGACCGCGCACGTCGCGGCCATCCTGGAGCGAGCGACCGCCCGTGGAGAGATCGGTGCCGGCTACGACGTGTCAGGCACCGCGGACCTCGCCATCGCCCTGGTCACCACCCCGCTGCTGTTGCGCGCCGACGGCCCCAGCGCGGTCGCCCGGCTCGTTCCGGAGCGCATCGCGGGCCAGCTGATCGCCGCACTCCTCCGCCCCTAGGCGCCCAGCCGCTTCCCCTGCGATCCCAGAAGCGGGCGAGACGCGCGCTCAGCCGGGCGGGCTAGGCCAGGGGCGTGGGGGTGATGCCGAACTGGGCCAGGCCCGCTGCGCCCCCGTCTTCGGCGGTGAGCACCCAGATGCCATCCTTGTGCACGGCCACGCTGTGCTCCCAGTGCGCGGCGGCCTTGCCGTCGCTCGTGGCGACGGTCCAGTCGTCGTCGCGGGTGTAGGTCTCGATGTCACCGAGCACCACCATCGGCTCGATGGCCACGACGAGGCCGGGCTTCACGTCCGGGCCCTTCTGGCGCACCCGGTAGTTGAACACCGGCGGCGCCTCGTGCATCGACTTGCCGATTCCGTGGCCCACGTAGTCGGTGAGGATGCCGTAGCTGCCCTGCGACTCGATGTAGTCCTCGATGGCCTCGCCCACCTCGTTGAGGTGACGTGCCTCGGCGAGCCGGGCGATGCCGTGCCAGAGCGACTGCTCGGTCACGCGGGAGAGTTCCTGCCGCTCGGCCACGACCTCGGGCCGCGACGGGTCGGGCAGCACGAAGGTGAACGCCGCGTCGCCGTTCCAGCCGTCGAGGATGGCTCCGCTGTCGATCGAGACGATGTCGCCGGGTTCGAGAACCCGGCCGTTCGGGATGCCGTGCACCACGTCGTCGTTCACCGAGGCGCACACGGTGTGGAAGTAGCCCTGCTCGAGCTTGAAGTTGGGCCGGCCGCCCCGGGCCACAATGGCGGCTTCAGCGGCCGCATCCAGGGCCAGCGTGGTCACGCCCACCTGCATCGCTTCGCGGGCTGCCACGAGCGACGCGGCGGTCGCCAGGCCGGGGGCCAGCATGAGGCGCATCTGCGCCGGAGTCTTGTAGATGGAGCGGCGAAGGGCCACGGTCATACCTGCAAACTAAGTCGTCGTGCGAAAGCGGGCGCCGGGAGGCGTCCGGGGGAAAACGAAAGGGCGCCGACCGAAGCCGACGCCCAATCACAGCAATTTACGCCGAGGCCGCAACCGCGTCGGTGGGCCCGACGGCGTGCAGGCCGCGTTCGGCAAGCGCCGCCACGATGCGGTCAGTGACCTGGTCGACAGCGCCGAGGCCGTCGATGGTGACGACCAGGCCGCGCTTGTCGTACAGGTCGATCAGCGGGGCGGTCTGCTCCTCGTAGACCTCGAGACGGTGACGGATGACGTCTGCCGTGTCATCGGCACGACCCTGTTCCGCAGCGCGTTTGAGCAACCGCGCCACGACCTCATCGGTGTCGGCCACGATCTGCACCACGGCGTCGAGAGAAGTACCCTCCGCCTCGAGCAGGCGGTCGAGTTCGAGCACCTGCTCAGTGGTTCGCGGGTACCCGTCGAGCAGGAAGCCCTGCCGGGCGTCCGGCTCCTTGAGCCGGTCGGCGACGATCGCGTTGGTCAGCGAGTCGGGCACGTACTTGCCGGCCTCAATGAACGCCTTGACCTGCACTCCGAGCTCGGTCTCGTTCTTCACGTTGTGGCGGAAGATGTCGCCGGTGGAGATGGCGGGAACACCGAAGGCCTCGGCCAGGCGCACGGCCTGGGTGCCCTTGCCCGCACCGGGCGGGCCGATCACGAGAAGTCGGGTCATCGCAGGAGCCCTTCGTAGTGGCGTTGCTGCAGCTGAGAGTCGATCTGCTTCACGGTCTCCAGGCCGACACCCACGATGATGAGGATGCTGGCGCCACCGAACGGGAAGTTCTGGTCGGCGCCGATGGCCGAGAAAGCTATCAGCGGGATCAGCGCGATCAGGCCGAGGTACAGAGCCCCGGGCAGCGTCACGCGGGTGAGCACGTAGTCGAGGTACTCGGCGGTGGGCCGGCCCGCGCGGATGCCGGGGATGAACCCGCCGTACTTCTTCATGTTGTCGGCGACCTCTTCGGGGTTGAAGGTGATCGCGACGTAGAAGTAGGTGAAGCCCACGATGAGCAGGAAGTACATCGCCATGTAGAGCGGGTGGTCGCCCTTGGTGAGGTTGTTGGTGATCCAGGTGACCCAGGCCAGCGGTTCGGTGCCCGCGGCGGGTTGGTTGAACTGGGCGATCAGCGCCGGCAGGTACAGCAGCGACGACGCGAAGATGACGGGCACAACGCCGGCCATGTTCACCTTGATCGGAATGTAGGTGTTGTTGCCGCCATACGTGCGGCGGCCCACCATGCGCTTGGCGTATTGCACCGGGATGCGGCGTTGCGACTGCTCGACGAATACCACGGCGGCCACAACGACCAGCCCGATGGCCAGGACGATGAGCAGGATGTCGATGCCGTTCTGCTGGCCGATCGCGAACAGCGAGTTCGGGAAGCGGGCGGCGATCGACGTGAAGATGAGGAGGGACATGCCGTTGCCGATGCCGCGCTCGGTGATCATCTCACCCATCCACATGATGACGCCGGTGCCGGCGGTCATGGTGATGACCATCAGCATGATGGCGTACCAGGCGTCGTTGGTGATCAGCTGCGAGCACTCGGACGAGGCCGAGGTGCCGAACAGGGCGCCGCTGCGGGCGACGGTGATCAGCGTCGTCGACTGCAGGATGCCGAGGGCGATGGTGAGGTAACGCGTGTACTGGGTGAGCTTGGACTGGCCCGCCGCGCCCTCCTTGTAGAGGGTCTCGAAGTGGGGAATCACCACGCGCAGCAGCTGCACGATGATGGAGGCCGTGATGTACGGCATGATCCCCAGTGCGAAGACGGACAGCTGCAGCAGGGCGCCACCGCTGAACAGGTTCACGAGCTCGTAGAGGCCGCTCGTCCCCTGGTTCGCTGCAAGACAGGCTTGCACGTTGCCGAAGTCCACGAATGGGGCGGGGATGAACGAGCCCAGACGGAACAGGGCGACGATGCCCAGGGTGAACCCGATCTTCTTACGAAGGTCCGGCGTGCGGAATATCCGCGCAATGGCGCTAAACAAAAAAGGCCTCCAGTTAGTAACAAAGAACGAGCTTGCCGAGACAGCGTCAGCGCATTAGTCGCTGAGCAGGCTCGACAAGCTCGATCTCGTCTACGGGTCTTACTACTTGATCGAGCCACCTGCTGCGACGATCTTCTGCTCAGCTGAGCGGGAGACCTTATCGACTGCAACAGTCAGCTTAACCGCAATGTCACCATTGCCGAGAACCTTGACCTTCTCGTTGTCACGAACAGCACCCTTGGCGACCAGCGATTCGATGGTTACATCGCCGCCGGTCGGGTACAGCTCGGCCAGGCGTTCCAGGTTTACAACCTGGTACTCCACGCGGAACGGGTTCTTGAACCCGCGCAGCTTCGGGGTGCGCATGTGCAGCGGCATCTGCCCACCCTCGAAGCCGATACGCACGGTGTAGCGTGCCTTGGTGCCCTTGGTGCCACGACCCGCGGTCTTACCCTTGGATCCTTCACCACGGCCAACGCGCTGCTTGTCCTTCTTCGATCCGGGCGCGGGGCGAAGGTGGTGAACCTTCAGCACCTGCGGACGGGCCTCAGTGGGCTCAGTCGGCGCGGCGGCCTTCTTGGCAGCAGCAGTCTTGGCCGGAGCCTTGGCTGCAGCAGCCTTCGTGGTCGTCGCCTTGGGGGCGGCGGCCTTCTTAGCGGCGGGCTTGGTTGCGACCTTCTCGGTCGCTTCCTTCTCGTCAGCCATTAGTCAATCTCCTCGACCTTCACCAGGTGAGCAACGGTGTTGACGTAGCCACGGTTCTGCGAGTTGTCCTCGCGGATCGTGACGGCGCCAATGCGACGCAGGCCCAGGCTGCGAAGCGTGTCGCGCTGGTTCTGCTTCTCACTAATTTTGGACTTGATCTGCGTAATCTTCAGCTGAGCCATTAGGCACCTGCCTTCGCGCTTGCGGCGGCTGCTGCTGCAGCCGCATCGGCACGCAGAAAACGGGCCGGAGCCACGTCTTCGTAGGAAAGGCCACGGCGAGCCGCAACCGCACGCGGCTCTTCGAGCTGGTGCAGGGCCTCCACCGTGGCGTGCACGATGTTGATGGTGTTCGACGAACCGAGCGACTTGCTCAGCACGTCGTGGATGCCGGCGCATTCGAGTACGGCGCGCACCGGGCCACCGGCGATAACGCCGGTACCTGCTGCGGCCGGACGGAGAAGAACGACTCCGGCAGCGGCTTCACCCTGAACGGGGTGCGGGATGGTCAGGCCGACGCGGGGAACGCGGAAGAAGTTCTTCTTCGCTTCCTCGACGCCCTTGCTGATTGCGGTCGGGACCTCGCGGGCCTTACCGTAACCAACGCCTACCAGGCCGTTACCGTCTCCGACGACGACCAGAGCGGTGAAGCTGAAGCGACGACCACCCTTGACCACCTTGGAAACACGGTTGATCGTGACGACGCGCTCGAGGAACTGGCTCTTCTCGGCGTCACGGCTTCCGCGCTCACGGTTCGGGCTGCGCTCACGGCCACCACGACGAGCCTCGCGGGGCTCGTTCTGCGGCGGCGTAGTCGAAGCTGCGGTCTCCACCGGAACTTCAGTGACGACGTCTGCTTCTTTCGCTGCTGCTGTGCTGCTGGATTCAGTGCTCACAGGTCCAACCCTCCCTTTCGAGCTCCTTCGGCGATGGCTGCGACGCGTCCTGCGTACTTGCTGCCACCACGGTCAAATACGACTGCTTCAATGCCGGCAGCCTTCGCACGCTCTGCGACGAGCTCGCCGACCTTGAGGGCCTTGGCGGTCTTGTCACCATCGAAGGTGCGCATGTCAGTTTCGAGAGTCGACGCCGACGCGAGGGTGAAACCCTTGCTGTCGTCAACGACCTGCACGAATACGTGGCGAGCCGAACGGGTGACGACGAGACGCGGACGAAGCGCGGTCCCCTCGATCTTCTTGCGAAGACGTGCGTGCCTGCGTCCGCGGGCAGCCGACTTGCTTTTTCCTCTAGTTCCGAGACCCATGGTTACTTACCACTCTTTCCGGCCTTGCGGCGAACAATCTCGCCGGCGTAACGCACACCCTTGCCCTTGTAGGGCTCAGGCTTGCGAATCTTACGGATGTTTGCGGCAACCTCGCCGACGGCCTGCTTGTCGATACCGCTGACCGTGAGCTTGTTGACGCCCTCGACGGTCAGGGAGATACCAACGGGCGGCTCGATGAGGACCGGGTGCGAGAAGCCGAGGGCGAACTCAACGGAGGTGCCCTTCTGCGCGACGCGGTAACCGGTACCGACGATCTCGAGTCCCTTGGTGTAACCCACGGTGACGCCGATGATCTGGTTGGCGATCAGGGTACGGGTCAGTCCGTGCAGCGAACGCGAAGCGCGCTCGTCGTCGGGACGAGTGACCAGAACCTGGCCATCGACGATCTGAACCTCGATCGGGTTCGCGACGGTGAGCGCAAGCTCGCCCTTCGGACCCTTGACGCTAACGGCCTGGCCGTTAGCTTCGACCGTGACACCCGCGGGGATCTCGATCGGAAGTCTTCCAATACGTGACATTGTCGGCTACCACACGTAGGCGAGAACTTCTCCGCCTACGCCCTTCTTCTCAGCCTGGCGGTCGGTGAGCAGACCGCTGGAGGTGGACAGGATGGCAACGCCGAGGCCGCCGAGAACCGTGGGGATCTCAGTCGACTTTGCGTACACGCGCAGGCCGGGCTTGGAAACCCGCTTGATGCCGACGATGGAACGCTCGCGGTTGGGGCCGAACTTGAGGTTCAGCGTGAGGGTCTTTCCGACCTCTGCATCCTTGACATCCCAGGCAGAGATGTAACCCTGTGCCTTGAGGATGTCTGCGATGTGCGCCTTGAGCTTGCTGTGCGGCATCGACACTGTGTCGTGGTACGCCGAGTTAGCGTTGCGCAGTCTGGTCAGCATATCTGCGACCGGATCTGTCATTGTCATTTTGTGGTGCCTTTCTCGCCTGGTTTCGTTCACCCGTTACGCGGATGACGACCTGTGGTGGTGGAGGGGGCCGAACGGTTGTCCGGCCCCCGGGGGTGAAACTTTTTAGGAGTTCTCGGCCGTCTTGAACGGGAAGCCGAGCGCCTTGAGCAGCGCGCGACCCTCGTCGTTGTTCTTGGCGGTCGTCACAACAGTGATGTCCATACCGCGAACACGGTCGATCCGGTCCTGGTCGATCTCGTGGAACATAACCTGCTCCGTGAGGCCGAACGTGTAGTTGCCGGCGCCGTCGAACTGCTTGTCCGAGAGACCGCGGAAGTCGCGGATTCGGGGCAGTGCGAGGCTGAGCAGCCGGTCGAGGAACTCCCACATGCGGTCGCCACGAAGGGTGACGTGCGTGCCAATGGGCTGTCCTTCACGCAGTTTGAACTGCGCGATGGACTTGCGTGCCTTGGTGACCTGCGGCTTCTGGCCGGTGATCTTGGTGAGGTCGGCGACGGCGCCATCCATGATCTTGCCGTCGCGTGCTGCCTCGCCGACACCCATGTTGACGATGATCTTCGTCAGGTTGGGCACCTGGTGGACGTTGGTGAAGCCGAGTTCCGTGGCGAGCTGCTTGGAGATCTCGTCGCGGTACTTCTGCTTCAGACGCGGCAGGACGACGGGCTTTGCGTCGGTTGCGATGTCAGTCATTAGAGGTCCTTACCTGACTTCTTGGCGTAACGAACGCGGACCGTCTTGGTGACGCCGTCCTTCGTTACCTCTTCGAGGCGGAATCCGACCTTGGTCGGCTTCTTGGTCTCCGGGTCGACCAGCGCGACGTTGGAAGCGTGAATCGATGCTTCCACGGTCTCGATGCCGCCGGTCTTGGAGCCGCGCTGGGTCTGGCCGACACGAACGTGCTTCTTGACGAAGTTGATGCCTTCGACGAGAACACGGTTCTTCTCAACCTGTACCTCGAGCACACGACCCTGCTTGCCACGGTCTCCGCCGCGAGCCTGGGTGCGGCCGGTGATGACCTCTACGAGGTCACCCTTCTTGATTCTGGCCATGATTTAGATAACCTCCGGTGCCAACGAAATGATCTTCATGAACTTCTTGTCGCGGAGTTCGCGACCGACCGGTCCGAAGATACGGGTACCACGGGGGTCTCCGTCAGCCTTCAAGATCACTGCGGCGTTCTCATCGAACTTGATGTACGAGCCGTCTGGACGACGGGTCTGCTTTTTGACGCGAACGATGACGGCTTTGACGACGTCACCCTTCTTGACGTTGCCGCCCGGGATGGCGTCCTTGACGGTGGCGACGATGACGTCGCCCAGTCCGGCGTAACGACGGCCGGAGCCACCGAGAACACGGATCGTCAACAGGACCTTGGCACCGGTGTTGTCGGCAACTTTGAGTCGTGATTCTTGCTGAAGCACTTTCTAACTCCTTCTATCAAGTAAGCGCGAGCGCTTACTTGGCCTTCTCGAGAATCTCGACCAGGCGGAAGCGCTTGGTGGCGCTCAGCGGGCGAGTTTCACTGATCAGGACCAGGTCGCCGACGCCGGCGGTGTTCTCCGCGTCGTGAACCTTCAGCTTGGACGTACGGCGGATGACCTTGCCGTACAGGGGGTGCTTCACGCGGTCTTCGACCTCGACAACGATGGTCTTATCCATCTTGTCGCTGGTCACGTAACCACGCAGCGTCTTGCGGTAGCCGCGCACGAGAGCCTCGGCGGGGACGACCGTTTCGTCAGTCTTCGCCATGATTAGGCCTCCTTCGTCTCGACGGCGTCAGCCTCGGGAGCATCCGTGGATGCGTCCTTGGCCTTGGCCTTCTTGGTCGTCTTCTTCTCAGCCTTGGCCGGAGCCTCGACTGCGACGGGAGTGGCACGAATGCCCAGCTCGCGCTCACGGAGAACCGTGTAGATGCGTGCAATGTCCCGCTTGACCGCGCGGAGGCGGCCGTGGCTTTCGAGCTGGCCGGTGGCCGACTGGAAGCGCAGGTTGAACAGCTCTTCCTTGGCCTTCTTCAGCTCGTCGAACAGTCGTTCGTTTTCAAAGGTGTCGAGCTCGACTGAGGCGAGCTCCTTGGATCCGATCGCCATTATGCGTCGCCCTCCTCGCGCTTGATGATGCGTGCCTTGAGGGGCAGCTTGTGAATTGCGCGGGTGAGCGCTTCGCGAGCAACGGTGTCAGAGACACCGGAAAGCTCGAAGAGCACGCGGCCCGGCTTGACGTTCGCGACCCACCACTCGACGGAACCCTTACCGGAACCCATGCGGGTTTCGGCCGGCTTCTTGGTGAGCGGGCGGTCCGGGTAGATGTTGATCCAGACCTTGCCGCCACGCTTGATGTGACGCGTCATGGCGATACGAGCGGACTCGATCTGACGGTTGGTCACGTAAGCGGGGGTAAGGGCCTGAATGCCATACTCGCCGAACGAAACAGTGGTACCACCGGTTGCGTGGCCGGTACGGCCGGGGTGGTGCTGCTTACGGTGCTTGACTCTGCGGGGAATCAACATTATTTAGCCTCAACTCCTGCTGCAACCGGAGCCGCGCCTTCTGCGCGAGGCGCACGGCGGGGACGGTCGTCACGACGCTCGGGGCGGGACGACTTAGCGTTGGCCTGCTCACGAGCGAGTTCCTTGTTGGTGATGTCGCCCTTGTAGATCCAGACCTTCACGCCGATACGGCCGAAGGTGGTCTTGGCTTCGTAGAAGCCGTAGTCGATGTTCGCGCGCAGGGTGTGCAGCGGCACACGGCCTTCGCGGTAGAACTCCGAACGGCTCATCTCAGCGCCACCGAGACGACCGGACACCTGGATGCGAACACCCTTGGCGCCGGCGCGCTGGGCGCCCTGCAGGCCCTTGCGCATCGCGCGGCGGAAAGCCACACGAGCGGAGAGCTGCTCTGCGATGCCCTGCGCGACGAGCTGTGCATCCTGCTCGGGGTTCTTGACCTCGAGGATGTTCAGCTGGATCTGCTTGGCGGTGAGCTTTTCAAGGTCGGACCGGATGCGCTCTGCTTCCGCGCCGCGACGACCGATCACGATGCCCGGACGGGCGGTGTGAATGTCGACACGGACACGATCGCGGGTGCGCTCGATCTCGATGCGGGACACGCCGGCGCGGTCGAGGCTGGTGCTCAACAGGCGGCGGATCTTGACGTCTTCAGCGACGAAGTCGCTGTAACGCTGGCCCGGCTTCGTGCTGTCAGAGAACCAACGCGACACGTGGTCGGTCGTGATTCCCAGACGGAAGCCATACGGGTTTACTTTCTGACCCATTACTTCGTACCCTCCTCAGGAGTGGCGAGCACAACAGTGATGTGGCTCGTACGCTTCTTGATCTGGAATGCGCGACCCTGTGCGCGGGCCTGGAAACGCTTGAGGGTCGTGCCCTCATCGACGAATGCCTGGGAGATGAACAGATCCTGTTCGTCCAGGAACTCGTTCGCTGCATCTGCCTTGACCCGGGCGTTCGCGATGGCCGATTCGACCAGCTTGTACACGGGGTCGGACGCGCCCTGCGGCGCGAACTTCAGAATTCCCAGCGCTTCATGCGCCTGCTTGCCACGAATCAGGTTGACAACGCGACGGGCCTTCTGGGCGGTAACGCGGATGTGACGCACGCGTGCGATCGACTCCACCATTTCTCCTCCTTCACGTCACCGCGTTAGCGGCGACGACCCTTCTTGTCATCCTTCACGTGACCACGGAAGGTGCGGGTGGGGGCAAACTCGCCGAGCTTGTGTCCCACCATGCTCTCGGTGACGAACACCGGGATGTGCTTGCGACCGTCGTGAACCGCGATGGTGTGCCCGAGCATGTCGGGGATGATCATCGAACGGCGCGACCAGGTCTTGATTACGTTCTTGCTTGAGGCTTCATTCGCCTTGACAACCTTGCGAAGCAGGTGGTCGTCAACGAAGGGGCCCTTCTTAAGACTTCTTGGCATCGTCTACTCCTACTTACGCTTCTTGCCGACGGTACGGCGACGAACAATGAGCTTGTCGCTTTCCTTGTTCGGGTGGCGGGTGCGCCCTTCCTTCTGGCCCCAGGGGCTGACGGGGTGACGTCCACCGGACGTCTTACCCTCACCACCACCGTGCGGGTGGTCGACCGGGTTCATGGCAACACCACGAACGGTCGGGCGAACGCCTTTCCAGCGCATCCGGCCGGCCTTGCCCCAGTTGATGTTCGACTGCTCGGCGTTACCGACCTCACCGATCGTGGCGCGGCAGCGGGCGTCGACGTTACGGATTTCTCCGGACGGCAGGCGCAGCTGGGCGTAGATGCCATCCTTCGCGACCAGGCGAACCGACACTCCGGCGGAGCGGGCCAGCTTGGCGCCACCACCCGGACGGATCTCGATGGCGTGAATGATGGTACCGGTGGGGATGTTCTTCAGCGGCAGGTTGTTGCCGGGCTTGATGTCAGCACCGGCACCCGACTCGACGATGTCGCCCTGGTTCAGCTTGTTCGGCGCAATGATGTAGCGCTTGGAGCCGTCCAGGAAGTGCAGCAGCGCGATGCGCGCCGTGCGGTTGGGGTCGTACTCGATGTGAGCGACCTTGGCGTTGACGCCGTCCTTGTCGTTACGACGGAAGTCGATGACACGGTACTGGCGCTTGTGGCCACCACCGATGTGACGCGTCGTGATGCGACCCTGGTTGTTACGACCACCGGTCTTGGACAGCGGACGAAGCAGCGACTTCTCGGGCGTCGAACGGGTGATCTCTGCGAAGTCCGCAACAGATGAACCGCGACGACCGGGGGTCGTGGGCTTGTACTTACGAATAGCCATTTCTTATTCCTCTAGTCCTGGCCGCTTAGCCGACGGCCGTGAAGATGTCGATGGAACCGGACTTGAGCGTGACGATCGCACGCTTGGTGTCCTTGCGCTTGCCAAGACCGAACTTCGTACGGCGAGTCTTGCCGATGCGGTTCATGGTGTTGATCGAAGCAACCTCAACCTTGAAGATCTTCTCGATCGCCAGCTTGATTTCGGTCTTGTTCGAACGCGGGTCCACGATGAAGGTGTACTTGCCTTCGTCGATCAGGCCGTAGCTCTTCTCAGAGACGACCGGAGCGATGATGACGTCGCGGGGGTCCTTTTGAGTGGGGGTAGCCATTATGCGGACACCTCTTCCTTCTTGGTCTTGTGCGCCACGAACGCGTCAAACGCGCCCTTGGTGAAGACGATGTCGTCAGAGACGAGAACGTCATAGGCATTCAGCTGGTCCCAGGACAGCACGTGCACCGTCGGGAGGTTGCGGATGCTGCGGAGAGTCAGCTCGTCGGTGCGCTCGAGAACGACCAGCACGTGCTTGCTGCTGGCGATCTGGGTGAGCAGCGTGATGGCGCCCTTGGTGCTGGGCGTCTCGGCCGAGAACAGCGCGGTCACCACGTGCAGACGGTCGCCACGGGCGCGGTCAGAGAGTGAACCCTTGAGCGCGGCGGCAATCATCTTCTTCGGGGTGCGCTGGTCGTAGCTGCGCGGGGTCGGTCCGTGGACGATGCCACCACCGGTCATCTGAGGGGCGCGGATCGAGCCCTGACGAGCGCGACCGGTTCCCTTCTGCTTGAACGGCTTGCGGCCGGCGCCGGAAACTTCGCCGCGGCCCTTGACCTTGTGCGTACCCTGACGAGCGGCAGCGAGCTGCGCGACAACGACCTGGTGGATCAGCGGGATGTTGGTCTGGACGTCGAAGATCTCGGCGGGCAGCTCAACGGAGCCGGCCTTCTTGCCGGTGGCGTCGATGAGGTCGAGTGCGGTAGCCATAAGAACTACGCTCCCTTCACTGCGGTGCGGACGAATACGAGGCGGCCCTTGGCGCCGGGAACGGCACCCTTGACCAGGATGAGGCCCTTGTCGGCGTCGATCGCGTGAACCTTGAGGTTCAGCACGGTCACGCGCTCGCCACCCATACGACCGGCCATGCGCATGCCCTTGAAGACACGGCTGGGGGTCGAGGAGGCACCGATGGAACCGGGCTTGCGGTGGTTGCGGTGTGAACCGTGCGAAGCGGAAACACCCTTGAAGTTGTGACGCTTCATAACACCGGCGAAGCCCTTGCCCTTGGAGGTGCCCATGACGTCGACCTTGGTGCCAGCAACGAACACACCGTCAACGGTGAGCTCCTGGCCCAGGGTGTAGTCAGCGGCATCCGCGGTGCGGAGCTCGGTAACGTGACGGCGCGGCGTGACGCCGGCCTTCTCGAAGTGTCCTGCGGACGGCTTGTTCACCTTGCGGGGGTCGATGGCGCCAGAAGCAATCTGGACGCCGGCGTAGCCGTCGATGTCCTTCGTGCGGATCTGGGTGACGACGTTCGGCGCGATCTCGATGACGGTAACGGGAACAAGCTTGTTGTTCTCGTCCCACACCTGAGTCATGCCGAGCTTCTTGCCGAGGAGGCCCTTGGTGGTCTTGGTATCTGCGTACGACATCGCGGGCCCTAGAGCTTGATCTCGATGTTGACGTCGGCCGGGAGGTCGAGACGCATGAGCGAGTCGACGGCCTTCGGCGTCGGGTCAATGATGTCGATCAGACGCTTGTGGGTGCGCATTTCAAAGTGCTCCCGGCTGTCCTTGTACTTGTGAGGGGAACGGATGACACACACCACGTTCTTCTCGGTCGGAAGCGGCACGGGGCCGACGACGGTCGCGCCCGCACGGGTCACGGTGTCGACGATCTTGCGCGCCGAGATGTCGATGACCTCGTGGTCATACGACTTAAGTCGAATGCGGATCTTCTGTCCCGCCATGTCGAACTCTCTTTCTTGTCAAGGCTTCTTACATCCCGAGGGTTGCATTGGACGCCGTAGTAGCACTGCTGCTATCGCACCACTGTTCATCTGTCAATTTCGATCCAGCCGGGGATCCGACTCTCTCGACCCAACTCCCTCAGGCCAGGCCTGACGGATGACATGGTTTTACCCACGCATCCTGGAAGTTGATTTAAGCTTCGTTCTGCTACCCGCGGCCTAACTCCGACCCTCAAGGGGCGAGCTATGCACTGCCTGGTAGTGATTCCGGTCTCGCGAGCAGCGCGATCCGAAAGTGTTGAACTAGAAGAGTCTGCCACAGGAATAGGTCATTGTGCAACCCGGGCGTGTCGCGTTGGGCGTGTCGCTGAGATCCGCGTCATTCCGCGGAATATCTCCTCACTGAGCATCGCGAGACAAGCCCGCCGCACACCGTCGACGGAAAACCGATCAAGATGCGATCCGACCCTTGTATTCGCCGTCGCTCGCCCGATATGTTGACTGAACCAGAAGATGCGGGGGAGGCACTAGATGGAACAAGCTGATGCATCGAAAACGTCAGGGCCCACTGGCTCCGGGCCAGAGCTCGACGGACGTTCATCGAACGACGTACCACTGATTCCAGTGATCGAACGGCGACATTTCATGGCTGGTGGTGCGTTCGCACTGGCGATGGCGATGGCCGGGATTCCGTTGGCTCTCAGGCCGAGTCCGGCGAATGCCGCGGCAGGATCGCTTTACAATCCGTTCGACGGCTGGCCGATCTACGGCACATGGTGGCAGCACGGGTCATACTCGGCAGGCGGGATCGACTACCCGCTTCCGTACGGCACGTCGCTTCCGGCTCCAGGAGCGGGAACTCTCAGCATCAGCGGTGGATCAGGTGAGTTCGCTGCAGGATGGGTGGGCTCAGCCGGACGCCGTGCAGTGCTGCGCCTGGACACGCCCGTTGCGCGTCTCATCTCGCCAGAGCCGTATCCCCCGGAAGGGAGCGGAGATCTTGTGGCGGTCGTCTACCAGCACATGTCTGCCTTCTCCGCCGCCGGCCACTACTCCTCGGGCCAGGTCCTGGGTAAGTCAGGAGCGTCCGCTAACGGTGACGACTACGGCGGCGACACTCACCTGCACGTCCACGGCCTCACCGCGGGCGGCGCTCGCGTCGATTTTCTTAAATTCGTTGGAGGGGAAATCCCTTCACCTGGCCCCAGTTTCACTGAGGAAGAAGGAGAAATGGCTCAGTACTATCGAAATTCAGTAACAGGTGCTCTTGGTCGTTTTGGCGGCGGCGTCGTCATATTCGGCAGTGCTCAGGTATATGAGAAGCACCGCGAGATCGTGACCCTGTGGAATCAGAAGAACCCTAATTTCCAGCAGCCACTACCACCGTCGTCGACGAACGCGGCGAATTTCATCTCACTCGATGACTTCGGTTGGAATGTGCAGGTTGCGTCGCACGGAGGCGTTGTTTATCGCACCGGATAGTCCATCTGCAATTCAACCTACGAACGGCCAGGTCTCCACAGAGACCTGGCCGTTCGTCTGTCCGATCATCGTGACGGTCAGGCATCGCGCGGAGCAGACCTCCTCATGCGCTTTCGAGCCGTGGCGGGTCGTCCCGGCGCGGTTACTTGGCGCCAGGAGTCGAGGTGCTGCGCCCGGCGTCGCCGTCGGTACGACCCAGGTGCTTGTGGGCGGTGTCGCGGGCACTCTGGATCTTGTCGGCGTGCTTGTTGCCGGTGACCTTGTTGGCTGCGTCGGCTGCCCCGTCGAGGACCTTGTCGGAGATGCTCTCGCCCTTTTCCGTCTTGAGGAACTCCTGGGCCTTGCGGGTGATGTCATTGAGGTTCATGGGCGACTCCGTTCTGGGGGAAGAAAAGCGTGTTCCCAGCCTAGATCGCGCGTTGAGCAGGCTCAATGCCGCGGCCTCCGGCGAAGATGAACGTCGGATCAGGACGCCGCTACCCGCCGATCCTCTTCCACGTCCCACATCCGCTCGTCGAAAAGCCGGCAGCTGATGAGGTGATCGTGACTATCTGCGGGCCCTTACCGATTCCAGAGGCTCTGGTCTGCGTATACGAACCCGAGAACCCGGACAGGGTGGACCACCAGCAGTACGTGTTTCCGCCGTTGCTCGACCGGTAGGTGCCCGGCTTCTCATCCGTGCAGATACGCGGCGATCACATCTCGCGGCCCGGCAGCATTCACTTTTCGCAGGCGATGCCGTCTTTGTCGCCGTCCCGAGCGACGTTCAGCAAGTAAGCCGCGGAAGAGAAATACGGGGTGCCTTTGAACGGACGGTTCACGCCTGCGACGCGGTCATACGTCACACCGGCCTTAGCCAAGCCGTGCGCATAGGCGGCGTTCAACAGCGCGCAATTGGCATATGCGACACCGACGATCTTGCCCGTGCCGGCGGATGTCTTGGTGACAGCAGCGTAGGACGGCTTCGTACCGGTCACGCTGACGGTCAGCGACGCATCAACGTCAGTAGGTCGCACCAGGTAGGTGCGAGCGGTGGCACCTGCAATAGCCCTACCGGCGCGATTCCATTGGTAGCTGACCCCAGTCGGTCCAGGCGACCAGGTGCCCACGGCAACGGACAGTGTCTGGCCGACTCTTGCCGCCCCGGACACAGCGGGCACCGGCGTTTGCGTGAATGTGCCTCTCACCAACGCCGATGCTGCCGACGTTTTCGCAACCGTAGCGTACCCCGACTTCTTTCCTGTGACGGTGACCGTCAGAGACTTCGCCAGATCACCGGTGGCAAGCGCGTATGTCCTTCCGACGGCGCCGGGGATAGCCACTCCCCCGCGGGCCCATTGAAACGTGAACCCGTCAGGGACGGGCGACCACGAACCGGGATTTGCTGTCAGCGTGGAACCAACGAGCAGCTTCCCGGTAAGAGTGGGCGCGCCGGGGGTGATGGTGCCCTTCGCGACGGCCGCGGTTCTCGCGGACGTCCGTGTCACCGTCGTGTAGCCGTTCTTCGAAGCGGTGACGGCCACAGTAATGGCGGCCCCCAAGTCCGCCGGCACAAGGGTGTACGTCGCCAGCGTGGCGCGCGTGATGACGACCCCGTTGCGCATCCACCGATACGACAATGTCGTCCCGGGGATACTCGAGGGCGCCGATGCGATCAGCACATTGCCCACTGCAGCGGTGCCGGCGAGCTTAGGCTGAGCGAGGTCCATGGGAGAGACCACAGGCAGGGTTACCTTGCCCGTACCAAAAAAGTACGGTCCGGTCAGCATGCCGTGCTCGCTGGCGGGACCACCGTCGATAGAGGGCGAGTACAGGACGTCATAGGTTCCGGGGACCGCCGCGAACGTGAAGACCTTCGAGAAGTGGCCATTGCCGCTCACGTCAATGTAGTAGAAGCCGGTCGATTCATCGTTGCTGAGCGCGACATATCCTTGCGCGGGTGGGCCACCCAGCCTCTCGACGTTGAGCGCGTAGTCGAAGGACAATCGCACCGCGTAGCCACCGACAGTTTCGATGGAGGGATGGGTGATCACCACATCCGCCGTCTCCGCTGACGCAAAAGCCGGCTCTGCAGCGAGGGCTGACCCGAGTACGAGCGCAATTGCAGCTGTGATCGCTGTGACGTTCAACCGCCGACGACGCCGGAGAGAATCTGTCTTACCCACGGAATACCTCTTCTACGAGTGTGGAAGCCGGACGGACTCCGGACCGCCCGCGCCGAACGCGTGCGCCTCAGCGTATTGCAGGCTAGGCGGCGGAGGGGAGAGTAGACCTGCCCAGTTCGGGGGGGGTGGGTGAGCAGCTACAAGTACCAGTTCGATACCCCGGCTCTTCGCCCGAGAGCCGTCTGTGTCTCCGGCGGCTAATCGCCCCTATTCGGGGGCAGAACCCGAGAACGCGCGCCTGCTACTTTGCGGGTATCCGTCGCGCATAGCCAGTGCAGACATGGACAGACCGCGCGGCAAGCGCGAGAACATGGGGAAGATCTCGCATGCGCATCCAGACCTTCACCGCAGTCAGGCCTCGCGCAGTTGCGATGATGCTCTCCGCCGTTCTACTCACGGTTTTCCTGGTGACGTTGGGCACCCAGTCGGCGCATGCCGCAACCATGACCGAGAGCGAATCCAACGGATCAACGGCTAGTGCCGACGTGGTGCCGGTCGGCACAACCATCACCGGGTCCACATCGGTCGCCAACTCGTCGAGCGATAGCGACTACTACGCCGTCAACGTCCCGTCCGATAGCCGCCTCGGCGTCAACCTCAGATTCCCGACGGGTCTGGGCGCCGACACCGCCTACAACCTGACGGTGTATACCTCCGGCGGCAAGGTGCTGTACGACTTCGATATCGCCGGTGACCAGAACGACGGCACCTGGCTGAGCTCGCAAGCGACGTTCACGCCCAAGGGACTGCTCTACGTCCGGGTGCAGGGATACAGCGGCCGCCCCTCCTGGGGCAAGGCCTACCAACTCACCGTCAAGGCCACCCCGGGCATCGTCGAGACCGAATTCAACGACTCCACAGCAACTGCCGACGCCCTCCCCCTAGGCACTACCGTCACGGCCTCCACACTGCTGGGCAGTACCTCCGCGGACGGCGACTACTACGCCATCAACGTCCCGTCCGATGGCCGCCTCGGCATCAACCTCAGATTCCCGTCAGGGCTCGGCGCCGACACCGCCTACAACGTCACGGTATACACCTCCGCGGGCAAGGTCCTCTACGACTATCAGATCGCCGGCGACCAGAACGACGGCGCCTGGCTGAACTCGCAAGCGACGTTCACGCCCAAGGGACTGCTCTACGTCCGGGTGCAGGGATACAGCAGCCGCCCCTCCTGGGGCAAGGCCTACCAGCTCACCGTCAAAGCCACCCCGGGCATCGTCGAGACCGAATTCAACGACTCCACAGCAACCGCCGACACCCTCCCCCTAGGCACTACCGTCACGGCCTCCACACTGCTCGGCAGTTCCTCTTCCGACAGCGACTACTACGCCATCAACGTTGCCGCGGCCACCAACCTCGTCATCAACTTCACCTTCCCAGCCGGCCTCGGCAGCGAGAAAGCCTACGAGGTGAAGGTCTACAGCCCTGCTGGGAGTGCGCTCTACTCCTACACACTTATCGGCAATGGCGCGGGTGCGGCGAACGGAACTTGGCTCAGAGGACAGACCATCACGGTTCCCAAGGGCCGCATCTTCATTCGCGTTCTCGGCTACAGCAGTAGGCCCAGCTGGGGCCAGGCGTACACGCTGAGCGCTTCCTACGCTTGGGCCGCCGCCCCCCCAACCTAAAATCAGCGGCACCGCCAAGGTCGGCAAGACGATCACGGCGACGGCGGGCGCGTGGTCGCCCAAACCCTCCACGCTGACCTACCAATGGCTGCGAAATGGAAAGCCGATCGCCGGCGCGACCCAGTCGGCCTACACCGCGTCCGCCGCAGACGCCGGCACCATGCTCACCGTTACGACGACTGGCAAGAAGACCGGGTACAGCAAGGTCACCCGCACCAGCGCTGCGCTCGCGATCCCGAAGTAGATCAAGGCCACCTCCCGACGCCGAAGATATGCAGTCCCGCCATAGTCGGAACGCGCCGACGGCGAAACCCCACTCGTGGCCACCGGGTCCGCTGCGGTTCACCGCGGAGGGGCCCGTCACTGCGCGCAGTCGATGACTACTTCTGGAACCGGGAGGCCCAGGCTCCGGATAACGAGGATGGGCGCTTAACGACAACAGGGCCGGTCCCGAAGGACCGACCCTGTGATCTCGACAAGCTCGATCAGCGGGCTTGAGGCCCGATCACGAAGATGCCGTGGGTGTTACTGAATTACTTGAGAACCTTGATGACGGTTCCGGCGCCGACGGTGCGGCCACCTTCACGGATAGCGAAGCCGAGGCCCTCTTCCATGGCGATCGGCTGGATCAGCGCGACGGTCATTTCAACCGTGTCGCCGGGCATGACCATCTCGGTGCCCTCGGGCAGCGTGATGACGCCGGTGACGTCGGTGGTGCGGAAGTAGAACTGCGGGCGGTAGTTCGCGTAGAACGGGTTGTGACGCCCACCCTCATCCTTTGACAGGATGTACGCGGTGCCCTCGAAGTCGGTGTGCGGCGTAACCGAACCCGGCTTGACGACAACCTGGCCGCGCTCGACGTCTTCGCGCTTGGTGCCACGAAGAAGAAGACCACAGTTCTCGCCGGCCCATGCCTCGTCGAGCTGCTTGTGGAACATCTCGATACCAGTGACCGTGGTCTTGATGGTCGGGCGGATGCCGACAACCTCGACCTCGGAGTTGATCTTGAGGGTTCCACGCTCGGCGCGGCCGGTGACAACGGTTCCACGACCGGTGATCGTGAAGACGTCCTCGATCGGCATCAGGAAGGGCTTGTCCTTGTCGCGGACGGGCTCCGGGAAGTAGTCGTCCACTGCCTGCATGAGCTCGAGGATCTTTGCAACCCACTTGGGGTCACCCTCGAGCGCCTTGAGGGCGGAAACCTGAACGACGGGGGCGTTGTCGCCATCGAAGCCCTGGCTGGAGAGCAGTTCGCGAACCTCGAGCTCAACGAGCTCAAGGATCTCTTCGTCGTCGACAGCGTCGGACTTGTTCAGCGCGACGAGCAGGGACGGCACGCCGACCTGCTTGGCGAGCAGAACGTGCTCACGGGTCTGAGCCATCGGGCCGTCAGTAGCGGCAACCACGAGGATCGCGCCGTCCATCTGAGCAGCACCGGTGATCATGTTCTTGATGTAGTCAGCGTGGCCGGGAGCGTCAACGTGTGCGTAGTGACGCTTCTCGGTCTCGTACTCAACATGCGAGATGTTGATCGTGATGCCGCGCTGGCGTTCTTCCGGAGCAGAGTCGATCGACGCGAAGTCGCGCTGAACGTTGGTCTTGGACGGGTACGTGTCGGCAAGGACCTTGGAGATCGCTGCAGTCAGCGTGGTCTTTCCGTGGTCAACGTGACCGATCGTTCCGATGTTTACGTGCGGCTTGGTCCGCTCGAACTTGGCCTTGGCCACTGTGGGTCCTCCTCAGGACTCTCGGCTCCACCGGACGTTGGTTTACGCCCGGTGGAACTGCTGGATTTGTGTACTTATGTTACTCGGGCCAGGAGGCCTAAGCGATTCGGCCCGAAGGCCGGTGGGTTATTCGCCCTTGTTCTTCTGGATGATCTCGTCGGCAACAGCCTTCGGGACCTCCTGGTAGCTCTCGAAGGTCATCGAGTACACCGCGCGGCCAGAGGTCTTGGACCTCAGGTCGCCGATGTAACCGAACATCTCCGACAGCGGAACGTGAGCGCGAATAACCTTCACGCCCTGTGCGTCCTCCATGGTCTGGATCTGGCCACGACGAGAGTTGAGGTCACCGATGACGTCACCCATGTATTCCTCAGGGGTGCGCACCTCGACGGCCATCAACGGCTCGAGAAGAACGGGGTTTGCCTTACGAACGGCTTCCTTGAAGCCCATCGAACCGGCAATCTTGAACGCCATCTCCGAAGAGTCGACATCGTGAGCGGCGCCATCAAGCAGCAGCGCGCGCACGCCGACCATCGGGTACCCGGCGAGCACACCCACGTTGAGGGCATCCTGGATTCCGGCGTCAACCGAAGGGATGTACTCACGCGGGATACGTCCACCGGTGACCTTGTTCACGAACTCGTACGACTGGTCGGCAGTGATTTCAAGCGGCTCGATCGCGAACTGAATCTTCGCGAACTGGCCGGATCCACCGGTCTGCTTCTTGTGCGTGTAGTCGTGACGCTCGACGGCCTTCTTGATCGTCTCGCGGTAAGCAACCTGGGGCTTGCCGACGTTCGCCTCAACGTTGAATTCACGCTTCATGCGGTCGACGAGGATGTCCAGGTGAAGCTCGCCCATTCCCTTGATGACCGTCTGACCAGTTTCCTGGTTCTGCTCGGTACGGAAAGTGGGGTCTTCTTCGGCCAGCTTCTGGATCGCGAGACCCAGCTTTTCCTGGTCCTGCTTGGTCTTCGGCTCGATGGCAACCTCGATAACCGGGTCAGGGAACGTCATCGACTCGAGTACGACCTGCTGAGCAGGGTCGCACAGGGTGTCGCCGGTGGTCGTGTCCTTGAGGCCGATGACCGCGTAGATGTGACCAGCGGTAACGAAACCGACCGGGTTCTCCTTGTTGGCGTGCATCTGGAAGATCTTCCCGATGCGCTCCTTCTTGCCCTTGGTGGAGTTGATGATCTGGGCACCGGAGTCGATACGACCGGAGTACACCCGGATGTAGGTGAGACGACCGAAGAACGGGTGCACCGCGACCTTGAACGCCAGAGCCGCGAAGGGCTCGTCAGCGTTCGGGTGCAGCATGACGACCTTTTCTTCGTCGCGAGCGTCGTGCGCCTCGATGGCGGGAACGTCGAGCGGCGTCGGCAGGTAGTCGACAACGGCATCCAGCATCGGCTGCACACCACGGTTCTTGAACGCGGAACCGCAGAGGACCGGGTAGATCTCGCTGGCGACCGTGAGCTTGCGGATCGCGTGCTTGATCTCGGACACGGTGAGCTCTTCGCCGGAGAAGTACTTCTCCATGAGCTCGTCGTCGGTCTCGGCGACGGTCTCGAGGAGCAGCTTGCGGTACTCAGCAGCCTTCTCGACGAGGTCGGCGGGGATCTCTTCGATGGCGTACTTGGAGCCCATCTCGACGTCACCCTTGGAGTCGCCGCGCCAGGTCAGTGCACGCATCTCGACGAGGTCGACGACGCCTTCGAAGTTCGACTCTTCACCGATCGGCAGCTGGATGACCAGCGGCTTCGCGCCGAGGCGCTTGATGATGGTGTCGACGGTGTAGTAGAAGTCGGCGCCGAGCTTGTCCATCTTGTTGACGAAGCAAATGCGGGGCACGTCGTACTTGTCGGCCTGGCGCCAGACGGTCTCGGACTGGGGCTCAACGCCCTCCTTGCCGTCGAACACGGCGACAGCGCCGTCGAGAACGCGGAGCGAACGCTCCACCTCGACGGTGAAGTCCACGTGGCCGGGGGTGTCGATGATGTTGATCTGGTTGCCGGCCCAGAAGCACGTCGTTGCAGCGGACGTGATCGTGATGCCACGTTCCTGCTCCTGTGCCATCCAGTCCATCGTGGAGGCGCCATCGTGCGTCTCACCGATCTTGTGGTTCACACCCGTGTAGAACAGGATGCGCTCGGTCGTGGTGGTCTTGCCAGCATCAATGTGGGCCATGATGCCGATGTTGCGGACCTTGCTCAGGTCGGTGAGCACGTCAAGTGCCACGGGTGTCCTCCGGAAGTGTTGTGAAAGATGAGGTTGAACAGGCTTGCTGCAGGACCAGCCTGCACCGCCGGCCGAGCTTGTTGAGACGAGGTCTCGACAAGCTCGGCCAGCGAGTAGCGACTACCAGCGGTAGTGAGCGAAAGCCTTGTTCGCTTCAGCCATCTTGTGAGTGTCCTCACGACGCTTCACTGCGGCGCCGAGGCCGTTGGACGCGTCGAGGATCTCGTTGGTGAGACGCTCGGTCATGGTCTTCTCGCGACGCGCCTTGGCGTAGCTGGTCAACCAACGCAGCGCGAGGGTGTTCGCACGGTGCGGCTTGACTTCGACGGGCACCTGGTAGGTGGAACCACCGACGCGACGCGAACGCACCTCGAGGGTCGGGCGCACGTTGTCGAGGGCCTTCTTCAGCGTGACAACAGCATCCGCACCGTTCTTGGCAACAACGCCTTCGAGTGCATCGTAAACGATGCGCTCGGCGAGGCCCTTCTTGCCGTCGAGGAGGATCTTGTTGACCAGCTGGCTAACAATGGGGGCGCCGTATACCGGGTCAGCGATAACGGGACGCTTGGGCGCTGGGCCTTTACGAGGCATTACTTCTTCTCCATCTTGGCGCCGTAGCGGCTACGAGCCTGCTTGCGGTTCTTGACTGCCTGGGTGTCCAGGGCGCCACGAACGATCTTGTAACGAACACCGGGGAGGTCCTTAACACGACCGCCGCGAACGAGCACCATCGAGTGCTCCTGCAGGTTGTGGCCTTCACCGGGGATGTAGGCGGTGACCTCGGTACCGTTGGACAGCTTGACGCGAGCAACCTTGCGGAGAGCCGAGTTCGGCTTCTTCGGGGTGGTCGTGTACACGCGCGTGCAAACGCCGCGCTGCTGGGGGTTGGACTTCAGGGCGGGAGCCTTGGTCTTGGTGACCTTGGGGCTGCGTCCCTTTCGCACCAACTGCTGAATGGTGGGCACTAATAACTCCTTGTTTTTGCTGCACGGTGACAGCTGACTGATGTCAAAGCATTCGAATCGCACCTCACAGTGCTCATCGAGTTCATCTGGACCCTCCGGACATCACGAACTCGCGTTCGATCGTTCTGGTGGGTATGCCGTGGGGGCCGCTCGGAGAGCAAACCCTGTTTGCGTGGAGTGTCGGGGCGACTGAAGTGCAACCCGATGTTGGAACAACGAAGCGGCATAACTGAAGCGCACGACAAAGCGCACACCCGTCAATGCTAACCCCGCTGGGGTTGCGGGTCAAGCGCGCCCAACTTCCCTGCTACTCCCCCGTTCGGACTGCGCCGGGGCGCTGGTTGCTTTGAGAGGCAAAAGTGAGATTGCTAGGACGAAATCGCCGAAAGCATCCTCATAATCTCACTATCTCCTATCTTGCGCCGGCGACAGGTGCAGACCTTGGGCCATCGCCCGGAGGATCTCGGCCTCGATCCGGGGCCAGTCGAACAGGATCTGCCGGTAGTCGTAGCGCAAGACTGTGTAGCCCAGCAACGCCAGCCGGCGATCGTGCGCGATGTCCGCCCGACGCTGCTCGGCCGAGGAGTGGAAGCTGAAGCCTTCGCTCTGCAGAACGAGCCGGTCGCCGATGAGCCCGTCCACTTTATGGCCGCCGAACATCACTTGCTGGCTGACCCGGATGCCCGCCAACGCCAGCCGAGCCACCGGCAGCGTCTCCAGACCTGAATCTGACAATCCCGACGCGACGTCGCGCACGGCGCGGGCCGCAGTACCGCGAAGTTGCAGGCGTGCTAGCGACTGCTGGGTCACGAGGTTCTTGTTGAGGGCGGAGTCCCACACGACGAGGGCATTTTCGAAGGGTTGGCACTCCGCGATATGCACGAGGGCGTTCTCGATCGGTTCCACGAGGGCGAACCGGGCAACCGGTACCGGTGCGGCGCTCCAATGCACCCGCAGGGTGTCGGATGCCGCAGCCGCCCCGTTCTTTCGCATGCTGACGTGGTTCCTCCCGTCGGCAAGGTGCCACAGCTCGAGCCGCCTGGCGACGCTGAGGCACGCTACCCGCCCGCCGAGCGCCGCCGCGGCGCGCAAGTCCGGCGGGGCTATCGGCAGGGCCAGCCAATCGCGCCGGATGCGGGTGCACACACCTGCGGCAACGTTCTGCCTGATCGCAAAGTGGGTGAAGCCCGCGCGGAGGGCCTGGTGGGTGTGCGCGATCCCGTCGTGCTTGGTGAGCCAGATGCCGAGGTCCATGCGGCCAGTGTCGCGGCCGGCATCCGCTCATTTAGCGCGGTGTTCTCGGGTGTGGAAACTCCCCTTGGCTCGCCCCGTGTGCAGAACGGGCCGTGGCTCTCGCCCGGGCGCACGATTGTGAGGAGAAAGTGAGATTCCCAGGACGAAATCGGCGGAGGCATCCTCTTAATCGGCCGTTTGCCTCATAATCATGCGTGAGGGCTCCAGCCTGCGCCCGCAAAGTCCGTGTCGCGGATGCCGATCAGTCAGGTGCCGTGCGGGTCGAGCGTGCTGCCCAGGTCGGCGAGCAGCGCCTGCACCTGCGGCTCCACGAACCGCGCGATGGCTTGCTGCAGCTCGGGCCGGTGCGCCACGAGCGCTGCGCAGACCTGCTTACCCACCAGCTGAGCATGGTCGTCGGCCAGTCGCATCTCCACCCGGAGTGCCGCTTTCTCCTCCGCGCTCAGCGGCGGCGGCACGAGTTCGGGGTCGTCCGCGCTGGGTGGCGGCGCGAAGTCCTCGAACATGAACAGGTACGGCTCGTTCGGGTCGGCGGGCGGGTCGATGTCGACGCCGTCGAACTCCGGGCCCAATCCCTCCAACGGGTGATACGCCGCCTGCGCCTCCCGGCGCAGTTCGATCAACCCGAGTTCGCGGTTGAGCATCGGCAGGTTCAGGGCGGTGTACGTGTCGACCTCGTCTTCGATGAGCGTCTTGATGCGCATCGAGAGCGGATGCTGGACCGCGTGCGGCACATCCGTGTCGAGGCCGGCGGCGCGCAGCACCGGGGAGCCGAAGCAGTGCTGGCAGAGTCTGGAGCGTGCCCGGTGCGTTCCGGGCTGCCACTTGGGAACCCAACGCAGCCAGGCCTCGACCTCGCGGCCGACCCGCGACTCGATGGATGCATCCATGGCTATCGAGTTTAGTCGGTGCGGCCGCCGGAGTCACCAGGATTCAGCAAGCCCAGCCAGCAAAGGGCACGGCGGGCACGCTCGACCAGCGGGTGTCTCAGCCGAAGTAGCGGTCGGGGCGATGGTTCATGGCGATGATCATGTTGAGGATGACCGCGCCCACCACCGAGAGCAGCACCATGGGCACCGGCAGGGTGGCGAAGGCGGCGAGCACGATGAGCACGTCCACGACGAGCTGCACGTAGCCGGCGCGCCAGCCGCGGCTCTTCTGCAGATAGAGCGCGAGGATGTTGACCCCGCCCAGGCTCGCCTGGTGCCGGAACAGCACGATGAGGCCGATGCCGGCCAACAGGCTGCCCAGCAGGGTGGCATAGATCGGCTCGATGTGCCGGATTTCCAGCAGCAGCGGGTGGACCTCGGAGAAGAGCGAGACGAGTACCACCGCGACGAGCGTTTTCACGGTGAAGCGCCAGCCCATACGCCAGATCGCCAGCGCGAAGAAGGGCACGTTGACCAGCACGAACCACACGCCGAACGACCAGGTGGTGGCGTAGCTGGCGAGCAGGGCGATTCCCGCGGTGCCGCCGGTGGCGACACCCACCTCCTTGAGGAGGTAGAGCCCGAAGGAGACGGCGAAGGTTCCGATGAACAGGGCCACCACGTTCTCGAAACGGCTGTGCGGCACCCGCTGCGGCCCCTCGGACGGGTCGACGATGGTGGCGGGTACGGTGCGCGTCACGCGCGCGGCTTCGGCAGGAATGCGGCACTGGTCATTACGCCATGGTATCGAGCCGCCAGGGAGGCCCAGTGCCGCCGGCCCGGGTGCCTGACCGAGCCCGCCGGAGCGAGAGCGCCGTGCGGGCACCCGCCGCGACGAACCGGGAAGACAAAAGGCGTGACCGGTATATCCGGTCACGCCTTGGGTCGCACGGGCGGAATTAGCCGCTGATGCCGCGAGCGAGCTCGCTGTCGACGTTCTCCATGGCGTCCGCGGCGCGGATGAGGAACTCCGACATGCCGGTGAGGCCGTTGACGGCCTCGGTGGTTCCCTTGGTGAACTGCTCGTAGGAGGTGTGGAAGGCCCCAGAGGCGGCGTCGGTGACGAAGCCGCCGGCGACGAGGTTGTTGACCAGGCTCTGCAGCTGGGAAAGCTTGGCGGTGAGGTCGTCCTTGCCTGAGATCAGGTTCTTGGACGCGTCGCGCATTTCGCTGTAAGTAACGTTCATATTCGCCATGAGAAGAGCTCCTTGTTTATTCGTTCGGGGCCAACCCCCTCAGGCCGACCGACTATGTATAACCTAACGAACCCTGGTTGGGGGGCGGAATGGGCAGCACTCCCCATGCGATCCCCACGCGCTACCCGTGCTGGTTAGGAGACGGATTCGCCGCTGTAGAGCGACTTGCCGCTGCGCCACGCGTTCAGGCAGCCGATCAGCGCACAGAGCCCGGTGCCCACGGCGATCCAGAAGATCCACGCCAGCCAGGCGGGGTCGGGCACGACGGCGCACGACTGGGTGTAGCAGTCGTCGGCGGCGGACTGGTAGACCAGCGGGATGGTTCCGAGAATCGCGCCGAACCCGAACGCGAACCAGAGCTCGAACCGGAACCGATACGACATTGCTCGCCAGAACACCTGACTCACCGAGCCGGGCACGATCTGGTCGCCGAACCGGTTGGCCAGGGGCTCGTAGGTGAGCCGCTTGAGCAGGGAGAACAGCAGCACAGCGGCCATCCCCGACGCGAAGAACCCGTACAGCACGAGCAGCACCCAGAGGCTGTCGTCGGCATCGGCGAACGCATCCGTGGTGACGTCGAGGTAGACCGGCACCGCAATGAGCCCCACCCACGCCGCCACACTGAGCAGGATGAAGAGCGCACGACTCCACAACGGGGCCGGCCGCAGCTCGACCACGTTGGAGCCACCCTGGATGAACCCGCGCTCCCGGATGCTCCACTGGCCACGACGGTGGAATTCGGCCAGGAAGAGGGGGGCGGCGGCGAGCATGAGGATCATGATCGGCGCCGCAACGAGATTGGTTCCCCAACTGGCGCCGCCGACGAAGTCGCCGAGGCTGCGTCCCTGGGCGGTCACGGCGATCAGGACGCCCAGCACCACCAGGGCGATGAGCACCAGGATGCCGCCGGCCAGGTACAGCGTGCTCGCCCGGAATCGGGTGGGCACACCGTCGTATCGGCCTGGAGATGCGGTGCTGGAGCGGCTGGCGACGAGATCCCGGCGGCGTCCGGCAGCACTCTTTTTCGGCCCGCTCACGACACAGCCACCGTGACGTCGGTGAACCGCACTGAGTCCACAATTGCGTCGAAGAGTTGGGTGTAGAGGTCGGTGTCGCTGGCCATGGGCGCATCCACCACGATGTGCAGCAGCGTGTCGGCCTCCGGCGTGACCAGCCAGTACTGGATCTTCACGTCGCTGGTGGTCTCCTCGCCGGCGCGGATGGTGGAGGCGAACGCACGGCGTGCCGCCAGGCCACTGTCGAGGGTGAGGAGATCGGCTCCGGGGAACGCCAGCCGCAGGCGCTCCTCGGGGTCACCGTCGGGCGCGCCCGGCGCCGCGGGCGGCCACTCGGAATAGTCCAGAACCATGGCGGCAGGGAACGGCACCCCCGGCAGAATCTCGAGTGACAGGGCCACCCGGAATGCGCCCGCCGCGGCAGCAGCGGCGGCCACCCCGCGCAGCTGCTCCTTCGCGTCCCGGCGGAGGCGGGCAAGCCGGTCGTCCCGACCGATGCGGCGCTTGACCACGGAGGCGATCTGGCGCTCCAGGCCCGCGGGGTCGTCGAGGGGCAGGGTGAGCCAGGAACCGGGCAGCACGATCGACAGGTTCGCCTCGGCGAACTTCATCTGACGGGTCATTCCGCTACCCCCAGGTCGAGTTCGAGCGAGCTGACGATGAGCTGTGTTTCGGCGCGCATGTCGCCGAAGGTGGCCAGGTCTGCGGTGGTGAAGGTGAATTGCACCATCTCGGTGGAGTTGGGCGGGAAGACCCCGAACATGGTGCGTGCTTCTACCCAGCCCATCTCGTCGCCCGAACCGAAGTACTCGGTGACCTGGTGGGCGCCGACGAATCGCCCGGCGGGCAGCTCGCCCTGCCAGGTCTCGAAGTTGAGCGTGAACGCATCCGGCGCACTGTCCTCAGACAGCTCCCGCGCGGTCTTCTCATACCAGTCGGGGCCCTGCTCGGGCTCCATCTCGACCACCTGGAAGGTGAGAAGCAGACCCAGGCTCATGACATCCTGCGAGCGGATGTGCACGGCAGCGGTGAGGAACGGATTCAGCTGCGCGAGCAGGCGAATGCGCAATTCCTCCAGCTGCGCCAGCACCGAATCGTTGTCGTCCACGCTGCCGGTCTGGCTGGACACCTCGGTCACCACCTCGCGGGCCCAGGTCGCCGAGTCGATGTCATCGTCGAGCCGCACAGGATGAAACCCGTCCGAGATCTGGATTCTGAGGTCGAGGATTTCGTTCAGTGGAGCGTCACTCATACGGTCAGCCTATCCGGGGGTCAGTTTGGGGAGGTCGCCGTGCGAGAGGTCCTTGAGGATGCTCTCCGGCTTGAGCGCCATTCCCCGGTCATCGTGGTTGAACGGGTTGTTGGTGATGGTCTCAGCCTTGCCCGCGAGCGAGCGGTAGTTCATCACGCCGAGGAACACCGAGGCTCCGGTGGGAATCCCGGCCGCAGCCGCGCCGGTGAAGACCGGGTTGTCGAAGCCCTGAATGCCCAGCGGGTTGCGTCGGTAGTTCTGCCAAGCCGCGCCGAGGTTCTTCTCGGAGATCTTGAGCGGGTTTGTGCCGAAGACCTCCTTCATCACGTTCGGCAGCTTCTTCGGCGAGCCGAGCATCGCTTGCACGTCTTTGAGCTGGGCCGCTTTCTGGCTGCGGGGAATACCGGTGAGAGTGGTGAACTGCTTGCGAGGAAGCTTCATGGCGGCGGTCAGTCCCTTCGCCTTCACCAGCTTGCCGGCGTACTTGGCGATGTTGCCGCCGAAGACCGACAGCACGACGCCCACGGCAGCGAACGCAACGTCGCCCCAGTTGCCGCCGTTGACGGCCTTGATGGTCGCCTCGATCAGGGTGATCACGGCGCCGATCACCGCGAGCACGAGCAGGATCTGCCCGAGGAACGGCACCCAGGAGAAGAAGATGGCCAGCACCCCGGCCCACTCGCACACGGTCTTGAGGATGTCGAGGGCGGCCTTGCCCCAGTCGTCCCACCAGGTGTCGTTGAGAGCCTCGCCCGCCTTGCCGTCGATCACGTTGAGGATGGCGCCGATCGCGGTCTGCGCGGCCTGGTTCTTCACGTCGAGCGCGGAGTGCCACTCCTGGTACGCGGCCGCGAGGGCCTGCCCGGCGGCATCGGCGGCGGTCTCTGCGCGCGTGGCGGCGGCAGTCTCGGTGGTCGCGGTTTCGGGTGTGGCGCTCTCGGCCTTAGTCGCGGCGCTGGTGGCGGCTCGGGAGGCGGTTTCGGCCGCGGTCTCCTTGTCGTTGATGTGCGAGATCGCGGTGTCCGCCGCATCCTGTGCACTGCGCAGCTGCGCCGAGTAGGTGATGAGGGCCTGCGCGGTGCCCGAGTACCGGGTCTGTGCCTTGCCGATGTCATCGGCCACCTTGCCGGCCTCTTCACGCACCTTGTCGATGGCCTTGGAGGTCATGCCCTCGGTCGACTTGATCGCGTTGAGCGTGGTGACGGAGCGAGTGATGGCGTCGGCCAGTTCGGCGTAGCGGTCGGCCTTGGAGCGCACCAGGTCGGGGTTGCCCTCGAGGGCGCGGAATTCGCTGTCGGTCATGGGGTCACCTTCGTTGCGGTCATGGGCGGCATCGACGCTGCGGCGTCGTTGAGAGCCTTCGCCAGGCTGTCGTCGACCTCGGTGAAACCGTCGGTGATGGCGCCGATCTTCTGCTGCAGCGCCTTGACGGACTCGAGCATCGTCTTGCGCTTGTCGTTCCACTTCGAGGCGAAGTCGGAAACGTGCCCGCCGAGTTCATCGTGCCCGGTGGCGGTCGCCACGTCATTGCTGAACTCGTCGGCGTTGGTGAACTCGTTGACGACCGCGTCGAGGTCGTCACGCAGCTGGTGAAGCAGCTGTAAGTCGAAGTTGAGATCACTCACTATCGGTTCCCCCTTGGTCTGCGGCGGGGCCGGGCCACTCGCGACGGATGCGCGCTGGTCGGCTGCCTGTCCTGAACATTACCGAAGCGGCCGAACGGGTTCGATGGGCAGCGGTCCCCATCCGTCGCGTGGGTGCCTGACGTTCGGTGCACCCCCTGTGGCTGGATGCGCCAGCTATAGCGGGCGCATCCAGACATACGTGGTGCAGCGAAGCTCCGACGGAGCGGCCCACGAGGTCTCGACAAGCTCGACCGACGACGGGGCCGTGACCCAGACGGCGTCACTGGAGGAGGGGCAGCTGCACCCGCACGAAGTTGCCCTTGGCGATGAGCACCCCTCGGCCGGGTGGGAACTCGGAACGGTTCAACCGGGGCAGCGCGGTCTTCAGCAGGATGTCGCCCTCCACCGACTCGGGCTGAAGCAGGAGTCCCCGTCGGGAGTTCTTGATCTCGCCGAACAGCGGCCAGGAGGAGCTCCACGCGCTGGTCTCGGCCTCGCCGAGCAGGAAGTGGTCGCTGCGCTTGACCGCCCGGGTGAGTTCGAGGATCGGGCCGTCGGCGCTGGACTGCAGGAAGTCGCCCAGGCTCTCGACGAACACGGCGATGCGGCCCTCGGTGTCGGGGTCGGCCACCGCGGCGGCGAGGTCCTTGGCCAGCGCCGCGACGGCATCCACGGTGGTGGCGGCCTCTGTCCACAGGCCCAGCCGGGAGATCGGCGAGCGGGCGTTGCCGAAGTAGTACAGCCGCGCATCCGGTTCGAACCGCTTGAACGAGCGGGCGATCGACTCGATCGCGGTGCTGCGGCCGCTGGCGGGTGGACCGGCCAGCAATAGGGTGCCGCTGGGTTCGAAACCGGCCGGGCCGAGGTCGACGTCGCCGAGACCGAGCACGACCCGCTCCCCCACGCGCGCCGGCAGCTGCTCCTGCGGGTACTCCTTGGGCAGCGAGCCGATGACAGGCGCCTCCGCCACGCCCGCGCGGCGCATGGCCTCGGCCAGCCGCCGGGTGGCGTCGGACTGCGCCGACTGGGCGGAGAGCCCGCCGAGGATGGCGATCTGGGTTTCGAAGCCGTCCACGATGGCGCGACCGGCCGGCGACTTGACGCTGAGGATGTCGCTGGGCACGTCGAGCATGCCGTAGCCGTCGTCGGCGAGCCTGAGCACGACCTTCCGCTGGATGGCGGAGGAGATCGACGCGGGCACGGCGCCGGCCCGGTCGGCGGTGAGGGCCACGTGCAGACCGAGCTGGCGGCCGTCGGAAAGAATGTCCTTGAACACGTCGAACCACTGGGCGCGGCCCGCGGTGATCTCGAAGTCGTTGCGGAAGTTGGGGAAGCCGTCGATGAGAAGCAGGATGCGCGGCTCGGTCGGCTGGCCGGCCAGCTGCCGGTACTCGCTGATGTTCGACGCGTTCGCCTCGGCGTAGAGCGCCTTGCGGCGGTCGAGTTCGCCCTGCAGGGTGCGGAACAACCGCACGATGCGTTCGGTGTCGTCGCCCATAATGATGGAGCCCACGTGCGGCAGCTGCTCGAGCATGCGCAGGCTGCCTGCACCGAAGTCGAGCCCGTAGACGTGCACGGGTCCGCCGCGAGGGGTGATTGCCGCGGCGCAGGCCAAGGTGCGCAGCACCGACGACTTGCCCGAACCGCCGGTGCCGAAGACGGAGAGGTGGCCGTCGATGTCGGGGCGGAAGTACGCGGAGACCTGTTGCTGCTGCTCGGCGACGTCGGAGACGCCGAGCAGGAGTTCGGCATCCGTGCGCTGCCGCAGCAGGCTGAGGTCGTAGGCGGCGGCGAGCTCGTCGAGCCACGGGCGGCGGGGCGCGGGGATGCCGGCGCCGGCGTTGGCGGTGACGATGGTGGTGACCAGGCGCTGCTGATCGGTGGGGCCGAGGTCGCGGTCTTCGTCGACGTTCTCGGTGGAGCGGGGCTCCTCCCACCGGCTCTCGGCGCCGAAACGCAGCTCGTGCACGTCGATGCCAGCGCGCTCGGGTTCGCGGCTGGTCCAGCCGCCCGCATAGGCGGACTGGAACTGGGCGAGCCGGCCGGGTCCGGTCTTGGCCACGCCGCGGCCGGGGATCGACGGGTCGAAGTGCGCGGAGTCCTTGGTGCCGATCACGTCGGTGCTGTCGGACTCGTCGGCCATCCGCAAGGCGATGCGGAGCGGCGTGTTGGCGCGCAGGTTGTCCTTGATCACGCCGGCGGGGCGTTGGGTGGCCATGATCAGGTGGATGCCCAGCGACCGGCCGCGCTGCGCGATGTCGACGACCCCGTCGACGAACTCGGGCACCTCGGTGGCCAGCGCCGCGAACTCGTCGATGACGAGCACCAGGGCGGGCGGGCTGTCGGGGTCGCCGCGCTTCTCCAGCTCGAGCAGGTCCTTGGCCTTCTTGCGGTTGAGCAGGTGCTCGCGGTGGTGCAGTTCGGCACGGAGGCTGGTGAGCGCCCGCCGCACCAGGTGCGGGCTGAGGTCGGTGACCAGGCCCACGCAGTGCGGCAGGGTGACGCAGTCGGCGAACGCCGAGCCGCCCTTGTAGTCCACGAAGAGGAAGGTGACCCGGTCGGGGCTGTATTCGGCGGCCATGCCGAGCACCCAGGCCTGCAGGAACTCGCTCTTGCCGGCGCCGGTGGTGCCGCCGACGAGGGCGTGCGGGCCCTGGGTGCGGAGGTCCAGGTGCATGGCGTCGACACCGGCGGAGCCGATGATGGCGCGCAGCTTGCCGGCCCGGCGCGGCTTGGGGGTGCCTCCGGTGCGGTCGTGGATGGAGGTGTTCTGCTGCCACCGGTCGATGACCGCGGCGCTGCTCTCCACCATCTCGTGGCCGAGCAGGGTCACCAGGGACACCGTGCGGGGCAGGTCGCTGGCGTCGGCCACGAGCGCGCCGGCGTCGATGACCGGGGCCATCCGCTTGGCGAATTCGAGCGCGGTGGCCGAGTCCACCTGTTCGGTGAGGACGTTGTCGATGGTCTCGCCCAGGCGCACGAACCCGACCGTGGCCAAACCGGCCTCGTCGGACAGATGCAGGTAGGTGCGGCAGACGGCGGGCAGGGCCGCGACGGTCGGGCCGATCCAGATGGGGTAGACGCCGGCGTCGGCGGCGATCTCGGCGAGCTGCACGAGGCGGGCCCGGTCGATGGCCACGTCGTCGGAGATCAGCAGCACGATCGCGGGGATGGGCGACTTGGTGCCCTGGTCGGAACCCTTGCCGACCTCGCCGCCGCGTTCGAGCGCGGCATCCGTTTGTCCCATCGCGCCGCGCCGCTGGGTTTTGGCCTGGGCGAGGCGGGCCTCGACGACGCCCTCGATGCCGGAGAGCACAGCGCTGGCGCTCGCGGCGCTGTCGGCGAGGTGGCTGCCCTCGAGCGGGCTGTGCGGAGACGAGGTGTGCGGCATCCACTTGAGCCATTCCAGCTCGCGCGACCAGCGCGGGGTGAGCAGCGACGCCACGACGAGCTCGGCCGGGGAGTGCAGGGCGGTGAGCTGCACGAGGATCGAGTTGATCGAGCCCATCGCCTGCACGGGGGATCCGGCGATGCCGAGCGCGCCGGAGTCGTAGAGGTTGTCGATCAGCGGCACGCCGTCGAGGGTCTGGTTGGCGTCGACGACCTCGGTGAGCTTCTCCTGGAACTCGGGCAGCATATCGCCGCGGCTGGAGTCCTTGATGGTGTTGCGGGAGTTCATGGTGCCGATGCCCAGCCGCACGTTGAGGAACGACCAGTGTTCGGGGCGCCGGGTCCAGAGCAGCGGGCCACGGTTCATCGCGTGCTCGTGCGCCTCCTGCGTCGACGGGGATTCCTTGAGCCGCAGGTCGAACTCGGTGACCCGTTCGGTGGCCAGGCGTGCGGTGAGTACCTCGAGGCGCGACTCGAACGTGGCGACGGCCTTGGCCAGCCGGCGCTTGTCGCGGGACTTGGTCGTGGCGAAGTTGCCGATCAGCATCACCGGCGAGAGCAGGCAGAAGAGCAGGCTGATGGGGCTGTGCGTAAACGCGAACATGGCGCCACCGAGCAGCAGCGGGGTGATCATCGCCAGCAGCGGGAACGGCTGCGGCTCTTTCTCCACCGGCACCTCCGGCGCGGTGAACTCCTGGCCGATGTAGCGCTTCTCCACCTTGGGCGAGCGGTTGAAGAAGATCGGGCCGGGCTTGGGCGCGGCCTCGGGGGCGGCGCCGGCCACGAGGCTGATCTCCACCTCGGAGTCGCCGAGCAGCAGCCGTTCGGTCTTGGCGATGCGCAGCCGGCCCACGATGCCGCCGTCGACCACCACGCCGTTGGCGCTGCCGAGGTCGATGACCTCCACGGTCTCGCCGATCTCCAGGCGAGCGTGCTTCTTGGACACCAGGCTGTCGTGCAGCACGATGTCGCAGCCGGGGTCGCGGCCGAGCACCAGGCTGCCGGGCGCGAGCGGAAAGTCGGTGCCGGCATCCGGACCGGTGAGCACCCGCAGTTGCGCGACGGGCGGCTGGGTGAGCGTGGACGGCGCCTGGTAGAGCACGCCGGCGTCGGCCAGGCTCACGGATGCGCCGGAGCCGATCCACGCCTCCCCCACCGGGCCGTCGGGCGGCAGGGTGAGCGGTGCACTCTGCCCGGGCAGCGTGGCGCGCAGGGTGAGATACCGGTCGGGCGAGTGCACGGTCTGCGCATCCACCCGGCTGATGGTGCCGGCGATCTCGCTGATCGTGGCGGCGGCATCCGCGGTGACGATGATGTCGCTGGCGGCGCCGTTGGGGCGAACCAGGGTGAGCTTGAGGCGCATTCGGAACCTATTTCACGTTGCAGGCAGAGCTGTGCGGGGCGTGGTGCAGTGGGTGCCGAGGGGTCCGGGCGTTACTCGCCGCGGCGTTCCCAGGGCCAGAGGGGGCGGCCGTGTTCGCCGTAGTGCGAGGCGAGCAGGATCGAATAGCTGAGGGCCACGATGAACGCGAGCGCCCCCACGCTGAGCGAGAAGGGGCTGGCGAGCATGGATCCGGCGAAGAGGATCACGCCGAACGGGTCACCGTTGCCGGCGGCCACGAGGATGGCGCCGGTGGCGATGAACAGGCCGTAGGCGGCGATGCCCGTGGCAACGGCAAACCCCACCACGACACGTTGCTTGTCGGGTGGGGTATTGACGCCGAGGAGGATCAGCATGAGCAGCACCAGCAGCACCGAGACGGCGGCCATGGTGGGGCCGACGAGCGGGCCGGCGGAGCGGTCAGCGATGACGTCGAGGTTGGTCGCCAGACTGATCAGGCCGAAGGCGGCCACCAGCAGCGCGGCGTAGAGCACCGTCGCGAAAACGGCGACGATGGTCGCGTACTTCTGATAATCGCGCATGTGCTCCCCCCGCACCGCCGGCGGTTAGGCCGGTCGTGCGAGCTGCGGTCCCTCGGCGAGCTGACGCTCGTACTCGGCCTTGGCGGCGGCATTCTTCGCGGTGACGCTGCGACCGCGGCGGGCGATCCAGGCACCGAACCAGATCGGCACCTCGCGGGCCACGATGGCCGCGGCGATGGCGCCGGGGTTCAGCCACTGGGTGGTCACGAACCGGCCGGCCTCGGCGGGGGTGAGGGTCCACGCCTGCACGGCGAGCAGGGCGCCACCGATGTAGGAGAAGTACACGACGACGGCCACGAGGAAGCCGCCGAGCACGTAGGCCCACCAGCCGGCGCGGTTGAGCACCGCCACCAGCAGGGCGAAGGCGAGGAAGAAGAAGATCACCGGAACGTAGAACACCGGCAGCACCAGGAAATCGGTGAAGCGTGCGGTGGCCTCGGCGACCGTGGGGGCGCTCGACGCGGAGATGACGAACGCGACAACCGCGTACACCACGGCGAACACGGCGGTGGCGATCAGGCCGATGAGGATGCCCGCGGCGCGGTTGCCCGCGGTCTTGGGCGGCGTCGGGGCCGTGACGTAGACCGGGGTTGGCGCGAACTGCTGGGTGGGCGTGTACTGCTGCGCGCCGGGCTGCTGGGCGTTCGGCTGCTGCACGGGCGGCTGGTTGGCCGCGGCGGGCGTGGGCACGTACGCCGGGGTGTAGTCCTTCTGCTGGGCGACGGCTTCGTCGCGGGCGAGCTCGGCCGGGGTGGCCTCGGGCTCAACGGTGAGGCGTTCGACCTTCTCGGTCGGCGCGTCGGACTCGGTGGCGGTGTACGGGGCGGCCGGCTCGTAGTCGATCGGCTCGCCGGGAACGTACGCGGCGGTCTCGGCGTCGGGCGCGGGCGTCTCTGCGGCGGGCTCCACGTAGGGCTCGCTCACGGTCTCGTCCACGCTCGTGCTGGGGTCGGCCACGGTGGTGGGCTCTGGGGTCTGGTCGTCGTGGATGGGCGTGGTGGGCGCATCCGGGTTGTCGTTCTTGTTTCCCTCAGGGGGCGTCGTGTCGGTCATGCTGCACTCCTCGTGAGCCTCGTGGCCGTAGCTCTGTGCTGCAACTGTAGCAATCCGAGGTGCGAAGTCGACGGAACCCGAGGGCGCGCGGCGCGCGGCGGCTGAGGGTCCAGCCGCGACCTACCCTGCGCTCGGCGGGCCGAGAAGCACGTAGATATAGAGGGAGATGGTGCCCTTGACCGCATCGGTGGGCGCCGGCGCCTGGGCAGGTGCATCTTCATCCTCGGCCACCGTCGCCGGGGCGTCGACCTTGGTGGTGCCGAAGGCGGTGACCGTGGTGAGCCGGGTGCCTTTCTGCAGGCTCTCCACGAAGTCCAGCGCGTTGGCGTAGCCGCCGTCCAGGGCGATCGTGATGGGGATAGCCGCGAAGTTGTCGCCCGTGACGAGCGGGCTTGTCACGGGTGTTCCTGCACCGACGGATGCTGTGGCAGGCACGGCGTCGGGTGCGGGGGTGGCCGGTGGGCTGGTGGCCGTGTCGGTCGGGGGCGCATCCGTGGCCGTGTCGGTCGGAGCCGCCTCGGTGTCGGCCGGATCTGCCCCGTCTGTGACAGGCGGCGTGTAGGCCACGGCATCGCCGACCGTGATGGTCGTGAGAGTCACCGAGTGCTGCTGCGCGCTGGTCGCGAGCTGGGCCACATAGGCGGGCAGCGCTGTGCCGTTGGGAAGTTCGGTGCGGAGGCCGGCCAGCTGGATTTCGAGCTCGCCGATCCCGTCGAACTGTTCCTTGAGGGTTGTGAGCTCCTGGTCGTAGGCCAGGTTCTGCGCTTCTACGCCCTCCCGAGCCACGTCGGCCACCCGCGCCGTTTCAAGCAAGGGCGAGGCACCGAGCAACCAGCCCAGACCGAGCGCCACGGCCATCACCACTGCGCAGCCGATCACCCACCAACGTCGTGTGGTCATTTGGTACCCCCGGTGATGTCGCTGAAACGCCCGCTGAAGGCTCCGGCATTGATGTGCATGGTGACGACGACGAGATAACTGCCGTCGTCTTTCTTCGTGATGGATCCGGGGACCGCGTCGGCGAAGCCGGGGAGGGTGTGCATCGCGTCGAGCCATTGCGGCACCGACGGCAGGCCGGGACTCGCGACGGTGATCGACAGGGTGGCCACCCGGGGAGACTGCAGTGCCGCGGTGGGCTGCACGAAGGCCGCGAAGGGTGAGGTGGAGTCGATCGCCACGGCGTCGATTCCCACATCGGGCGGGAGCACGGCTCGCACGGCTTGCAGGTACGTCTTCCAGTCCACCTCGGTCCAGCCACCGACACCCCGGGCGGCGAGGGCCGTGTCGACCTCGGTCTGCACCTGGCGCACCTTGACGTACTTCGTTTGCTCGGTCAGGAGTTCCGCGGTGTGGGCCTGGGCCGAGGCCAGCCGGGCCGCACTCATGGTGGAGTGCCAGAACGCGCCGCCGATTCCGAGGACGACCACGACCAGCACACCGGCTGTGGCCACCACCAGCTTCTTGCGCAGCTCTCGCGTGCGTGCCTGCCGGGTAACCTCGGGTGGGAGCAGATTGATGCGCGGTTCACCACCCAGGATCAGCCCGTCGTCGGGCTCGGCCCGGCTCATGCCGCACTACCCAGGGCCAGGCCGAGCGCCACGTAGAAGTCGCCGCCTGCCTGTTGGAACTCGTCGGCGCTCACGCCCCGGCCGAACGTGACGGAGGCCAAAGGCTCCGGTCTCACGACAGTGTGGCGGGTGAGCTCGCCGAGTGCCTGACCGAAACCGATCAGGTTGCTGCCGCCGCCCGAGAGCACAATGCGGTCGATGGCCAGGTTGGGCCGGGTGTTGACGAAGTAGGTGATGGTGTTGCGCAGACTGTTGAGGAGTTCGGTGGTGACCTCGCGAATGATCGTGACCGTGTTCTCGTAGCCGGGTGCCACGCCGGTCGGGGCCAGCCCGAGCGAGACCTTGAGAGCCTCGGCGTGATCGACGTCGGTGGGCAGCCGCTCGGCGAGCGCCTGGGTGAGGTCCTCGCCCCCGGCGGGAATGATGCGCACGAATTGCGGGATCCCCAGAATGGTGACGACCACGCTGGTGGTTCGGGCCCCCACGTCGATCTGCACCACGGCGCCGGGGTCGGGCTGACCGCGGTAGACCACGCGGCTCAGCGCGAACGGGATCAGGTCGACCTCCACGGGGATGAGCCCGGCCAGTTGCACGGCTTTCACGTTCGCCTGCACGGCGTCTTTCACCGCCGCCACAAGCAGCCCGTGTACCTGCGGGCCGTTTTCATCGACGCTTTCGGAGATCGGGTAGAAATCCAACAGCGCGTCGGCCACGGGAACGGGCAACATGTCTTGGACGTGAAACGGCAACGACTCCCGGATGCGCACCATCGACCCCTTGGGTACGGCCAGGTCGCGCACGAGCACGCGGTGGTTGCCCATGCCGAGCACCACATTCTTGCTCCCGAAACCGCCGGCGGACCACAGCCGTTTGAGCGCCTCGGCCACCGTGTTGACCTCCTGTACCTCGCCGCGCAGCACCGCTCCGGCCGGCAACGGCACCGCGTGATACTTCAATACCGTCGGCAGCGCCCGGCTGGCTCCGGTCAGTTCGACGGCTCGCACGGCCGTGCTGCCGATATCAATTCCTACGACGCTGGCGACCATCGGTCACACGTCCTTTCTGGCGGAGCTTGCGGGGAGATGCGCGGTGTCGCCGCGTGGCCGGCTGGCTGCCACGACTAGGCCAAACCGAACGAGGAAAGGTAGGCGTGCCAGATGAACTCACCGGCGAGCACGCCCACCCAGGTGCCCGCAAGCATCCAGGGACCGAACGGAATGCCGCCTTTGCGGCTGACCCGTTTGGTGACCACCAGCACGATGGCGAAGATTCCCCCGAGCAGGAACGCGCCGAACGCCCCGACCGCTAGCGGTCCCCAGCCGAGCCAGCCCAGGTAGAGGCCCAGCAGCCCGGCGAGTTTCACATCGCCGAACCCCATGCCGCCCGAGTACGCGAGGGCGAGCACCAAGTAGAGCGACCAGAGTGCCACCAGGCCGATGCCGGCGGTCAGCAGCCGGCCGTAGTCACCGGAGAGAACGGACGACAGCGTCAGCAGCGCTGCGCCGACCAGATACGAGGGCAGCACGATCTTGTCGGGCAGGGTGTGGGTGTCCAAGTCGATGAGAGCCAGGGCCACGCTGACCGCGGCCAGATACAAGAAGGCCAGCAGCAGCAACCCCACCCCGGGCGACACGATGGTCTCGCCGGTCGCGACTCCGCTGAGCGCCCACCAGGTTACGAGGGCAAAAAAGACGCCGGTCCCCAGTTCCACCAGTGGGTACCGCGGTGAGATGGGCGCCTGGCAGTCCCGGCACTTGCCGCGCAGGAGCAGCCAGGACAGCACCGGCACGTTGTCGCGCGGGCGGATCGCGTGGCGGCACTCCGGGCACGCACTCGGCGGCGACACGATCGACAGGCCTTTGGGCACCCGGTACACCACAACGTTGAGGAACGAACCGATCAGTGTGCCGAAGAGCGCGAGAAGGACCATGGCGATAGCGGCACCGGCCGTCACGGTGTGTCCCTCGCGTCAAACCGGGCCGTTTGGGTGGCGGTGACGGATGCTCCGGCTCCCGCGGGCGCTGTGACCCCCGGCACTGTGATCTCAGCCATGTAGAACGTGCTGTTGTTGGGCATGCTGGTCGTTCCGGAGTACATCTGCCCGTTGAACCCGGTCATCGCGTTCGACATGACGATGTCGCAGGGGGTGTAGAAAAACGACTTGGTGTCGGTGATGGTGAGGTTGTCCGTGCGGATGTCGCCGAAGACATCGGCAGGGTCGGCAGCGCAGCTAGGTCGCGTATAGGTCGGAACCGATGGAATCGGCGTGTTCCAGGTCGCCAGGTCGGTGCCGGCGGTCTTCTTGGAGTCGGACGGCACGATCAACATCAGGGTATGGCTGGTGCCCGCCACGGACGACTTGACCTTGGCGTTGTTGCTTGTGACGAACCCCGCTTGACTCATGATGGCCAGGTCCCCGGTCAGCTTGACTTCGGTGCCGTTCCAGGAGATCGGAGCCGTGCAGCTATCCGCGATGAGAAGTTTCTTTCCCAGCCATCCGGCCGCGATCGTTGTCTGCACGTCTGCGCAGGCGACGTGCTGGATGTTCCAGCCGGACCACTTCGCTGCCAGGCCCGCATCCGGATACATGTTGATGCGAGGCAGGCTCTCTCGCGGCGGAGCGACCACCCGGGTGTTGGTGGGGAAATTGAGCGGCGCTGGGATGGCCGACATGGGGATGGCCGGCTGGGCGGGAACACAGGGGTGGATGAACGAGGTGGAGCAGGAGGAGGCGGCGTTTCCAATTCGGTCCACCGGCAATGCCGACCCCGCTCCGACGGCCGCATAGCCGCCCACCCGGTATCCAGAGCTACCAAAGTTATCGGCGGTCAGTGAGCCCATGGTGGACACGACGTTGCCACCCACGATCAGCTCTGCATTCGTCGTACCGAGGGCGATGTTTCCCTTGGCGTAGAGACCTCCAGCTACCTTCGGACCGTTGCTCAGGCTGATGCCGCTTTCGATGGACACCACTGAACCGCACACTTTGGCGTTGTAACCGCTGAGGGGGCAGGCTTGGGCATTCGTCATACCGGCAATGGAGACGCTCCCGTTGGCGACGACGGACCCTCCGACAAAGCCCGTATCCAGGTTCACACCAGTGGCCGGGGAACCGCTTCCGCCGACCGAGTACAGGTCACCGCGAATCTTCAACTGCGAGGTGAGGCTGGCGCTTCCGCCCACCCACACCGTGCCTGAAATATCGCACTGGTTGGGCCCGCTGAAGTCGCCTTGAGCGAATACCGAACCTTGAACCACGGGGTTGTTCGCCGCGCACGACACGTTTCCGTTGCTGTACAGGCTGGCCGGCACAGGAACCGCAGGGTTGACCATCAGGTTCAGATTGTTGGTCAGGTTCAGGTCGCCGTCACTGAAGACGGCTCTATCGAGAGTCACCGTGCTGGGGTGCACCACGATGTCGAACAGCGCGGTGATCGTGCGCTGATTGCCCGCGGATCCACCTGCAACGCCCGGGCTGGACGGAACGCCCGTTGAGTTGACCACTGCCTTGGAAGGAACCCCGGCGACCGTGGCCCCGCTGCACGCCAGAGCGGCTCCGGTTGCACCGAAGTAGGCGATGGTTGTGCTGTACGACCCAGTTGGAGTGGATCCGCTGCTGGCACATAAGAACGTGCCGCCGCTCAACGCGACCCAGGCGGTATCGACTCCGGCGTCGGCCACGGCACGAGCCTGCACAGTTGCCCGTGTGGACGTGGTGAAGGACACCGCGCTGATCGCCGAACTCGTGATGGCGATGGCGATGATGGCGGTCACCGCCATGATGCCGATCACAGTGATCAGGGCGAAGCCCGAGTCCGAATTCTCGGTGGTGCCCCGGCGTTCTCCGAGGCGGGCCTCGATCAGGTTCAGAAGCATGTCGTGGGCCCTGTTCCTCCTGCGGCGGCTTGCCGCTTAACAACCGTGTTGGGAATCAGAACCAGGTTCACAGCGTCTGACGAGACCTTGAAGCGAAGGATGACGTTGGTGCCGTCGGAGCCGAAAAACGCGCCGCCGGCGCCGTCCGGGCTGACCCCGTCTCCGAGAAACAGCCACGGAGCGGCGTGCATGTTCGTACCGGCCAGAGGAATGGGGATCGCCGCGGTTCCGCTCTTGGCCCAGAAGAAACTCTTGGTGGCGCTGGCGTAGTACCAGGCCTGACATTGCCAGGTGACCACGCCGGCAGAGGTACCCACGGCAACCCTGGCTCGGAGCAGCTGGCCCGCCGCAACGGTGGGCTCCGCCTGAATATCGGACGCATTCCGCGCGCCCTCCTCCACTGATTGGGAGATGAGCTGGCCCAGGCTGGATGTCTCGGTCAGACCACGCACCTCGTGTTCCACGGTGAGCGAACTGATGAGCATGCCCCCCACGACAGCGAGAATGACGACGGAGAAGAGGCAGTAGATGAGCAGTTCGACGAGCGTGTAACCGTCGGCACCTCGCTCGGCAGCCGACACAGCTCGAACGCGAATTCTCATGGACCCACGACCAGGGTTGCGCTGGTGAGGTAGATACGAGTGGTGGCCTGAGCCAGGATCTCCGACGAACCCTGAACCCGTACCTGGGCGGTGTAGTCGATGGTGCCGGGGTAGGTCGCCGGGCACGAGCCGGCGATGCGGGTCATCTCCAACTTTGTGCCGCGGGGGTCGGTTTCTAGCAGCCCGACGGTCTCGTGGGCATGGGCGGTGATGACCGCACAGTTCTTGCCGAGCCTTCGGGTGACGTCCATCTGCTCATTGACCAGCTGAGTAGCAGTGGCCAGAGTCACATTGTTGGAGGAGAGCTGTGCCGAGGAGATCAACAGCGGCAGCAGAGCCATGGCCAAAATGCCGAGCAAGAACATCGCGATGACGATTTCGATCATGCCGAATCCAGCGTTCTCGCCGCATGAAGCACGTCTAATTTTCACTAGTGGCATAGGAGCTCGATTGCTTTCATCCGCGTGTGGAGCTGTCTTCAGAATCGACCGGAGAGGCTAGGGGACGTGTTCGTCCGAGCCCAGCCCCGCCGATCGTTCCGTTCTGCGGTTAGTGGACCTTGACCGCCGCGCCTGCGTCGCTAATGGTGTAAACGTGCGCGGTCGCCGCTGCCAAAGCAACTGTGGGCTCATTCCACCAGCCGCTGATTACGAAATGTTGGTTCGGGGCGGTGCCAGAAACCACCATGCTGACGGCGATGCTCGCGCTGGGGGTGTAGGTCGCAAGGTGGCCGGTGTTGAGAGACGTTTCCACGGTTGCGAGGTCAGTTCCCTTCACGAGTTCGGCGACTACAGAGGTCTTCGCGTTGGTAATCGCCGCTGCGACAGAATTGTCTTTCGCGGTGTCCTGCTGGCCGAGGAAGATCGGAATGGCCACGGCGGCCAGGATTCCGATGATGAGGACGACAACCAGAAGCTCGATGAGCGTGAAGCCCTTCTGCTTTCCGTCGAGCGATGCGCGCTTCTTGGAGAGCGCTTCCATTGATGTGCGGATCATTGCATGTCCTGTTCATGTAGGGATGACTGGAAGCGGTGTTGCCCGTCCACCTTGAGGCTAGGGTTGAGGGTTTGACCGCCGATAACCCTCATTCTGGGGGTTTGCTGGGAAATCCCACCCCCAGTGCGGGGCACCCCCGAAGGGCCTACTTCACGTAATCAAAAATGCTGAACATGGGCAGATACAGCGCGACGATCATGCCGCCGATCACCACACCGATGAAGGCGATCATGAGGGGCTCTATCAGCGCTGTGAGCTGCTCTGTGGTCGACTGCACCTCTTGGTCGTAGAAGTCCGCCACCTTGTCGAGCATCTGCTCCAGAGCGCCGGAATCCTCGCCCACTGCGATCATCTGGGTGACCATGTTGGGGAAGATCGGTTCCTTCATCAGCGGGCCGGCAATCGACTCGCCCTGCCGCACCGACTCCTGCACATTCTTCAGGGCCGTTTCGATTACCCAGTTGCCGGAGGTCTCCCCCACGATCGACAGGGAGTTCATCAGCGGCACGCCGGCACCGATCATGGTGGAGAAGTTGCGGCTGAACCGGGCGATCGCCAGCTTGGTCATCAGCGGGCCGAACACCGGCAGTTTGAGCTTGAGCGGGTCGACCCGTCGGCGCACGGCCTCGGAGTTTTTGTTCTTTCGCCACCAGAAGGCGAACGCCACGCCGAGTACGACGAGCAGCGGACCGAGCCAGATCATGATGCGGGACAGCACCACGAGTATCTGGGTGGGGATGGGCAGTTCGCCGCCGAGACCTTTGAACATGCCCTCGAACACCGGAACGATGAAGATCAGCATGCCGATCACCGCGACGACGGCCATGATGAGCACGATCACCGGGTAGGCCAGGGCCGATTTGATGGTGCCGCGCAGCTTCACCTCGGACTCGAAGTTGCCGGCCACGGCGTTGAGGGACTTCTCCAGAAAGCCGCCGGTCTCGCCGGCCCGCACGAGGTTGATCATGATGGGTGGCAGAACGGTGGAGTGTTTGGCCATCGCCGACGACAGCGACGACCCGGTCTCCACATCCGTTCGGATGGCGCCGAGGATCTCGGCCAGCTGGGTGTTCTCGGTCTGCTCGGTGAGGATGTTCAGCGTGCGCAGCAGCGTGAGCCCCGACGACGTCATGGTGGCCATCTGCCGGCTCATCACGGCGAGGTCCTTCAGCGACGGCGCCTTGCTGAAACCCGGGATGTTGATGTCGCGCTGCAGCCCCGTGCCCGTGCCCGCCTCGGTGATCGAGACGGGAGTGAGCCCCATGGTGCGCAGACGCGAGGTCACCGCGATCTCGGAGGGCGCATCCACTCGACCCGTGACGACCTTGCCGTTGGCGTCGCGGCCCTTGTAGCTATAGGCCTGCGCGGTGGCCATCAGTACGCTCCCGGCGAGTAGGCGTCGTAGTCAGGGCCGTTGGTGGCCAGGCTGATGGGTTCTTCGATTTCGGTGCGGCGGATGAGCTGGGCCAGGCTGTCCAGGTCGTGCGCCTTGTCTTCGGCGGACTGCCGGGTGATCAGGCCGGTGTTCACCAGGTCGGCGAGGTGCTGGTCCATGGAGTGCATGCCCTGCTCGCGGCCGGCCTGCATGGCCGAGGAGATTTGGTAGGTCTTGCCCTCGCGGATCAGGTTCGCGATGGCGGAGGTGGTGAACATCACCTCGGTGGCGACCACCCGGCCGCCGTCGACCCGTTTGACGAGGGTCTGGCAGACCACGCCCTGCAGGGTGGCGGCGAGCTGGGAGCGCACCTGCGCCTGCTGGTGCGGCGGGAACACGTCGATCATGCGGTCGATGGTCTGCGGGGCGCTCTGGGTGTGCAGGGTGGCGAAGACCAGGTGCCCGGTCTCGGCGGCGGTGAGCGCCACCGAGATGGTCTCCAGGTCGCGGAGTTCGCCGATGAGGATCACGTCGGGGTCCTGCCGCAGCACGTGCTTGAGCGCGGCGGCGAAGCTGTGCGTGTCACTGCCCACCTCGCGCTGGTTGACCAGCGACTTCTGGTGCCGGTGCAGGAACTCGATGGGGTCTTCAACGGTGACGATGTGGTCGGTGCGCGTGCGGTTGACCTCGTCGACGAGGGCGGCGAGCGTGGTGGACTTGCCCGAACCCGTGGGCCCGGTCACGAGTACCAAGCCGCGAGGCATGGCGGCGAACCGGCTCACCGATTCGGGCACGCCGAGGTCCTTGAGCTGTTTGATGTCGCGGGGAATCAGACGGAACGCCCCGCCGATGGAGCTGCGCTGCTGGTAGTAGTTCACCCGGAACCGGGCCCCGTTCGCGGTGAACGCGAAGTCCAGTTCCAGCTCCCGCTCGAACTCCTCGCGCTGGGCGGGGGTGAGGATGCTGTGCAGGGCGGAGGAGACCTTGTCGACCATCCAGCGGCTGGTGTTGTCGAGCGGGCGCAGCGACCCGTTCACGCGGATGCACGGCGGCGCGCCGACGGTGATGTGCAGATCGGACCCGTCGAGGTCCAGCACCTCCTGCAGGGCGTCCATGAGGTCGCGGTCGGGGCCGCCGGCCTCTTCGGCGCTGCGCTGGGCCCGGCGGGGCCGGCCCCCGGGCACAGCGATGGTCGGAGCGGGCGCGGCGAGCGGCACGGCGGCCGGCTGAGTGAGCCGTGGGCGCAGTACCCGGGTGCTGGTGGAGTCTTCCAGCGCCGAGCGGGTGAGGTCGGGCCGCACCTGCGTCGGGTACTCCGGGTCGACGTAGGCCGCGGAGGGAGCCGGCAGGTCGTAGGCGGGATCGGCGTAGGCCGGGTCGGCGTACACCGGCGGCGGCTGCGTGGCCGGTGTGTAGGCAGGCGGGTCATAGGCCGGCGGCGTGTACACGGGCTGTACCTGCGTAGGCAGGGCCTGGGTGGGCGGCTCCACCGGCAGCAGGTAGGCGGGCACGGAGGGTTGCGGGTACGCCGGCAGCACATCCGTCGGCAGGTCGTAGACGGACTGGTACGGCGCCGGCGCCGGCACCGCCGGGGGCGTCTCGGCGGGCTGATCGTAGATGGACCGGTAGGGCGGAGTGGCGGGCGCGGCCGGGGGTGTCTCGACGGCCGGCTCGACCGGCGGGTCGGTGGTCGGTTGTGTGGACCGCGGCGGCTGGGGCGGGGTCACCGGAATCTCGTAAATGGGCTGGTTCATGCTGATGTGTCCCTTCGGCGCTACGCGACCACGCGCAGAATCTCTTCGATGGAGGTCAAACCCATCCGAACCTTGGCCCAGCCGTCGTCGCGCAGCGAGACCATGCCCTGGTGCCGGGCCGCCTTGGCGATGTCGGCGCTGGACGCCTGCTGCACGGTGAGGCGCTCGATCTCCTCCGAAACCGTCATCACCTCGTGCACCGCGATGCGCCCGCGATACCCGGTGTTGGAGCAGCTCGAGCAGCCGACCGGCTTGTAGAGCACCGGCGCCTGGAGGTCCAGGCCTGCGTTGAAGCGCAGGTGCGCCAGCTCGGCGGGGTCGCGCACATCCGAGGTCTTGCACCGGTCGCAGAGTCGGCGGGCCAGCCGCTGCGCGACGACACAATCGAGCGCGGAGCCCACCAGGAACGGTTCGATGCCCATCTCAGTGAGCCGGGTGACGGCGCTCGGGGCGTCGTTGGTGTGCAGGGTGGACAGTACGAGGTGGCCCGTGAGGGAGGCTTCGATGGCGATCTGCGCGGTCTCGTGGTCGCGGATCTCACCGATGAGAACCACATCCGGGTCGCTGCGCAGGATGGACCGGAGGGCGCTGGCGAAGGTGAGGCCGGCCTTGGGGTTCACCTGCACTTGGTTGATCCCCGCCATGCGGTACTCCACGGGGTCTTCGACAGTGATCACGTTGATCTCGGCCCGGGCCACCGTGTGCAGGGTCGTGTAGAGCGTGGTGGACTTGCCGGACCCGGTCGGTCCAGTGACCAGGATCATGCCGTAGGGCTTGGAGTAGGACCGCTTGTAGGCCTGGAAGTTGCCCTCGAGCAGGTTGAGGTCGCCCAGGCTCATGGAGGTGCTCGAGTTGTCGAGGATCCGCATGACGACCTTCTCGCCCCATACCGTGGGCAGGGTGGCCACGCGCAGGTCGATCTTGCGGCCGCCGTGGCTGACCGACATGCGGCCGTCCTGCGGTTTGCGCCGTTCGGCGATGTCGATGTCGGCCATGATCTTCAGCCTCGAGATCACGCCGTTCTGGATGCTCTTGGGGGCCCGTTGCATCTCGTGCAGCACACCGTCGATGCGGTAGCGCACGCCCAGGCTGTGCTCGCCGGGTTCGATGTGGATGTCGGACGCCTGGTCCTGGATCGCCTGGCTGACCAGCAGGTTGACGAACCGTACGATCGGCGCATCGTCGTCGAGGGAATCGCTGACCCCGAAGGCGTTGCTCTCTGCGGGCGCCTGCTCCTCTTCGAGGGTGGTGGTGAGGTTGCTCAGCTCGTCGTCGGCGCGGTGGTAGCGGGCGATGGCGGCAAGCAGGTCCTGCCGTTCCACGATCACCGGGCTCACGCCCATCCGGGCGGCTCCGCCCACGTCGTCCAGGGCGAAGACGTTGCCGGGGTCGACCATGGCCAGCACCAGGCGGCCGTCGGCCACGTTGATGGGCAGCACCTCGTGCCGCCGGCAGACGGCCGGGGTGACGAGGGACACCGCGACGCGGTCGACGGGGTAGTCGAGAAGCTCCACGAAGGGCAGGCCCACCTGGGCGGCGCGGGCCTTGGCCAGCTGGATGGCGGTGATCACACCGTTCTCCACGAGGGACTTGGCCAGGGACTCGTCGGCAGAGTCGTCGGTCATCACGGCGTCAAGCTGCTCGATCGGCAGGTGGCCCTGCAGGATCAGGATCTCGGTCAGAGTGGGCATACGACCCTCCCCCTGACGGCGTGTGCTGGGCAAACTCGGGCAGAACGACTCGAGGTGTCTGGTGACAGCTCACGTTATCGCCGCCCGTCCTGGGCCCGACAGTCCCGCAACAGGGGGGCCCCCTCGCCGGCCCGGACTGGGGATCGCGCGGCAGGGTCCCACGCTGTGACGCTGTGAGCCATGAATCCCTTCGCTTTGATCAGCCTCTACGCAATTCTCGGCTGGGTGATTGCCGGCACATCAGGGCTGCTGCTGCTTTACGGCGTCGTGCGCGTGGCCGTCAGCCGGGGCCTGCGAGATCACCAGAAGTGGATGGAGAAGCATCGTCCGCAGACCATCGAGCAGAATCGGCCGGCGTCCCCGCGTACGTCGGTGGGCCAGTACTTCGGCTACGGCCTGGCACCTCTCGATCCACCACAGTGACGCTGGTGGGCATGACCCGACCTCATTCGCGAGCTGTGAGCTGAGCCCTCAATCGGGCGGGGTTGTGGGCCTTGCTCAGAGGTCGCGGAGGGTTAGCTGCCGGCCCACAGGGTGTTGACGATGTCGTGGGTGTAGCCGTCGGGCCCCGCGTTCGTGTAGCGGGTGGCGAGCCACACCTCACCCCGGAGGAAGTGCGATTCCCCCACCAACGCACCGCCGCTGTCGCTTTCGGTGAGGCAGCGCAGCCCGCTGAGCTCCTCGTAGCATCCGTAGCCGAGCTCGGCCAGCCGGTCGGTGACTGCCGTGGTCTGCTCTGGGCTCAGCCACACCACGCTGGTGTCGACACCGCTGTCGGACGGCCCGGTCGGGCTGGCCCAGTGGCATGTCAGGTGCGGGGACGCGGTGATCACGCCCACCAGCTCCGGGTCGTCGGCGCCGTCGCCCACGTCGGCGCCGGGCTCGGTGGTCCATTGGGGGTTGAGCACGAGATCGCCGAACGCCTGCTTCATGGCGGGGCTGTAGATCTCGGCGCAGGAGGTCGGCTGCGGGGTACCCGGTGCCACGACCGGCGTGGGAGAGGCGACGGGTTCGGGGGCGGGCGACTCCGTCGGCGCCGGCCGGGCGCCCGCGTCGGTCCCGGGCGAGTTCGCCGGCCGCGGCAGGTTGACGACATAGATGGCCACGATCACGACGAAAACCGTGACGATGCCGCCCAGGATGAGCAGCACCCAGGTGCGGCCCGGGGTGATGGTGGGCGTTGCGTGCGACGGCATCTGGCCTCCCTGTGCGCTCCGCGGAGGATTTTGCGCACAGCATAGCCCGGCCAGGGCAGAGGAGGCTGGTGGTTAGGCGCCTGCCCAGATGGTGCCGACCATGTCGAGGGTGTAGCCATCCGGCCCGGCGTTGACATAGCGGGTAGCCAACCAAATGCCGTCGCGCAGGAAGTGTGACTCGCCGGCGATGCCCTCCTCGCCCTGTGCCGTCTCGACCACACAACGGATGCCGCCGAGTTCCTCGTAACAGTTCTCGCCGAGGGCAAGCAGCCGCTGGTGCGCCGTCTCCGACTGCTCGGCGGTGACGAAGACCACGTTGGAGGTGAGTCCGCTGCCGGAGCCGCCGTTGGGGTCCGCCCACACACAGGTGAGGTGCTCCGCGCCGTCGATGAGGGAGCTGAGCTCGGCGTCGCTGGTGCCGAAGAGCACCCCTGACGAGTCGGACTCGGTCCAGTCCGGGTTCAGAGCGCCCGTCTGGGTGAGGGTGGCCAGCATGGTCGGGCTGTAGATCGCGTCGCAGGTCGTGGGATGCGGGCCGGCCGGGGTGCTGGGCGAGGGGGTGGCGCTGGCCACGGCAAGCGGCTCGGCCGAGGTAGTCGGAGTGGGTCGGGTCTCCTCCGCGGCACTGCCTCCGGGGGTGCCCGCTCCGCCGCGCCACACCACGAGCACCACGATGAGTGCCACCACCAGCAGCACACCGACCGCGCCCAGCGCGAACCAGAGCGGACGCCGGGACGGCGACCCGGTCGGCAACGTTGCAGCACCCATGCAGTGATCCCCCTCGAAGAATTTCCCCCAGCCTAGTGGCGATGCTGCGCCGGTCCGGGCGCCCCGCCAGAGCTCGCGAAAGCGGTCAGGTGGTCGCGTCAGGGGCGCCGCAGCACCCGTTTGACCGCTCTCGCGGACGTCGGGGAAGGTACGGCGAGTGAGGGCTGGCGCACGGAAGGGCTGATGCGTTCGAAGGGAGTGCGCGGATTGCGTGAGGGCTCGGCGCGGAGCATGATGGGGGTGAGCCGCCGTGTGTTCATGACTCCTAGTTGCGCGACCTGGTCCGCACTGTCTGTCGCACGGCGGTTCGTCATGTGCTCGTTAACGGGGAATGGCCCCCTGCCGAAGCAGAGGGCCATCCTTAGAATCAACCTCGGTTAGTTGTACGTACCGGGGGTGAAGTCGTCCGACGAGAAGCTGTCGAAGTCGACGAAGCTCAGGTCACCCTCGGTGAACGCTGCATCATCGGTGAAGATGCGGTTCGGGTAACGCTCAGCCTTGGCTTCATCCGTTGCCTCGACGTTGACGTCGCGGTAGCGGGGAAGACCGGTGCCGGCCGGGATCAACTTACCGATGATCACGTTCTCCTTGAGGCCCATCAGCGGGTCGCTCTTGCCTTCCATGGCCGCCTGGGTCAGAACCCGGGTGGTCTCCTGGAAGGAAGCGGCCGACAGCCACGACTCGGTAGCCAGCGAAGCCTTGGTGATACCCATGACTTCCTGACGAGCCGAAGCCGTCTTCTTGCCCTCGGTGAGCGCGGTGCGGTTGAGTTCGTTGTACTTCAACCGGTCAACGAGCTCGCCCGGCAGCAGGCCGGTGTCGCCGTGCTCCACAACAGTCACCTTGCGAAGCATCTGACGAACGATGACCTCGATGTGCTTGTCGTGAATCGGCACGCCCTGCGAACGGTAGACATCCTGCACGCCACCGACGAGGTGCTTCTGCACCGCGCGGACACCCTTGACTCGAAGAACTTCCTTCGGGTCGACGGCGCCGATGATGATCTGCGTGCCGAGCTCCACGTGCTGGCCATCCTCGACGAGGAGGGTCGCACGCTTGAGCACCGGGTAGGCGATGGCTTCGTCACCGTTGTCGGGGGTCAGGATCACCTTGCGGCTACGATCCGTGTCCTCGATGGTGATGCGGCCGGCAACGTCGACGATCGGCGATGCACCCTTGGGGGTACGCGCCTCGAAGAGCTCCTGCACCCGGGGCAGACCCTGGGTGATGTCGTCTGCGGATGCGGAACCACCGGTGTGGAAGGTACGCATGGTCAGCTGCGTGCCGGGCTCACCGATCGACTGTGCGGCGATGATGCCGACGGCCTCTCCGATGTCCACGAGCAAGCCGGTAGCGAGCGAACGGCCGTAGCAGACCGCACACACACCGACGGCAGACTCGCAGGTCAGCACCGAGCGCACCTTGATGTTCTCGACGCCGGCCAGAACCAGCTTCTCGATCATCACGTCACCGACGTCGTCTCCGGCGTCAGCGACGACCTCGCCCTTGGCGTTGACCGCGGGGGCGGCCAGGCTGCGAGCGTAAACCGCGTTCTCCACGTTGGGGTGACGCGAGAGAACTCCCGCGGCATCCTTCGTGGCGATCGGCAGGTCGAGACCCTTGGTCGTGCCGCAGTCGTCTTCGCGGATGATGACATCCTGCGAGACGTCGACGAGACGACGCGTGAGGTACCCGGAGTCTGCGGTACGCAGAGCGGTGTCGGCCAGACCCTTACGAGCACCGTGAGTAGCAATGAAGTACTCGGCGACGGACAGGCCTTCGCGGTAGCTCGAGATAATCGGGCGAGGGATGATCTCACCCTTCGGGTTATTAACCAGACCACGCATACCGGCGATGTTTCGCACCTGCAGCCAGTTACCACGAGCACCAGAGGTGACCATCCGGTTGATCGTGTTGTCAGCCGGGAAGTTCGCCTGCATGGCCGCGGCGACGTCTTCGGTCGCCTTGGTCCAAATCTGGATGAGCTCCTGACGACGCTCGAGGTCGGTCGTGAGACCCTTCTCGAACTGCGTCTGGACCTTCGCGGCCATCTTCTCGTACGTGCCGACGATCTCCTTCTTGTTCGGAGGCGTCAGGATGTCGCTGAGCGCGACGGTCACACCGGAACGGGTGGCCCAGTAGAAGCCGGCGTCCTTGATGCGGTCCAGCGTTGCCGCTACTTCCACCTTCGGGTACCGCTCTGCCAGGTCGTTCACGATGGCCGAGAGGGTGCCCTTGTCGGCAACCTTCTCGAAGTACGGGTAGTCAGCCGGCAGCGCCTCGTTGAAGATGGCGCGGCCCAGCGTGGTGTTCACCAGTACGGTTCCGACGGCCTGACCGTCGACCAGCTCGACACCGTCGGGCTGGGTGCCCTCGGTGAAGTACAGGTCGCTGATGCGGATGCGCACCTTGGCGTTGAGGTCGAGCGACTTCTGGTCGTGGGCCAGGATGGCCTCCGAAACAGAGGTGAACGCGCGGCCTTCGCCGGTGACGCCGTCCTTGAGCGTGGTCAGGTGGTGCAGACCGATGATCATGTCCTGTGTGGGCAGGGTCACCGGACGGCCGTCGGACGGCTTCAGGATGTTGTTCGAGGCGAGCATCAGGATGCGCGCTTCGGCCTGGGCCTCCATGGACAGCGGCAGGTGCACAGCCATCTGGTCACCGTCGAAGTCGGCGTTGAACGCCGCACAGACGAGGGGGTGCAGCTGGATGGCCTTACCCTCCACGAGCTGAGGTTCGAAGGCCTGGATACCGAGGCGGTGCAGCGTGGGTGCACGGTTCAGCAGAACCGGGCGCTCACGGATGATCTCCTCGAGCACGTCCCAAACCTGCGGGCGGCTGCGCTCGACCATGCGCTTGGCGGCCTTGATGTTCTGAGCGTGGCTCAGGTCGATCAGGCGCTTGATCACGAACGGCTTGAAGAGCTCCAGAGCCATCTGCTTGGGCAGACCACACTGGTGCAGCTTCAGCTGCGGGCCGACGATGATGACCGAACGGCCGGAGTAGTCAACGCGCTTACCGAGCAGGTTCTGACGGAACCGACCCTGCTTACCCTTGAGCATGTCGCTCAGGGACTTGAGGGCGCGGTTACCGGTACCCGTGACCGGGCGGCCACGACGACCGTTGTCGAAGAGCGCGTCAACGGCCTCCTGCAGCATCCGCTTCTCGTTGTTCACGATGATCTCGGGAGCACCGAGGTCAAGCAGACGACGCAGACGGTTGTTGCGGTTGATCACACGACGGTAGAGGTCGTTGAGGTCGCTGGTCGCGAAGCGGCCACCGTCGAGCTGCACCATCGGGCGCAGTTCCGGCGGGATGACCGGCACGACGTCGAGCACCATCGCGGCCGGCGAGTTGCCGGTCATGATGAAGGCGTTGACGACGCGCAGACGCTTGATGGCGCGGATCTTCTTCTGACCCTTGCCCTCGGCGATCTGCAGGTGCAGGTTTTCGCTCTCGGTGACCAGGTCGAACGCCTCGAGGCGCTTCTTGATGGCCTCGGCGCCCATGTAGGCCTCGAAGTACATGCCGAAGCGGTCCTGGAGCTCGTGGAAGACGGAGTCTTCCGGCTTCAGGTCGCCGACCTTGAGGGTGCGGAAGTCTTCCCACACACGCTCGAGGTGAGCGATCTGCTCGTCGGCCGACTTGCGGACCTGGGACATCTCCTTCTCGGCGGCGTCCTTGGTGCGCTTCTTCTGGTCGCTCTTGGCGCCTTCGGCCTCCAGTGCTGCGAGGTCGGTTTCGAGGCGCTGCAGGCGGTCGGCGATGCGGGAGTCGCGTGAACCTTCGAGGGTCTTGATCTCGAGGCGCAGTTCGTTCTCCAGCCCAGGCATGTCCTGGTGGCGTCCGTCTTCGTCGACCTCGATGACCATGTAGGCGGCGAAGTAGATGACCTTTTCGAGGTCCTTCGGAGCCATGTCCAGCAGGTAACCGAGACGCGAGGGCACACCCTTGAAGTACCAGATGTGCGTGACGGGGGCGGCGAGTTCGATGTGGCCCATGCGCTCACGGCGCACAGACGACTTCGTGACCTCTACGCCACAGCGCTCACAGACGATGCCTTTGAAGCGCACTCGCTTGTACTTGCCGCACGAGCACTCCCAGTCGCGGGACGGTCCGAAGATCTGCTCTCCGAAGAGGCCATCCTTTTCGGGCTTGAGCGTGCGGTAGTTGATGGTTTCGGGCTTCTTGACCTCACCGTGCGACCAACGACGGATGTCGTCAGCGGTGGCCAGGCCAATGCGAAGCTCGTCAAATGTTGTTACGTCGAGCAATTTCTCTCCTTGGAAAGTTTTCGAGTATTCGTCAGTGGCCAGGCTTAGATGTCGTCGATTGAGGACGACTCAAACCGGGTGGAAATGTTGATGCCCAGCTCCTCCGCTGCGCGGAAGACCTCGTCATCCGTGTCGCGCAGGCTGACTGCGGTTCCATCGGCCGAGAGCACCTCGACGTTCAGGCACAGCGACTGCATTTCCTTGATCAGAACCTTGAAGCTCTCGGGGATACCGGGTTCCTGAATGTTCTCGCCCTTGACGATGGCTTCGTACACCTTGACGCGGCCGAGGATGTCGTCCGACTTGATGGTCAGGAGTTCCTGCAGGGCGTAAGCGGCTCCATATGCTTCGAGCGCCCACACCTCCATCTCACCGAAACGCTGTCCACCGAACTGTGCCTTACCACCCAGCGGCTGCTGCGTGATCATCGAGTACGGGCCCGTGGAGCGTGCGTGGATCTTGTCATCGACAAGGTGGTGCAGCTTCAGGATGTACATGTATCCGACCGCGATGGGCATCGGGTACGGCTCGCCGGAGCGGCCATCGAACAGCTGCGTCTTTCCGGTGGAGTCGATCAGGCGGTCGCCGTCGCGAGTCAGAGTCGTCGAGTCGAGAAGACCGGCGATTTCCTCCTCGAGCGCGCCGTCGAACACCGGGGTCGCGACCTTGGTGTTCGGGGCGGCGCTGTGCGCGGCTTCGGGCAGACGGCCGGCCCACTTGGGCTTGCCCTCAACCTGCCAGCCCTGCTTGGCGATCCAGCCGAGGTGGGTCTCCAGGACCTGTCCGAAGTTCATTCGACCGGGGATGCCCAGCGGGTTCAGGATGATGTCGACCGGGGTTCCGTCGGCGAGGAACGGCATGTCCTCGACCGGCAGGATCTTGGAGATGACACCCTTGTTGCCGTGACGACCGGCGAGCTTGTCACCCTCGGTGATCTTGCGCTTCTGGGCGATGAAGACCACAACGCGCTGGTTGACGCCCGAGCCGAGCTCGTCGTCGCCATCCTGCGAGTCGAAGACCTTGACACCGATGATGGTGCCACGCTCACCGTGGGGAACCTTCAGCGAGGTGTCGCGAACTTCGCGGCTCTTCTCGTTGAAGATCGCGCGCAGCAGGCGCTCCTCGGCGGAAAGCTCGGTCTCGCCCTTCGGCGTGACCTTGCCCACGAGGATGTCGCCGGGGCGAACCTCGGCACCGATGCGGATGATGCCGCGCTCGTCCAGGTCTGCAAGCAGATCCGGGGAGACGTTCGGCAGGTCGCGGGTGATCTCTTCCTTGCCCAGCTTGGTGTCGCGCGCGTCAACTTCGTACTCTTCGATGTGAATCGAGGAGAGAACGTCGTCCTTCACCAGGTTCTGGCTCAGGATGATGGCGTCCTCGAAGTTGTGACCCTCCCATGACATGAATGCCACGAGGAGGTTCTTTCCGAGTGCGAGCTCACCGTTGTCGGTAGCGGGACCATCGGCGATGACCTCGCCGGCCTCGATACGCTCGCCGGCGTTGACGATGACGCGGTGGTTGTAGCTGGTGCCCTGGTTGGAGCGGCTGAACTTGCGCAGGTAGTAGTCCTGAGTTCCACCCTCGTCGAGCTGGATGGTTACGACGTCAGCCGACACCTCCATGACCACACCGGACTTCTGTGCGGTGAGCACGTCACCGGCGTCGATGGCCGCGAAGCCCTCCATACCGGTTCCGACCAGCGGGCTGTCGCTGAGCAGCAGCGGCACAGCCTGACGCTGCATGTTGGCACCCATGAGTGCGCGGTTAGCATCGTCGTGCTCGAGGAAGGGGATGAGCGAGGTCGCGACGGACACCATCTGGCGCGGCGAGACATCCATGTAGCCGATGTCTTCTGCGGGGAAGAGGTCGACCTCTCCACCCTTCTTACGGGCCAGAACTCGGCCCTCAGCGAAGCGGGCGGCCTTGGTCAGCGGGGCGTTGGCCTGCGCGACGATGTACTCGTCTTCCTCACTTGCGGTGAGGTAGTCGATCGTCGTGGAGACGACACCGTCGATGACGCGACGGTACGGGGTCTCGATGAAACCGAAAGCGTTGATCCGCGCGAACGAGGCGAGCGAACCGATCAGGCCGATGTTCGGGCCCTCAGGGGTTTCAATCGGGCACATGCGGCCGTAGTGGGACGGGTGAACGTCTCGCACCTCGACGCCTGCGCGGTCACGGGACAGACCACCCGGGCCCAGCGCGGACAGGCGACGCTTGTGCGTCAGGCCTGCGAGCGGGTTGTTCTGGTCCATGAACTGCGACAGCTGCGACGTACCGAAGAACTCCTTGATCGCGGCGACGACGGGGCGCACGTTGATCAGGGTCTGCGGGGTGATCGCTTCGATGTCCTGCGTGGTCATGCGCTCGCGAACGACGCGCTCCATGCGGGACAGGCCGGTGCGGACCTGGTTCTGGATGAGCTCGCCGACGGCGCGGATACGACGGTTACCGAAGTGGTCGATGTCGTCGATGTCGATGCGGATGTCGGTCTCGACGCCGTCGCGCGTGCCGCGGATCGTGGTCTGGTTGTCGTGCAGCGCAACCAGGTACTTGATCGTGGCCAGGATGTCCTGGAGCGTGAGGACGGAGTCGCTCAGCGGCGCCTCGAGGCCCAGCTTGCGGTTGATCTTGTAACGACCAACCTTGGCCAGGTCGTAGCGCTTGGAGTTGAAGAAGAAGTTGTCGAGCAGCGCACGCGCGGCCTCGGCAGCAACCTGTTCGCCCGGACGCAGCTTGCGGTAGATGTCCTTGAGGGCTTCTTCCTTGGTGAGGATGTTGTCCTTCTCAAGGGTGAGCTCGATGGACGCGAAGCCCTTGAATTCTTCGAGGATCTCTTCGGAGGTGAGGCCGAGAGCCTTGAGGAACACCGTGACGGACTGCTTGCGCTTGCGGTCGATGCGAACGCCGACCTGGTCGCGCTTGTCGATCTCGAATTCGAGCCAGGCACCACGGCTCGGGATGACGCGGGCGGAGTAGATGTCCTTGTCGGAGGTCTTCTCCTGTTCGCGGTTGAAGTACACACCGGGCGAACGCACCAGCTGCGACACGACGACACGCTCGGTGCCGTTGATCACGAAGGTGCCCTTGGGGGTCATCAGCGGGAAGTCGCCCATGAACACGGTCTGGGTCTTGATCTCACCGGTGAGGTGGTTCATGAACTCAGCGTTCACGTACAGCGGTGCGGAGTAGGTCTTGCCCTTTTCCTTGCACTCGTCGATCGTGTACTTCTCCGGCTCGAGCTCCGGGTTGGTGAAGGACAGCTGCATCGTCTCGCTGAGGTCCTCGATGGGCGAGATCTCCTCGAAGATCTCGTCGAGGCCGGTACGGGTGGGCAGGTCCTGTCGACCGGCCGCCTGTGCCTCGGCGACGCGAGCCTTCCAGATGTCGTTGCCAACGAGCCAGTCAAAGCTTTCGGTCTGCAAAGCGAGCAGATCGGGAACCGTGAGATTGTCGGTGATCTTTGCGAACGAAAGACGGCCAGCGGCTCGTCCGTTCTTGGGTGAATTGGTGGTTGCGTTGCGCGCAGCAGCCAAGGAAGTAACCTCCGTGGACCCCGTCAGGTCTAATCACTGTTAGTAATTTGGTATGGACTCCACAGATCCTGCAGCTGGGATGTCTATCCGCGATATGAGGACATCCGGCGCAGTAATGTGCTGCAAGGTGGCTTGAGCACGCAAAGCCGACCGCAATATGAAGGCAGAGTTAAATCTGGGAGCGCAAAGGTCAACTATATGCGCTCTGACTCGCCATGTCTACTCGAATGTTGACCTTCGTCAAATTCTCAGGTATAACCCGGTTTAAGGGTGGCTGGTGGGGCTGTCAGACTGGGGGAATGAGCAGGGGCGAGCACGAGCATCCGACGATCACGCTGAAACTGAGCGGGCACCAGGCCGTGATCGAGCCCGATCGCTTCACGCCGGGCAGCTACCAGCTCGTGGTGGACGGCACGCCACAGTCGCACGTCAACATCGACAACCCCGATGAGCTGTTCTTCGAGTACATCCAGCGCATCGGGCATGTCATCGACCTGATCGGCGACCCGGGCGAGGCCATCACGGCCGTGCACCTGGGCGCCGGCGCCCTCACCCTCCCCCGCTACGTAGAGGCGACCCGGCCGGGGTCCCGGCAGCAGGTGGTGGAGATCGAGAGCGACCTCATCGACTTCGTACGCGCCGAACTTCCCTGGGACAAGCGCGCCAACCTGCGCGTGCGGCACGGCGACGCCCGCGAGGTGCTCGGCAAGCTGCCCGCCGGGCTGCACGGATCCGTCGACCTCGTGGTGGTCGACATCTTCTCGGGCGCCCGCACCCCCGCGCACGTGACCAGCCGGGAATTCTACGAACTGGCCGCTCCGCTGCTCTCGCCGCGCGGCGTGCTGGCCGTGAACGTGGCCGATGGCCCCGGACTCGCCTTCGCCCGCGGCCAGGCCGCGACCCTGTCGGCGGTGTTCGGGCACGTCATCGGCCTGGCCGAGACGCAGGTGCTCAAGGGGCGCCGGTTCGGCAACATCGTCTTCGTGGCCGCACACACCCCGCTCGACCTGCACTGGGTGCCCCGCCTGCTGGCCGGCGGCCCGCATCCGGCCAAGGTGGTCGAGGGCGCCGAGCTCACTCAATTCATGGCGACCGCGTCGGTGTCAACGGATGCGACGGCCACGCCGTCCCCGCTGCCCGGCCGCACGGTCTTCCAGATCGGCAACTAGCGCGATTGTTCCGTCGCGGACCGGCGCTTCCCGGCCCGCGCATCGGCGAGTGTTCCCCGTTCGGACAAATGGTTCCCGCGCGCCGGGCGCAGAAGTCCGCGCGGGCAACAGTTACACAGCACTCCGGGCGCAGAAGTCCTCACGGGCAACTGCTGGGGGCGTGAATGCGGATGGAGCGCCGCGGCACGCCCCGCCCGCGGGGGCCGGCGCGGCCGGGTCGGGTTACCCTTGAGAGGAACCCGATCTCACCCGCGGCACCCCTCGGCCGCCCAGTCAAGGACATCATCCTGACCATCATCACTGGCTACGACGCCGTCACCCTCCGGGAAAAAGTCGATCTCCCCGCCGCCGCCGAACGACTCGACGACCTTGGCAAACTCCGCAGCTTGTCTGCCCTCAACGAGAAGGTCACGCTGCTGCGCCTGCTCGACCGCCTGGACGAGGCGTTCGAGATCGCCAATCAAGCGCTACGCCAGGCGCGGTTCACCGGCGACCGGCAGGACTTCGTTCTCTGCCGCATCCGCCGCGCCCAGGTGATGCAGTTTCAGGGCAAGCTCGAGGAGGCCGCCGCCGAGCTGACGCAGTGCGTGCTCGAGTCGGAGACGCACGAGTGGAATCTCACGGCAGCCTTCGCCCGGGAGACCCGGGGCAAGGTGCAGTTCGAGCAGGACGAGCTCGAGGGTGCCCTCACCGATTTCACAGCCGCGGTGTTCCTGCGCGAGAAGGCCGGGGCATCCCCCGACGAGCTGGAGAGCGCGCTGATCGCGGTCGCCGTGGTGGAGTCCTTCATCGGCGAACGCCGCACCGACCGCTGAGTCGCGGCTTCGCGCCGGGCCTCGCGCGGCACTCGCTGCACTGCTGCCCGGATGCGCCGGATGGCGTCGCCCGCACATTCGCTGCACCCCCTGTGCGCCACCGCGCCCGCTATAGGGGGCGCAGCCGGCCACACGAGGTGCAGCGAAAGGTTCTGCATCCGAGGTCGCCCTGATTTTGGTGGTTTCCCTGCCTTTCATGGCATTCTTCAGGTGATGCATCACAGACGAGTTTGGGGCGGCCTGGTGGCCGCGAGTACGGTCGCGCTGCTCTGCGCCTGCGCGGCGAGCGCCCCGCGTCTCAGCGTCAGCTCGAGCACCCCGGCGCAGCCGACTCCCGAGGTGACGAGCACGGCCCCGGCCACGGCTTCGGCGCCCGCGCCGGTGCATCCGGTCGGCGACCCCGTGGTGATCGCCGAGGGCCTCGACGTCCCGTGGTCGATCCTGCGCCTGCCGAGCGGGGCCACGCTGATCAGCGAACGCGACACCGCACTCGTGCGGGAACTGCTGCCCGACGGTAGTCTGCGTGACGCCGCGACCGTTGCCGGGGTGGTGCCGAACGGCGAGGGCGGGCTGCTCGGGCTGGCGTACCTGCCGGGGGACGACGACACCGGCTGGGTCTACGCGTATTTCACCGCCGCATCCGACAACCGCATCGTGCGGATGCCGGTCACCGGCGCCGCGGGCAGTCTCGGACTGGGCGAGCCGGAGAGCGTGCTGACCGGTATTCCCGCGGCCGGCAACCACAACGGCGGCCGGCTCGAGTTCGGACCCGACGGCATGCTCTACGCCACCGCAGGCGACGCGGGCAACACCGGCAACGCGCAGAACCTCGACTCGCTGGGCGGCAAGATCCTACGGATGACGCCCACCGGCGAGGTGCCGGCGGACAACCCGTTCGGCACCCTGGTGTACTCCTTCGGGCACCGGAACCCGCAGGGTCTGGCCTGGGATTCCGCCGGGCAGCTCTGGGCCAGCGAGTTCGGCCAGAACACCTGGGACGAACTCAACCTCATCACCGCGGGCGCCAACTACGGCTGGCCAGAGGTAGAGGGCATCGGCCAGACACCCGGATTCACCGACCCGGTGCAGCAGTGGTCCACCGACGAGGCCAGCCCGAGCGGGCTCGCGAGCGTCGGCGACACCCTGTTCCTGGCCGCGCTGGGCGGTGAGCGGATGTGGCGGGTCGACTCCTCCACAGGCACCGTGGACGACTGGTTTGTGAACAGCTTCGGCCGGCTGCGCGACGTGGTGTCGGGTCCCGGCAGCACACTGTGGTTCGTGACGAACAATACCGATGGCCGCGGCTCCCCCTCCCCCGGCGACGACCGCCTCTACCAGGTGCAGGTGGCGCCCTGATGGCCGACCTCGTGCGCGTGCGCCGTTGGGCCGACGCGCTGATCGCCCTGCACCTCGACCCCAGTTGGACGTTCGATTTCGACAACGCCAAGAAGCGGGCGGGGCTGTGCAACTTCACCCTCAAGCGCATCACGGTGTCGCGCTACCTCGCCGCCCGGTACGGCGACGACGAGATCCACCAGATCCTGTTGCACGAGGTGGCGCACGCCCTGGCCGGTGCCCGCGCCGGCCACGGTCCGGCCTGGCGCAGCGTGGCCGCCGGTCTCGGCTATGACGGCAAGCGCACCCACGACGGGGAGATCGCCGACGACCTCGCCCCCTGGGTGGGCACCTGCTCGGCCGGCCACACGCACTACCGCTACCGCAAGCCCACCCGGCCGCTGGCCTGCGGCCTCTGCGGACGCGGCTTCACCGCCGCGCATGTGATCACCTGGGTGCGGCGGGAGATCACCCCCGCAGCCCGCCGCAAGGCGGCCGCCGCCGCGCGCTGAGCCGCTCGTTCTCGGCGCGACTGGTCCCCGTACGGCGGATGCGGAGGGGCGCGCGCGGGTGGAGACTGTGACGTGAGCACACGCGTGCGAGCCGCATCCCGACCACCGACGTGTGCGTGGGAGTGGGCCATGACCGACGACGCGGACCTGGTGCCCGAACCCGGTGCGCCCGAGCCCGGTCTGCCCGGCACCGGCACCGAGCCGCCCCACCCGGCGGCCACGGCTCGGCGCCGGCATCCGCTGGTCATCGCCGCGTCGGTGCTGTTGCTGCTCGTGATCGTGGGGGTGGTGCTCGTGCCGCAGTACGCCAGCGGCGTGCGGGCGCTGGAGTCGTTCGGGTCGATCTCGCCGTCGCTCGTGCTGGCCGCGCTCACCCTCGAGCTGGCGTCGCTGCTGTGTTACAGCGCCCTGTCGGCGGAGATGATCGGGCCGCCCACGCCGCGTTTCCGCACGCTGCTGCGCATCGACCTCACCGACCTGGGTATCCGGAATGCGGTGCCCGGCGGCGGCGCCACGGCCGCGGCCGCCCGGTACCGGTTTCTGCGGCAAGCGGGCGTGCGGCCGGAGAACGCGCTGACGGCCGCGACCATCCAGCTCACCGGGTCGAACCTGGCTCTCGGCGCCCTCTTCGCCCTGGGCGTGGCCCTGTCGTTGCGCACGTTCTCGGACAACCTCTACTACCGCGTCGCCGGCATTGCGGTGCTGGCCCTGCTGGCCGCCGCGGCTCTCGCGGTGTGGCTGCTCACCCGGCACCCGGCCCGATCGGTCACGGCGGCCCGTGCCGTGGCGCGCCGGCTGCCGCTGGTGACCGAGGCCGGAGCGGAGTCGTTCGTGCGCACGCTGGGCGGTCAGATCCGACTACTGGCCACGCATCCGCGCCGGCTGCTCGTGGTGGTGGTGCTGTCGGCCGCGAACTGGCTGCTGGATGCGGCCGCCCTGTGGGTGCTGCTGGCCGCGTTCGGGTATCCGCTGGCATTCGGCCCCCTGCTCACGGTCTACGGGCTGGGCACGATCGTCGCGATGCTGCCGCTCACTCCGGGAGGCCTGGGCATCGTCGAGGCCGTGATGGTGCCGGCCCTCATCGCGTTCGGTGCCCCGCGCGGGGCCGCGCTGCTGGGGGTGTTGGGCTGGCGGCTGCTCGAGTACTGGCTGCCGCTGCCTCTGGGCTTGGCCGCCTGGCTGTCCCTGCGGCGGGGCAGCTCGCGCCGGAGGGACAGCCCCGGGCACCCACCGGAGTGAACCAGCGCGGACGCGGATGCTCGCGGGCGCACGCACGCCGGCCGAGCCCGCTCGATTGGGTGCGCGCATCCGCTCACCGGCCCCGACACAAGCAACTGGTGCCGGATCGGACTTTTGCACCCGGCACACCGGGCGCAAAAGTCCGCAAGGGGAACAGAAGCCGCCAGGGCGGCCGGGGCCGGGTCGGCGCGAGCGTACGCTGAGCATGTCCGCATCCGTCAGGAGCCTCGAGTGACAACAACCCGCCCCATCCGCACGCCCCGGCACACCCCGCCGGACCCCGCGGCGGCCAGCTTCTGGGCGCTCTCGGTCGACGAGGTCGCCGCCCTGTTCCCGGCTCCGGACGCGGCCGCCGCGCCGCTCGCCCGCACCCGCGGACACTCCCGGTTGCGGTCGTGGGCCGGCATCGTGCTCCGTCAGTTGTCCAGCCCGATCACGATGATCCTGCTCGTGGCGGCCCTGATCGCCACCGCAACCGGCGACAACGTCGACGGCGGGGTGATCCTGCTCATCGTGGTGCTCAGCGCCGCGCTCGGCGCCTGGCAGGAGGGCCGGGCCGCGGACGCCGTGGCGAGCCTGCTCGCCAGCGTCGCGGTCACGGTGCGCGTGCAACACGGCGATGCCCTGGTGGACCTGCCCACCGACGCGGTGCGGCCGGGCGACCGGGTGGTGCTCGGTGCGGGCGACATCGTGCCCGCCGACTGCCGCCTCGTGGACACCGACGACCTCCAGGTCGACGAATCCTCGCTCACCGGGGAGTCCTTCCCGGTTGCCAAACTAGTCGGCGGCCCGCTCCCCGTCGATACCCCGCTGGCGCAACGCAGCAATATCCTCTTCAACGGCACCAGCGTGGTCAGCGGCAAGGCCGTGGCCATCGCGGTGCTCGTAGGTGCCGACAGCACCTTCGGGCACATCTCCACGGCGCTGGAGAAGCGGGCTGAACCCACCAGCTTCGAAACCGGCATCCGGGCGTTCGGCATGCTGTTGCTGCGCGTCATGGTGGTGATGGTCGCGGCAATCCTCCTGATCAACCTGGTGCTCGGCCGGCCCCTGATCGACTCGCTGCTCTTCGCCCTGGCTCTGGCGGTGGGCATCACCCCGCAGATGCTGCCCGTGGTGGTGTCGGTGAGCCTGGCCGCCGGCGCCCGCCGGATGGCCCGGCAGGACGTGATCGTCAAGCGCCTCGACGTGATCGAAGACCTCGGCTCTATGAGCGTGCTCTGCACCGACAAGACCGGCACCATCACGGCCGGCAGCGTGCGCGTCGACCGGGCGCTCGACGCAGCCGGGCAGCCCAGCGAACGAATACTCGACCTCGCGGCGCTCAACGCCGGCCTGCAGTCCGGGTACCCCAACCCGCTCGACCGTGCTGTGCTGGCCCGCCGGCCGCTGCCGCCCGGCGCGGTGGTGCTCGACGAGGTGCCTTACGACTTCGCCCGCAAACGCCTCACGGTGGTGGCCGACGTCGCCGGGCAACGCACCATGATCACCAAGGGCGCCTTCGACGGCGTGCTGGCCTGCTGTTCCCGCGTGGACACGGCCGACGGCATCCGCCCGCTCGATCCGATCCGGGCAGAGATCGCCGACCGCTTTCGCCGGTTGAGCGCGGACGGGTATCGGGTGATCGGGCTGGCCACGGCCCCGGTCGACTCGGACCGGCCGCTGCAGGTGGACAACGAACACGACCTTGTGTTCGTGGGATTCCTCGCGTTCCTCGACCCGGTCAAGGAGGACGCCCGGGCCTCGCTGGCGGAACTGGCGGCGCTGGGCATCCGCACCAAGATCCTCACCGGCGACAACCGGTATGTGGCCGCGGCGCTCGCTCCGCAGCTGGGCATCGACGCCGGACGGGTGGCCGTGGGTGCCGACTTGGCGGGCCTGGGCCAGGCGCAGGTGCACGAGCTCGTGTCGCGCACGAGCATTTTCGCCGAGGTCGAGCCCAGCCAGAAGCAGGTCATCGTGGCGGCGCTTCGCGATGCCGGCGAAACCGTGGGGTTCCTCGGCGACGGCATCAACGACGCCACTGCGCTGCACGGCGCGGATGTGGGCATCTCGGTGGACACCGCCGCGAGCGTGGCGAAGAAGGCCGCCGCTGTGGTGCTGCTCACCAAGGAACTCGCCGTGGTGGCAACCGGGGTGCGGCTCGGCCGGCACACCTTCTCCAACACGCTCAAGTACGTGCGGGTGGCGTCCAGCGCCAACTTCGGCAACATCCTGAGCATGGTCATCGCCGCGGCGACGCTGCCGTTCCTGCCGATGTTGCCCGGTCAGATCCTGCTGCTGAACTTCCTGGCCGATATCCCCAATACCCTGGTGTCACGCGACAACGTCGACCACGAACGGCTCGAGGTGGCCGGCGTGTGGGACATGCGCCAGGTGACCCGGTTCATGATCATGTTCGGGCTGCTCAGCACGGTGTTCGACCTGGCCACCTTCGCGCTGATGCGCTGGGTGTTCCACACCGATGCCGCCACCTTCCGCACGGGCTGGTTCATCGAGTCCGGCCTCACCCAGTTCGTGGCGATGATGACCCTGCGCACCAGCCGGCCGGCCTGGCGCAGCCGCCCGGACGGGGTGTTCTTCTGGGTGAGCCTGCTCGTGGCAGCCGCCACGGTGACGCTCACCTTCACCCCGCTGGGCGCGCTGGCGCAGTTCGTGGCGGTGCCGCCGGCCCTGCTGCTGGCCCTGTTCGGCATGGTGCTCGGCTACGGGCTCGCGAACGAGGCGCTCAAGCGGTTCGTGCGGTTCTGAGCGCAGCGCCCCGGCGGCGGGCGCGGCATCCGTGTACCGAGGCTGACTGTTGCCCGATCGGACAATTGGGCCCGGCTTACCAGGCGCAATTGTCCGATCGGGGAACAGAAAGGGCGCGGAGCCGCGATGGGCCGCGCGGGTGAGGCGGGGCTACTCGACGACCTTGAGGTCTTTCCAGAAGGCGACGTAGCCACTGTAGTCCTGGCCGACCCGGTCGAACGAGCTCGGCGTGGGCGTGGGGTAGCTGAACGCGCCATCGACCACCGTGGAGACACCGTCGGTCACGGTGAAATACTGGCACTCACCCTTCCAGGAGCAGGTGTACGGCGTGTCGGTCGGCGCCAGGAACTCGTCCTTGACGCTCGACGGCGGGAAGTACCAGTTGCCCTCGATCTTGATGAGTTCGTTCTCGGGTGCTTCGGCCACGACCGTGCCGTTGAGTACTGCCTTCATGAGGGGCTCCTTCGTTGGGTTGTGCAACGGATGCTGCGGGGCCGCGCAATCAGGCACGCGCGTGACGAATCCAACGCGGACGAGCCTGCGAGCATTCCCGACGCCTGAGGCCTCGTGGCCGGGGTGCGCCGGATGGCCCGCCCGCGATGCGCGTGCAGACGGGCACCGCAGCGCCCGGGTCAGGCGGGGAAGACGAAGTCGGTGACGACGGTGACGGCGGGAGTGGCCGTCGCGACGGGGAGATCCGTAGCGGCCGTGGCCTCGGCGGCGGCGAGGGCCTGCCCGGTCTCGGACGCCTTCACGAGGTGCTTCACGGCGCGTTTGAGCCCTGTGAAACTCGCCGCGGCGGCCGCGGCCTCCGGGGAGCAATGGTCGATGCCGCGTTCGGCGAGGGCGTCGATCACGGCGCCGGCGGCTAGCTGGTCCTCCATGGCGAAACGGATGCTGCCGTCGGCTCGGCGCTCCCCCACGGCGATGACGGCCACGGAGAAGCGGTCGCCCTTCTCGGTCTGGCGGGCCAAGGCCCAGTCGGCCACGAGGGCGCTCGTAGCCAGCCCGGCCACAATCACGGTGTGGGACGTGACCGGGGTGGGGAAGCCGTGCGCGGCATCCACCGGAGGCAATTCGTCGGCGAGCACGACCACGTCGGCCTCGGCGGCGAGGGCCTGGAAGCCCGCGAGACCCCAGTCGAATCGGACCTGGTACTTGATCTGGGGCTGGGCGTCGCTCACCCGTTCAGAATACCGGCCGTCGGTCTCGGGTGCCGGAATCGTGGACACCGGGGGTCACGCTGACGCGGAACGGCCAGGCTCAGCGGGCGTCGTAGTGCGCGAGCGCGTCGGCGTCGGTGGCGTGGGTCATGGCCCGGCGGGCGGCGTCGAGCGCGGTGACCGGGTCGGCTTCGGCCTCGGCCAGGGCGAGCTGGCGTTCGGCCTCGGCCAGACGGGTGCGGGCGTCGGCACCCACCCGGCCCCGGTTGGCGGTGATGAAGTCGCGGGTGATGCCGATCTGGCTGCGGGCGGCCAGCCGCGCGCCCACGAAGGCCTCGCGGGCATTGTCGAGCCGCAACTGCCGGTTGCGGGCCTCGGAGCGGGTGACGTCGAGCCCGTCGAGGGCTTCGCGCAACCGGGCGAGGTCCGCGGCAGGGTCGCTCACCCGGCCGGGACGGCGCAGCTCCGCCACCACGGCGTCGGCGGCGGCGATCACCCGGTTCAGCTCGGTGCTGGCCTCGGATTCCTCGTGCCGGTCGCGCAGGGCGCGGGCCTCGGCCAGTTCGGTCTCGGCCCCGGCGAGGGCCGTGCCGAGGCTGGCGAAAGCCACGTGCAGCTGGTCCTCGCCGGTTTCGATGGCGTCGAGCAGCGTGGTCGCGGTGAAGAGCCCGTGCTCGGCCGCGCTGACCTGGTCGCCGACGGGCTCGGTGGCGCCGGTGGCGAGGCGCGCGTCGGCGGCATCCGCGGCCCGGCGGCCCTCGTCGATGGCGGTGCGGGCCCGCTCGACGTTGCCGCTGATGGCGGCCAGCGCGGACGCGGAATAGGTGGTGGCGAGGCGCTCGAGGGTGGCGGCGCCGCCGGCGAGACGGTCGGTGGCACGGTCGAGGCGGCGGCGCAGCTGCTCGAGCTGCACCGGCGCGTTCTGTTCCACCACGCGCTTGCTGTCGAACTCGCGGGTCTGCGCGTTCAGACGAACGGTGGCCTCGTCGGCGAGGCGGGTGATCTGCTCGGTCCACTGCCGGATCTGGGAGTCGGTGTCGGGCACACCGTCGTCGAGCTTCTGCTGCAGGGCGAAAGCCTCACGCAGCTGCCGCTTGGACACGTCGAGCGCGGCGGCGAAGTCGGCCGTGGCCCGCTCGCCGAACTGCGCCTGGGCGAAACCGAGCTCGTCGGTGGCCGCCTCGATGAGGTCATCGGCCCGCACCAGGCTGATCGCCGCGGTGCGCGCCCGCTCGGTGATCTCCGCGGTCTCGGCGGCACGGATGCTGCGGCCCTTGCGCCGGGACGCCGACACGAACAGCCAGATGACGCCCACGACCACGCCGAGGACGATGACGGACGGGAGCCACCACAAAGCATCAGTCATGCGGCCATCCTATTGAGCGAAGCTGGTGGAATGGCTGGTGGCAGGCCGGTCCCCGGGGGTCTTTCAGGGCGCCCGGATGGTGCGTTTCGGGATTGGCTCGCGGGGTCTCTGCAAGCTCGACCGACGAGACGGGGACGCACCGGGGACAGCCTCGCGGGGTCTCGGCAGGATCGACAATTGGGATGGGCGTGGGCCGCTAGCGGCGGCGGTCGTCTGCGCTGGGGCGGCGCATCTGGGCGCGGATGAGCTCGAAGTCGTGCCGGCTGATCTCCAACAGGCCGCGGCGGAGCTTCAGACCCCAGTTCGGGTCGCCCCGGGTGAGGTCGAGCACCTTGAGCAGGGGCCGGATCGACGCGGGCTCGGCATCCGCGTCGTAGGCCACCTTGCGGCGCCAGGGCCGGTACTCGCTGCCGGAGACGCCCACCTGCACCACCGCGTCGTCGCTCACGTAGCCGATGGCGGTGAACTCGCGCAGCCGGTCGCCCTCGAACTGGGTCTTCGGCGAGTAATAGACCAGCCCGTCGGACTCGTTCATGTCTTCGAGCAGTTCGCGGGCGGCGAAGTTCACCTGGGCCAGGCCCATGGCGACACTGCGCAGCACATACTCCTGCTGCACCACACCGAGCCAATACCGAATCGCCACGTACTAGTTGTAGTGCATTGCTCCGACAGCACAGACTGAGGGCATGCGTGTATTGCTCAAAGAGATCCTCGACTGCACCCCCGACGCCGCCTGGCGGGCGCTGGCCAGCCCCGCCGTGTTCCGCGAGGTCAGCGGTCCGCTCATGAGCGTCGAATCCCTCGAAACGGATGGCTTCCCCACCACCTGGTCCCCCGGCGAACACCCGGTAGCCATGAGCGGCCTGGGCCTCGTGCCGCTCGGCGAACAGATGATCCGGCTGAACATGCGCACCACCAAGAACGGCGTGCGGATCGTGCATGACACCGGCAACGGGGTCTCCGGCGCCATGAAGGCCGTCACGCACTGGGACCACAGCATGGCCATCTCGCCCGACCCGGCAGGAACCGGCAAGACCCTCTACCGCGACCAGCTGATCTTCTCCGCAGGGCCCGCGACCCTGGCGGTGTGGCCGGGCCTGTGGGCGTTCTGGCAGCTGCGGATGCTGCGGCTCAAGGCCCTTGCACCGACCTGGCGTTACGACCTCGGCGCCGACGACCCCGCGTTCGTGGCCGCGGGCGCCGCCGAGCCAGCCGAGTCGACCGAGCGCGCCGCCGGGCCGTCCGAGCGGGGCGACGGGTTAGCCTGAGCACATGAGTTCATCCATCGGAGCCCTGCAGATCGCCGACTGGCGCCGCCGCGTCTTCGGGCTCTACGGAGGGGTGCGCCAGCTCAGCGTGCGCAAGCCCTCGGCCGGCCACGAACTCTGGCGCTCCGGCCGTGACGAACTCTTCGCCGGGCATCCGGCCTCGCCACTGCTGCCCGACGACCGCGCCGCGTTCACGGGCCTCACCATCGCCGCCTACGACCCCGACTGGCGGTTCGAGGTCGAGGTGCATCGCACCGAGGAACCGCTGCGCATCAAGGTGGAGACCGGCACCGACGGCATCGTGCCGTTCGACCTGGTGGGCACCGTGCGGCTGCCCTACATAGGCTCCCTCGACGTCTGGCGGCTCGCCAGCTACGGCGGCGGCCTGTTCCTGCCGCTCAAGGACGGCCTCGCGGGCAAGTCCGGCGGAACCTACGGCGGCGGCCGCTACCTGCTCGACACCATCAAGGGCGCCGACCTCGGCCCCGGCGTCGGCGACGACAGCCTGATCCTCGACTTCAACTTCGCCTACAACCCGTCCTGCGCGTACGACCCGATGTGGGCGTGCCCGCTGCCGCAGGCGGGCAACATCGTCACCGTCGACATTCCGGTCGGCGAGCTCTACACCTCGAGGGGCTAGGGCCGAAAGTCCCGGTCACCACCCGTTTGTGGGGCGTTTTGGCCGCCTACTTGACAGCATCCGCTAGAGTAGACGTACTTGTGAGTTCGTAGTTGCGCTCACTGCGTCGTAGAACGCCCTCTTCTTATCGATGGCCGCGCGAGCACGAGTACGACTCGATGCCGGCGACCCGCTCGATTTCCGAATGAAACTTTCTTACGGCGAACGGATGTGCCCATCGGCACCTTCGCCATGTGAATCCTCCTGGCTCCGGCCGTCGCTTCAATGCGACACCGGTTCGAGCGAGGAGACTGATGCCCGAAAGGCACCACTTTGTCTGAAACTTCCTTTGGCGCGCTTGGCGTGCCCGCTCCCCTCGTTGCCGTGCTCACCTCGCAGGGCATCGACAGCCCGTTCCCGATCCAGGTCGACACCCTGCCCGACACCCTCAAGGGCCGCGACGTCCTTGGGCGCGGTAAGACCGGCTCGGGCAAGACCCTCGCGTTCTCCATCCCCATGGTGTCGCGCCTCGGCGGCAAGCTCGCCGGTGGCAAGCGCCGCCCGGGTCGCCCGCTCGGCCTGATCCTCGCGCCGACTCGTGAACTGGCCACCCAGATCACCGCCGCGCTCAGCCCGCTCGCCGAGGCCTACGGCCTGAACACCACCACCATCTTCGGCGGCGTCTCGCAGAACCGTCAGGTCGCCGCGCTCAAGGCCGGCGTCGACATCGTCGTGGCCTGCCCCGGCCGCCTCGAGGACCTCATGAAGCAGGGCTTCGTGAACCTCGACTCCGTCGAGATCACCGTGCTCGACGAGGCCGACCACATGGCTGACCTGGGCTTCCTGCCCGTCGTCACGCGCATCCTGGACAAGACCCCGTCCAGCGGCCAGCGTCTGCTGTTCTCCGCCACGCTCGACAACGGCGTGGACAAGATCGTGCGCCGCTTCCTGCACAACGAGGTACTGCACTCGGTCGACGAGGCCACCAGCCACGTCTCCGCCATGACCCACCACGTGTTCGAGGTCGACACCGCCGAGTCCAAGAAGGAGCTCATCGAGAAGCTCGCTTCGGGCAGCGGCCGCCGTATCCTCTTCATGCGCACCAAGCACCACGCCAAGAAGCTGGCCAAGGCGCTGACGGATGCCGGCATCCCCTCGGTCGACCTGCACGGCAACCTCTCGCAGGTGGCCCGTGACCGCAACCTCGCCGCGTTCAGCGCCGGCGATGTGAAGGTTCTCGTCGCCACCGACGTCGCCGCCCGCGGCGTGCACGTGGACGACATCGAACTCGTCATCCACGTGGACCCGCCCGCAGAGCACAAGGCGTACCTGCACCGCTCGGGCCGCACCGCCCGCGCCGGCAGCGCCGGTGACGTCGTCACCATCGTGCTGCCCGCTCAGAAGCGCGACACCGACCAGCTGCTGCGCAAGGCCGCCATCACGGTGACCCCGCAGCGCGTCAACGCCGCCTCCCCCGCCGTGATCGCCCTCACCGGCGACGTGGCCGCGTACGTCAAGCCGGTTCCCCGTGTGGAGCAGCCGCACGGCCAGTCGCAGGGCGGCCGCTCGCAGGGAGCCAACGCCCAGCGCAAGCGCGTCAACCGTGACGACCGCGACAACGGCGGCCGCGGCTCGCGCGACTCCGGTGGCCGCGGTGGCCGCAGCGGCGATGCCGTCGCCGGCGGCGGTGCCCGTCACGAGCGCTCCGAGCGCCCCGCGTCCTCCGGCCGCAGCCACGCTCCCCGCACCGGCGGCTCGGGCTCGGGCAACGGCGGCGGTCGCTCCGGCGGCCTGCAGGTCGGTGGCCTGGTGCGCGGCTCCGGTTCCACCGGCGGCGGCGCCCGCCGCTCGGCTCCGCGCCGCGCGCAGGGCTAGCCAGCCCGCAGCATCCGCTGACTGTTTCACCGCATGACCCGAACGGGCCGGCTCCACACGGAGCCGGCCCGTTCGCGGTTTACCCCCATCCCTATGCATAACTCCTGCTGGATTCCAGGCCGCCTCGACGCCGCCGCGTGATTCCGGGGTGGCGCCGAGGCATCCGGGAGAATTGCGGGAGTTGTGGTCACCGACGACGGAAGAGGACGCCCGGGGTGCGGTGGAGGGGCTGTTGGTTCGGTGAGGTCGGCGGCCGGGGTTAGGGTCGAAGTATGAACACCACAGTTGTTGTTCGGCCCGTCACCGAAGCGGATGCCGACAGCCTGGGCCGCGTCCACGCGGCTTGCTGGCACGAGTCCTATGACCACATCCTGAGCCAGGCTGCCCTCTCGCAGCTGCATCCGGAACGCCTCGCCCAGATGTGGCGCCGGTTCTCGGCTCAGGGCCCCGCCTACCGCCATGTTGTGGCCGAGCTCGACGGCGAGATCGTCGGTTTTGCCGGCAGCGGACCCGGCCGGGACGCGGGCAAGCCCACCGAGCACGAGCTCTACTTCGTCTACCTGCTCGAGGCCCACCAGGGCACCGGCATCGGCCAGGCGCTCTTCGACGCTGTCGTCGATCCGGGCCCCACCTACCTGTGGTTGGCCGCCGACAACCCTCGCGCCCACAGGTTCTACACCCGCAACGGCTACCTGCCCGACGGCCAGGAGCGCACCGAAGAGGTGCTCGGCGAACCGTTCCGCGAAGTGCGCCTCGAGCGCTGACTCCACTCGGCCATCCGGCCTCGGCACCAGCCCGATCCCGCCCAGCGGGGTCGGGCTTCTGCGTGCCCGCTCCGGCCGCTCCGGTCGACACCGACACGAGCGGCCTGCGCCCCTTCCACACCGTAAAATCGAGGGATGCCCACGATTCCTGTCATTCTCGACGTCGACACCGGCGTCGATGACGCCCTCGCTATCCTGTTCGCCGTCGCGCATCCCGACATCGAGGTGCTCGGCATCAGCTGCGTCGCCGGCAACGCGTCGCTCGAGCGGGTCGTGGAGAACACCCTGCGCATCCTCGATGTGGCGGACGCCCCCGACATCCCCGTGGCCGCCGGTGCGCGCCGGCCGCTGATCTCCCCGGCCCGCAGTGCCTCCCACGTGCACGGCGAAAGCGGCCTCGGCACCGTGCACCTGCCGCCGAGCTCACGCACGCCCGAGCCGGTCAACGCCGTCGAGCTGATGCACCGGCTGATCAGCGAGAGCGCCCGCCCGGTGACCCTGGTGGCGCTGGCTCCGCAGACCAACCTGGCGCTGCTGCTGCGCCAGTACCCCGACCTGGCCGAGAACATCGAACGCATCGTGTTCATGGGTGGCTCGGCGAGCGTGGGCAACGCCACGGCCGTGGCCGAGTTCAACGTGTGGCATGACCCCGAGGCGGCGGCGATCGTGCTGGATGCGGGCATCCCCACGTTCATGTACGGGCTGGACGTCTTCAACCAGGTGGCCATCGACCGCGAGGTCGCCACCGCGCTGGAGGACGGGGACTCCGCCCAGGGTCGCGTGGTGGGCGCGCTGCTGACCAACCGGGTGGCGCGCGGCGAGAGCAGCGTGGCCGAGTACACCGGCCTGATCGGCGATGCCGGTGCGATCTGCGCCCTGGTGGACCCGCAGGCGCTCAGCACCCGGATGCTGCCCGTGCGCGTGGAGCTGACGGGCTACGGCCGCGGCCAGACCATCGTCGACCAGCGCAGCCGGGTGGGCGAGGACACCCTGCACGGCAGCATCGACAGCTGGGCTGCCGTGGAGGTGGCCCTCGACCTGGACGCCCCGCGCGTCGCCGCCCTCTTCCTCGACACCCTGGGCCTGTCCACCCCGTAGCCCTCACGACCCTTCCGCGAGCTGTGACTGAGGCGCGCACAACGCGCCCGGAGAGGGGCTCAGCTCACAGTTCGCGAGTGAAGGAGGAGCAGGAGAGGCGGGACGGGGTCAGCGCAGGGCGCCGACCGAGGCCAGGGCCATGCGAAGCAGGCCGCCGCGGCCGCCCTCCATCTCGGCCGAGACCGCGTCGGTCGCGGCCTCCTCGGGGGTCATCCAGGTGAGCTCGAGGGCATCCTGGCGGGGGTCGCAGGTGCCGGTCACTGGCACGACGTAGGCCAGTGAGACGGCGTGCTGGCGGTCATCCGTGAACGCGGTGATGCCGGGCATCGGGAAGTATTCGGCGACCGAGTACGGCACCGGGCTCGGTGGCAGCTGCGGGAACGCCATCGGGCCGAGGTCCTTCTCGAGGTGCCGGAAGAGCGCGTCGCGCAGGGTCTCGCCGTAGAGCACCCGGCCGGAGACCAGCGTGCGGGTCATCTTGCCCTCGGGGGTGGCGCGCAGCAGCACGCCCACCTCGACGACCTGGCCCAGGCCGTCCACCCGCACGGGAACAGCCTCCACGTAGAGCAGCGGCAGCCGCTGGCGGATCTCGGCGAGCTCCACGTCGGTCAGCCAGCCGGGGTTGTTGTTGGGCGGCGGCGCGTCGTCCCCGCCAGGCGTCCAGTCCGGGTCGGGGTCAGGGGTGCGCACGCTCATAGTTCATTCTCACTCACGAGAGCCGCGGATGCATCACCAACCTCCCCGCAGACCGCGTTCCACGCCCGCGAACTGTGAGCAAAGCCCCAGTTTGGGAACGATTTCGGGCTCAAGTCACAGTTCGCGCGAGGGATGGGCGGCCACGGGGCGTGGAAGGATTGGGAGGAGTCGGGGCTGCACACGCGTCGACCTGAGCGTGAGGACCGACAATGGCTGACAGCATTCGCCCCGAGCCCATCGACCCGGCCGCCGTTCTCTGGTCGGCTGCCGTCGCCGACCGGGTGGACCGCCCGCTGCTGCTCGTGCTGCACGGCTACGGCTCGCACGAAGGAGATCTGTTCTCGCTGGCGCCACACCTGCCGCTCGAGCCCACGATCGCGGCCCTGCGCGCCCCGCTGCCGGTGGGCCAGGGCTGGTCCTGGTTCCCGATCGGCGTGCCCGGCGACCCGGTCGGCGACGCACTCGACGCCGCTGCGGCCGGGATCCTCGACTGGCTCGACGCGCTTCCCGAGCAGCCCACCTCGATCGGGTTGCTCGGGTTCTCGCAGGGTGGTGCCATGACGCTGCAGCTGATGCGGCACGCGCCGGAACGGTTCGCCTTCGCGGTGCAGTTGTCCGGGTTCATCGCGAGCAGCACGCATCCGGGCGATGCCCGCCTGGCCGAGCTCCGTCCGCCGGTGTTCTGGGGCCGCGGCACACTCGATCCGGTCATTCCCGAGGCGGCCGTCGTGCGCACCCAGGCCTGGTTGCCGGGGCATTCGACGCTCACCGAGGGCATCTACGAGGGGCTCGGCCACTCCATCTCGCAGGCGGAGCTCGGCGAAATCGTCACGTTCCTGCGCGCGCAGTACCCGGCCCCGGCCGCCTGAGCGCTCACACGCACGGCCGGTGCACCCCACCGGCCACCCCCTTGACGCACGAATTGCCCCGGACCAGCGGAGCAACTTGCCCCGGACCAGCGGAGCAACGCATCCGTGGCGGGGCAATCCGAGATAACTGCGGCGAGCTAGACGCGCTTGCGGGCGGCCTGCTCGTTCTGGGCGGCGAAGCGCTCGGCGTGCGCCTTCTTGCGGGCGCGCTCGGCGTCGCGGTCCTTCACCCGGATCTGCTCTTCGCGGACCTCGAACTGGGTGGCGCGCTCGGTGACGAGCCAGGCCGGCGGCTGCTGGAGCAGCGCGAGGATCTCGGCGCTGGTGAGTGGTTCGGTGACCTCGCCGCGGGCCAGGCCCGAGATCGAGACGCCGAGCTTGGCGGCGACAACCTGCTTGGGGTGCGGGCCGTTGGCGCGCAACTCGCTGAGCCACTCGGGCGGGTTCGCCTCGAGGGCGGCCAGCTCGGTGCGCGACACCGGGGTGGACTGGAACTCTTCGGGTGCTGCTTCGAGCAGAATCCCGAGCTTCTGGGCAGCCGTGGCCGGCTTCATGGTCTGGGGCTTCTTCTCGCTCATAGTTCCAGCGTATAGCCTGAGAGCACTATGGTTTCGGTGTCGTGCGCCCGAACGCCTCGAAACACCCCCGGCGCCGGCACATCGCAGGCCGCCGCGCGGCCATCACCCACACACTGACACATGCACAACGAGAGGATGCCGGTGACCTTTTCCATTGCCTTCGTCGCCGGGGTCACCCCCACCAAGTGGACCCGCATCTGGGCCGAGCGCCGCCCGGACGTCGAACTCGAGGTGTTCCGCACCGATTCCGCCGAGCAGGAGACCGTGCTGCGCGACGGCCGCGCCGACGTGAGCCTGGTGCGCCTCCCCATCAACGAGGAGGGTCTGAGCCTGATCGCCCTCTACAACGAGATTCCCGTGGTCGTCGCCGCCAAGGACCACTTCATCGCCGATGCCGACAGCGTGGTCGTGGCCGACCTGGTCGACGAGCACCTGCTGCAGGATCCCGACGAGGTTCCCGAGTGGCGCGACGCAGCCGTGGAGGTGCGCACCGGCAGCCGCCGGGCGCTGCCGCCCATGCGCGACATGGACGAGACCATGGAGCTCGTCGCCGCGGGCGTGGGTATCGTCATCCTGCCGCACTCTGTGGCCCGGCTGCACAGCCGCAAGGATGTCGTCTCCAAGCCGGTCGAGGACACCGCCGAGAGCCGCATCGCCCTGGCCTGGCGCACCGTGGACACCACCCCGGACGTGGAGGAATTCATCGGCATCGTGCGCGGCCGCACCCCCGACAGCTCACGCAAGAACGCCGCGCTGCCCACCGACGAGCCGGTGAAGAAGGAAAAGAAGACCGCGAAGGCCAAGGCCGCCGCCAAGGCCGTGCGTGCCGCCGCGGCCGCCGCGAAGCCGGCCACCGCACGCAAGACCCAGAGCGCCGGCCGCACCCGCAACTCCCCCAGCCCGCAGGCCGGCAAGCGCCGCGGCGGCCGCTGACGGTCCGCGAGCCGTGAGTCACGCACGCATCGGGGTGTCAGGCGGGGGTCACGGGTTGGCGTAGGACGGTGCGGAGCTTGTCGGGGGCGGTGCGGCGGGGGTCACCGAGGTAAACCTCGTGGTGCCGGCCGCGTTCCCTCAGCCCGGCGGCGGGCAGCAGTTCGCCGTGCAGCCGGGCCAGCACGGGCGTCTCGTCGTCGTAAGAGCCCACGTGTAGCACCTGCTCGCAGAGCCCCTCGTCGAGGACCTCGATGCGCACCCCGTCCAGCGCGGGCAACGGCTTCTTCTTCGCGGCCGCCTTCGCGCGAGCCGCGGCGATGGCCTCGCCGATATCGGCATCGCTCACCCAGTCGGGCTGGCTGATCAGCATGGTCCAGCTCCAGGCAGCCTTGTCGCGGGCGCTGAAAACGGATGCCTCCTCGGCGTACCAGAGCCCCTCCAGCGGGCCCACAACCAGGTCGCGGCCCGCCCGTTTGCTCGCGAACTTCACGGTGTACGCCACCGCGTAGAGCGCCTCCACGGCCTCGGCATAGGCGGGGGACGTGTTCGGGTCGCCGTGCCCATCGACGGCGAGGAACCGCTGAGTCGGCACCGTGAGGGTCTCCCAGTCCCGGTTCTTCGGGGCGTACAGCGCCCGCAGCTCGCGCTTGACGTCGTAGGGCGCCACCACCGCGTCGGGCACCGTCTGGTTCGGCACGGCCGGGTCAGTTCTGCAGCACGGAGAGGATGTTGCCGGCCGGGTCGGTGAACCAGGCGATCCGCGGCTCGCCGTTCGCGATGCCGCGCTCGTCCTGTTCGAACCCGTCGTAGCGGAGGAACTCCACTCCGCGCTCTGCGAGCACGTCCACAGACTGGTTGATGTCGGCCACCTGCAGGTTGAGGATGGTGAACCCGGCCGGCTGGTGGTCCGGCTTGGGGTAGACGATCACGTCGGCGCCGCCGGGTAAGGTCAGCCGCAGCAGGCCCATGCCGCCGTCCGCTACCTCGAGACCGAGCACGTCGCCGTAGAAGGTGCGCGCCGCCTCGATGTCGGGCACCGCGAATCCGCTGAAACCGTGCAGGTACTCCGGGTCGATGGTGGGCATGGCGTGCTCCTTCTGGTCGAGTTCCGGTCGAGCGTGGAGATGTGACGCCCCCGGTCAGCGGGAGCTGATCGAGGCGAACTTACGGATGCACAATGGCACGAACACCACGAGCAGCACAACAACACCGATGAGCACGGTCGCCACCGGGTTCTGCAGCGTCCAGACATCCGGCACCGGCGCGGTGCCCTGGTTGCCGAACAACTCGCGGGCGGCCTGCACCAGCGCGGACACCGGGTTGAGCTCGGCGAAGACCCGCAACGGGTCCGGCAGGGTCTCGATCGGCACGAAGGCGTTGGAGATGAACGTGATGGGGAACAGGATGATGAACGACGCGTTGTTGATCACCTCGGGCGAGCGCACGCTCATGCCCAGCAGCGCCATCACCCAGCTGAACGCGTAGCTGAACAACAGCAGCAGGCCCAGCCCCGCGAAGAACTCGCCCACCGACGAGTTGACCCGCCAGCCGACCAGGAACCCGGTGGCCATCATGATGATCATCGAGATGGTGTTGAGCACCAGGTCGCCGTTGGTGCGGCCCACCAGCACAGCGGATGAACTCATCGGCAGGCTGCGGAACCGGTCGATGATGCCGTCCTTGAGGTCTTGCGCCATGGCCGAGCCGGAGAAGGTGGAACCGAAGACCACGGTCTGGGCGAAGATGCCGGCCATGAGGAACTGTGTGTAGTCCGTGCCCTGCACGTTGATCGCGCCGCCGTAGACCTGGCTGAACAGCAGCACGAACATGATCGGCTGGATGACGGCGAACACCAGCATGTCGGGGGTGCGCTTGATCTTGATGAGATTGCGCTTGGTGGTCGTCCAACCATCCGAATACCAGAGGGACAGCGGGTTCCAGGTGGGCGTGGGTGCCGGCCTTGTGGCTGTGGCGGTCATTTCACCAGCTCCTGCTTCTCGTCTTCGTTGTCATCGGCTGCGAGGTCGGCCTTGTGCCCGGTGAGTTTGAGGAACACGTCGTCGAGTGTGGGCCGGCGCATCCCGGCGTCGTGCAGTTCGATGCCGGCCGTGCGCAGGTCGGCGAGCACGTGTTGCAGCGCGGGCGGCCCGTCGGTGACGGCCACGTCGATTCCGCGACCGTCGCTGGAGACCTGCGGTTCACCGGCTCCGTAGCGGGCGAGCACCTCGCGGGCGGCCGCGCTGTCGGCGGCGTCCACGAGGGCCACGACCACCCGGTGCCCGCCGATCTGGGCCTTGAGTTCGTCGGAGGTACCCTCAGCGATCACCCGGCCGTCGTCGATGACCGCGATGCTGTCGGCCAGCTGGTCGGCTTCCTCCAAGTACTGGGTGGTGAGCAGCACCGTGGTGCCGTCGTCGACGAGCCGGTTGATCACGCCCCACAGGGCGATCCGGCTGCGCGGGTCGAGCCCGGTGGTCGGTTCGTCGAGGAAGAGGATCTTGGGGTTGAACACCAGCGCGCCGGCCAGGTCGATGCGCCGGCGCATGCCGCCGGAGAACCCCTTGACCGGCCGGTTGCCCGCCGCGGTGAGCTCGAACAGGTCGATCAGCTGCTGCGCCCGCTTACGGGAGGCCGCGCCGCCCAGGTGGTAGAGGCGGCCGACCATCTCCAGATTCTCGAAGCCGGTGAGGTTCTCATCGACCGCCGCGTACTGGCCGGACACGCCGATGATGCTGCGCACGGCCTTGGGGTCGTCGAGCACGTTGATGCCGTCGACGATCGCCGTGCCGGCATCCGGCTTGATGAGGGTGGTCAGGATCTTGACCACTGTGGTCTTGCCGGCGCCGTTGGGGCCGAGGATCGCCTTGACCGTGCCGCGCGGCACGGTGAGGTCCAACCCGGCGAGCGCGTGCACCGGCCCGGTCTTGGATTTGTAGGTCTTGGTGAGCCCGGAGGCTTCGATAATCGTCATGCCACGCCCCTGCCAAATCGGTGGGTATGCTCGTATGTGGACGTTGTACACATTGAGCTTTTATCGTAACGAAACGGATGCGCCATGACAACGGGTGTGGGAGATTCTCCGGTACGAACTTCGTACCGGCACGGCGACCTGCGCCGGGCGCTCATCGAGGCCGGGGTGGACCTGGCCGGGGAGGGCGGCCCGCCCGCCGTGGTGCTGCGGGAAGCCACCCGGCGTGTGGGGGTGACGCCCAACGCCGTCTACCGGCACTTCGCCGACCGGCAGGCGCTACTGGACGCCGTCTGCTCGACCTGCCAGGGCCTCGTCGCCGGCGCGATAGAAACCGATCAGGCCCGGGTCGACACGACCGACCCGGTCGAGGGCGCACGCCTGCGGTTCCGGGCCGTTGGCACCGGCTACCTGCGCTTCGCACTGGAGCAGCCGGGCCAGTTCCAGACCGCGTTCTCGGCCTCGTCCGACTTGGACAGCGCCACCAGCGCGGCGCGGGCCGGTCCCGGCGGGCTCACCCCGTTCCAGTTGCTCACCCAGGCCCTCGACGACCTCGTCGCCGTGGGGCTGCTGCCGGCCGAGCGGCGCCCGGCGGCAGAGTTCCTGGCCTGGTCGGCCGTGCACGGGCTCGCCGAACTACTCATCGACGGGCCCCTCCGCGCGCTGCCGGCCCCGGTGAAGCAGACCCTGATCGTGCGGGTCATCGACATGGTGGAGCAGGGGCTGTAGCGCCCTGCCCGGATGCGCCTCAGGGCGCGTCGGCGGACGCCGCCGGGCCGACGGCAGAGCCGCCATCCGGCGTCCATTCCAGAAACCAATTGCGCTGCCCTGCCGTGGGGGCAAGCTCCTCGCTGGCCAGCCCCTGGTCATTGGTCCAGTACAAGGTCACCCCCGACGCCGCGAACTCGGACTCGCTGACACAGCTCGACAGGTAGTGCGCGTCGTCGATCACTAGGAGCAGGCAGACGCGCTCCGGATCGGCCCGCACCACATAGAACTGCGTTTCGGCGGGTGGGTCGGCGGAATCCCAGGAAATGCTGCCGATGTTGCGCAGGGTCAACGGTTGGAAGGAGGCGGGCAGCGAGAGGACCGGCACGTCGGCCACGGTTTGCGGACGATCGAAGACCTCGAAGGCCTTGGCCTCGGTGGCCACCGCAGCCGGGGTTTCCGCTCCGCGTGCGATCGCTCCCACGATCTGCGCCCCGGCCACACCCCCGAGCACGGCCGCGACGATGAGTCCGGCCGCCAGACGAACCCGGTTCCGGGATGCGCCGGCAGGCTTTTCCGGGGCAGACTGCGGCCCGTCGGCACTCACCGCCGCCCCCGCGTCGTGCTCCACGTAGTCATCCTGCGGAACCACCGGGCGTGCCGCTGCGACCCGGGCCGCATCCGGTCCCGCGAGTTCCCACTCAGCGGCGAGCACCGCATCATCGATCGCGCGCAGCTCGCCCGCGATCTCGGCCTCCAGCTCCCGCAGGGCCCGGTGCACCGTATCGTCGCCGGCGGCGTCGGCATCCGCTGCAAAGACCCGGCGCTGCAGCGCCCGCACCCGACCGCTCGGCGCCGGCTCGCCCTCCGGCGACGGCTGGTCGGGATGCGCCCGCCACCAGAGTGCGTCGAGAACGCCGCGGCTGCCCCGGTAGTGGTCCTGCACTGCGGAGCGGAACGCCTCGTCTCCCAGGGCCCGTTCGTACGCGTCGCGATGACCTGGGGTCATCCCTCGGCCACCACGTCCGCCGCTGGGGGCTGCCGACCGGAGAACTGGCCGGTGATGTCGCCGTCGAGCTCCCAGACCACAAAGAAGTCACCCAGCACCCGCGACACGCCTGTCTCACTGTGCATCACGGTGTTGCTCTCCCAATACAACCGCAGCCCGGCCGACGGAAACCCCGACTCGAGCGCGCACGTGGACACGTAGCCACCGGTCTCCGGCATGGCGACGAGGCAGATCATGTGACTGGAAGACAGCGCCGCGTAATAGGGCGAGAGGCCCACCTCATCGGGGTTCTCCGACCAGTCGGCCGCCCCGAGGTAACGGAAGGAATCGGCCTGGAACACCGTGCCGGTCGACACGAGCGGGATGTCCAGCGGGGTCTGCTCGCGGATGAAGATCATGCTCGGCGACTCCGAGGACACCGTGGCGATCGACGCCGTCGGCGAGGGGAGCGGAGTACCGGACGGCGTGGGCCCTGCCCCGGCGACGAGGCCCGCGGCGCCCAGCTGGCTGCCGAGGATCACGCCGATGGCCACCGCCAGCAGGATGCCGCCGGCCAGGAGCCAGTGCCGGTGGCCGAACCGGCGGGCGGGATCGGTGGCGTCCGGCTCATCCGGGTCCGCCGCATCCGCATCCGCGCCCGCCGCAGAATCTCCGTCGGCTGCGGGAGCAGAAGCGCGCCCCGTGCCGTCGTCCTGCGCATTCGCGGCGCGCAGAGCCTCGGCTATCGCCACCCGCTCGGCGGCGATCTCGGCCTCGAGAGCCCGCACGGCCTGGGCCACGTCCGCGTCGCCGGCTGCGTCGCCATCGGCCGAGAAGGCGCGGCGCTGCAGCGCCCGCAGGGTCGCAATGGGCGACGGGGTGCCGCTGGGGGCCGCGTCTTCGGGGTGCCACTCCCACCAGAGCGCGTCCGGCAGGCTCCATGCACCGGTGTGCGCGGCGGCCACTGCGGCTGCAAAATCCGGGCTCTCCAGAGCTCGCTCGTACGGGTCGTCGTGTCTGTTCCCGGCCAATGAAACCCCCCTCATTGTTGTGCACATCCTGCCACACGCGCCGGGCGGAACGGCGCCGCACCGGAAGCTGCGATCAGGGGGCCACCACCCGGCCGGAGCCGCGCGTCTCGATGGTGGAGTCGCGTTGCCAGGCCACCGTGATGTCCAGCACCATCGGCGTCGTGCCGGCGCCGGCACCCTGCAGCATGTCTGTGCTCTCCCAGGAGAGGCGGAGGCCCGCCGAGGGGAACTCGGATTCGAGCGAGCAGGTCGACAGGTAGCCGCTGCCCTCGGGCACGGCCACGAGACAGATCATGTTCGCCGAGCCCCTGGCCGCGTAATAGGGCGAGTCGGTGAGGCCATTGCCATCGGCGTCGGTCCACCCTGCCGAGCCGAGATACCGGAACGACCCGGGGTCGAACGCGGCGGGCATCGGCACAAGGGGAACGTCCCTCGGCGTCTGGGCGCGCGCGAACACCTGCGCCGCGAGCACCGGAACCTCCTGGGTGGGGGCGGGAGTGGCGGTGGCGCCGTCGCTGGCCGGCGGGGACGCGGCTCCCCACGGCGCCAGGTCGTCCACCTGGCTGCCCACGACGGCCCCGAGCACCACGGCACCCGCCAGGGCCACGCCGAGCAGCACCCGGTGGCGCGGCCCGGAGCGCTCTGGCGCGCCCGGCTCGCCCGGCGCATCCGCCACCGACTCGGATGCGGCGCCCGCGGCCGGGTCGGCCGCCGCGGTGTCGACAGGCGCGGTGTCGACAGGCGCGGTGTCGGGCAACTCGGCGCCGGCCATCCCGGCACTCGACCCGACCTGCGCACCCGCGGACGCGGACATCCCCGCGGCCGGCACTCGCCTGCCGCTGCGCGCGGCGACCACCGCCGCGGCGATGGCCGCCTGTTCGGTCGCGATCTCTGTTTCCAGCACCTGCAGGGCCTTCGCGACGGACCGGTCGCCCGCCGCATCGCCGTCGGCCGCGAAGACCCGGCGCTGGAGGTCCCGCAGCCGCCCAACGGGTGACGGGGTGCCTCCGGGAGTGGGCTCGTCGGGGTGCGACCACCACCACAGCGCGTCGAGCACGTCCCAGTGTCCCCGGTGGGCCCCGGTCACCGCCTGCAGGAAGGCCGCATCGTGCCGGGCCTGTTCATACGGATCGCCGTCGTTCCGCGCCTCTGCCACCATCGCTCCCGTCGTTGCGCACATCCTGTCACCGGTCGGGCCGCCGAAGAACCTCCACGGGCGCGTGCTCACCCGAGGGCATTGGCCCCGCCCCGCCCCGGTGGCAGGATGCCCGCATGACCGCGACCGAGCAGCCGGTGGACCCGTGGGGCGGGCCCCGGCAGGCACGCTGGCAGCAGGCCGTGGACTGGCCGCTCACCCTCGCCGCCCTGGTGTTCCTCGTCGCCTATTCGATCTCGGTCATCGCCACCGTCGACGGCCCCACCTCCACACTGCTGCGGATCGTGATCCTGGTCAGCTGGGCGCTCTTCCCGGCGAGCTACCTCGTCGATCTCGTGCTGGCCGACCACCCCTGGCAGTGGGCGAGGCGGCATCCCGTGAACCTGCTCTTCGTGCTGTTGCCGCTGCTGCGACCGTTGCGGCTGCTGCGGGTGCTGGCGCGCAGCAGCCTGTTCCAGCGCTCGGCGGGCACCGCGTTCCGGGCGCGGGTTCTGGTGTACCTGGCCGGCACGGCGGTGCTGGTCACCTATATCGCCGCACTGGCGGTGCTCGAGGCGGAGCGGAGTGACCCGAACGCCAACATCACCTCGTTCGGCGACTCCCTGTGGTGGGCGGCGGTGACCATCACCACCGTGGGCTACGGGGATTTCACCCCGCTCACCATCCGCGGGCGCACCATCGCCACGGCCCTGATGCTCGGCGGCGTGGCCGTGCTCGGTGTGCTCACGGCCACGCTGTCGTCCTGGATCGTGCAGCGCGTGGCCACCCTCGAAGAGGAGCGTCACCGGGCCGAATAGGGCCAGCGAGGCGGGAATGATACACTCTCCCAATACCCTTAACGAACCGCTGTGCCATTTTCAGTCGCGTGTTGTATCCAGTGACCTGCCCTGGGTGCCTCGAATCGGCTGTCGCAGCACCGCGGAGGAGCACGTCTGCGCCCCGCGCGGTCGTCCGGGTGATACGTCAACCACGCTCAACGAATTATGAGGCTGCATCAGATGATTTTCGAAGTCGGCGAGACCGTCGTCTATCCCCACCACGGCGCAGCAACGATCACCGCGGTCGAGACCCGCACGATCAAGGGTGTCGAAAAGCGCTACATCACGCTCACCGTGCACCAGAGTGACCTGGCCATCAACCTGCCCATCGACAACGCCGAGCTCGTCGGCGTTCGCGACGTCATCGACGCCGCGGGTGTTGAGGCGGTCTTCGACGTGCTTCGCAGCGACGTCGAGGAAGAGCCCAGCAACTGGTCGCGCCGCTACAAGGCCAACACCGAGAAGATGGGCAGCGGCAGCGTCTACCGCGTCAGCGAGGTCGTTCGCGACCTCTGGCGCCGCGACCGCATCTCCGGCGTTTCCGCCGGCGAGAAGCGGATGCTCATCAAGGCCCGCCAGGTTCTCGTCTCCGAGCTCGCGCTCGCGCAGAAGTCCACCGAGGAAGAGGCCTTCGTCACCCTCGACGACGTCCTGAACGCAAGCGTCGCCGAAGTCGCCTAGTTCACAGCCCTTACAACGTCGCCGGATGAGCAGCCCCTTTGTTGCCCTCCGGCGACGTTTGTGGATTAACCGGCGCACTTCGCCAGGCTCAGTCCGGCGCCCTTCGACAGGCTCAGTACGGCGTTCGGATGCCGGCCGTTCCCGAGCGCTTCTCCCGGCGCTTCTCCCCGCGGTGCTGCTGGTGGCGGTGCTTGCGGGCTGTGCGGGGGCTCAGCCCACGGCATCCGTGCCCGGCCCGGCGCTGCCGCCCGTGGGCGGCGGCCTGGACTACCAGCTCGGCGGCGCCTACGATCCGCCGGACGGGGTGACGATCGTGGCCCGGGACAGCACAGAGGCGCCCGCCGCGGGCCTCTACTCGATCTGTTACCTCAACGGTTTCCAGACCCAGCCGTCCGACACCGAGCGACTGCTGGCCGACTCCCCCGAGCTGATCCTCACCGCCGGGGGTGGGCCGGTGCGCGACGAGAACTGGCCGGACGAGCTCCTGTTCGACACGAGCACCGCCGCGAAACGGGCCGGGATCGCCGCGCTGATGCTGCCGCAGATCGCCGGGTGCGCATCCGCCGGCTTCGACGCCGTGGAGATCGACAACCTCGACTCGTACACCCGCTCGGCCGGGCTGCTCACGGTCGATGACAATGTGGCGCTGGCGACCCTGCTGGTGGACGGCGCCCACGCCGAGGGACTCGCGATCGGCCAGAAGAACGCCGCTGACCTCGCCGACGAACTGGCGGGGACGTTCGACTTCGCCGTGGCCGAGGAGTGCGACCGCTGGGAGGAGTGCGAGCTGTACACCGCCGCCTACGGCGCCCACGTGCTGGCGATCGAGTACAGCGACGATCTGCGCGTCGACTTCGCCGCGGCGTGTGCCGTGCCGGACCGGCCGAAATCGATGATCCTGCGCGACCGGGACCTCGTCACGGCGGGTTCGGACGGATACGTGTACGAGCACTGCTGACCCGTTCGGGCGTTTCGGCGGAAGGCACACCAATCCGTCTGAGTGAGGGTGGCGAACTAGACACGTGAGGCGATCCGGCCTTGCGGTCCAGTCATCAAGGAGCTCCTCATGCGTTTCATTCCCACCAAGGTCCACGCCGTTCTCGACTACGTCGTCGCCATCGCCCTGATCCTCGCCCCCACGATCTTCATGTTCGAAGAGGTCGGCGGCGCGGCCGTCATCATCCCGCGGATCCTGGGCGTCGGCCTCATCCTCTACAGCCTCTTCACCCGCTACGAGCTGGGCCTGGTCAAGGTCATCGGCATGCCCGTTCACCTGGTCTTCGACATCGTCGCGTCGGTGTTCCTGATCGCCTCCCCGTTCCTGTTCGGTTTCATCAACGAGGCCCCGAACGCCTGGCTGCCGCACATCGTTGTCGGTGTCGCCGTGATCCTCGTCGTGCTCTGCTCCAAGAGCCAGCCCGGCGCCAGCGTCACCGGCTCGAAGGCGCACGCCAGCAGCGTCGCCTGATACGCGGTACGCACACAGACTGCGGCAAGCGCTCCCGGCACTGGGGGCGCTTGCCGCTTCTGCGTGCCCGCGGCCCCTCGGGCAGCGGGTGGCTACCGGGTGGCCGGACGCAGGATGCGCCAGAGCAGCGCCCGCTCGGTGACACCCCAGAGCGCACTCACCGTGAGGTAGATCGCCGCGGCCAGCGGCACGAAGGCCGCGAAGACCACGCTGATCAGCGGCAGCCAGCTCAGGACACCGGACATGGTCGCCTGGGCGGCCGGCGAGAGGGCTCCCGGAACCGGCCGCACCGCCGCACCGGGCGATGACGGGCCGGCCGGGGCGGCGGATGCGGCGGCCTGAGCGAGCATCAGTCGCCGGCTGAGCAGCTGGGCGGCGAGCAGCACGGCGAGGAGAACCCCGCCGACCAGGAGCACCGCCGGAGCGGTGCCTGCGCCCCAGCCGGAGAGGATGCTGCTGCCCAGCGGGCTGCCGAACAGGCCGCCGGCAAGGAGGGCGTTGTCGTGCCCGTTGATGGTGCCCAGCACGAAGAGGCCGTACACGATCGAAAGGATCGGGGCCTGCACGAGCAGCGGCAGGCATCCGGCCAGGGGCGACGCGTTCTCGGCCGCGTACAGGGCCATGGTTTCTCGTTGCAGGCGCTCGGGGTTGCTGCCGTGCTGGCGGCGCAGCTCGGCGAGGCGCGGGGCGAGGCGTTGCCGCTGTTGTTGGGCCCGGGCCTGGGAGACCCCGACGGGGATGAGCACCAGGCGCAGGGCGAGGGTGAGCACGATGATCGCGAGGGCGGCCGCGTTGGCCGCGCTGAGCGGGGTGAGGAACAAGGTGAGGTTGTGCAGAACGGCATAGGCCGCGTCGAGCACGGCCGCGATGGGGCCGAAGGCATAGAAATTCATGGGGAGACTCCCGGTCGGAATACGGAAAATGCGGAACCGTATGGTCGCGACAGGAAGGGCGGGCACCCGGTGGGTGCGGCGCGGACGAAGGTTCCCTAGGCGACCGAGAGAGTCAGGCCCGGGGCTCGCGGCTGGGGCTTGCCCGGCGCATCCGGAACGCTCTGGCCCACCTGGGAGGCCAGCTCGGGGTAGGGTCGGGCGGCGGGCGTAGGTGCTCCGGTGAGCACCATGACGAGCATCGCCAGCACCTGCTGGGCCGCGCCGGTGACGGCCACGGCCGAGGCACTCAGGGTGAAGAGGGCGGCCAGCGCGAGGACCTCGCCGAAGCCGCGGCCGCCGAGGAGCAGCGCGCCGAGACCGAACCCGGCGCCGAGACTCAGTCCAAGGGCGACCGACAGGCGGGCGGCCGGCGATGCTCCGGCGGGCAGCAGCGTACGTGTGCGCATCCGGGTCACCTCCAGCTCAGTCGTCCGTGCAGTCTTGTTCGGCCACTCTAGTCGGAGGGAAGCGCGCGCATCTGGTTGTTGCGCTTCTCATGGGTGAGTTCGGCCAAGCCGAGCTGTTCCAGCAGCGGGGGCAGGTACATGCCGAACCGGCCGCGGTAGCCGGCGCGCAGGCCGTACCAACCGCCGACGGGGTTGTCGGCGGAGCGGCCCCACGCCTCGACGCTGCCCTCCGGCGCGGGCTTCTTCTCGTCGCTCGCGCCGAGCGGCACCCAGCCGCCCTGCTCTGCCAGCCAGGCGTGCAGGTCGTCGATGGCGCGGGCCCGGTACTTCAGGGTCGTGGCGCCGACCTGGCAGATCAGTTCATCGCCCTCGCGGTGCATCGTGTAGGTCGAGGAGCCGGGTGCTGTCGTGAGCTGCCAGGGATCGGCAGCAGTTCCTTGGGTCATCGGGTCTCCTGCTCCGGGACCGGCGCGAGCCGCTCGGCTCCCGCCTGACGCCAGCCTAGGCACCATCCCCGGCTGTGGCTAGAGCGTCGGCCGAACCACCGGGTACGCTGAGCCCACGTGGACAGCCCACGCGAACTGGAGGGACCGCGCATGGCGAAGAAAGACGCATCCGGCACACCCCGCATGAACAAGAAGCTCTACGAAGACGAGCTGCGCCGACTCCAGGCCGAATTGGTGACCATGCAGGAGTGGGTTCGCGAATCCGGCGCCCGCATCGTGGTGATCTTCGAGGGCCGCGACGCCGCGGGCAAGGGCTCGGCCATCAAGCGGGTCACCGAGTACCTCAACCCGCGCATCGCCCGCATCGTGGCACTCCCGGTGCCCACCGACCGCGAGCGCGGCCAGTGGTACTTCCAGCGGTACATCAAGAACCTGCCCACGGCCGGCGAGATCGTGCTGATGGACCGGTCCTGGTACAACAGAGCCGGCGTCGAGAAGGTGATGGGCTACTGCACCCCCGACGAATACCGCCGGTTCCTGCACCAGGCGCCCCTGTTCGAACGGATGCTCGTCGAAGACGGCATCATCCTGCTCAAGTACTGGTTCTCGGTGTCGGACAAGGAGCAGGAGCTGCGCTTCCGCTCCAGGCTGAAGGACCCGATGCGGCGGTGGAAGCTCTCCGAGACCGACGTACTGTCAATCACCAAGTGGGTGGACTACTCCAAGGCCAAGGACGAGATGTTCGTGCACACCGACATCGCCGAGGCCCCGTGGTGGGTGGTCGAGAGCGAGGACAAGCGCGCTGCCCGCCTCAACATGATCAGCCACTTCCTGTCGATGGTGCCCTACGAGCAGATGGAGCCGCCGCTCGTGCGCATCCCGCACCGACCGCCGGCGTCGGACTACGAACGCCCGCCGCGCGAACTGAACCGCCCGGTGCCCGACCATGCCGCGCGCATCACCGAATTGGCCGCGGAGGCCAAGTCGAAGGGCAAGGGAAAGGGTTAGCTAGCCGTGCGCAGGGTGTGCCGGGCCATGCCCGGTGACACGCCGCAGCTTTGCCTTCGCGCCGTGCTCGATCAGAACCGGCACGTAGTCCCGGATCGGCTTGCCGTCGAGCAGGTGGCGTTCCTCGGTGACGACCTCTTCGATGAATGCCCGCGGCCGGTCCGGATATCGCTCCGCGAGACGGTCGATGACCTGGGCTACGGCGTGGTCTTCGTGTTCGGTGCGCTCTTCAGTGTCCACCGGATCAGTCTGTTCTTCACGATCGGTCCGGTCAACTCCGGGGCTACGCTGAAGCACCGCAGCGTGCACCGATGTGCAGCCGCCTCGTTCTTCGAAAGGGAAACCATGGCCACCGTCTCCCCCACTCTGATCGACATCGTCCTCCCCGCAACGCCGGGCGGCAGTTTCGGCCTCGCCGCGGTGCTGGGCGTCCCGGCCGGGCCCGGGCCGTGGCCGGGTGTGGTTCTCGTGCACGAGGCGTTCGGGCTGAACGACGTGATGCGGCGCCAGGTCGAGCGGATGGCCGCGGCCGGCTACCTCGCGCTGATGCCCGACCTGTTCAGCGAGGGCGGCGCCCGCCGCTGCCTGGTCGCCACCTTCCGGTCGCTCTCGGCGGGCGAGGGCCGGGCGTTCGTCGACATCGAATCGGCCCGCACCGCGCTCGGCGCCCGCGCCGATTGCACGGGCGCGGTCGGCGTGCTCGGCTTCTGCATGGGCGGCGGTTTCGCGCTGGCCGCGGCGGCCCGCGGCTTCGATGCGGCCTCGGCCAACTACGGCATGCTGCCCGGCGGTTCCGACGCCGAGCTCGACGACGCCCTCACCGGCGCCTGCCCCATCGTGGGCAGCTACGGCGGCCGGGACAGATCGCTGCGCGGCGCGGCACGCCGCCTGGATGCGTCGCTGAGCCGGCTGGCCGTCCCGCACGACGTGGTGGAATATTTCGGCGCCGGGCACGCGTTCCTCAACGACGCCGAGAGCGGCCCCGTCGCCCTCCGGTTCGCCCTCAAACGCTTCCTCGGTGCCGGTCCAGACCCCGTCGCGGCCGCGGACGCCTGGCGGCGAATCGACGCGTTCTTCGCCGAGCACCTCGCGACGGATGCCCCCGCGGCATCCCTTGACAGTTAGATATCAAACAGTTAGAGTTCTAATCATGCAGGACGCAGAGCACTCCCTCACTTCAAGCCTCCACCTCTTCCGCTGGATCGGATGGGCGCAGATGAAGGCCGGTGAGGACTGGATCAGGGAACGCGAGCTCAGTCATGCCCAGAGCTTCGTGCTCGGCTACCTGGTCCAGAATCCTGGGGCGATCCAGCGCGACCTCGCCGAGGTGAGCCGCACAACTGCCGCGAGCGTCTCGAGCCTTCTGCAGGGGCTCGAACGGCGCGGCCTGGTGGAACGGCGCACCGAGGACGGTGATGAGCGGAGAAAGCGCGTCTATGCGACGTCCGCAGGAGCCGACCTCATCTCGGGGTTCGACGACGCGATGGCCGCGGCCGGGGAGACCATCCTCGGTCCCCTCGACGAGCATGAGCGAGCCACCCTCAACGCCCTGCTGCTGAAGATCACCGCAGAACTGCCACAACCCACCCGCTAGGGCCCGGGCCACCCGCCCCGGGCGCCCCGGGCTCGTCACAGCCGGCCATGCCGGCGTCATTCGGCGCGCCCGAATCCCTCTCCCCTCTCCCTCCTCCCCTTCCTTGCCGCACCGGCCGTTGTCGGTGCGCGCTCGAACCTGCCCGGAAAGAAGCAGCCATGAGCCCCAGCACCCCCGATTCCACAGGCCCGTCCGACGTCACCGGTACCAACCGCTGGTACCTCTCCACGGCACCGATCGTGCGCGCCCTGATCCACCTCTGCGTGCCGATGGCTGCCGCTATGATCGTCGGCGCCCTCTACAACCTCATCAACGCGGGCGTCGTCGGGTCGCTTCACGACACCGCGCTGCTCGCCGCGATCACCCTCGGCTCGCCGATCCTCGGCCTGGTCATGGCGGTCGGCAACGTGTTCGGCGTCGGCGGCGGCGCGATGATCTCGCGGCTGCTCGGTGCCGCGGAATACGATCCCGGCGCGGCGGCACAGATCAAACACGTATCGTCGTTCTCCTTCTGGGGTTCCCTGATCGCCGGGGCCGTCATCGGCTCCGCCGGGCTGCTCCTGCTGAAGCCTGTGGTGTCGCTTCTCGGCGCAGACGGCGCGGCCGCGCCGGCCACCACGGCCTTTGTGGGTGTCATGCTCGCGTTCGTGCCCGTGCTGGCCGCAGCCGTCTGCCTCGAGCAGCTCGTGCGCGCGGAGGGCGCGGCCCGCCAGGTCATGATCGGGCTGATCGCCTCGGTGATCGCCAACCTGGGGTTCGACCTGCTGTTCATCCTCGTGCTGCACTGGGGAGTCGCTGGAGCGGCCCTGTCGATGGGGCTGGCCAACCTCGGCATCGTCGGCTATTTCGGCCTCTGGCTCGCCCGGAACAGCGAACACGCGAGCCTGGCACCGCGGTGGTTCACACTCTCGCCTGCCGTGCTGCGGCCCGTGCTCGGCGTGGGTGTGGGAACCCTGTTGCAGTCCGCCTTCCTGATCGTGACCGCGCTGGTGCTCAACAACCTCGCGGCCACCTACGGCGACGGTCCCCTTGCGGCCATGGGCGTCGCCGTGCGCATCGCCCAGGTACCCGAATTCCTGGTCATGGGGGTGACCATCGGTGTGCTGCCGCTGCTCGCCTACTCCTACGGCAAGGGCGACCGGAATCGGCTCAGCGCGGCGTTGCGCGCATCCTTCACCGCTGTGGCCGCCATCTCGGTGCTCTTCGCGTCCGGCGTGTTCGTGTTTCGCGAGCAGGTCTTCGCCGCGTTCGTCGCCAACCCCGACATGCTCGGCATCGGCGTCGCCATCCTCACGGCCCAGCTCGTGGCCATGATCGCGAACAGCTTCACCGGGCTCTTCACCTCGCTGTTCCAGGCCACCGGACGGGCAGCGGCGGCCACCGTGATGTCGGTCACGCAGGGTGTGTTGTTCCTCCCGATCGTCGTTCTCGGCAACCTCTGGTTCGGCCTGCCCGGCATCATCTGGGCGCTCACCGTCACCGAGGGTGCCGTGTTCCTGGTCGGCATCGCCATGTGGTTCGCCTCCCGGGCCGCGATCGAGCGCGGCTTGGCCGACGGCAGCCCGGAGCGCGCCGAGGAGGCCCTGGAGCACGCCCAGGGCTGAACAGGCCGCTGGGCGGACGTGTTACTCCAGGGTGGCGGCCACCGCTTCGGGCGCGGCGGCGGGGGCGGCCTCGGCCAGGAGGGAGCGGGCGGCGAGGCCGATGATGGCGCTGTAGGTGGGGTAGGCGAAGCGCACGTGGGCGAGGGTGGCGACGTCCACGCCCGCGGCGATGGCCGTTGTCACCGACTGCACCACTTCGATGGCGTTCTCCCCCACCGCGTGCGCACCGAGGATCAGATCCCGGCGGCGGTCGGAGATGAGCATCAGGAAGCCGCGTTCCCGGTCGTCGATGACGGCCCGGTCCAGGCTCGCGTACGGCACGGTCGCCACGACGCAGAGCGGGTCCCTGGCGCGAGCCTGCTCCTCGGTGAGCCCCACCCCCGCATAGTCGGGGTCGGTGAAACCGCCCGCCGGCAGCAGGTGGTGCGGCGTGCGCCGGTTGGTGCCGAGTACGGCGTTCTCGGCGGCGGCCTCGCCTTCGAACTGGGCTGCCTGCACGAGCATGTCCCGGCCGTTCGCGTCGCCGACGGCGAAGATGTGCGACACCTCGCTGCGGAAGTACTGGTCCACGGGGATGGCCGAGCGCACGGTGGCGACGCCGGCGTTCTCCAGACCCAGGTCGTCCACATCCGCCGGCCAGCCGGTGGCCATGATGACGGCGTCGAAGCTGTCGGAGACGGCCTCGCCGCCCGCCTGCCAGGTGAGGGTGATCGAGCCGTCGGCATCACGCACGAGCGATTCGACGGTGCTGATGCCCGTTTCGACCCGGGTGCCCTGCTCCCGGAACGCCGTGCTCACGGCTTCCGAGACAGCGGCGTCCGAAGCCATCAGGATGCGCGGCGCCACGTCGAGCAGGGTCACCCGCGAGCCGAACGAGCTGAAGATGGTGACCAGCTGTGCTCCGGTGTTGCCGCCGCCGATCACCGCGAGTCGTTCGGGCAGGGCGGGCAGGCTCAGCACGTGCTCCGGCACCGTCGCCAGCTCGGCGCCCGGGATCGGCAGCCGCCGGGAGTGGCCGCCCACACAGACCAGGATGTTGTCGGCGCTGATGCGGCGCCCCGAGCCGAGCTCGACGGTGTGCGGGTCGACGAACCGGGCGCGGCCCTCGAGAATGAGGTCGATCCCGGCGTCGGAGAATCGTTCGGCCTCCCGCTTGATCGCCCGCACCCGGTCGACGGATTCGGTGACCCGGGCGGCCGTGGTGCGCCAGTCGAAGCGCTCGATGACGGCCTCGATGCCGTAGGTGTCGGCGGTGCGCACCTCGCGCATGAGCCGGGCGGCCTTGGCGAGCGCCCGGGTGGGCACGCAGCCGGTGTTGACGCACGTGCCGCCGGTGCGGTCGGATTCGGCCACGGCGACGCGCGCGCCGAGTTCCGCCGCGCGCAGGGCGGCGGAGGTTCCGGCCGGGCCGGCTCCGATGACGAGCACGTCGTAGTGCGAGATGGCGGTGGGGGGAACAGCAGACATCGGGACCTCCGGGCAGCGAACGGAACACTGACACTGCCAGTCGGGGCTGGGAATCGGCCCCGACCCCCGACTCTCAGCCGGCGCTCGAATTGCGCTTGACGTCCTTGCTGGCCGCCCGGCCGGCCTTCCGCAGCGCCTTGTTGCGGGCATCCTCGGATTTCATCAGCGTGCGGGTTTCGTCGAGGTCGCCGATCAGCGGGCGCCACCACGAGGCGGCGGGGTCGGCATCCACCAGGATCGTGCGGATGAGCAGGGTGAGTGGAATCGCGAGGATGGCGCCGATGGCGCCCAGCACGATGGCCCAGAACAGCACGGACGCGAAGGTGAGCGACTGGCTCAGCGCCACCGCGTTGCCGACCACCCGTGGCTGCACGATCGACTGCACGACGGCGTTGATGATCGCGTAGATCACGATCACCGGCAGCGCCAGCGCCCAGCCGCCGACGAGGAAAGCGAACACCGTGGGCGGAATGATGGCGATGAAGTAGCCCACATTGGGGATGAAGCTGCAGAGGAAGGACAGCAACCCCCAGAGGAACGCGCCGGGCACACCGAGCAACACCAGGGCGAGAGCGTTGAGCACCCCCTGGGCGATGCCGAGCAGGGTCGTGGCCACCATGTAGCGGCGCACGCTGGAGGCGAAGTCGGTGAGGGCGGCCACCAGGGTGGGCCGCGAGGGCCGCAGCTGGCTGAGCAGTGTGGGCAGATACCCGGCGTCCGCAGCCATCAGGATCAGCATGGTCAGCACGATCACCAGGGCCACCGTGACGTTGGTGATACTGCCGAACAGGCCCGACACGAGCGGCACGAGGTTGCTCGGGTCGAAGCTCGACTCGACGGCCTGCACCTGGGCGCTGCCGAATCCGATGCTCGCCAGCCAGGTGGCGATGGAGGCGCCGATGTCGCTGATCTGACTGGCGAACTGCGGCAGCAGCGCGGCGAATTGGCCCAGCGCCAGGCCGAGCGCGGCGACGAATGCGGCCAGCACCACGAACACCGTGGCCACGACCGACCCGGTGGCCAGCCCCCGGGGCACGCCGCGGCGTTCGAGGCCGCGGCGCACCGGATGCGCGCAGATCGTGAGCACGAGCGCCAGCAGGATCGGCGCGGCGATGCCCGCGATGGCCGCGAGCCCGAAGACTGCCACGGTGGCCCCGCCCAGGCCGAGGAGGATCGACGTGCTGCGGTGCATCAGCGCCGGGGCGACCGCGCCGGCGGCGACCAGTTCCGGTTCGATCGTGCCGGGCACCGTGGGCGCCTCGACGCGAGCCCTGCGGTGTCGACGTCGCCACATGGGGGCTCCCTCCGGGGTCGGAACTGCGTGCGCCGGCCGTGACGGCCGGTCTCAGCCACAGTGTCCACCCCCGGTGCGCCCCGTGCCCTCACCCGGTTCGGGTGAGGTGGCGGTGTCAGTCGATGCGGTGTCAGAGTCCGGGCAGGTGCCGGATGTTGGACCTGGCCATCTGCACCGCTTCCCCGACCCCGCCGTTGAGCACGGTCTTGGATAGGGCCAGGGCGAACCCCTTGACCTGTCTCGCGGTGACGTTCGGCGGCAGCGACAGCGCCAGCGGGTCGGTGACGATGTCGACCAGGGCCGGGCCGTCGTGGGCGAACGCATCCGTCAGCGCGCTGCGCAACAGGCCCGGGTCCTCCACCCGCACGGCGAAGAAACCGAGCGCGGCGGCCACAGCGGCGTAGTCGACGGCCGGCACATCGACCGCGAAGTCCGGGTAGCCGTCGACGAACATCTCGAGCTTGACCAGGCCGAGGGTGGAGTTGTTGAACACCACGACCTTCACCGGGAGTTTCTGCGCCGCGATCGTGATGAGCTCACCGAGCAGCATGGCCAGCCCGCCGTCGCCGCTGATGGTGACCACCTGGCGGTCGGGGTAGGCGCTCTGTGCGCCGATGGCCTGCGGCACGGCGTTGGCCATGGAGCCGTGCAGGTACGAGCCGATCAGCCGGCGGCGGCCGTTGGGGGTGAGGTAGCGGGCCTGCCAGACGTTGCCCATGCCGGTGTCGGCGGTGACGATGGCGTCATCGGCGACGAGGTCGTCGAGCGTCGCGGCGGCGAACTCCGGGTGGATCGGCCGGCCGTGGTCGACATCCGTGTAGGTACCCACGACGCTGTTGAGCAGCTTCTCGTGCTTGGCGAGGGTGCGTTCGAGGAAGGACCGGTCGGCCTTCTTCGTCACCAGCGCCGTGAGGGCGGCGAGTGTGGCCGTCACGTCGCCGTGCACCGGGTGCGTCACGCTGGCCCGCCTGCCCAGGTGCGCCGGGTCGGTGTCGACCTGGGCGATGACCACCTTGTCGCCGTCGGGCAGGAACTGCTCGTAGGGGAAGTCGGTGCCGAGCAGCAGCACCAGGTCGGCGTCGTGGATGCCGGCGTGGGCGGCTCCGTAGCCGAGCAAGCCCGTCATGCCCACGTCGAACGGGTTGTCGTACTGGATCCACTGCTTGCCGCGCAGGCTGTGCCCGACGGGGGCGGCCACGAGGTCGGCGAACGCCACCACCTCATCGTGCGCGCCCTCCACCCCGGCGCCGGCGAAGATCGCCACGGTCTTGGCCTTGTCGATGGCGTCAGCCAGGGCCCGCACGTCGGCAGGGTCGGGCACCACGGTGGGGCGGCCTGGCAGCACCAGCTTGGGCACCGAGCCTGCGGCGGGAAGCTCGGCGACGTCACCGGGCAGCGTCACCACCGACACCCCGCCGAGCGCCAGGGCGTGCCGCATGGCCGCGTTGACGACCTTGGGCGATTGCGCGGCGGAGGAGATCAGCTCGCGGTAGTGCGAGCACTCCACGAAGAGCCGGTCCGGGTGGGTCTCCTGGAAGAAGCTGCTGCCGATCTGGGTGGTGGGGATGTGGCTGGCGATCGCGAGCACCGGCGCCCCGCTGCGGTGGGCGTCGTAGAGCCCGTTGATCAGGTGAAGATTGCCCGGCCCGCAACTGCCCGCGCAGACGGCCAGCCGCCCGGTCAGCTGCGCCTCCGCGCCCGCGGCGAAAGCCGCGGCCTCCTCGTTGCGCACATGCACCCAGTCGATGCCGCCCTTGGCGGAGCCGCCGGTGCGGCGCACGGCATCCACGACGGGATTGAGGCTGTCCCCCACGATGCCGTAGATGCGGTGCACCCCGGCGTCGACGAGCTGGGCGATGAGTTGGTCTGCGACGGTCTGAGCCATCGATCCAGTTAACTCCGCAGGGCGCCTGGGCCTCCAGCACGGCCGGGCACAGTCAGCGAACTCCCAGTCCCCTGTAACCCTGCGTTCGCACACCGTCCAGCCCGGTGCCTAAGCTCGGAGGATGACCCTGCGCAGCATTCCCCTGACCCTCGCCTCCGGGCAGGCCGTGACCCTCGCCGACTACGCCGACCAGGTCGTGCTCATCGTCAACGTCGCCTCGAAATGCGGCCTCACCGTGCAGTACGGCGCCCTCGAGAAGCTGCAGAAGACCTATGGGCCGCGCGGCTTCACGGTGCTCGGCTTTCCGTGCAATCAGTTCAAGGGCCAGGAGCCCGGAAGCATCGAGGCCATTCTCGACTTCTGCTCCACCACGTACGGAGTGACCTTCCCGATGTTCGACAAGGTCGAGGTCAACGGGGCCGACCGGCATCCGCTCTACGCCGAGCTCACCCAGACGAGGGATACCGACGGCACGGCCGGGGACGTCGGCTGGAACTTCGAGAAGTTCCTGCTCACTCCCGCCGGGGCCGTGCACCGGTTCCGCCCGGCGACGGTTCCCGATGCGCCGGAGATCATCGCGGCCATCGAGGCCGGCCTGCCGGTCAACGCCTGAGCGGGCCGGCAGAGCGGGCCGGCCGGGCGGCTCAGGCCCCGACGTCCTTCTGCCGGAGGACAAGCGCGGACAGGCCGCCCAGCACCAGAACGGCAAGGTAGAACAGCACAAGTGTCCAGGCATCCGTGCCGTTGGCGAGCGGACTGTTGCCGAACGCCGCGTAGTAGGGCGAGAGGCGGTGCAGCCACTCGAGGTCGGCGCTCTGGTTGGCTATCGCGTTGAACACGTAACCGATCACGGCCACGGCCGCCCCGCCGCCGATGCCCCACACCTTGCGGCCGGTGAGCGCCCCGCAGACGAGCGCCGCGCTGCCGCAGACCAGGGCGAGCCCGCCGAAGAGCAGGCAGGTGACGGCCAGGTTCGCAACGTCGATGTCGAGACCGGCCGGGCCGTTCCAGAACAGCACCACCAGGAACACCACGAGCGCCAGCGCGAGGACCTTCACGACGAGCGCCGCAAACCGCTGCGCCGCCACCTGCACCCGCGTGACGCCGTGAGCGAGGGTGAGCTCCAGCTGGCCGGATTCCTCGTCGCCGCCGATCGCCGCGGCACCCCAGCTGATCGCGGCGATGCAGATGAGCAGAAAGCCGATCAGCCCGAAGAAGGTGGACTGGGTGTACCCGGCACCCGTGTCGATCTGTTGGTAGTTGATGGTGCGGGTCAGCTCGGTCGGCAGGCTGTCGATGAGTTGCTGCATCTGCGGATTGCCGCCCAGGCTCGGGAAGATCGGCAAGTACAGGCACAGGGCCGCGGTGAGACCGACCGACCAGCCCAGCAACGAACGCCAGCCGTCGGTCAGCGCCTTGGTGAAGATCGGCAGGGCGCTGCGGCGCTCGGTCCCGGTGCGCGGCGGGGTTGCGGTGGCGGCGCTCATGAGCGCACCGCCTCGGTGCGAGCGACCTCGGGTGTGGAGTAGAGGCCTAACACCGATTCCTCGAGATCGGGTTCCTCCACGACGAGGTTCGTAAGTCGAAGCGGCGAGATGGCCTGGACGAACGGTGAGATCGCCCCGGTGAGGATCGCCGTGGCCTCGGCACCGGCTGTGGCCGGCCGGCAGTCCAGTTCGCCGAGCCCGGCCAGCGGCGACAATCTGTCGTACAGCTCCGTGGCCGTGATGCCGGTCGCGCTCATCCGCAGGTGCCGGATCGCGGTGTCACGGAGCGCCTCGACCCCGGCCACCGTGATGATGCGGCCGTCCCGCAGGATGGCGACCTGGTCGGCGGCCTGCTGGATCTCGCTGATCACGTGGGAGGAGAGGAACACGGTCTGGCCGGCCTCCCTGGCCTCGTCAACCAGCCCGAGGAAGACCTGCTGCATGAGCGGGTCCAGGCCGCTGGTGGGTTCGTCGAGTACCAACAGGTCGGGCTGGTGCATGAACGCCTGCACGATGCCGAGCTTCTGCTTGTTGCCCTTCGACAGGGTGCGCACGGTGCGGTCCAGGTCGAGGCCGAGCCGGTCGGCGAGTTCGTCGACCCGGCCGGCCGGCACGGGTCCGGAGATGTTGGCGTAGTGCCGCAACAGCCGCCGGCCCGTGATGCGTCCCTCGAGGATGAGCTCGCCGGGCAGGAATCCGATCCGACGCCGCAGCTCCGGTCCGGCGTTGCGGGAATCGGTGCCCAGCAGGGTGGCGTGGCCTGAGGTCAGCCGGATCAGGTCGAGCAGCGCACGCATGATGGTGGTCTTGCCTGCGCCGTTGGGCCCGATCACCCCGAACACGCTGCCGCGAGGCACGGTGAAGCTCACGGCGTCGAGTGCTACGGTGCTGCCGAATTTCTTGACGAGGTCGACCGCGACGATGGCGGGAGACGACTCGGAGTTCGAGGTACTCACAGTGCTGAGCCTAGGCATCCGCCAACCGGGTCACAAGGGCCATCTCTGCAACGTTGGAAAACGGATCGAAACCCCTTGCACGGGTTTCTACAACGTTGTAGATTGAGCCGCATGGCCGCCACCCTGCACGATGTCGCACTGCTCGCGAAGGTGTCGATCAAGACCGTGTCGAATGTCGTGAACGGGTATCCCTATATCAAGGACTCCACCAAGACCCGGGTGCTCGAGGCCATCGCCGCGCTCGGCTACCAGCCCAATCTCACGGCGCGCGGACTGCGCCTCGGCCGCACCGGCGTGATCGGGCTGGCGGTTCCCGAACTGCGGCTGAGCTACTTCGCCGAGCTGGCTGACGCCGTGATCCGGGCCGCCGACCGGCACGGCATCGGCGTGCAGATCGAGCAGACCAACGGCGACCGCGACCGCGAGCTCGCCCTCATCACCAGCGCCCGGCGGCAGCTCACCGACGGCCTGATTTTCAGCCCGCTGGGACTCGGCAACGAGGATGCGGCCCTCCTCGCCGTGGGCTACCCGCTGGTACTCCTGGGCGAGCGGATCTTCGACGCCCCGGCCGATCACGTCACCATGCGCAACGTCGAGGCCGCCGCGGCCGCCACCCGGCGCCTCCTGGCCGCCGGCCGAACGCGCATAGCCGTCATCGGCGCCCACGAGGGTGAGGTGTACGGGTCGGCCGCGCTGCGCATCCGCGGCTACCGCGACGCCCTGCAGGAGGCCGGCCTGCCCGTCGACGCCGCGCTCATCCGGCACTCGGACATGTGGCACCGGGCCAACGGTGCCACGACGGTGCGCGGCCTGCTCGAGACGGGTGTGCCCTTCGACGCCGTCTTCGGGCTCAACGACACACTGGCTCTTGGCGCGATCCGCGCGTTGCAGGCCGCCGGCGTGCGGGTTCCGGAGGACGTCTCGGTGGTGGGCTTCGACAACCTTGACGAGTCCGAGTACTCGCACCCCTCGCTCAGCACTATCGATGCCGGCCGCGACGAGATTGCCGACACCGCGGTGCGCCTCCTGCTCGAGCGCATCGCCGAGACCGGGCCGAAGGCGCCGACGCGCCGCGTGGAGGCCGACTTCCGCCTGGTCGAGCGCGAGTCCATCGGCCCCGACCGAAACGCACACCACCCCCACAACAGACAGGACCAGCCCGCGTGACCCGCACCCACATCACCGTCGACCGCACGAACGTGGTCGCCCCGCTGAACCGGCGTATCTTCGGCTCCTTCGTGGAGCACCTGGGCCGTTGTGTCTACGACGGCATCTTTGAACCCGGCCACCCCACCGCCAACGCCGACGGTTTTCGCCTCGACGTGGTCGAGCTGGTCAAGGAGCTGGGCTCCACGACCATCCGCTACCCCGGCGGTAACTTCGTCTCGGGGTACAAGTGGGAAGACGGCGTGGGCCCGCGCGAGACACGGCCGGTGCGCCGCGACCTGGCCTGGCACTCGCTGGAGACCAACCAGGTGGGCCTGGAGGAGTTCGGCCGTTGGTGCGAGCTCACCGGTTCCGAGCTCATGATGGCCGTGAATCTCGGCACCCGAGGCATCGAGAATGCCCTGGACCTGCTCGAGTACGCCAACGGCGAGCCCGGCACGGCCCTGGCCGACCAGCGGGTGGCCAACGGCCGCGCGGAGCCGTACGACATCCGGATGTGGTGCCTGGGCAACGAGATGGACGGCCCCTGGCAGATCGGCCACATGTCGGCCGAGGACTACGGCAAGATCGCCGCCCGCACCGCGTCGGCCATGAAGACCGCCGACAAGAACCTCGAACTCGTGGTCTGCGGCTCCTCAGGCTCGGCGATGCCCACCTTCGGCGAGTGGGAACGGGTGGTGCTCGAGGCGAGCTACGACAACGTCGACTACATCTCCTGCCACGCCTACTACCAGGAGCGCGGCGGCGACCTGGGCTCCTACCTGGCCTCATCGGTGGAGATGACCTACTTCATCGACACCGTCGTGGCCACCGCAGACCACGTCAAGCACAAGCTGCGCAGCCAGAAGACCATCCAGCTCTCCTTCGACGAGTGGAACATCTGGTACCTCGACGAGCACCAGGCCTCCGAGGAAGTCAACGACGAGTGGCGCGTCGCCCCGCGCCAGCTCGAAGACGTCTACTCGGTGGCGGATGCCGTGGTGCTGGGCAACCTGCTCATCACCCTGCTGCAGAACCACGACCGGGTCACCTCGGCGTCGCTCGCGCAGCTGGTGAACGTGATCGCACCGATCATGACCGAACCCGGCGGCGACTCCTGGCGCCAGACCACGTTCTTCCCGTTCTCGGTCACGTCGCGGCTCGCCCGCGGCGAGGTGCTGCGGCCGCGGATCGACACCGGCCGGTACGACACGGCCCTGCACGGCTCGGTCGCGCTGGTCGACGCCGTGGTGACGGCGGATTCCGAGACCGGCACGTCGGCCGTGTTTCTGGTGAACCGCAGTCAGACCGAGTCGATCGACGTGGTGGTCGACCTGTCCGACGTCGGCGCCGGCCGCATCGTCGAGGCCGTGACCCTGCACGACGACGATCCTTACGCGAAGAACACCCTCGCCGACCAGACCCGGGTGGGCCTGTCGCCACTGGCCGGGGCGGAGCTGGCCGACGGCATCCTCACGGTCACACTGCCGCCCGTCTCCTGGTCCGCCGTCGCCTGCGCTTGATCCCGGTTCGACCGACGCGACGGGAACCTGCGCGCAGCGGGGTGCCGCGGGCGGGGTCAGGCGCGGGGGCGGGGCGGGGCGGTGCTGGCTCGCACGATGAGTTCGGGAGCGATGGCCGGAATCTGCTCGGCGGGCTCCCCGCCCATCAGGTGCAGCAGCCGCTCGACGGCAACCCGGCCCACCTCGTCGAAGTCCAACCGGATGGTGGTGAGGCCGGGCTGGAAGTACCGCGCCTCGCTCATGTCGTCGAAGCCGACCACGCTCACGTCGGCCGGAACTCTACGCCCCTGCTCGGTGAGCGCCTTCATGATGCCGAGGGCCATGGCGTCGTTGGCGGCGAGCACAGCGGTGATCGTCGGGTTCTGGGCGATGAGCAGCCCGGCCCGGTAACCCGACTCTGCCGTCCAGTCCGTGGTGGCGAAGTCGGGATTCATCGGGCGCCCGCGCCCGGCGAGTTCCGAGAGCCAGCCGGAGCGCCGGGCGTCCGACGCCGTCCAGCCGGGCGGTCCGGCGACGTGCCACACGGTCTCGTGGCCGAGGTCCAGAAGATGTCGAGTGGCCAGCTGTGCGCCGAGGACATCATCCATGGTCACGGTGTGCGGTCCGGCCGGGGTTCCCTGCTCGAACCGCACGATGGGAACGGGGAGGTCCAGCCCGTCGAGCACCGGTGCCGCTGCAGACATCGGCGCGAGCACGACGATGCCGTCGACGGAGTCGCCGACCAGGGTGTCCAGTGCCGTGCGGATGGTGCGCGGGTCCACATCCGAAATGCTCACCAGGCTCGTCGAGTACCCGTTGCGGCGAGCCTCTTCCGCCACCCCGAACAGCACCATGGTCGAACCGTGCACCGGAAGCGAGTAGCTGATCACTCCGAGATTCATCGACCGGTTCGTCGCCAGCGCCCGTGCTGCGGAGTTGCGGTTGTACCGCAACTGCACGATGGCCTGTTCGACGCGCTCGCGCACCTCGGCGCCCACATTGGAGTGGCCGTTGACAACCCGCGACACCGTCTGCTGAGACACCCCGGCCAGCCTGGCCACGTCGATCATCCGTACGCTGCGCGGCGTCGGCACTGGTCGGGTCTCGGTCTGCATCCTCTCAGGATAAGACCACGAGCGGCGCAGCACTGAACCATTCAGCAGGGTGTGATAGCGCACTATCGTCGGCACACGACTGGACACAGTGCACATATGTGCGCTGGTCTCATTCTTGATAGTGCGCTAGCATCGGCTGAACCAGCCAGACTGACCCCACCCCACCTGACAAGGACGTCGACAGTGACCATCACCTCGCCGCAGCGCGCATGAGTAGCTTTGGACCGCAGATCGAGGTGGCGATTGCCCGGGTGCGGGCGGATATCGCGCGGTTGCACGGGGAGCTGACCAGCAATGGTCTGGTCGTGTGGACTGGCGGGAATGTGTCGGGTCGGGTGCCGGGTGCGGACCTGTTCGTGATCAAGCCCAGTGGGGTGGATTACGCGGATCTGGCGCCGGAGAACATGATCCTGTGCGATCTGGACGGCGCTGTTGTTCCGGAGACGCCGGGTTCGGACCGGTCACCGTCCAGCGACACTGCCGCGCACGCGTATGTGTACCGGCACATGCCCGAGGTCGGCGGGGTGGTGCACACGCATTCCACCTACGCGACGGCGTGGGCGGCGCGCGGTGAGGAGATCCCGTGCGTGATCACGGCGATGGCTGATGAGTTCGGCGGTCCCATTCCGGTGGGCCGATTCGCGATCATCGGCGACGACACCATCGGGCAGGGCATCGTGGAGGCGTTGACGGGGCACCGCTCGCGTGCGGTGTTGATGCAGAACCATGGCCCGTTCACCATCGGCAAGGATGCCCGCGACGCCGTCAAGGCCGCCGTGATGGTCGAGGACGTCGCCCGCACCGTGCATCTGGCCCGTCAGGGCGGCAAGCTCATCCCGATCCCGCAGGACGCGATCGATTCCCTCTTCAACCGCTACCAGAACGTCTACGGACAAGCACCGCAAGGAGCACTCAAGTAATGACATCACCCACGAACACCCTCTCCACGAGCCTCGACGCCTACGAAGTGTGGTTCCTCACCGGAAGCCAGAACCTCTACGGCGAAGAAACGCTCAGGCAGGTTGCTGACCAGTCTCAGGAGATCGCTAGTGCCCTCGGGGCCTCCGCCGACGTGCCGGTCCGAATCGTGTGGAAGCCGGTCCTCAAGGACGCGGAGTCCATCCGCCGGGCCGCCCTGGACGCCAACAGTGATGACAACGTCATCGGGTTGATCGCGTGGATGCACACGTTCTCGCCGGCGAAGATGTGGATCGGTGGCCTCGACGCGCTCCGCAAGCCCCTGCTGCACCTGCACACGCAGGCGAACGTGGAGCTGCCGTGGGCCGAGATCGACTTCGATTTCATGAACCTGAACCAGGCCGCGCACGGTGACCGGGAGTTCGGCTACATCCAGACCCGTCTCGGTGTGTCGCGGAAGACCGTTGTCGGGCATGTGTCGAACCCGGCCGTGACCGCGTCGATCGGCACCTGGACGCGTGCTGCGGCCGGGTGGGCGGCGTCTCGGAGCATGAAGCTGGCCCGGTTCGGCGACAACATGCGTTACGTCGCGGTGACCGAGGGCGATAAGACCGAAGCGGAACTGCGGTTCGGCGTGCAGGTGAACACCTGGTCGGTCAACGAACTCGCCGACGCCGTGCACTCCGCCTCCGACGCGGACATTGATGCTCTCGTGGCCGAATACGAAACCCTCTACGACGTGGTCCCTGAGCTTCGGAAGGGCGGGGAGCGGCACGAGTCGCTGCGTTATGGCGCCGCGATCGAAATCGGGTTGAAGTCATTCCTGGAAGCGGGCGGCTTCAGCGCATTCACCACGAGCTTCGAAGACCTCGGCGCGCTCAAGCAGCTGCCCGGCCTGGCCGTGCAGCGCCTCATGGCGCAGGGCTACGGCTTCGGCGCCGAGGGCGACTGGAAGACCGCCATTCTCGTGCGTGTGGCCAGTGTCATGGGCGCGGGCCTGCCCGGCGGGGCGAGCCTGATGGAGGACTACACCTACGACCTCACCCCCGGCGCCGAACTCATCCTCGGCGCCCACATGCTCGAGGTCAACCCCGCCCTGTCCACGGCCAAGCCCACTCTGGAGATCCACCCGTTGGGCATCGGCGGCCGCGAAGACCCCGTACGCCTGGTCTTCAACGCCGACCCCGGCCCCGCCGTGGTCGTCGCGATGAGCGACATGCGCGACCGATTCCGCCTCGTCGCGAACGTCGTCGAGGTCGTCGAACCCACCGAGGCCCTGCCCAAGCTCCCGGTCGGCCGGGCCGTTTGGGCGCCCGAACCCGACTTCGCGACCTCCGCCGCAGCCTGGCTCACCGCCGGCGCCGCCCACCACACCGTCATGTCGACAGCCGTCGGCATCGAGGTGTTCCACGATTTCGCCGAGATAGCCCGCACCGAGCTCCTCGTGATCGATAAAACCACCACCCTGCGGGACTTCACCCGCGAGGTGCGCTGGAACCAGGCCTACTACCGCCTGGCGCAAGGCTTGTGACCCGCGGGCCCGCCTCAGGCGTCGGCGTGCACGACGCGGTTTCGGCCGTCGCGTTTAGCGATGTACATGCGCACGTCGGCGGCCCGCAGCAGCGCGGTGCTGGTGTCGCCGTCGGCGGGCGCCAGCGCCACGCCCAGGCTGACGGTGACGTGCAGCCCGGCGGATATCGGTGACCAGTCGTGCGAACACACGGCCACCCGCACCCGCTCGGACAGCTCGATGACCCGGGCCTCGGCCAGCGCGGGGAGGATCAGCAGGAACTCCTCCCCGCCCAGGCGGGCCGCGACGGCACCGGGCACCGCTGCGAGCGCATCCGTCAGAATGCGACCGAGCGCCCGCAGCACCTGGTCGCCCACCTCGTGCGACAGGGTGTCGTTGATGCTCTTGAAATGGTCCACGTCGAGCATGGCGATGGCCACCGGGCTGCCGCCCTCCCGGTGCAGCATGAGCAGCATGGTGAGGTGCTCGTCGACGAATCGGCGGTTGTGCAGGTCGGTGAGCGGGTCGCGCTCCGCCATCTCGCGGTACCGTTCACTCTCCTGACGTGACTCCGCGGTCTGGAACATAGCCTCGAGGATGCGCCCCTTGGCCTCGTTCTCGCTGGCGCTGAGCGCGATGGACTGGGCGTGGTAGCTCCGGTACGACTCGAACGCCGCCTGGAAGTCTTCCTTGGCCGCGTAGGTCTCCGCCTGTTCCCGGGTGACCTCGGTGGCCCAGCGCACCAGGCCGTGGGCTTCGCTCAGCGCCAGACACCGGTCGATGACTGCCTGGGCCTGATCGAAGTGACCCTGGGTGCGATACGTCTCGGCCAGGGTGACCAGCGCCGCAGCGATGCTGTCGGGGTGGTAGTCCACCGGTTTGGCCTCAAGGGCGGTTTCGAGGGTGGCCGCGGCCTCGTCGAGCCGGCCCGCCACCAGGTAGACCCGGGCGATGGTGTCGCGCGCGTACATGCCGATCGGGCGGTTGTTCAGCTGCGACAGCGCGATCAGGCTCTCCACGGCGGTCATCGCCTCGTCGTGGTTGTCCGCGAGGTACTCGGTGTAGGCGAGGTTGTTCAGAATTTGATAGCGGATGCTGGTCTCCGGGTCGTCGATGACCAGCCGGAGCGCCTCGTTGTAGCGTCTGCGCGCCTCGTCGAACGACCCCGCCGAGCCGAGGGCATCCGCCAGTGTCAGCCGGGCGGCCGCCCGCATCAGCGGCACCTCGGAGTCGTCGAGCAGACTGTTGGCCGCCACGGCGTGCTCGAGGGACAGTGCCCGGTCGCCAACGAGCTCGAAGATGGAGCCCAGCACCTCGTGACAGCGGGACTGGAGGGCCAGCTCGCCGTGCCGCTCCGCCCAGTCGAGCATGCGCTGCATCTCGACGGCGCCCTGGCGCGGATCGCCGCGGCGGGTGAGGATCGAGGCGATCTGCACCTCAAGGCGACGGCCCAGCACTCCGTGCACACCGATGTCGGACAGTTCGGCCAGCCACTCCTGGGCTACCTCGAGCGCCACGTCCTTGTCGATCCAGTATTGACGCTCGACCCAGGCCAAACGAGCCTCCGCCGAGCGGTTCCCCACCGTCGCCACCGCGATCACTCCCCCTGTTTCGCCCCAGCCTAGCCGCCGCCACAGGCCAACACCCCGGTGTTTCTCACCCAGTCCGGGTGATCCAGAACCTGCCTGTGTGATTACCGTGAAGAGCAGTCGAGGACTGTGACACGCTGCCCCCAGCGGCGGCAGGACCTCGGCCAGACGTTACCGAGAAAGGGTGCCGACCATGAGTTTCTGGTCTAGTTTCTGGGATTTCATCGGATTCTTCTTTTGGACATTCGTGTTCGTGTCCTACCTGTTCGCACTCTTCGCCGTGATCATCGACGTGTTCCGGGATCGCGAGCTCAACGGATGGCTGAAGGCTGTGTGGCTGATCTTCCTGGTCTTCGTACCGATCCTCACGGTGCTGGTCTACGTGATCGCGCGCGGGCGCGGTATGGCAGAGCGCCAGGCCAAGGCCGGCATGCAGGAGCGGGCAAGCACCGACGACTACATCCGTTCGGTCGCCGGCAGCAACCCAGCCCAGGACATCGCCCAGGCCAAGAACCTCCTGGACAGCGGCGCCATCACGCAGGGCGAGTACGCGGTTCTGAAGGACCGCGCGCTGGGCAACACTCAGGCGCGCTCAGATATCGTTTGACGACTCGAGGGCTGGTCGGGCCGCCAACCAGTTCTCGAGTTCCGGCGCCGGAACCGGCTGCGACATGAAGAACCCCTGGGCGAGGTCGCAGCCGTACCGGGCCAGTTCGTCGTACGCCACACCGCTTTCGACGCCTTCAGCCACCATGCGGAGGCCCAGACTGTGGGCCAGTTCGATGGTGGACGCCACGAGTGAGGAGGCGCGCGCGTCGCCGGCCATGGGGAGCACGAACGACCTGTCGAGTTTCAGTTCGTCGATGGGCAGGTCGCGGAGGTACGACAGCGAGCTGTAGCCGGTGCCGAAGTCGTCCACCGAGATCTGGATGCCCGCCTCGCGCAGCCGGAACAGCACGGCCCTGGCCCGGTCCCGGTCGCTCATCAGGAAGTCCTCGGTGATCTCCAGCATCAGCGACGAGGGCGGCAGCGCTCGGGCGGCGACCATGTCCGCGATCTCCTCCGGCAGATCCACGTCGACGAGGGAGCTGGCCGACATATTGACGGCGATGGGCAGCGTACGACCCTGAGCCTGCCAGAGCGCAGCCTGGTCGAGCGCCTTGGTGAGCACGATCCGGGTGAGGCTGTGCATCAGCCCCGATTCCTCGACGAGGTCGAGGAACTCCTCGGGCAGCAGCAGCCCCCGGGTCGGGTGCTGCCAGCGCACGAGCGCCTCCACTCCGATCACGGCGTTGCTCTGCATCTCGACCTTGGGCTGGTAGTACACCACCAGCTGGTCCTCGCTCAGCGCCGTGCGCAATTCCTGCAGGGTGCGCAGCCGGGTGTCCCCGTGGCTGTCGTCCTCTGAGCGGTACACGTGATGACCCAGCCGATTGGCCTTGGCCCGGTACATCGCCATATCGGCGCGGCGCAGCAGGTCGCTGAGGTCGTGCCCCTGCTCGGGAAACAGCGCGATGCCGATGCTCACGCTGGTCTGCACCGACAGGCCGTCGAGGGCGAATGTTGGGGCGAGCGCATCGCGCAGGCCCAGCGCCACGACGGTGGCCCCGGCCTCGCCGGCGCCGGCGAGCAGGATGGCGAACTCGTCGCCGCCGAGGCGGGCCAGCCGGGCATTCGGCGGCAGCGCCGCCGCCAGCCGGGCGCTCACCTGCACGAGCAGCCGGTCGCCCACGTCGTGGCCGAGGCTGTCGTTGACCTCCTTGAACCTGTCGAGGTCGAGCAGCATCAGGGCGCTGTGCCGCTGCCGGGCCGCGGTACGGCCGACGACGAGCAGCGCGGGCGCATCCGCGTAGAGGGCTCGCCGGTTGGGCAGGCCGGTCAGGTCGTCGGTGCGGGACTGCCGGCGCAGCATCCGCTGCCGGAATACCAGCGGGATCGCGGCGAGGGCCACGGTGAGGCCGGCCAGGATGACGGCGAGCACCGGCTGGGCCACCTGGGTGCCGAGCACGAGCACGCCCAGGCCCGAGGCGACGGCGACGGCCGGGACGAAGAGCGAGGGGGTCTTCGAGGTGCCGAGCGCGGGCCGGCTGTTCGGTCGCCCCGCCGCGTTGACCCACACGGCCATGAGCGCCAGGCCCAGCGCCCAGGCGGCGTCGAGGGGAAGACCGACCAGGTAGAGGCCGTCCACCTCTAGCAGCGCGTAGACGATGTCGGCCGCGGCGAACACCAGGAGACCGCCGACCAGGAAGGTCCAGCGGCGCCCGATGGTGAGCGCAGGGGCGGCGGCGATGCCGGCGACGGCGGCCACGAGGAGCAGGTCGAACACCGGGTACGCCACCGCGACTGCCGTGGCCAGAATCTCCGACTCGTCGACGGCCGACGAGAGCACCGGCCCGAGCAGCGCCGTGAGGATGGCGGCGGAACCGATGGCGCCGACGGCGCTGTCCAGGAGAACCGACCAGGCCAGTCCGCGCATCTGGCTGCGCACGAGCGCCACCAGGGCGGCGAGCATCAGCGGATAGAACAGGAGGTAACCCACGTCGGCCGGGGACGGGAACGGCAGTTCGCCGCCGGCGCTCATAGCCGTGACGTAGAAAGTGTCGGCGGCGGCGTTGAGCGTGACCGCAAGGGTGGCGAAGAGCACGTCTCCCCTGGCGAAGCCGGTGCGCACCGTGGCGACCCAGAACACCGCGACGGGGGCCCACTGGGTGAGTTCGCCCAACCAGGTGTCGACGAGGGGGTTCGGGCCGTCCCCGTGTAGCAGCAGCCCGATGGTGTACGCCGCGACGAGGGCGAACACGAGCCAGATCGGCCATCGCTCGCCGAGCCCGTGACCGTTCGCGCCCAGCCGGGGGATGCCCGCCCGGGCAGTGCCCGACCAAGCCGTGCCACGCCCGTTCACCCGCACGTGACTCCCCCTCATGTCTTCGCTCAGCCTAGCAACGGCCGGCGTCGACCGGGCTAGCGCGAGCGAGCGATCAGAGCGCGTACGAGGTCGAGCTGGGCGTCGTCGGCGAAGGCGCCGGACAGCCCAACGACGCTGGTGCCGGCAGCGAGGAACTCCGGAGCGTTGAGCGCGGTGACACCACCCGTGGCGATGAAGTTCGTCTCGGGGTATGGACCTTTCTGGGCTTTCACCCAGGCGGCGCCGAGAAGGGAGGCAGGGAACGCCTTGACCCAGCTGAGCCCAAGAGCGCGGGCCTGCAGGATCTCTGTGGCGGTGGCGATGCCCGGCAGGTGCGGGATGCCGCGGCGCACGCTCTCGGCCACGATCGCCGGGTCGAGTCCGGGTGAGACGGTGAAGGCGACGCCCACATTGGTGGCGGCGTCGAGCTGCTCCAGTGTGGTGACGGTGCCGGCGCCGATGACAAGTCCGCGTTCGGCGGCGGCATCCGCCACGGCCTGCAGCACGGGGACGGCGTCGCTGGTCTGGATCGGGATCTCGACGTGCTCGACGCCGGCGTCCCAGGCTCGCACCGACAGGCGCACGGCCTCGGCGGCGGACAGTCCGCGGAACACGGCGATCACGGGAACCCGGAAGAAGTCCCGGGGGAACCACTGGTCGGTGCTGAAGGGCTGGATGGTGCTGGCTGGTGCGGTCATGCGGGTCATCTCCTGAGGGCTGCGACGCGTTCGGCGTGTGCCGTGGCGTGTGTGTGATCGGTGGGTTCGTCGGCCGACATGCGCCGGCCGAGCCCGGGCCGGAAGTCTTCGCGACTGCCTAGCGCCCACGCGGCGCGGGAGTGGCCGCGTTCGAGTCGTTCGGCGGAGGGGGCCGCGAGTATCAGGCTGGACAGATAGCCTGCCGCGAAGGCGTCGCCGGCCCCCACGGGTTCGACGACCTCGACCCGGCGGGCCGGCACCACGGTGACGGTGTCGGTTTCGTCGGCGGCCAGGGCGTACTCGGTCGCGTCGATCGACGAGTCCTTCACGACCAGGTACGGCACGCCGGGCAGCAGGGCGCGCACGTCGGCGGCGGTGACGCAGCCCCAGAGCACGGCGGCCTCGTCGAGTCCGACGAGCACCACCGTGGCCTTGCCGGCCAGGGCGAGCAGACGCGGTGCGGCCTCCGCCACGGGCCAGAGGCCCGGACGGAAGTTGATGTCGAACGAGACAGAGACGCCCCATTCGGCGGCGTGCTCGAGCACGTGCTCCACGAGGGCGGAGCAGGACTCCGACAACGCGGGGGTGATGCCGGTGGTGTGCACCCACCGGGCGCCGGCCAGGGGCCAGCCGACGGCATCCGCGATCTTCAGCGTGGATGCCGCCGAGCCTTGGCGGTAGTAGAACACGTGGGCTCCACTACCGGTGTCGGGCTCCTTGAGGTAGAGCCCTGTTGGTGCATCGGATGAGCGGCCGACCCACCGGGTGTCGACACCGGCGCCGCGCAGCGCGGCGACGATCTTGCTGCCGACGGGGTCGGTGCCCACCGTGCTGGCCCAGGCCACAGTGTGGCCGAGCTCGGCCAGGTGCATGGCCACGTTGGACTCTGCGCCGCCGGTGCCCAGGGTGAAGGCACTGGCTTCGTCGAGCGGCAGCGATGTGGTGGGGGTGAACATACCCATGGTCTCGCCGAAGCACAGCACCGCGGGTGTCGTGTCGTGGTGGTCGCCCATCAGGTCACGGCCCCGATGTGCCACGGCACGAACTCTTCCTGGCCCACGTTGAACTCTTCGCTCACGGTCTGCTTGCCGCTGGCGACGGCGATGATCATGTCAAGAATCTCGGCGCCGACCTCGTCGACGCTCGCGTTGCCGTCGGCGATGCGGCCGGCGTCGATGTCGATGTCGTCGCCCTGGCGCAGGAACAGCTCGGTGTTGGTGCCCACCTTGATACTCGGGGTGGGCTTGCAGCCGAAGACCGAGCCGCGGCCGGTGGTGAAGACCACGACCGTGGCGCCGCCGGCGACGAGGCCGGTGACCGAGACCGGGTCATAGCCTGGGGTGTCCATGAACCCCAGGCCCCGGGTGTCGATCGGTTCGGCGTATTCGTACACGGCGGCGAGGTCGGCGTGGCCGGCCTTGGCCACGGCGCCCAGCGACTTCTCGAGAATGGTGCTGATGCCGCCGGCCTTGTTGCCCGGGGAGGGGTTGTTGTCCATGGTGCCGCCGTTGGCGTGGATGTAGGTCTCCCACCAGTCGATCCGCTCGATCAGCTTGTGACCCACGGCGGGTGTGACGGCGCGGGCGGTGAGCAGGTGCTCTGCCCCGTAGATCTCAGGGGTTTCGGCGAGAACGGATGTTCCGCCGTGCGCCACGAGAACGTCCGACGCCCAGCCGAGGGCCGGGTTGGCGGTGATGCCGGAGTAGCCGTCGGAGCCGCCGCAGTTGAGACCGAGCACGAGCTCGGAGATGTCGATGGGTTCGCGGTGGCGGGTGTTGATCTGCTCCGCCAGAGCGAGGATCTTCTCGACGCCCGCGGCGACGGTGGCGCGCATGCCGCCGGTCTCCTGGATCGAGAGGGACTCCACGACGGTGTCGCTGGGCAGGACTCCCTCGGCCAGAACCAGGCTGGTGGGGGTCATCTCGCAGCCGAGGCTGAGCATCAGCACACCGGCGATATTGGGGTGCCGGGCGTATCCGTTGAGGGTGCGGAGGAGTACCTGCGCGCCTTCGCTTTCCAGGACCAGGCCGCATCCGCTCTGGTGGGTGAGCGCGATGACGCCGTCGACGTTCTCGAACCTGTCGAGGGCGTCGCCGCGGAACCGGTCGGCGATGAGCTTGGCGGTGGTGCCGGAGCAGTTGACGGTGGTGAGGATTGCGATGTAGTTGCGGGTGCCGGCCCGGCCGTCGGCCCGGCGGAAGCCGTCGAAGAAGCGACGCTCGGCCGGCTTCGGCAGCTCGGTGTGCACGGTGCCGAACTCGTGGGTGCGGGCGGCGAGGTCCATGCCGATGTTCTGGCTGTGCACCTGCTCGCCGCGGTGGATCGGCGCCGTCGCGACGCCGATCGACTGGCCGTACTTGTGCACGGTGGAGCCGACGCTCATATCGGTGAGGGCGATCTTGTGGCCGCTCGGAACGAGCGTGGTGACGGTGAGGACGCCGTCGCCGACGGGAAGGGACTCGCCGGGGAGGAGGTCCCGGAGGGCGACTGCGACGTCGTCGCCCTCGGCCATGACCAGCACGGAGGTGCCGGTCGTGATGCTTTCAATGTGTGACATGAGAATCGATTCGTTAGGTGCTCTGGTTACTCAGGTGCGGTCGGCCCGGTTAGGACTGGCCGATGATGCCCTTTTCCCAACGGCCGGCTTCGAGGTCGAGGGCGATGGACGTGTACTTGTCGTCGGACAGGTTGTAGAGGAAGTAGACGATCACGGCGGCGGCGGCGAGGGCGAGGGCCGGGTAGAGGGTCATCACTGCCTTGATGCCGAAGAGGGTCTCCTCCGACTGGCTGGCTCCCTGAGCGATGTAGCCGGTGACGGCGAGCATCCCGGCGCCCACCAGGGCGGCGATGGACTGGGCGATCTTGCGGGAGAAGTTGAAGGCCGCGTAGGTCATGGTCTCTTTGCGCACCCCGGTGTGCCATTCGCCGTAGTCGATGGTGTCGGAGACGAAGGCCCAGGTGACGGCGTTCGGGATGGCCAGGGCCATGTAGCCGATGGTCACCAGGAGCATGAAGGTCCACAGGTTGGTGGGGATGATGAAGTTGAGACCGTTGGCGATGACGCCGATGATGAACCCGCCCATGGCGGTGCGCTTCTTGCCGAACCGGGCCACCAGGCGCGGCACGAACATGATGCCGATGATGGACGCGCCGATCATGACGAGGTTGAGGATCGGCTGCAGGGCGATGTTGCCGAGGTTGTACTGGGCGAAGAAGATCATCATCATGTTGTTCACGTTCATGGCGGAGATCGTGAAGAGGGTCATCAGCACCAGACCGAGGAGGGGACGGTTGGTGAAGATCGCCTTGGCGTAGTCCTTCATGCCGTTCTTCTCGAAGCCCACGGCGCGGTTGACGTAGACGCGTTCCTTGGTGCCGCGGTAGCAGACGTAGAAGGACGCGATGCCGATGAGGGCGAAGACCGCGGAGGCCCACATGTAGTTGGTGCCGGTCATGCCGCCGAACATCATCATGATCGGGATGAACGCGAAACCGCAGATCCACTGGGCGCCGAGCGAGCCGGCCTGCCGGGTGGTGGCGAGCTGCGCGCGGTCCTTGACGTGGCGGGTCATCACCGAGGCCAGTGACCCGTAGGGGTCGTTGGTGAAGGAGTAGATGAGGCCCCAGATGGCGTAGCTGCCGGCCGCGAAGGCGATCTTCCAGCCCATGGTGACGTCGGGCATCGTGAAGGTGACGACGGTCATCACGCCCAGGAGGATCGAGGAGATCATCATGACGGGGCGGAATTTGCCGCGCTTGCCGAACTTGCGGCTGTCGATGTAGGCGGCCGCGATCGGGTCCATGAACGCGTCGAAGATCTTGGCGAGGGAGAAGATCAGGGCCACGACGCCGGCGGCGATGCCGCAGGTGTCGATCCAGAACTTGGTCAGGTAGGACTGGCCCAGGTCGAACATGAACCCGTTGCCGAAGTCACCGAAGCCGTACGAGACCTTTTCCTTGGTGGAAATGCGCTCGATGACGGCGGGTGCGTCGATCGTGGTGGTGGAACCGGCCTGGCCGGCAGGGCCGGCGGAGGCGCCGACGTCAATACCATCGTGGATAGCCATGACTCACATACACTCTTTCAATTCTCGATATTCAGGCAGAACGGGTCGCATCGGTGCGGCTCGTCGTGGTGCGGGATAGCGGGTACTGCGGGACAGCGGATGGTGCGGTGGTGCGGAACGGCCGTTTAGAGGCCGAAGTAGGTGTGCGCGTTGTTGTACGAGATGTCCTCGACCATCCGGCCGAGGATCGCTTCGTCGTCGGGGACTTCGCCGAGTTCGACCCATTCGCCGATGAGCTCGCAGAGGATACGGCGGAAGTATTCGTGCCGCGGGTAGGAAAGGAAGCTGCGTGAGTCGGTGAGCATCCCGACGAAGTTCGACAGCAGGCTCCCGTCGGCGAAAGTCTGCAATTGCAGACGCATGCCGGAGCGGGTGTCGTTGTGCCACCAGGCGCTGCCGAGCTGCATCTTCTGCACGGTGTCCTTCTGGTACGAGCCCATCAGGGTCACCAACGGCAGGTAATCGTTGGGGTTGAGCGAGTAGAGCATGGTGCGCGGAATCGAGTCTTCGGACTCCATCGAGTCGAACAGCGCGGCCAGCGGTTCGGCGACGGGGCGGTCGTTCATCCCGTCGTAGCCGGTGTCGGGGCCGAGGATGTCGAGCATGCGCCGGTTGGTGTTGCGCAGGGCGTGCAGGTGCAGCTGCATGGTCCAGTTCTTCGCCGTGTACAGGCGCATCAACGCCTGTAGGATCGCGGTGCGGTACTGGGCGATCTGGGTGTCGCTGAGGGCGCCGCCGTCGATGGCCGCGGCGACGATGGTGTCGAGTTCGGCCTCGGTCGCTTCGGCGTACACGACGGTGTCGAGGGCGTGGTCGGACAGCCGGGCGCCCATGGAGTGGAAGAAGTCCACCCGGGCGGACAGGGCGGCGACGATGTCGGCGAAGGCACCGATCTTCACGCCGGCGGATGCGCCGAGGGTGACGAGATAGTCGGCGTAGCCGGCGGCGTGGATGTTGATGGCCTTGTCGGGGCGGAACGCCGGGACGACGGTGAAGGCCTTCTCGGTCTTCAGTAGTTCGTGCCAGTGCAGGTCGTCGGCCGGGTCATCCGTGGTGCAGATGGCCGTGACGTTGCTGGAACGGATCAGGCTGCGGCGGGAGAACCCGGCGGTGGCCAGCAGGGCGTTGGCGCGGTCGTAGACCTCACGGGCGGTCTCGCGGCTGAGTGCCAGGTCGATGTCGAAGAAGCGGCGCAGCTCCAGGTGGGTCCACACGTAGAGCGGGTTGCCGAGGGCCTTCTCCACGGTGCCGGCCCAGGCGTAGAACTTGTCGAAGTCGTCAGCGTCGCCGGTGATGAGGTTCTCCGGCACGCCGTTGGCGCGCATCAGGCGCCACTTGTAGTGGTCGCCCTTCAACCAGACCTCGGTGATGCTGGTGAAGTTCTCGTCTTCGTAGATCTCCTGCGGGTTCAGGTGACAGTGGAAATCGATGATGGGCATGTTCTTGGCGTGGTTGTGAAACAGCTTCTTCGCCATGTCGGTGCCGAGCAGGAAGTCGTCGTTGAGGAGCATGATCTGCGGTCCTTTTGTCGAGGGTGGGTGGTGCGGGTCAGGCGAGGACGGTGAGGTCGGCAAGGGTGGCGCGCACACCCCGGTCGCGGAGGCTGGTCAGCCCGGTGGAGACCTGTTCGACGAGACCGTCGAGAGCGCTGAGGTCGGTGCCCCACAGGGTGCTGTCGGCGAGGATCGTGACGACGTAGGCATCCGCATCACCGGCCGCTGCGGCGTAGGCCGCGTGGAAGGCCGCGATGGTCTCGGCACTGTCGACGGGGGTGACGGCGACACTCGGGTCGCCGCTGTAGGTGAGAAGGATCGCGGAAAGGGCAAGAGTGACGCGGGGCGGGAAGGTTTCGTGCGCAGCGTGGAAGTTCAGCAGGATCGGCAGCAGGCGGCTCTTGTACTTCGAGGCGCTGTTCAGGGCGATCGAGGCGAGTTCGTGGTGCATGAACGGGTTCTCGAAGCGCTCCTTGACCGACTCGGCATAGGCGGCGAGCTCGTCGTGCGGCAGGTCGAGCACGGGGATGATCTCTTCGTACATCTCCTCGTGCACGAGGGGGCCGAAGTCGGGGTCGAGCATGACATCGCGCACGGTTTCGACGCCGGCGAGGCGGGCGAGGGAGGCCATGGTGGTGTGCGGGGCGTTGAGCAGGAAGACCTTGCGCTCGCGGTACGGGGTCATGTCGTCGGTGACGGTGACGTTGAGGCCGGCCTTGGCCAGCGGCAGGGACTCGGCGAGGGAGGCTGGGCCTTCGAGCACCCAGAGCAGGAAGGGTTCGGCCTTGACGATCAGGCGGTCCTCGAAGCCGAACTCGGCGCACAGTTCGTCGGCCCGGTCCTTCGGGTAGCCGGGGACGATCCGGTCGACGAGGCTGGAGTAGAAGATGTTGCTCGTGTTGACCCAGGCGGTGAACGCGTCGCCGAGTTCCCAGTGCGCGGCGGTGGCGAGCACGGTTTCCTTGAGCTTGTCGCCGTTGTGCTCGATGAGCTCGCAGGGGATGAGCGTGAAGCCCTTCTTGCCCAGTTCGAAGCGCCGGTAGAGCAGCGCGGTCAGCTTGCCGGGGAAGCTGGCGTGCGGGGCGTCGGTGCGAAGGTCTGCTTCGCTGTAGACGATGCCGGACTCGGTGGTGTTGGAGAAGATGAACTCGATGTCGTCGTTCTCGGCCAGGGCCAGGTAGGCGTCGTAGTCGGTGTAGGGGTTGACCGTGCCGGTGACGACGGTCATGACCTCGTGCGACTGCACCTCTTCGCCGTCCTGCTTGCCCTCGAGCAGCACCGTGTAGAGGTTGTCCTGCTCCTCGAGCATGGCGACGAGGCCGCCGGCGAGCGGTTGCACGATGGTCACGCCGCCGTTGAAGAGGCCCTGCGTGTTCATCTGCTGCAGCTGCCAGTCCACGAACGCCCGCAGGAAGTTGCCCTCACCGAACTGGATCGCCCGGGTGGGCAGGGTGTCGCTGGGGTGGATGGTGCGGGTGAGTCGTTCCATGGTGTGGGTGTCCTCTGCGTTCTGGTGCGGCTGAGCGTTCGTGGGGGTGGTCGGCTCGTCGCGTGCGGGCTCTGATTCGACGCTGAGCGTGACGCCCATCCGGTGCTGGGCGCCGGGGGCGAGAACCCGGGCCTGGCCCTGCACGTTGCACGCTTCGACACACACGGTCTGGGTCCATTCCTCGTCCCCGAAGTCCCCCATCGCGGCGGCCTTGGTGCTGCCCGGGTTCCAGACCACGGTCTGGGCCGCATCCGTTTCGCCCACCAGGATGGTGCGGTGATTGCCCGCGTCCTCGATCGTGACCACCCGCGGCATGGGGTAGACCCGGTCGATCTCGGCGCCGGTGAAGGCCACCGGCAGGGCGGCCGAGGCGGTGACCGGCGGGGAGACCGTGCGGTCGAGGTAGGGCAGGTCCTGCAGGCCGAGCAGGGTGGTGCGGCGGGCGTCGGCCACCGCGAAGTAGGTGTGGAAGGCCGTCTCCACCGAGACGGGGGCGGCACCGTCGTTGCGTACCGTGAGAGCGAGGGCGAGGGTGGCGCCGATCCGCACGGTGTAGCGCAGGGAAACGGGCTGGGCCGTGCCGGTGGAATCCCGGTGCGCGCCGGCCAGTTCAAAAGTGAGCAGGGCATCCGGGCCCTCGAGGGCGGCGGCAGTGAGGGCCCACGGGGAGATGCGAGCCCAACCGTGGTTGGGCGCGGTGGCGTCTGTCAGGTTGGGGCCGAACCACGGGAAGCAGACCGGGATGCCGCCGCGGAGGGCCGCCGTAGGGGTGAAGGCGCCGCTCTCGCTCATCCACAGCACGGGCTTCTGGCCGGCGGGCGTCCACTCGGCGACGTGGGCGCCATGCAGGTAGACCAGGGCCGTGGCAGCGGGGAGGGACACCTCGACGGCCGGCAGGTCGCCCCGGGCCGTCACCAGGCGGATGCCCGACGGCAGGGTTACGACACCTGTCACCGGTTCGTTCTCGGTTGCCTTCATGTTTCCTCCTCGTTGAGAATCAGCTTGTGAACTTCTCACTGTTCCGTCTGGCAGAATGCAAGTCCGCCACATGAACTCACCATAACCACGTTCAGTTTCGGTCCGCAACTTGCGGACAGCCTCAATCCCCCTCAGACCCCAACTAGGGGCACGAATCTGACGGATCCGAATTTGTCAAGGGTCCGACGACATTGAATTCCGAGAGGCGGACCGCTGAACCGTACACAAATTCCACAACCGTGGTTGACTGTCCGTAAGACAGAACGCCGGATCATCGGTGACAGCACAGAGGCAGGACACATGGGACCTTCGTTAACCAGCGACCTCGAAGGCGCGAGCGCGCCCGCGACCACCGCCAAGGACAACGCGGCCCAGAAACTGCTGAGGGTGCTCGAGGCCGTGTCGAACCCCGGCGACGCCCACCGGCTCAGCGATCTGGTCAAGGAGACCGGGCTCGCCAAGACCAGCGTGTTCCGCCTGCTGTCTGAACTGATCGACAGCGGGTACGTGGCCCGCCGGCCCGACGGAAGCTACGCACCCGGGCGGGCGCTGCGCCTGCTCGCTCTCAAGCTCACGGCCGCGCCCGACGACTCAGACCTGATCGGTGACCGGCTGCGGCGCCTGCAGGCGGACGTTCACAGCACCATCCACTTCGCCCTGCGCACCGGCGACTATGCCACCTATGTGGAGAAGATCGAGGACACCGCGCAGCCCATCCAGATCGCCTCGCGGGTGGGCGCGCAGATTCCACTGCACTCCACCGCCATCGGCAAGGCGATCCTGGCGCACCTCCCCGAGAGCGAGGTGCGCAGCTATGCGGCGCGCACCGGACTGCACACGCGCACCGAGTACACCATCACCGACGTGGCCGGGTTGCTCGCCGACGGCCGGCTGGTGCGCAACCGCGGGTTCTCCATCGACGACCAGGAGAACGAGGAGCACATCCGCTGCATGGCCGTGCCGGTCTTCGACACACAGCAGCACCTCATCGGTGGCATCGGCATCACGACCATCGCTCCCCTGGTTCCCCGGGAGAAGCTCGAGGCGTACGCGCCCCTGCTGATGACCGCGGCGCGCGACGTGATGACGCTGCTCTAGCGTCATAGTTCCGAGCGGTGCCGTGCCGGATAGTCAGTCAGTGTCAGTCAGTGCCGGTCGTGGCCGGCGAGCCGAGCACGCGGCGCGGGCCGGAGCCGTCCGTACGCAACCGGTCCTCCGAGTTCAGCACCGCGCACCGCGATTGCGACAGGCAGCCGCAGCCGATGCAGCCGGTCAACTCCGCCTGCATCCGTTCGAGCACCGCCTGCTGACGTTTGAGGTGCTCGCCCCAGGTAGCCGAGATCGTGCCCCACTCGGCGCGGCTGGGCGGACGGCCGTCGGGCAGATCACTGAGCATGTCGGCCACCTCTGCCAGGGCGATGCCGTATCGCACGGAAACCTGGATCAGCGCGATGCGGCGTAGAACGTGCCGGGGAAACATCCGAGCATTGGCGCTGGAGCGCACCGCGGGGATGAGTCCGAGCGTCTCGTAGTAGCGAATCGTGGACACGGGCACGCCGGCACGGGCCGCCACTTGGCCGATCGGCAGGAGATCGTGGCTGGATAAGTGCTCTGACACGGACATTCTCCTTGATCTCAAGTGCACTTGAGACGATAGCGTAAACAAATGACCGCATACACGCTTCCCCAGCTGACCTACGATTACGCCGCCCTCGAGCCTGCTATCAGCGGGCGCATCATGGAACTCCACCACAGCAAGCACCACCAGGCCTACGTGACCGGTGCGAACACCGCGCTGGACCAGCTCGCCGAAGCGCGCGAGTCGGGCAACCTGACCTTCGTCAACAAGCTGCAGAAGGACCTGGCGTTCAACCTCGGCGGCCACGTCAACCATTCCATCTTCTGGACGAACATGTCCCCGAACGGCGGGGACAAGCCCACCGGCGAGCTCGCTGCGGCGATCGACGACACCTTCGGCTCGTTCGAGAAGTTCCAGGCGCACTTCACGGCCGTCGCCATGGGCGTTCAGGGCTCCGGCTGGTCGATCCTCGCGTGGGACACCCTGGGCCAGCAGCCCGTCATCGTGCAGCTCTACGACCAGCAGGGCAACCTCCCCGCCGGCATCGTTCCGCTGCTCATGCTCGACGTGTGGGAGCACGCCTACTACCTCGACTACCAGAATGTTCGCGCTGACTACGTGAAAGCGTTCTGGACGGTCACCGACTGGGCCAACGTCTCGGCTCGCTTCGAGAAGGCACGCGACACGACCTCGGGCCTGATCACGCTCTAAGTCACAACGTTGAAGGGGTGCCCGGCCAGTCGCCGGGCGCCCCTTTGTCATTCCGGTTCGCAGATGCCAGCGTCCCCGACCGCTCCCTCCCGTTGCGGCATGGGCGGCACCTGTCTAGCGTTGGTTTTGCTGATCAACCGCAGTTCGAGCAAGCGCAGAGAGGACCGACGATGCCCGCATCCGAGGAAATGCCTTCGACCATCGCTCGTTCGCCCCAGCACGCCCAGGAGATCTGGGCCAAGGCCCACGATGCCGCCGTCGAGACTTACGGCGAGGGTGAGCGCGCCCACCGCACGGCCTTTGCCGCGCTCAAGCACTCCTACGAGAAGGTCGGCGACCGCTGGGAGGAGAAGGCTGAGCCAGGACCCTCCGACGACAAGGCAGCCGGCGGTGTCGGCACCCGCGCCCACACCCAGGAAGGCGTGAACGCCAACGCACCCAAGACGCACCTGGTCGATGTGGCGCGGAAGCTGGAGATCCGCGGGCGGTCGACGATGACCAAGGACGAGCTTGTAGAGGCCATCAAGAAGGAGAACGCCAAGCGCACGAGGGCCGCGGCGGGGTAGGACCTCAGAACGGCGGCGCGGTATCGGTGTCGGGTGGTGATACTGGAGGCGGAGACGGTTCAGTCCCGGGCGGGTTCAGCGCGGCGCGGACGAGGTCGTGGGCGCGGGGGTTTGTGTAGGTCTTGCCGCCGGGGCTGGTCCAGGTGAGGGTGCCGTCTGGCGCTTGGCGGGTGGTGAAGCTGCTTTGGTGTTTGAGCCTGTGGTCGGGTCGGCAGAGGCTGACGAGGTTGTCGGCGCTGGTGGTTCCGCCGGCGTTCCAGGCTTGGGTGTGGTCGATTTCGCTATGGACGGCTTGCCGGTTGCAGCCGGGTCTTTGGCAGGTGTTGTCTCGGATCTGCACGTACCGGCGAAGATCGGCCGGTGGGGTGTACGAGTCGCGGTCGACGGAGAGGATGGTCCCGGTGTGCGGATGGGTGAGGATGCGGGTGAAACTCGTCGCTGTGCCGGTGAGCCGTCGGGCGGTTTCGAGGTCGATGGGCCCGTAACCGTCGAGGATCGCCGGTTGGTCGCTCTGGCCGAGGAGGGTGAGGACCGGGACGGTGATGTTCACGGTGCCGCGGATCCCTCGGCCGAGTTTCCCATCGGCGCCGATGCCGTCCAGCAGCAGGTCGCGGTAGGTGTCGGCGCGGCGCTGGTCGCGGGTGCGGCGGACGGTAGCGTCGGGCCGCGGCGCGGTGAACGCAGCGCCGGGCGCGGCGCCGGGCGCGGCGCCGGGCGCGGCGCCGGGCGCGGCGCCGGTGGTCTCGCTGGTCGTGACGTCGGCTTCTGCGTCGTCGGTGAGGGTCTTGGCGATCTGGGTGAGGCGTTCGTAGATCGCCTGGGCTTCGTCGGCCTTGAGGTACGCGTTCAACCACGACATCCCGTTGATGTCGGGCCGGAGCACCACCCGGCGTTCGCGCACACCTGCATCGACCCGGTCTTGCAGTGGGATGGGATGGAGGGAGTCCAGGAGTTCCCGGGCGACCTTGGCGAACTTGCCCGGGGTGAGCTTCTCCGCCGCCGTCAAGGTCATATCCTCGAGCTGGGGCAGTACGTGCTCCGGCAGGTCGATAGGGAGGGCGACGGTGACGTCGAGCATCTTCATCACGTGGTTCCAGCTGATCCGCCCCTCACCCAGTGCCCGGTGGAACCGGGGGAACTGTTCGAGGAGCCGGGCGGCTTCGAAGATCATGGTGCCCGCGGTCTGGAAATGCATCCGCAACGCACAACCGACCTCGGCAGCCATCGCCCGACGGGCCAGTTCCTCGTCGTCCCAGGCCGGGCCGTGTTTCTGGGTGTCGGGGTCGTCCCGGCCGGACTCGATCGGGTCACCGGCGAGGCCGGCGATGATCCACCGGTCGTGTCCGAGCCGGTCCAGCTCCGCCAGCAAACGGGTGCGCTCGGCGTACGCGGCGGCGATGACCTTCGCGTTCTCGATCAGCGGGTCGATGACCTGGCTGATGGCTTCGGCGACCGGGTCGGCATAATCGTCCAGCTCGTCGGCAGCGCCGGCCGTGGCGGAGTGTCCGGTGAGGCGTCCGGCATCATCCGGGGTGTCATCCGGGGTGCTGTCTGGTGTGGCATTCGAGGTGGCCATAGGGACAGTGAAGCACCAGCCACCGACACCCTGCATCCCAATGAATCAGCGGTGGAGAACCCGAAAACACGACCGCCTGTGGAGGAGCGGCGCGGCCGCTATCCCGGCAGTTGGTAGCGGTGGCGGATGTGGTGGCGGTCCGCGCTCGCCTGCCAGAACTCGACCTCGGTGGGGCGCAACGCGTAGAGCTGCCAGGCCGGGTTCGCGGCGGCGTCGGCGGCGGGGCGTTCGGCCCAGTCCCTGGCGGAGGCCTCGGCGGACAGCTCGACCACGGAGCCGACCAGTCGCACCTGGCGGCCCAGCTCCGACCAGTAGAAGTTCATCGCCGCCTGCGGATTCCCGGCCAATTCCCGTCCCTTGCGTGACGTGCGCGCGGTGGCGAACTGCCAGCCCTCCGCATCCAGATTCTTGAGGATCAGCATGCGCGACGACGGCAGGCCCGCATCTCCCACCGTGGCCAGGCTGAAGGCATGCGGCTGGCGTACCCCGGCCTCGAGCGCTTCGTCGAGCCAGTCGAGAAACAGCACTGTGGGATCGGCCGGAGCCGTGGCCGGGTCGAAGCGCGGCAGGTCGTCGGGAAAATCGGGCAGGGCACGCAGCCGGGTTCTGAGGTTTTCGCTCACCGTTCGAGCCTAGCCATGCCGCCTGAGAACAGGGCCGTGGATCGAACGTTCCCCACGGGAACTGGCGTCACCACGACCCCGCTCAACCATGTGCTGGATCAGTCGGAGACCACGGCATCGAGCACGGGCAGCCGGGACGCGTGAACGGCCGGCCAGAGCGCCGCCAGCACACCGACCAGGGCGGCGACTCCCAACATCGAGCCCAGCTGCCCCCAGGGAACGGCCAGTTCGGTGAGCCCGACCTCGGTGAACACCGCCGGCATCACAGCCGCTATGCCCACGCCGACCGCCACGCCGATGACAGTGCCGAACAGCGCAGTAAGCACCGACTCGATGGTGATGATGCCGGCCAACTGCAGCCGACCGAGGCCGACGGCACGCATCAGGCCGATCTCACGGGTGCGCTCGATGACCGACAGCGCCAGGGTATTCACGATGCCCAGGATGGCGATGATTATCGAGAGTGCCAGCATGGCGTAGAGGATGCCCAGGATCTGGTCCACCTGCCCCGCCAGCTGACTGGCGAACTCGTCCTTGTCGAGTACCGACAGCACCACGTAAGGCGCCACCGCGGCGGTGACGTCAGCCCGCACCTCGGCCGGTGCCGACGAAGCCGCCGCGGTTATCAGCAGCGAGTCGATCACGGTCTGCGATTCCGGCACGATCCGGTTGAAGGACTCGTCCGGCATGATGATCGGCGCACCGATCAGGGCAGTGTCGACGATGGCCCCGATTTGAACGGATGTCTCCCCCACGGTCGTTGTGAACGTCACGTCGTCGCCGACCTGCCAGTCGTGGTCCTTGGCAATCCCCTGCTGCACCGCGACCTCCCCGCGGGCGAACGAGTCGAGAGTGCCATCGACGGCATCGAAGTCGAGGGTGTGTCCGAGCGATTCCGGGGGAATGGCCACCACAATGAGTGAGCGATCCGCGGCGGATCCGCCGGCATCCTGCGTCAGCAGCGCCGGCCCATAGCGGAGCACGTCCACAGACTTCACCGTATCGAGGTCGCGGAGGTCGGCCACCGCGCCGACCGGAACCGCCTCAGCGGCCGACTGCACGGAGTAATCCGCGATCCAGCCGTCGTCGACGATCGCGCGGGTGGAGACCGTGGCTGAGGCGGCCAGCACCGAAGCCGCTCCAACCAAGGCCATGCCGATCATGAGCGCCCCGGCGGTGTTGGCTGTGCGGCGTGGGTTGCGGATGATGTTGCCCCTGGCCAGTCGGCCGAGCGGCCTGAACGCGACCACAAAGACCGCGGCCAGGGCGCTCAAGGAGTACCGGGCGATGACCGGGGAGAGCACCAGCACGCCGAGCACGAGTCCCGTGGCACCGAGCCCGAGGAGCACGGGACCGTCGGGGTCCGGCCGGGACCAGGCCAAGACCAGCCCGGCGATGCCGGCAACCGTGACGACCGCTCCGACAATGCCCCGCGACCTGAGCGACTTTGACCGGGCACCGCCGGCGTCCCGCATGGCCTCGACCGGCGGGGTGAGCGCGGCCCGGCGTGCGGGCAAAGCCGCCGCGGCTATGCTCACCAGGGTCCCCACCAGCAGCGAGGCGACCACGGTGCCGGCATCCAGCGGAATGCTGCCGGACAGGTTCATTCCGATCTGGCCGACCGCGATGCGCACCAGAGACACCAGGCCCAAACCGGCAGCTATACCGAGGGTAGAGCCCGCCAGGCCCACCAGCGCCGCCTGGATCAGGATGGAACCGAACACCTGCCCAGGCGAGGCTCCGATGGCACGTAGCAGCGCGAATTCGCGCATCCGCTGTTGCACCGACATTGCAAAGGTATTGGAAATAATGAACGCACCCACGAAGAGCGAAATACCGGCGAAGACCAGCATGAACGTCTGCACGAACCCGAGTGATTCGTTGATGTCTGCCGTGGCCTCAGCGCGCAAATCGGTTCCGCTGACGGTCTCAACATCGGTGGCTGCTGCAGTTTTGAGGGCCGCGTCGACACTGGAGACGAGTGACTCTTCGTCCACGCCGTCGTCAGCGAACACGTCGATGCTGGCCACCATGCCGTCTGCGGCATAGGCAGCCGTGGAGGTGGCCACATCGAGGTAGACGATGGTGGCGCCGGCCATGGGGGCGCCCACCGACACCTCGCCCACCACCGTGACGGTGTGCACCGCGCCCGAGAGGACCACGGTGGTGTCGTCGCCGACGGCCAGCCCGGAAGATTCAAGGGTGGCGGACTCCAGTGCGATCTCGCCCGCCCCGATGGGCGCGTGACCGGTGACAATGTCTGCGGTGTCGTCTTCAGGGTAGAGCGCCATGCCAAAGCTCGGAGCCTGGGTACTCACGACGGCGGTCCCATCGGCGCCGACGAGCACGATCGGCCCGGATACGGCCGGCAGCGCCAGACGCACGCCATCGACCCGCTCGATGGTCTGCGCGAGGGACGCGGGCACGAGGCCGCGCACGTCACCGGCCGTGCTGCCGGTTTGGGCGGCGCTGGCGGCGGGTTCGCTCCCGCGCACATAGGCATCGCCCTGCATCGAGCTGGCCACGATGCCGGAGAAGGTGGACCCCATCATGGTGCGCAGCGAGAAGGTTCCCGCCACGAACGCGACCCCGAGAGTCACGGCGAGGAGCGACAACAGGAAGCGCACCAGATGGGCACGGATGCCGCGAAGCGCGACCCTGGTCATCGACGGGCCGTCGCGGTGGGAGTGGAGTCGGCTTCTGATTCGTCGCCGAGGGAGCGCATCACGTCGAGCACCGACGCCTGACTGGGGTCGGTGAGCTCGTGGACAAGCCGGCCGTCGGCCAGGAAGAGCACTCGGTGCGCGAAGGCCGCCGCGCGGGCATCGTGGGTGACCATGACCACGGTCTGGCCGAGGTCGTCGACCGAGCCGCGCAGGAAACTCAGCAGATCGCCGGCGGATTTCGAATCGAGATTGCCGGTGGGCTCGTCGGCGAACACCACAGCGGGCTGAGCGACCAGGGCACGCGCGCAGGCCACCCGCTGCTGCTGGCCGCCGGAGAGCTCGCTAGGCCGGTGATGCAGGCGGTCTTGGAGCCTAACGGCCGCGACGATCGCGTCGAAGTGTGCGCGGTCCACCGGGCGGCGGGCGATGTCGAGCGGCAGCGTGATGTTCTCCGCGGCGGTGAGGGTGGGGATGAGGTTGAACGACTGGAAGATGAATCCGAGCCGGGTGCGCCGCAGCGCAGTGAGCTGGCGCTGGGACATTCGACCCACGTTCTGGTCATCGACCACTACGGTGCCGGCCGTGACGGTGTCCAGGCCCGCCATGCAGTGCATCAGGGATGACTTGCCCGAGCCCGACGGGCCCATAATGGCCGTCAACTCGCCCCGCGCGAAGTCGACGTCGATGCCGTCCAATGCCCGCACCTCGGTTTCTCCCAAGCCGTAGGTCTTGACCAGTCCCCTGGCGTACGCGATCACGGATGCCGGCGGTGCCTGAAGCGAGCGCGCCGGATGGTTCGAGAAAAGCGTCGGGGTTGTCATGCCGGTCCTTAGGATTCGAACAGCGCGGGCGCGCTGGTGTCGAGCCCCAGTGTGCTCCGGAGCCGCCCACGCCGGCATCCGGATACACCCTGACCTATCCCTGAGCGAACCCTGAGCGATAGCCCTCAACCCGGGAGGTCGCAGGGGTACCAAATGTGGTCGCTGCAGTCGTCCGCACCCCCGCGAACTCCGAGCTGAGCCCCGGATCCGGACGATGTGTGGGGCTCACGTCACAGCCCGCGGGAGGGAGGGTCAGACCCAGGTGCCGTGGTGCAGGGTGGCGGTCACGTGCAGGGCGGCGTCGAGGAGAACCAGGTCGGCGCGGAGGCCGGGGTGGATGCGGCCGCGATCGGTGAGTGAGAGTAGGTCGGCGGGATTCTGGGTGGCCGCCCGCACTGCGAACGCCAGCGGCACGCCGGCGGTGAGCACCGCGAAGCGCACGGCCTTGCTCAGGGTGAGCACGCTGCCGGCGATGGTGCCGTCGGCCAGCCGGGCCTGGCCGTTGGCGACCGTCACATCCAGGTCGCCGAGCTTGTAGTCGCCCTCCTCTGCGCAGGCCGCGGCCATGGCGTCCGTCACGAAGACCGGCTTGGCGCGGCTCTCGACGATCAGACGCACCACGGCCGGATGCAGGTGCACGCCGTCGGCGATCAGTTCGGCAAACACGAAGGGATCCTCCAGCACGGCCAGGGCGGCCCCAGGCTCGCGGTGGTGCAGCGGGCGCATGGCGTTGAAGACGTGGGTGCCCACGGTGACGCCCGCGTCGATGGCGGCGCGGGAGGTTTCGTAGTCCGCGTCGGTGTGCCCGATGGCGGCGACCGAGCCGTATCCCACGATACGGGCGACCGCGGCGAGGCCACCGTGGAGCTCGGGAGCGATGGTGACCATGCGCACGGATCCCCCGCCGGCCCGCATCAGCCTGTCGACGCTCTGCGGGGTGGGCGGCAGCAACAGCCGTTCGGCATGGGCCCCGCGGTGCAGCGGGCTCAGCCAGGGCCCCTCCAGGTGGATGCCGGCCAGCAGGCCATCGCGCACCAGCTCGGCGAGCGCCGCCACCAGGGTCTCCATCTCGTCGATGGGCGCCGTCACCAGACTGGCCATCATGGTGGTGGTGCCGTGCTTGCGGTGCGTCGTCACGATGCGGTGCGCTGCGGCCCGGGTGTCCGGGTCATTGAAGCTCACCCCGCCGCCGCCGTGACTGTGCGCGTCCACGAAGCCAGGAGCCAGGATGCCCTGCGGCACCGTCACATCCGCCGGACGGGGCGGCGTGCCGCCGCCGTAGCCCGCGATGAGGCCGGCGCGCACCTCGACCCAGCCCGGGGAGACCTCCCGGTCGGGCAGGATCACCGTGCCCGCCGCGATCAGCAGCGGGGTGTCGGTTTCCGGCCCGGCATCACCCGGCAGTGACGGTGCGACCGTGACATGGACGGGCGGCGGGCCGGAAGTGAGCGGTGTCATGACGGGTCTCAGGCGTTCACAGTGAGGAAGGCATCCCCGGCAGTGAGCCCGAGTCCGGCCACGACCGCGTCGGACAACCCGATGTCGGCGCGGGTGCGGTCCAGGACGATCACGGGAGCGATCGGGTCGCGGCCCGAGGCCACGACGGACGGTACGTCGTAACTGACGATCACGTCGCCGGCCGCCACGGTGTCGCCCTGCGCCACACGCAGGGTGAAGCCCGCACCGGCCAGTTCCACGGTGTCGATGCCGAGGTGCACGAGCACCCCGACCCCCTGCGGGGAGACGATGACGTAGGCGTGCGGGAAGACCTTGAGCACCGTGCCGGCGATCGGCGCGATGGCATCGACAACCTCTCGGGGCGGGTCGATGGCCGCGCCGGGACCCACGATCTCCTGCGCGAAGGTGGGGTCGGGCACCGTCTCGAGGGCCACCGCGCGGCCGGGGATCGGTGCCAGCACGACGAGCGGCGTGAGCGCAGGGTCAGCCCCGAGCTCGACCGCCGGTTCGGCCCCTGGCTGCACTGCGGTCACCTGAGGTCCTCGATGTCGTCGGCGAGGTTGTCCGCCTCAGGGCCCACGACGACCTGAACGATGGTTCCGTTGCGGAAGACACCGTGGGCACCCGCGGCCTTGAGCGCCGCCTCGTCCACGAGGCCGGCATCGGTCACCTCGGTACGCAGCCGAGTGATGCAGGCCTCGATATCCACGATATTTCCGGAGCCACCGAGGCCCGCCAGGATCTGCTCTGCCTTGCTCGTCATCATCTTCTCCTCGGGTACTGCGTGGCACCTGGGTGCCGGGAACGGTCGGGAAGGAGCACCTCGTGGATCGAGATCCTCGTGCGAACCGGCTCTTGACAACGAACCGCCGCACCTTCAGTATCGAAGTAATTGGACCGTACCAGTACGGACCAAAAAGCGAAAGTGGTCTGGTCAGGCAACGGGCCATCCGTCAGAAAGAAAGGTTCGCCGTGGCGACACAGCTCGACGAAGGACCGGTGCTCGCCGGCGGCGCGGTGCCCAAGCACACGCAGCTGCGCTCGATCCTGCTGGACCGGGTGGAGACCACGCTGGCCCCGCACGCCGCCATCCCCCCGGAGCGCAAGCTCATGACCAAGTACGGCGTGAGCCGGTCGACGGTGCGTGAAGCCATCCGCCAGCTGGTGGAGGAGGGCGTGCTGTATCGCATCCAGGGCAAGGGCACCTTCGTCGCCGGCGAACGCGTGCAGAGCGATCTGCACCTCGCCTCGTTCACCGAGGACATGCGGCGGCGCGGCCTGGTGCCGGCGACCGTCGTGATGGCGGCGGCGCTCATCGACGCCCCCCTGGAGGTGCGGGCGGCCCTCGGACTGAAGTCCGGCGCCCAGGTCTACCAGGTGGAGCGGCTCCGCCTGGCCGGCGGCATCCCGATGGCCTTCGAACGAGGCTTCTACCCGGTCGCCCTTGTTCCCGGGCTGGGCGAGCAGGACCTGACCCGGTCGCTCTATGCGACCTTCGCGACCGAGTACGGGCTGCGCATCGACCATGCCGAGCAGACCGCCTGGGCCGAGACCGCAGATGCGCCTCTCGCCGACTCGCTGGACACCCCGCCGGGCACGCCCCTCCTGGTTTTCCGCCGCACGTCCTCTGCCGGGTCGACCCCGCTCGAGTACATCACCTCCTGGTACCGCGGTGACCGGTACCAGATCCACATGACTCTCGACCTGCACCACGAGTTGTAACCCCACAGACCTTTCCCGCCCCGTTCAGGAGCGCCCGTCGACGCCGCACCCCGGCGCTCTTCGGCGCGCCGTCGCGAGACGATCCGCAGCACCATGCACGGCAGTCCCCGCCACACCCCATGCACACGCGATAACCACCAGGAGGAATCTATGTCCAGCACCACCGTAGATGCCGGGACGGGACGCAAGGTCCCCGGCCTCGCCCAGCTCCAACGCATCGGTCGCAGCCTCATGCTGCCCATTGCGGCACTGCCTGCCGCCGGCCTGCTCCTGCGCCTCGGCCAGCCCGACCTGCTCGGCGCGATCCCCGGCTTCGAGACCGGGGCGGCCGTGATCGCTTCGGCCGGCGGCGCCCTGTTCGACAACCTGCCCCTGCTGTTCGCCCTCGGCGTGGCGATCGGCTTCGCGAAGAAGGCCGACGGCTCGACCGCCCTGGCCGCCGTGGTGGGGTACCTGGTGTTCAGCAACGTGGGCAAGGCCATGTCGCCGGCCGTGATGGGCCTGCCCGCCGAGGGCGCCGACCAGGTGCTCGTCAACTACAACGTGCTCGGAGGCGTGCTCATGGGCGTCGTCTCCGCGGTGCTCTGGCAGAAATACCATCGCATCAAACTGCCCAGCTACCTGGCCTTCTTCGGCGGCCGCCGGTTCGTGCCGATCATCACCGCCGTGGTCGCCCTCGTGCTCGGGGTGCTGCTCAGCTTCATCTACCCGGCGTTCAGCAGCGGGCTCACCGGGTTCGGCGAATTCGTGAGCTCGAACGACATCTGGGGCGGATTCCTCTACGGCACGGCCAACCGGCTGCTGATCCCGGTCGGGCTGCACCACATCCTCAACTCGATGATGTGGTTCGTGATCGGCGACTACAACGGCGCCACCGGCGACCTGCACCGGTTCTTCGCCGGCGACCCCACCGCGGGCTCGTTCATGACCGGGTTCTTCCCCATCATGATGTTCGCGCTCCCGGCCGGCGCCCTGGCCATCTGGCAGGAAGCCAAGCCCTCGCAGAAGAAGATCGTGGGCGGCATCATGCTCACCGGCGCCCTCACGGCGATGCTCACCGGCGTCACCGAGCCGCTCGAGTTCTCCTTCATGTTCGTCGCATTCCCGCTCTACGCCATCCACGCCGTGCTCACCGGGTCGTCCCTCGCCCTGGTCAACGCGTTGGGCATCCGGGACGGCTTCAGCTTCAGCGCCGGCGCCTTCGACTACATCCTCAACTTCGGACTGGCCGAGAAACCGCTGCTGCTGATCCCCATCGGGCTCGCCTACGCGGCGATCTACTACTTCCTGTTCCGGTTCGTCATCCGCCGCTGGAACCTGCGCACCCCCGGCCGCGGCGACGACGAGATCTCGGAGGCCGGCGCGCCGGACTCCACCTCGGCGACAACCGCTTAACCTCACCCGGCCGCGGGCCGGGCGCCCTCCAGCGCCCGGCCCGCGACCTCCCCTCACCGAACACCGATCCGCACCAGGAGCACCCCGTGGCCGAAGTAGTCATCCTCGAGAACGAAACCGCGGCGGGAATCCTCGCCGCCACAGCGATCCGCGACCTCATCGACCGACGGCCGGATGCCGTCCTCGGCCTGGCCACCGGATCCACCCCGCTCTCCGTCTACAGCGCGCTGGCAGAGTCCCTGCGCCTTGACCCCCTGGACGTCTCCCGGGTGCGCGGCTTCGCGCTCGACGAATACGTGGGGCTGCCGGAGGGCCACCCGGAGAGCTACCGCGCCGTGATCACCCGCGACGTCGTCGAACCCCTCGGCCTCACCCCCGGCAACATCCAGGTTCCCGACGGCACCCCCGCCACCCTCGCCACGGCAGGCATCGACTACGAGAACGCCATCCTCGCGGCAGGCGGCATCGACCTGCAGATCCTCGGCATCGGACGCAGCGGCCACGTCGGCTTCAACGAGCCCGGCTCGTCGTTCGCGTCGCTCACCCGGGTCAAGACGCTCACCGAGAAGACCCGCATCGACAACGCCCGCTTCTTCGCCTCCCCCGACGACGTTCCGATCCACTGCATGACACAGGGGCTCGGCACCATCCGGCGGGCCCGGCACCTGATCCTGCTGGCCTTCGGCGCCGAGAAAGCGGATGCCATCGCCGCGTCCGTGGAGGGCCCGGTCACCTCGAGCAAACCCGGGTCGGTTATCCAGCTGCACCCGCACGTCACAGTTCTCGTCGACGAGGCGGCGGCCTCCCGGTTGGAGAACATCGCCTACTACCGCTACGCCTGGGCGAACAAGTACACCGGACAGGGCATCTAGACGGTCGCCGGAGCGGCCAGGGCGGCCAGCACCGCCCCGGCCCCCAGCACGATCACCAGCAGGTACCCGGCGCGGCCGACGAGGACCTGACGGCGCGGCGTGATCCGGCCGCCCCAGAACGCCCCGGCCGCCACCAGCCCAACCTGCCAGGCGAGCGAGGCGATGGCCACCCCGGCCACGAAAGCCGTGGCCGCCGCCGCACCGCCGGCCGCAGCCACGGTGTGGCGCAGCGCCGTGATCAGCGCGGCGAAGTAGAGCAGGGTCGCCGGGTTGATCGCGGTGAGGCCGAGCATGAGCAGGAAGAACCGGGCGGGTGCCGGGCGCCGCACGCTGCCGGGGCCCGGCTGATGCTCCGGCCGGGTCCGGCTGCCGGTCCGGCGGCGCCGCTCCCGCAGCAGGCCGGCCACACCGATCGCGACCAGCACGGCGCCGGCCAGCAGCCCGGCTGCACCGCCCCACCTCCCCAGCACCGGCGCCACGACCGCCCCGGCGCCCAGCGCGACGACGCAGTACACCGTGTCCACGAGCGCCACCGCGGCCGCGCCGGCCGCGCCCACCGCGAACCCGCCGGTCACCCCCTGTCGCACGAGCAGCAGCCCGATCGCGCCGAGCGGAACGGCCACCCCCAACCCGGCGAGCGCACCCGCCGCGAACAGTCCCAGAATCTCCATGGGCCGATCCTGCTCCGGTTCCCCGGTCGTGACCTAGATTTTTGCGGCGGCACGGCTACACTCTCGGCATGGACAGTCTCGACAGCGAAATCATCGGCGTTCTGCGCGACGATGGCCGCATTTCGTTCAGCGCGCTGGGCGCCGCGGTGGGGCTCAGCACAAACGCCGCCGCGGCCCGGGTGCGCAAACTCGAGGCCAACGGCGTGATCGTGGGGTACCGGGCGATCCTGGCCGACGACACCCCGCTGGGCGCCCTCGGTCTGGAGGCGTTCATCGATGTCCGGCTGCGCGCCGACGCGGACTCCGACGCCTTCCTGCACGCCGCACTGGGCGAGCCCGAGGTGCGCGACGCGGTGCACGTGACCGGCCCATACGACTACCTGCTGCACGTCTGGGTCGCCGACACCACGCACCTGAACGGCCTGCTGCACCGCCTGAAGAAGAAGGCCGGCGCGGGCCAGACCCAGACCCGGCTGGCCCTGCGTCCGCCCGCCACCGCGAGGGAGTGATCCGCGGCCGCTGACGCCGCCGGCGCTCGGTACGCTGGCAGGATGTCGCTCTCCCTCCGTCACTCCCCCGGCACCCGGGTGGGTGTGTCGATCGCCGTGGCGACCGGGCTGTACGGGATCTCCTTCGGCGCGCTGTCGGTAGCGTCGGGCCTCGACGTCTGGCAGACCGCCGTTCTGAGCCTGCTGCTGTTCACCGGTGGCTCGCAGTTCGCGTTCATCGGGGTCATCGCCGGCGGCGGCACCCCGGTGGCCGCGGCAAGTGCGGCCGCGCTGCTGGGTATCCGCAACGCCGTGTACGGGATGCAGATGAACGTTCTGCTGCATCCGCGGGGCTGGCGCCGGTTCGCCGCAGCACACGTGACCATCGACGAGTCCCTCGCCACCAGCACCGGGCAGACCGACCCGCTCGAGCAGAAGCGCGGCTTCTGGGTCGCCGGAGTGGGGGTGTTCCTGCTCTGGAACCTGTTCACCCTGGTCGGGGCGCTCGCCGGCGACGCTCTGGGCGACCCGAAGCAGTGGGGTCTCGACGGCGCCGCGGTCGCCGCCTTCCTCGGCCTGCTCTGGCCGCGGCTGCGGTCGCGGGATGCCGGTGCCATCGCCGTGGTCTCTGCGCTGGCCACCCTGCTCGCCGTGCCGTTCGTGCCACCGGGCATCCCGATCCTTGTGGCCGCCGTCGTGGCCGGGCTGATCGGCTGGTTCGGCTACCGGGATGCCCCACCCCGCGAGGGTCTCGAGCCCGATGTCGACCCGTACCCGCACGGCGACGGACGGAGCCCTCTGTCATGACGCTCTGGTTCTGGATCGTGGTGGCCTGCGTCGTCGGGTTCCTTACGAAGCTGCTCGGCTACCTCGTACCGCGCAACTGGCTGACCAACCCGCGCGTCGCCCGGGTGGCCGGCACCCTGACGATCGGGTTGCTGGCCTCGCTCACCGTGGCCAATGCCGCGGCGTCCGGTCAGGCCTTGGTGCTGGACTCCCGGCTGGGCGCTCTCGCGGCCGCGGCGGTCGCCCTGTGGCTCAAGGCGCCGTTCCTGGTGGTCGTGGTCGTGGGCGCCGCCGCCGCGGCCGGGTTGCGGCTGCTCGGGATGCCGTAGCCGGCCGCTCCCCCGCGCTGGGGTGCCACGACAGGGCACCCTTCGCTGCGCGCACCGGCCCCCGGGTGAGCGATGCTTGACAGACCGCATTAGATTTCGAGATTTCTGGAGAACCATGCCCACCGTCACCGCCTATGCGGCGCCGTCTGCGACCGCGCCCCTCGTCAGGACCACCATCGAGCGACGGGAGCTCGGCCCGGCCGACGTTCTCATCGACGTCAAGTACTCCGGCATCTGCCACTCCGACATCCACACGGTCCGGGGCGAGTGGGGCCCCATCCAGTACCCGCAGGTGGTAGGCCACGAGATCGTGGGCATCGTCTCGGCCGTGGGTTCCGACGTGAGCCTGCACCAGGTCGGCGACCGGGTGGGCGTGGGCTGCATGGTCAACTCCTGCCGCGAGTGCGAGAACTGCCTGGCCGGTGAGGAGCAGTACTGCCTTCGCGGCAACACCGGCACGTACGCCAGCGTGGACCGCGACGGCACCATCACGCAGGGCGGCTACGCCACCCACATCGTCGTGGTCGAGGACTTCGTGCTCAAGGTTCCCGAGAGCATCCCGTTCGAGGCCGCGGCACCGCTGCTCTGCGCGGGCATCACCACCTACTCGCCCCTGGCGCACTGGAAGGCCGGCCCAGGCCGCAAGGTCGCCGTGGTGGGTATGGGCGGCCTCGGCCACATGGCCGTGAAGATCGCCCACGCCATGGGCGCCGAGGTCACCGTGCTCTCGCAGAGCCTGAGCAAGCAGGAAGACGGCCTGCGTCTCGGCGCCGACCACTACTACGCGACGAGCGACCCGGCCACCTTCGAGACCCTCGCGAACACCTTCGACCTCATCATCAACTCGGTCAGCGCCTCGATCGACATCAACGCCTACCTGTCGCTGCTGCGACTGGACGGCACCCTGGTGAGCGTCGGCGCCCCGCCCGAGCCTCTGCCGGTGCAGGTGTTCAGCCTGTTCGGCAACCGCCGCTCCTTCGCGGGCTCCGGAATCGGCAGCATCCGCGAGACCCAGGAGATGCTCGACTTCTGCGCCGAGCACGGCATCGCGCCCGAGACCGAGCTCGTGGCGGCCGACTACATCAACGAGGCGTACGAGCGAGTGCTGGCGTCGGATGTGCGCTACCGCTTCGTGATCGACGTTGCGACCATGGTCTAGCGAGTCGGAGAACCGCAGAAGGCGCCCGCCCCTGGCCGACTACTCGACCGGGGCCGGCGCCTTCACCTGTTCACGGAGCGCCCGATCGACCGCTTCCTGCACCCGGGCGTCTTCGCGCAGCCTGCGCTGGCGGCTGCGGCGCCGCAGCAGGAGCCGTGCGGCGATGGCCGCGGCGACGGTCAGAAGGAGCAGCACCAGCAGCGACCACGGGATCGTCCAGGTGCCGGTGCTGGCCTCGACGGCCTCGAGCCCGGGGGTCGCCCCGGCCACGACGGCCAGTTCCGGCGACAGCACGCTCGTCGCCGAGAGCCAGAAGGCCGGCACGATCCCGCCGACCGAGGCCGTGACGTCCCAGGACTCGCCCGGCAGCAGTTCGGGCACAGGCTCGACGGTGTCCACGGTGCTGGGCAGCAGGCCGAACGGGCCGGCCAGCCTGATGCTCTGCCCGGCGGCGAGGCGCACATTGCCCGTGTTGTGCACCGTGTAGGTCACGGTGGCGTTGCCCGTGCCGAAGGGGTTGAGGGTGCCCGCGTAGTCCACCTGCATCTTCTCGACGGTGAGGCCCGGCGCCAGTTCGCCGGTGACCCTGACGTGCATCCGGATGCCCAACCGCCGGTCCACGTTGACGCCCTGTTCCTGCCCGGGCTGGGGCAGGGACGTGAGGATGCCGCCGGCGTAGTCGCCGGGCGTCGCATCCGCCGGGATGGTCACGGTGAAGGGGATCTCGACGGTTTCGCCTGCCGGGATCTGCACCTGCGCGGCACCGACGGCGGACCAGGCGCCCACGTCGACCGACTCGGTGTCTTTGGTGACGAGGTCGAGCTGACCGCTGGTGGTGGTGAAGCCGTCGGCCGCGTACACGTCGAGGGCGAGGGGCTCCGAGTCATGGTTGCTGACGATGACGGCGTCCGTCACCGAACCGCCGGGGTCGAGGGTGTAGCTGAAGTTCTGCCGGTCGGTGCCGTTGTCGTTCGAGGCCGTTCGCACACCCCAGGTGAGGTCGCCGTTGGCGGCCAGAGCAGGGCCGGCCGAGGTCGCGGCCGTTCCGATCAGCAGCACCGCGGCCAGCAGCAGGGTTGGCACGAGCAGGGCAATGGAGCGGGGGGAGCGCGTTGTCATCGGGGTTCCTCGACGGGCTGACGGGGCGGACTCGGCTGGGCAGAAGTGGTGACCCACACGAGAAGTGAATCGAGGCGGGCGCCGCAAGACGCCCGCCCCGAGGGGTGGAACCGGTTAGCTCAGCGCGGTGAGCGTGAGCGTGGCCTTGTAGGTGCCATCGGTGACGTCGATGGGCAGCTTGAGGTCGAGGCCGGCGCCGAGCTTGGACGAGCCGAGCGCGTGGCCTGCGGCCGCGTGGCCGAGGGTGGAGGAGACAGAGAGGCCGTCTCCGCCGATGAAGCCCGATTCGACCCGGGCACCGGCCTCGGCGTCGCCGCCGGCCTGCACCACGGCGGGCGACCAACCCAGGTACTTGCCCGAGAAGGAGGTGGCACCGGCGCTGAAGTCGCCGACCTGGGCGGAGACGGACCACTCCGGTCCGGCGGCACGGGTGTCGGTGACGCGGATCGGGTTGATCGTGCCGATCGCGGCGTAGTGGTCACCGGATTCAATGGCCGTACCCAGGTCGACCAGGTTGTTGGTGCCATCGATGTTCCAGACGAACTCGCCCGGAGCGGCCTCGGGGACCTCCACCTGCAACTGCTGGCTGTCGGTGTCGGGCACCTCGGCGCGGCTCAGGGTGACCTGGTCCACGATGCTGTTCACGGGCTTGTCGGTGCCGTTGGCCTGGCTGCGCAGGGTCTTGATGGTGATCGAGTCGCCCGTGATGTCGATGGCGCTGTAGTTGCGCACCTTCTCCTGGTTCTGCACGGAGAGCCACCAGAAGCCCTTGTTCTGCAGGTCGTAGTACTTGGAACCCGAGGCCGAGTTCGCGGTGACGTAGAGCACGCCGCCGGGGCCCGCGACGACGGAGTCCGCGCCGGCCGCCTCATCCGGGTTGGCCTTCTCGCCGTTGTGGATCAGGTAGCTGCGGGCGTAGCTGTGATCGTGACCCTGCAGCACCATGTCGATCCCGAGGTCGGAGATGGCGGTCGGCAGCACGTTGCGGCGGTCCAGCACATCGGAGTCCGTGGCGTGTGGGCCCGACGAGTAGATCGAGTGGTGGAAGGCGAGAACCTTCCACTTGGCCTCTGCACCGTGCTCGGCGACGACCTTGTTCATCCAGGCGATGTGCGACGCGTCGCGGCTGTTCGAGTTGATGTCGAGGAAGAGCACGTCCTTGTAGATGAACCAGTAGTCACCGCCCGAGCCGGTCGACGAACCGGCGCCGGCCGTGCGGTCCACGTTGGGCGTGTTGAAGTGCTGCTCGTAGGCCTTCGAGCCCACGTCGTGGTTGCCGTTGGTGGCCACGAAGGGAATCTGGCGTAGTGCGTCGGACTGTAGGAATGCCTCGTACTGGGCCTCGTTGGCCGCGGACTCAACCTGGTCGCCGGCCGAGAACAGCATTTCGGCATCCGGGTAGGCGGCCGTCGCGACGCCCAGGGTGTCGACCCAGCCGGCCGCGTCGTTGCCGACATTGCCCGAGGACCCGATCTGCGGGTCGCCGAAGAACAGGAAATTGAAGTCGCCGTCGAAGTCCTGGGTGCGGAAGCTGTAGGTGGCGGACCAGTTGCCGGCGCTGCCGACCCGGTAGACGTAGGAGGTGTTCTCCTTCAGCCCGGTGAAGGTCGCGAACCTGTTGAACTCGCCGCTGGTGGTGGGGCCGCCGGCGCCGTCGATCGTGGTGGCCAGCGACGGGAACGCGCCGCCGACGACATCCGCGGCCAGGGCCAGCTGCGCCACCTGCGCGGTGTCGGTTGCGGTGTACCAGGAGAGGTTGCGCTGGGTCTCGTTGGACCCGACACCCAGAACGATGTCGGTCTGGGCGGCGGTGGCCGCGAAGGCGGAGGTCGCCGTGAGGACGCTTCCGCCCAGGGCGACGGACAGGCAGACGGCCGCGGCGGCGAGCCGGGTCGTGGTGCGGTGCTGGGCGGGCTTGATGGACCGCGTGGTGTCTTGGCTAGACATGTGTGTGCAGTGCCTTTCGGGAGTGAGAGGAAAGCGCTGGTACGCGAGTGCGCTCATCCACTGTGATTGCGCCGAGTGAATCCTGTGTGAATGGCAAGGACCGTGCCGGTAGCGGTCACCGGTCAACCTGGGTCTAGCCCAGACCGAGGAGGCGTTCGACGAACCAGACCAGACCTGTGGCCGTCACGATCCCCGCGATCGCCACGCCCAGGCCCAGCCCTACCCGGGGAGACCGGCGGCGCAGCAGGGCCAGGAGCGGGAAGACCACGGCGATGATGCCCAGTTGCACCGCCTCGATGCCCACGTTGAAGACCAGCAGCGACCAGAGCAACGTCCACGACCACGCCTCCTCGATACCCAGGGCGCCGGCGAAGCCCAGGCCGTGCACGAGGCCGAAGCAGAACACCACCGCCAACCGCGACCAGTCGGCCCGGTCCAGGCCCAGGGGCCCGGTGCGCACGGGGTCCACGATGGCGGTGAGCCTTCGTCGGCGCCAGACGCCCCAGAGGTACCAGGCGGCCACAACCGCGATGGACAGGGCGATGACCGGTTCCACGATCGCGGACGGCATCGTCACCAGGCCCAGTGCGGCGAGGAGGAAGGTCAGCGAGTGCGCGAGCGTGAACGTCGTCGCGGCCAGCACCACATCGCGCAGCCGGCGTGAACCGACGATGAGCGCCAGTAGGAACAGGATGTGGTCGAGGCCGCCGAGCAGGTGTTCGGCGCCGAGAAGGAAGAACTCGCCGAACCGGTCGGCCCAGCCCTGCCCGGTGGAGAACGACGGATGCGCCGCGTCAAGGGCGGCGCTGCCGGCTTGCCCGTCGAGGTCGTAGCTGACGATCGTGGTGGTGCCGGTGACGTAGTCTTCGGCGTCGGGGAACAGCTCACTGCGGATCTCGTGGGCCACCCTGCCGTCGGCATCCGTCGCCGCAGTGCAGTCGTAGTCGAGAATCAGCGTCGCGTACGGCACCTCGTCGCGCTGGTGCGCGGTGAAGGAACCCACCTGCGTCGGCAGGCACGCGGTGCCGTCGGCGGTGACCGTGAAGCGGTCGGTGACGTAGGCCAGCACGGTGTCGGTGTGAGCGTCCAGGGCCGCGGCTTCCTCGCCGGTCTCGAAGAGGTCCATGCCGTCGTCGAACAGGGCCTGGTCCGTGCCGCTCTCCGCCGCCGAGACGATCAGCAGGTCGTACTCCAGGTCGAGGGTGGTGCGCACGGCCCCGTCGGCGGTGGCGGTGGCATCCACGTAGACGCTCGAGCTGAACCCGTGCGCCAGCGCAGGGGACGCCGCCAGGGTGCTGCCGACCGCGGCGGCCAACAGCCCGAGCGCCACTGCGACGGGGATCGTGCGACGGGGTCGGGCGCTGGGTCTGGGATTCTGGATCACCCGCACAACCTGGCCAAGCCGGATGAACGCGACACGACCCGCAGGCCAACCGTCGGCAAACGAGGCCGGCTACGGCCGGCTGTTCTCCGGGTGTTCATCTGGCCGCTGCCGGCGCGTCCCGGCCCGCTGCCACCATGGAGCGTGCTCCGAAGACCAGTCCCCTCGCTTCCGGCCGCCGCCGGCGCCCTCGCCGGAGCACTCCTGGTGTGCCTGCTCCTCGGCGGATGCGCGACGGCCCCGCCCGTCGCCTCTGTGCCCACCTCCGCTGCCACCGGCGTACCGGGCGTCGCCGCCCTCGGTGCCGGGTTCCTCGGCGACGTGACCGCCCCCACCCCGGAGGCGACCGTGAACCCGGAGCCGGGGTCGTGGGACGGCGTGGAGCCGCCCGTCGGTTACCGGGTGGTGCTCATCTCGGCCGGCTACGATGCCGGGACTGCCACCCTGGCCGGCGCCGTGCAGGACTGGGCCGCGCGCTCCGGGGTGCAGCTGGAACGGCTCACGGCGTCGACCGACGACGAGGTGGAAGCCCAGATCAACACGGCCGTCCTGCGAGACGCCGACCTCGTCATCGGAGCGGGGAACGCCGTCGTGGACGTGTTCGCCCTGCTCACTCCGCAGCATCTGGCCCAGCAGTTCCTGGTAGTCGGCGCCGAGCTGCCCGAGCCCACCGAGAACCTCACCGCGGTGGTGTGGGAAGGCGCGACCTTCCGCGGCACGGGGCTGAGCGCGGCATCCGACTACGACGAGACGACCATCACCGCCGGCCGGGCCGACGACGCCGTCACGGCCGGGGTCGCGAGCGTTCTGCACGGCCACACCGGGATCGTGCTGCGGCTGACTTTCTGAGCTGGGCCGGCGCATGCCCTGGTTGTGTTAGTGTTGGTGGTTGCGCGTCGATCTTTATCACGATTCGACCCCTCCGCTGCCCCAATCCATGGCCGGAGCCGCACACCCTCCGATCGGGTTCATCCCCATTCGGAACCACTCGACCGGAATACCGGTCGGTCATTCACGCTGCAGAATCTCGGCGTGCGCAATGTTGCGCGCCGCCTTCACACGTCACAACGAAAAGTTTGCTTCACATGTTCACTCCCACCATCAACCTCGACAACGCCACGGATGCCCTCGACACCCTGGCCCCCGAATACCGCCAGGCGATCCACCTGGCCTACTACGCCGGCTTCGACAACGGCCAGGTCGCCGACCTGCTCGGGGTGAGCGTCGACGTCGCCGACTCCCGCCTCAGCGAGGGGCTCACGCACCTCCGCGAAGCTCTGCGCGTCGCCGCCTGACCTTCCCGTTGCGCCCGGCCGCGTCTACAGTCGGCGTATGGCTGACCAGGCACCCGAGCATCATCGCGTCGTGATCATCGGCGGCGGCAACGCCGGCCTGTCGGTCGCGGGCCGCCTGCGCCGCGAGGGTCTCGACGACATCGTCGTGGTGGAACCCCGCGAGCAGCACGTGTACCAACCGCTGCTCTCGCACATCGCCGGCGGAACCGCCCGCGCGAGTCTGGCGACACGTCCGCAGGCAGCCGTGACGCCGCGCGGCATCCGTTGGGTGCAGGACCGTGCGACCGACGTCCGGCCGGACTGCGATTCTGTGCAGCTGGGTTCCGGCCGCACGCTCGGGTACGACCAACTCGTGGTCTGCCCGGGGATTCAGAAGGACTGGAACAGTGTGCCGGGGTTGGCCGACGCCATGGCCTCGCCGGCCGGGGCGTCCAACTACGAGTTCGACCTCGCGGTCAAGGCGTCCAGGCTGCTGCGCGACCTGCGCCGCGGCACGGTGGTCTTCACCCAGCCGGCCGGCCCGGCCAGCTGCGCCGGCGCCGCGCAGAAGCCGATGTACCTGGCGTGCGACTACTGGCGCACGATCGGGGTCCTGGGCGACATCCGCGTGGTGCTGGTCGTGCCGGACCCCACGGTTTTCGGGATGCCCCTGATCGACGAGGAGCTGGCGCGCAAGATCGCCGAATACGGCATAGAGCTCAAGCCCCAGTCCGAACTACTCGAGGTGGATGCCGGCACGCGCAGTGTCGTCATCGGCCGGGCCGACGGCAGTGTGCGGGAGCACCTCCACTATGACGTCCTGCACGCCGTCCCGCCCCAGTCGGCGCCGGACTGGCTGAAGGCCACCCCGCTGCCGGCGCCCACCGATTCGCGGGGTTTCGTCGAGGTCGACCCGGAGACCCTGCGTCACACGAGGTTTTCCAATGTCTGGGCGCTGGGTGATGTGGCGGCCACCCGCAACTCCAAGTCCGGCGGCGCCCTGCGCGAGCAGACCCTGGTCCTGGCGAAGAACCTCACTGCCGCCATGACGGGCGCACCCTTGCCGAAGAGGTACACCGGCTACTCCGTCTGCCCCTTCACGGTGTCACGGGGAACGGTGGTTTTCGCCGAATTCGACGACAGCTACCAGCCCCGGCCCACGATCCCTCTCTGGACGGGGCTGGCCCGCGAGCGCAGGCTCACCTGGGTCTTCGACCGGCACATCCTGCCCTGGGTCTACTGGCACCTCATCCTCACGGGGCGCGCCTAGCGTCCCTACGACGACCGGCTCGGCTATGAGCGCAGTGCGGACGATCCCGAAGCCGTCGCCGACGAGTGCGAGCAAGGGGGCGCTGCGGATCCTGTTCTCGGAGCCGGGCTCGTGGATCACCGGTCAGCTGTTGAACAGCAATGGCGGCTTCAAGCTCGGGTGACGAAGGGGCTTACGCCGTCGCCGCAGAGATCGACTTCTGCAGGGGGCGGTAGTGCTCGACCACCGCTTTTCGATAGCCCTCCACGTCGCCGCGCAGGGCGGCGGCGAGCATATCGCCGTGGGCTTCGGCGGTGTGCCTGATGTCCGCAGGCATGGCGATTCCCAGTTGGGGAATCACCGCGGTGTGGATATCCCAGAAGGCGCCGACCAACTGCACGGCCAGGCGGTTACCGGTCACGGCGAACAGTTTCGTGTGAAAAGCACGGTCCGCCTCCAGAAAACCTTCACCGCGGGATGCCTTGTCGATCATTTCGTCCACGAGCGCCGCCAGCTCTGTCGAGTCTGCTTCAAGGGCACCGTTGACAATGACATCGGCCATGGCGAGGTCCAGGGCGAGCCGCACATCCACAACCTCGCGGAGGGCCGCCAGCGATCCCTCCGGCGACAGCACGCCGCGGAAGACCAGCGCCTCGACCATGGGGTCCAGCGACATGGCGCCGACATAGGTTCCGTGCCCGTGGCGCACGTCGACGATGTCAAGGGTCGCGAGGGTCCTGATCGCCTCGCGAACTGACGATCGGGACACATCGAGGGTCTCGCAGAGTTCGGGTTCGGTCGGCAGCAGGTCACCCGGTTTGAGATTTCGGGTGAGGATCAATTTCTTGATCTCGTCGGCCGCGGTAGAACGCCGCATGCGCGACGTGTGCTTGTCGATCTGTGACATCCAGTCTCCGTCCCCTCGGTTTGCCCTACGTGACAATTTGGTTTCCACCATTGCGTCGGGGCCGAACTTGTGTCTACAGTACATCAGACGTCAGATGTCCTGCAATGCTTTCCCGTCCCTCTTGGAGAACTCATGAATCGAATACCCACCCGCCGTCGTATGGGTCGTCTCGCTGCCGCAGTAGCCGGCACCGTCGTGACCGCCATCGTGTTAGCCGGCTGCGGAGCATCCACCCCCGATACTAGCGAGGACAGCGCCTCGGCCGAGGTCGATCCCAATGGCATCATCGAAGCGGGAATCTCGTATTCCCTGAACGGCAGTTTCGACCCGATGATCGCCTCAGGCGCGGTGACAGTCGCGGCCAACTGGCACATCTTCGAAGGACTCGTCGATCTGGACCCCGTCTCCAAAGAGCCCTACGCGGCACTCGCAGCGGATCTCCCGACAAAGGTCGACGACACCACTTTCGACATCGACCTCCGAAAGGGTGCAACCTTCCACAACGGCGACCCCGTGACACCGGACGATGTCGTGTACAGCTATGAGCGGGTCCTCAACCCGGACAGCGGTTCGCTGTTCACGACCTACATCGACTTCATCGACTCGGTCACCGCCGTCGATGATGACACCGTTCGAATCACCACCGATTACCCGTTCTCGCTGATCAACGAACGCCTCGGCATCGTCAAAATCGTCCCGAAGGCTGCCGTCGAGGCGGACCCTGAAGGATTCGGTGCCAACCCGATCGGCTCCGGACCGTACTCGCTGGTCTCCGCGGTTCCCGAGGACAAGTTGGTCTTTGAGCGCTTCGAGGACTACAACGGCCCGCGCCCAGCGCTCGCGGCCGGCATGAACTGGAACCTCCTGTCTGATGCCGCCGCTCGCGTGACGGCCATGTCGTCCGGCACGATCCAAGCCATGGAAGACGTTCCGTACATCGATGTCGACCAGCTCGCCTCATCGGCCGATGTCGACAGCGTCCAATCGTTCGGACTCCTGTTCATGATGTTCAACACGAATGCGGCTCCGTTCGACGACCCCCGCGTGCGCCAGGCGTTCTTCTACGCGCTCGACATGGACAAGATCATCGAGACCGGCATGCTCGGCAACGCGACCGCGGCTACGTCCTTCCTTCCCGAGGACTACGCGAATTACCACGAGGCGTCCACGGTCTACACCTACGACCCCGACAAGGCCGAAGAACTGCTCGATGACGCTGGCGTGTCCGACCTCTCGATCACGCTCCTCACCACCGACACGGGCTGGGTGAAAGAAGTCGCTCCGCTGATCAAGGAGTCGCTGGACGCCATCGGAGTCGACGTGACCCTGGACATCGGCCAGTCGGCCGCTGCCTACGCCAAGGTCGATTCCGGCGACTACACGGTCATGGTCGCCCCGGGTGACCCGTCGGTGTTCGGCAACGACCCCGACCTCCTCATGAACTGGTGGTACGGCGACAACGTGTGGACAAACACCCGTACCAACTGGGCGGACTCGGAGGAATACGCCCAGCTGCGCGGCCTGCTCGACAGCGCAGTGCAGGAGGACGGCAGCGCACAGCAGGAGACCTGGAACGAAGCATTCGATCTGATCTCCGAACAGGCCGTGCTCTACCCGCTCTTCCACCGCAAGTTCCCCACCGCGTGGAGCGGCGAGGAACTGACCGGTTTCCAGCCCGTACCCACCACAGGGCTGTCCTTTCTCGACGTGGGCGTAGCCGCAAACTAACCGTCCACCCGCCCAAGGGGGAGGTGCGCACCACTGCGCACCTCCCCCCCCCCCCCCCACTCATAGGAAGGAGCGGTCCGTGTCCAACACCCTCCGCCTCATCGGCCGTCGGCTCCTGCAGCTGCCGATCATGATCCTGGGCATCACATTCCTCGTTTTCTTCGTGATGTCTTTCTCTCCCGTCGACCCGGCACGCACCGCACTCGGCGAGACCGCATCCCCGGACGCCCTGGAGTCTTACCGCAATGCGCAAGGCCTCAATGACCCCCTGCTCGTTCGGTACGGCGATTTCCTCGTCGGTCTGCTGCGCGGCGATCTGGGGACATACTCCGCTCGGAGCCTCCCCGTCAGCGAAGAAGTCGCCCGAGCCTTCCCCATCACGCTCTCCCTCACCTTTCTCGGTCTGGTGATCGCCGTCGTCCTCGCCCTGGCGCTCGGAGTCCTCGCAGCCGTCTACCGCGATCGGTGGCCAGACAAGATCATCCGCATCCTGGGTGTCGCGTCGCTGTCCACTCCGTCCTTCTGGCTCGCCATCCTTCTCATCCAGCTGTTCACCCTGCAGCTCTCGATCCTTCCCGCCTCAGGCCGGCTTCCGGACTTCACCTCGGATCCGGTGGGCTGGTTGGCCCGGATGGCCCTGCCGGCGGTCGCGCTTGCCATCCCCGTGACAGGTCAGCTGTCGCGAGTCGTCCGCACATCCATGGTGGAGGAGCTCGACCGGGACTACGTGCGGACTGCGCTCGGCGCCGGCATCCCCCGACACATCGTGGTCGCCCGGAACGTGCTGCGGAATGCTCTGATCACCCCGGTCACGGTGCTCGGACTTCGCGTGGGATATCTCATCGGCGGTGCCGTCGTCATCGAGGTCATCTTCGCCATCCCCGGAATGGGAACGCTGATCCTCAACGGCGTGACCAACAACGAACCCAATCTCGTGCAGGGGGTCACCCTCGCGGTCGCCCTGGCCTTTGTCGTGATCAACATCATCGTCGATCTCCTGTACGTGCTGATCAACCCAAGAATTAGGGCGGTTTGAGACCATGCGACGCATACTAGCCGAACGACTTTCGGTACCGGGCCTGCGCCTTGCCGGCCTGTCCATCGGGTCAAGAATCTGTCTGGCAATCATCACCGTGATCGCCCTCTCCGCGGTCTTCGCACCGCTGGTGGCTCCATTCGATCCACTCTCGTCCGGCCCGCCGGTTCAGGCGCCCAGCGCTGAACACTGGTTCGGCACGGACCGGCAGGGGCGCGACATCTTCTCGCGGCTCCTCTACGGCGGCCGGTACTCACTGGCGATCGGCCTCGGCGCGACGCTGAGCGCCCTCGCGGTGGCTTCGGTGCTCGGTGCAATCGCCGCCACGGCATCCAAGTGGATCTCCGAAACCCTGATGCGCGTGATGGACGTCGTCATGTCATTTCCTGGAATCGCTTTGGCGGCCGTTTTTGTTGCGGTGTTCGGCAAGTCGCTTCCGGTCTTGATCTTCACCATTGCCTTCCTTTACGTCCCCCAGCTGACCCGCATCGTCCGCGCCAACATCCTCGACCAGTACGGCGACGACTACGTCGCTGCCGTGCGGGTGATGGGTGCATCAACACCACGGATCATCGTCAAGCACGTCGCCCGCAACACCATGGCACCGGTGCTGGTGTTCGCCACGGTTCTTGTCGCCGATGCGATCGTCTTCGAAGCATCCCTGTCGTTCCTTCAGGCCGGCGTTCCCGACCCTGAGCCCTCCTGGGGCAATGTGATCGCGTCTGGTCGGAATCTTCTGATGAGCGGTGCGTGGTGGGCGACCTTCTTCCCCGGCCTGCTCATCATGCTCTCCGTGCTGTGCCTGAACATCCTCTCCGAGGGGATGACCGATGCCATGCTCACGCAGAAGACGCGCAAGATCACCAGCAAAGCGGCTGCGACCGACGAGGCGACGAGCACGCTCGAAGCCAGCCAGTCGCAGTCGGAAGGTGCAGGCTCCGGGGTTGGACTCGCCGGGGGCGCCAGGTCCGACGGCGCCGATGTGCCTATCGTGACGGTCGCCATACCCACGCTGGAAGCCACCACGACAGCCGTCCCACTGGAAGAGCGCCTCGCCGACCTTCGTGACATCGAGCTCGGGCGCTCGGACCGGCTCCGGTTCACTCTCGACGTGCAGCCGCTGCTCGAGGTCAGGAACCTGTCAATCTCCTTCCCTCGCCACGGTGACGTCAGCGTCGTCGACAACGTCAACTTCACGGTCCGCCCAGGCGAGACCATGGCGTTGGTCGGTGAGTCCGGGTGCGGCAAGTCGATCACCTCCCTCGCCATCATGGGTTTGCTCGACCCCCGGGCGACGATAACCGGCCAGATCATCTTCGACGGCAAGGACCTTCTGAAGATGGCGCCCAAGGAGCGCAACGCGCTCCGTGGTCACGACATCGCGATGATCTACCAGGATGCTCTGAGCTCGCTCAATCCCGCCATGCTGATCCGTTCGCAGATGAAGCAACTGACCTCGCGAGGCGGCACCCGCAGCGCGGAGGAGCTGTTGCACCTGGTCGGCCTCGAGCCGAAACGCACTCTCGCGTCGTATCCGCATGAGTTGTCCGGCGGGCAGCGTCAGCGAGTGCTCATCGCGATGGCCCTCACCCGAAACCCACGGCTGGTCATCGCGGACGAGCCGACAACGGCTCTGGATGTGACAGTTCAGGCTCAGGTCGTCGATCTGCTCAACTCGCTCCGCGAGGAACTCGGATTCGCCATGGTGTTCGTCTCCCACGACCTTGCTTTGGTCGCCGAACTCGCGCACCGCATCACCGTGATGTACGCGGGCCAGGTCGTCGAGCAAGCGACGACACGGGAGCTGCTCACCCAGCCGTTGCATGAATACACTCGCGGGCTGCTCGGCGCTGTGCTCTCGATCGAATCCGGTTCCGATCGCCTCCACCAGGTCCCGGGGACCGTACCGTCGCCGCGAGACTTTCCGGCCGGCGACCGTTTCGCTCCACGATCGTCCACCCCGGCACGGGGCCGCGGGGTCACCCCCGTGCGCCGCCGTCTCGACGGGACGGATCACTACTATGCCGCGCATCCCGAGGACGCGCCGATCCTGCCACTAGGAGGCACACGATGAGTCACCCCATCATCGAGCTTCAGGACGTACATGTACGGTTCAAGACCCGCACCTCCGGTCTGTTCACCAAGAGCTACATTGATGCGCTCGCGGGTGTCTCACTCACGGTGAGGCGGGGACAGACCCTCGGCATCGTCGGGGAATCCGGCTCGGGAAAGTCCACCGCCGCGAAAGTTCTCGTGGGTCTGCAGCAGCCGACGGCAGGTCAGGTGGTGTTCGCCGGCGAAGCCGTCTCCTCGTTCACTCCCAGTGTGCGCCGTCGCCTCGGCAGCATCCTGTCGGTCGTCTTTCAAGACCCGGCGACCGCCCTGAACGCCCGCATGACGGTGCGAGACGCGCTGCTGGATCCAATGCAGGTGCACCACGTCGGCGAGCCCTCACAACGCGAACGCAGAGTGAAGGAGCTCATCGGCCTGGTCGGCCTACCGACCTCTGCCTTGGACGCTTTCCCCGCCCAGCTGTCCGGTGGTCAGCGTCAACGCGTCGCAATCGCGCGAGCGCTGGCTCTCAACCCGCAGGTGATCGTCGCTGACGAGCCCACCTCAGCCCTCGATGTCTCGGTGAGAGCGCAGATCCTGAACCTGCTCACCGACCTCAAGAACGAACTGAACCTCGGCATGGTCTTCATCTCCCACGACATCCAGACCGTGCGCTACCTCTCCGACGAGATCGCTGTGATGAACAGGGGCCGTGTTGTCGAGTTCGGGGATGCCGCCCGCGTCTTCAACGACCCCACTGATCCCTACACACGCAGCCTCCTCGGAGCCGCGCCTTCCCTGCTCAACCCGCATACACCCGCCTGACACATCAACCTCAATTGGACATACAGATGACTTCGCTCACCGCTGCCTCCACCATCCGTTTCGCCGGCATCATTCCCCCGGTCGCAACTCCTCTCCATCCGGACGGGACCATCGACCACGCGTCCCTCTCCCGCCTCGTGGAGTACCTGATCGGCGCCGGCTGCTCGGGCCTCTTCGCGCTGGGTTCTACCGGCGAGACCGCGTACTTCACCAACGCACAACGAGTAGAGATCGCCCGCACCATTGTCAACACCACGGCAGGGCGCGTGCCGATCATCGCCGGGGCCATAGAACTGACTGCCGTTCGCGTCATCGAGGTCGCGCGCCAGCTCATCAAGGTCGGGGTCGATGCGATCGTCACGACCGCCCCGCTCTACACGTTGAATTCGACCGCAGAGGTCGCCTCACATTTCCGCACCATCGCGGCCGCCATCGACGCACCGCTGTGGGCCTACGACGTTCCCGTGCGCGTTCACTCGAAACTCGCCCTGGACCTCCTCATGGAGCTGGCCGCTGAGGGAGTTCTGCACGGCGTGAAGGACTCATCCGGCGATGACGTCGGGTTCCGTCGCCTTCTGGCGGCCAACGAGGCCGCCGGGCATCCGCTGCAGGTTCTCACCGGGCACGAAATGGTCGTCGACGCGATGCTTCTTGCCGGTGCCGACGGCGTGGTCCCCGGCTTCGCGAACGTCGAAGCCGAGGGATACGTGCGCCTGTGGGAGGCCGCCGCTCTCGGAGACTGGGGGGCCACGCGGGCGGAGCAGGTGCGCATCAACCGCCTGTTCGAGGTGGTCTTTCAGCCGTCGGGCCTGTCCGGCGACGCGACAGGCGTTGGCGCGTTCAAGGCAGCCATGCTCGCGCGCGGCCTGATCGATCACGCCACCGTGGCGACCGGCGTGGAAGCTCTTGACGACGCCGCGGTGACGAAGATCCGCGCGATTCTCGCGGACCACGACCTGTTGTCGGTGTGATGAACGACGTCATGCTCGCCGTCGACATCGGAGGCACAAAAACCGCCGTCGCCCTCGTCGACTCGGAGGACGTCATCCTCAGCCGGGCCACACGGCCGACACCGGGATCGGCAGGACCAGGTGCGGTCGTCAGCACCGTGGTGCGCCTGGCCACCGAGCTGCTCGACCGGATGCCGCACGCGATTCTCCGTGGTGTCGGCATCGGTACCGCCGGGGTCGTCGACGTGCGCTCGGGATCGATCGTGTCTTCGACCGACACTCTTGCCGGCTGGGCCGGCACTCCGCTCGCCGACGCTGTGCGCAGCGGCATGGGCACCCGACTCCCGGTCGACGCGGTTGTGCATGTGCAGAACGACGTCGACGCTCACGCCGCAGGCGAGATTCGCCACGGCGCAGCACTCGGCGCCGACAGCGTGCTGGTCGTGGCGGTCGGCACCGGTGTCGGTGCCGGTGTAATTCTCGGCGGTCGCGCGCTCCGGGGGGCGCGCCACGTCGCCGGAGAAATTGCGCACATGCCCACTCCCGGCGCCGAACACCTGAGGTGCACGTGCGGACGCTCCGGCCATCTCGAAGCGATCGGGTCGGGTCTGGGCCTGTACCGGCACTACCTCTGGCTCGGCGGAGACCCCGCCGAAACGGATGCGCGGGGTGTGGCCGGCCGGGCCGCAAACGGCGATGTTCTCGCCGCCCGCGCCGTTCGCGATTCCGCTGCGGCGGTCGGGCGTGCGATCGCAGCGGTGGTGACTGTGCTCGATCCCGAGCGGGTCGTCATCACCGGCAGTGTGCCCATGATCGGCGACGCCTGGTGGAGTGCCATGGACGCCGCGTTCCGCGCCGACGTGATCGACGCCCTCCAAGGGGTCCCGCTCGTCGCCGGCACCCTCGGCGGCGACGCTCCGCTGCGCGGTGCTGCCGCATCCGCGTGGGCCGCTCTGAGGGGAGAGTCATGACAATGCGTGCCGAGAACATTCTCGGCCTCCTCACCGGTGGGCTGATCGTCTCCTGCCAGGCCTACCCGGGCGAGCCCATGCGCGACCCCAGCACGATGGCCCAGATCGCCCGCGCCGCCGTGCTCGGCGGCGCCGTCTCCGTGCGGCTGCAGGGCATCGCCGACATCCGGGCTGCCGCCGACCTCACCGTTCCGATCGTGGGGCTCGTCAAGGACGGTGGTTCCGGCGTATTCATCACCCCGACGCTCGAGCACGCCCGTGCCGTGGCGGACGCGGGGGCGAGCATCGTCGCGATCGACGGCACACGTCGACCTCGCCCGGACGGGCTCACGCTGGCCCAGACCGTCGCGGGGCTGCGGGAAACGCATCCGGACGTGCTCGTGATGGCCGATTGCGGTTCTCTCGACGACGCGATCGCTGCCGGGCAAGCGGGCGCAGACGTCCTGGGCACGACCCTTTCCGGCTACACCGGGGAGCGCGAAAAGACGTCAGGGCCCGACCTTGATCTCATCCAGAGCATCGCCACGCATTGCGCCCAACCTGTCGTCGCGGAGGGGCGAATCCACTCACCGGCCGACGCCGCAGCTGCACGTCGAGCGGGCGCCCATGCCGTGTGCGTGGGTACCGCGATCACGCATCCATCCACGATCACATCGTGGTTCGTCGAAGCATTGGCGACCACGTCAGAGAGAGTCAGCTAGTGGAAGTAATCATTGTCCGGGAAGACCGGATCGGCGAACTCGTCGCCGACGAAATCGCGGCGCTCATGGCACGCAAGCCTGACGCCGTCCTGGGGCTCGCCACCGGGTCCAGCCCCCTGCGAATCTACGACGCTGTGGCCGACCGGGTCGCCGACGGCACGATCTCACTGGCCCGGGCCCGCGCGTTCACATTGGATGAATACGTGGGCCTGGCTGAGGGACACCCCTGCTCCTATCGCACGGTGATCGAGCAGGACTTCGTGTCTCGAGTCGATCTGCCCACAGACGCCGTGCAGGGCCCGAACGGTGGCGCGGCCGACCTGGCCGCCGCCTGCGCTTCCTTCGAGAGTGCGATGCGGGAGGCGGGCGGTGTCGACCTGCAAATCCTGGGGATCGGCACCGACGGCCATATCGCCTTCAACGAGCCTGCCTCGTCGTTCGCTTCGCGCACGCGGGTGAAGACCCTCACAGAGCAGACCCGCCTCGACAACGCGCGGTTCTTCGACGGCGACGTTGATGCGGTTCCCGTGCACTGCCTCACCCAGGGGCTCGGCACGATCATGGAGGCTCGTCACGTGGTGCTGGTCGCGACGGGTGCCGGCAAGGCTGAAGCGGTGCGACAGCTCGTCGAGGGCGCTGTGTCGGCGCTCTGGCCGGCCACAATCCTCCAGCACCACCCGCATGTCACCGTGTTCGTCGACGACGCGGCGGCCGCGCAACTGGAACTGGCCGACTACTACCGCTCCACGTACGCTCACCGAGACAGTGTGATCCGATGAGGCACGAGCCGCCGGCCGAGCCCCTGGCACCTCGCGGAGTGCTCGTCAGCGCTTACGCCGCCTCGCCCGCGCATGGCAGCTGGGATCCCGTCCTGGAGGGGGAACTACTCCGGGGATTGTGCGCGCTGCCCGATGTGGTCGGACTTGAAATACCCTGGCTGGGCGCGCTCCATCCGCACGACAATGCGTGGTTCCTGCACAATGTCCCTGCCGGCGCCCAGTTGTCTCTGACCGCGTTGCCGTTCGTCATGAAACGATGCCGGGAAGCTCCACGCTATGGGATCGCGTCTCCGGATCGTGCGGGCAGGGCGGCCGCGCTCGCCGACCTGCGGCGCCTGGCCGCGGATGTGCGGGTGCTCACCGAGCAGTCTGATGCCGAGGTGACCATGGTCGGCCTGCACACCGCTCCCACCGGGGTCGGAGACGCCACGGCTCTCGCCGAGTCGCTGGCCGAGCTCACCGACCTCGACTGGAAGGGGGCGCAGCTCGTCATCGAACACTGCGACACTGTCATGCCGAACCACCCGTTCGAGAAGGGCTTCCTCCCGGTCGCCGACGAGATCTCCGTGGCCGCCCAGTCGGGAGCGTCCATCGGCATGTGGCTGAACTGGGGGCGCTCAGCCATTGAACTGCGCAGCGCGGACTCCGTCACCTCGCAGATCGCGGCGGTTGCCGCCTCCGGGCTCCTGACGGGGCTCACGTTCTCGGGGGCGAGTGCCGCCGACGGACCCTACGGCGACGCTTGGAGCGACGCGCATCTTCCCGTCCTCAGCGCCGACCCGGCTTCCGGTTCGCTCCTCGACGACGCACATGTGCGGGCGGCTCTCAGCGCCGCGGCCGCCGCAGACTGGCTGGGAGTGAAGGTCAGCCGTCGGCCGCACGACCGGACGGCGGCGGACATAGTTCGCACCGTCGAGAGCAACCTCACGGCGATCCGCAACGTTCGAACGGCCCGTGAGGTGACGGCATGACCGGTCTGCTCGTACACTCCGCGCGCCTCATCACCGCCAACTCACACGGTGACATCCGCGACGACCCGGCCGGCTGGGTGCGCATCCGCGACGGCATCGTGACAGCCACCGGCACGACCGGCGACTGGGCCCCAGAGGGGGACGACGTGGTCGACGCCCGCCAGATCGGCGGGCCGGGTGCGATCATCACCTCCGGCCTCGTGGATATCCACAACCACGGCGGAGCGACCTTCGCGTTTGACGGCAGCATCGACGAGATCCTGCAGGCCGTCGGCGCTCATACCGCCCACGGCGTGACCCGAATCGTGCTTTCTCTGGTGAGCGCCGATCCCCGAGCCCTTGAGGCCCAGCTGACCCGGATCGCCGCCGCCCGGCGCGAGCAGCCCGGCATTCTCGGCGCCCACCTCGAGGGTCCATACATCGACAGCGATCGCTGCGGAGCCCACGACCCAGCCGCCCTTCACCCGCCAGAGGCGCACGAGCTCGCCCGCCTGCTCGCGACGGGGGTGGTCCAGCAGGTGACGCTCGCACCCGAACTCACCGGCGGCATCGAGGCGGTGCGCCAGATTGTCGCCGCCGGGAGCGTTGCGGCGATCGGGCACACCGGCGCTGATGCGGGCACCACGCTGCGCGCGATTGATGCCGGAGCCAGCCTGCTGACCCACACGTTCAATGCAATGCCGCCGGTGCATCATCGGGCGCCGGGCCCGATCGGTGCGGCGGCGGCGGACGACAGGATGATCCTTGAGATCATCGCTGACGGCAGTCACGTCGACCCCACAGTCGTCCGCATGCTCTTCGCCGCCGCCCCCGGCAGGGTGGCACTCGTCAGCGACGCGATGGCCGCCGCGGCAGCGTCCGATGGCGAATACCTGCTCGGCGCCCAACAGGTGACTGTGAGAGACGGGCTCGCCACGCTGCACGGCACCAGCACTCTCGCCGGCTCAACCTTGACCCTGGACCGGGCCCTGCGCAACGTTGTGTCGTGGGGCATTCCGCTCGGTGCGGCGATCGCCTCGGCCACTGCCGTGCCCGCTCGAGCGATACAGCGCGACGACCTCGGCCGACTCGAGGTGGGCTGCCGCGGCGACCTGGTGATCTGGGACAGCGCCCTGCTCCCTCGTGCCGTCTGGCGTGACGGTGTCCGTATCGTCACGGACACCGATGCACACGACGATCCGCGAGTGGCCGGATGACCGTCGCCGCGACACGTTCAAAGAACAACGCTGTGCCGGTGGCTCGACAGTTCGAACCGGCCCTCCGTGCGTTGGGCGATGCTCTGCCCACTGACATCGGCGTGCCCGGGGGGATGATGGCGTACCGTCTTCAGGCCCGGTCCCGTGCTACAACGGCCGAGGCCGTCGCAGCGCGCTGCGGCTTGACGTCCTCCGAGCGCTCCTCCGGCGGCGTCCCGGTAACCGTCTTCCAGGCACCCGCAGAGCCCGCGCTCGCTCGGGTGATCTTTCTGCACGGCGGGGGCCTGATCGCCGGGGACCGGTTCGCGGGCGCAGACATCGTCGCCCGGCATGCTCTCGAGTTGAGACTCGAGGTCTGGTGCGTCGAATACCCGCTCGCCCCTGAGCACGACTTCGGTGACATCGTCGAGACTGTCCTCGCGGTCACCAGGGAGGCCGGCCGCGACGGGATGCGGATCCTGCTCGCCGGCCAGAGCGCAGGGGGCGGTATCGCCGCCGAAGTCGCCCTGCGCGCCGCCTCGTCTGGCGTGCGTATCGGCGGACAGTTGCTCGTGTGCCCGATGCTGGCCCGGGCGGACGCCGTGACGGCTCTTCCATTTCACGGCGACCGCTCGTGGAGTGCCGCCAATGATGCGGCCGCCTGGACTGCGGCGTTGGGCGAGAGCGCGCACACGCCGCCCGGCGAGCGCCACGAGATCCCCGAACTCGGGCCGACCTACCTCGACGCAGGATCGGCAGAGCTCTTCCGCGACGCGGTGACAGATTTTGCCAGAGCCCTCTGGCGCCGCGGCAACCGTGCGGAGCTGCACGTGTGGTCCGGCGGCTTCCATGGGTTTGACAGCGCCGCCGAGGATGCCTCCGGCTCGGCCGAATCGCATCGAGTCCGGGGCGGGTGGATTCGTCGCTGGCTCGATGACGAGTTGTAGCGGGTGGCGGTGGGGCGACTGTCCGCTCAACCGTCGAGCTGGTCAGCGCCGCGGGCGAAGGCGGATTCCAGCATCACCTTCGGCCAGAGACCGAAGAGGTCGTGGTCGGCAGGCATATCCTCCAGTGCGGTGCCGGTGGTCACGCTCGCACGGATGGTGTCGGCCACCTTCTGCAGCGCCTCCATCTGGCGAACCACGAAATCCCGGTCCACCACCGCACCGTGGCCGGGCACGATGACGTCGCCCGGCCGGATCGCTTCGAGCAGTCCCGCCAGAACCGCGGGCCAGGTGAACGGGTAACTGCCCGAGCCGAACATCGGTGGACCGGATTCCTCGATGACGTCGCCGAGCAGCCACACGCGACAGTCCGGAACGAGGACCGCAAGGTCGGTGTCGGTGTGGCCAGGGTCCAGCGGAATCAACTCGAGAGCGCGCCCGCCGACCACCTGTGTCACCGGGGCCGTGACGAGCACGTCGGGCGGGGTCAACACCACATCCGCCCAGTCCTTGTCGGGTTCCCGGGACGGGTCGGCCTGTTGGGCGGCGAGCCGGGGTCCCTCGTACTCGCCGAAGTGCTGCGGGATGCGGTGGTGGCCGTAGACGGGCACCGACGGGAGCGCGGCAAAGGTCTGGTTGCCGAAGGTGTGGTCGTAGTGGGCGTGGGTGTTCACCACAGCGACAATCGGGAGCCCGAACCGGGCATCGACGTCCCGGACGATTTCTTCGGCCTCGGCCGGGTTGTTGCGGGTATCGACGACAGTGAGACCGGTGGGCCCGACCACCACGACCACCGAGACATCCATCGGTTCGTACCGCCGCTGGAAGACGCCGCGGCCCACCTCAGCCCAGCCTGATTCGGTCATGGCTCGAGGCTAGTCGTTTCCCTGGCATCCAGGGCCGGTCGGCCTTCGCGCGCAGCCGCCGCTGGACGGGGTACATCGCGAGCTGGTTCGTCTCCTACGCAGCCGCCATCTCCGTGGTCATCTGGGCGCACGGATCTGTTCTCCTGGCGGGGATCGCATCGGGCCTTGTGCTCATCGTGGCGTTCGTCTGCGCAGCCCGCGAGGCACGCTCGTGACCGCCACGGACCAGCACCCCAGGCACCGACTCGATGATCTCCTCCAGAATCCAGTTCGCTTCTCAATCGTGGCGGCTCTCGACCGCGCCGGCACGCTCGGCTTCCGTGAGGTTCGCGATGCGGTCGAGATCACCGACTCTGCACTGAGCAAGCAGGTCACATTGCTGGAGTCTGCCGGGTACCTCTCGGTGGGGAAGTCATTCGCAGGAAAGATGCCGCGCACCTCGCTGACCCTCACACGTCAGGGCCGGACGGCGTGGAAAGCCCACCTCGCGACGCTGCGGGAAATCGCCGGCGACGTCACGCCCTAGTCGGTGGGTCGCCACACCCGCTGCGCTCGACTCACGGCCGGACGACAGACCGAGCCACGCGGACACGGCGTCCAGCGACTTCCCCGCAATCGTGACCTACTGGTCGGCACCTTCGAGGAAGATCGCAAGCTCGTCGAGTTCGACGTCCCAGCCCTCTCGGTTCTGCTCGAGACGGGCGCGACGGTAGCGGGTGCCGCCGGGGAGCGTGTCGAAGCCCGACTCGACCACCGTGACATCCGTGCCGGTGCCAGCATCCGCGACGGTGAAGCGCACGTGCGTCGAGTACTCGTCGAGCGCTTCAGCGGGAATTCCCGACCACCGGAAGCCGAACGCATCGCCGGGCACTACCTCGGTGATCTCGATCGGGAAGCTGCCGTAGTCGTCCCAGTCGATACTGCCGGTCGCGCCGGGCTCGAGCGCGGCAAACCCCGCAGCGTCTCCGAACCACTTGACCATCACCTCAGGGTCGGTCAGCGCCTCCCAGACGCGGTCACGGGAGGCCTCGATGTGCACGGTGCGGGTCACGGTGTGGCCCTTGATTCTTGCATGGTCAGACACGGTATTTCCTTCACGTGAGAGCTGAGCGCGACGGGACGCTGCCCGCCGAGCGGCACGTCAACCAGTTCAGCAAACGCGCCTCATCGAGCGTACCCATGATTGCGAATCCGTTTACGGCGGGGGGCACCTACGACTCCGGGTCGCGCGCGTCCCAGCCCGGGACGTTGACCTGGATGGCGTCGGGGCCGACGAACTGGCGCAGCGTGTCCTGGAGGGCTGCGACGGCGTCTCCGCCTGCCTCCTGCTCCCATCGCTCGCGAAGTCTGTCAAAAACAGCCTCACCATCGCGGAGCATCGCCTGTCCGCGCTCGGTCACGCTCAGCCTGATGCGACGCTTGTCCGTCGGATCCGGCTCCCGGGCCACGTAACCCCGATCCTCGAGCAGGCTGATCGTGTTGGCGGCGGCCTGTTTAGTGATGGACATCGCTCGCCCCAGTGCCGAGGCGCTATCCGCCCCAGACAGGATGGAATGCAAAGCGAAGTCGTGCACCGGCCGAACATCGTCGTAGCCGAGCTTCGCCAGTTCGATCGAGCCCTGGTCCGCCATCTTCCGGAAGCCGGCGAGGAGTAGCAGCGCGAGGTCAGCACCTGATCGAGACATGGGTTCAGCTTACGACTCGCCCCGGCTTGACTTAGACAACCCCCTTGTCTATATTCAGAAAGACAAGCCACTTGTCTATTGGAGATCGATCTTATGACTATTACCCGTCCCGCCGGTGCAACCATTCCGGAGGTCACGCACCATGTCGTCGACCTGAACGGCGCCCCGATCCACTTCGTCTCAGCGGGGAGCGACGGTTCGCCGATCGTGCTCGTGCACGGATGGCCGGAGACTTGGTGGGCCTTCCACAAGCTCATTCCGCTCCTGGCACAGACGCACCGCGTGTATGCCCTGGACCTCCGAGGATTCGGAGACTCCGGCACCGGGGACAGCGGATGGGAGGAGCAGGTCGCAGCCGACGACCTGCACCATCTCGTCGAGCACCTGGACCTTGGCCCCGTGCACGTCCTGGTCCAGGACATCAGCGGAGGCGTCGGATTCCGCTTCGCCGCGACCCATCCCGGCGATCTGCTCAGTTTCACGGCGATCGAATCGACCTTGGCCGGATTCGGTCTGGAAATGCTCGCGGACGTGAACGGCTTCGGATCGTGGCATGTCGGCTTCCTCGGCGCACCCGGCATCCCCTCGCTTCTGCTCCCGGGGCGTGAACGCACGCTGCTCGCCGAGTGGGCCTATCCGATGATGAACGGCACCGACGGCGCCGTCAGCGAGGCCGACCTCGACGAGTTCATCCGCACCTACTCCCGCCCAGGCGGATGGCGCGGCACCGAGAGCCTCTACCGGGCCATCTTCACCGACAAGGGTGCCACCCAGGAGTTGGCTGAAGCGCATCCGATCGACGTGCCGGTACTCACGGTCGACGGGGCACACAATCCCTTCACCGCGACCTCGTTCCAGCAGGTCAGTTCGGGTGAGTTCAGCTCAGTGCACATCGAGGGAGTTGGCCACCTCGTCGCTCAGGAATCTCCCGAGCAGCTGGCCTTCGCTGTCCTTGGGTTCCTGGCTCGCGTCGATCGCGACTGAGGCACATCCCTGGCCGTCTCGGATAGACCGCACCGGAGACGAGAAAACCCCCTGATTTCCCGGAAAAACAGGGAATCAGGGGGTTTTCGTGGCGGTACCGGTGGGATTTGAACTCTACCGGGAGTCGTGCCGGACAAAGGAAAGAGACACAAATCGCCGGAATTTGGGGCCTTTTCGATCACATCTGTGTTGGCGGATCTGTGACGAGCTGGTCTGATTGTGTCCATTTTGTGTCCACCGCGCGCGTGGCACGGTCAGGCCGATGCCGTCGCTTAGTGGCTAAGTTGCGGCGGCGCATCGCCAGCTAGCCCCTCCCACTTCTCAATCAATCCGATTGCGCGCATGAGATCCGACCAGTTGTGAAAGGTGTACGGTTCAGCGCTCGGTTCGAACGGTACATCAGCCCATACGACCTGGTATCTGCCGTCGCCAACGCATTGGACAAGCGTCGGGCTCCGCCAAGGAGGTCTCTCGGTCTCTGTCCAAGTCCACTGGTCGAAATATAGATCCGATCGGCCCTCGGACCGGGCGGATCGCCATCCAAGCCTCTCCCGGAAGTGAGCCTCCGCTACATCGTCATAGGGTGCGCTGGAGTCGTCCATAGCCGTGTCTGCATCATTCATGCTCAACAGGCTCCCAAGTCTCTCGACCATGTCAGGCATCGAGGACCTGGAACTGACCGAAATAGTCTCTTTGGCCAAGCCAGGCCATCAAGATCAGGTCGAGCGGCAAGCTCACTATTCCTCCATCCAGAGCCCGTGGCCGACCCGGACCCCGGGCAGCGCTTGACAGTGCTCAGTTAGCTAAGTGGCGGCTCGCTCGTTTCTGGAAAAGACGTTTCAGCTGAAGCGTTGCGTTATGGTCACTATCTCTAGTCCCGTCGCTTCCACAGTTGAGTCACCCGAACGCCAGTAGAATTTATCTCCGACCGAGGAAGGGTTCCTTTGTGCCGGCACAGGAATTACGACAATGCCAAGCCCGAAGTAATCGTTGTAGTCGATGCTGGACAAGACGTCAGCCTTCAGCGCAGCGCTCAAATCAGAGTTTTTGATACCGTCCTTTATCCGGGCAAAGTAGTCCTCCGTCGTCTCACCCAGGAACTTTGCTTCACGCTGCACGCCGACGACAAACCGTGGTCCAACTTTTCTCGGCTCAATCTGGTCCAGATTCTTCACGGAAATTGCATCGCTCGGTGTGTCAGTCACACCAATCAAGAGCGCTCCCGCGAATGCTCCGTTGTTCGCGATGGCACAAATTGTCTTGACCAACTTCGGGATCATTCCCGAGTCCAGTCCGCGCCCCGACGGCGCGAGAGTTAGCACACCCTGTTTCAGCTCGTAGTGAGGCAACTCTATTTGCGAACGACGGATCAGCCCATCTATGTCTGAAGTCGCTTGAGCACCGTAGATGTTGGGCGCAACACCCGGAACGACATGAGAGCTAATAAGCCCTTTGACCACGTCAATGTTTCGTCGCCGCTTTTCAGCGCCTGTGGCTTTCACGGTCAAGTGAAGCGCAAGACCGGTTATAGCTTTCTTCATACCTTCATAGTCAGAGATGACGTTTTTCTGCTGCACCAACGTCTCATGTATGGCGAAGAACAAAACTGCGAACACCGAAGGGAACCCATTGGTGTTCGGGGATGTAAAGAGAACGTTGCGAAGCTTCAGAGGTGCACAAGCCCCACAGATTTTCTCGATCTCATCAATGACGAATTTGAACTCGTCCGCGAACTTGTCCACTCCATATATCTGGAGGGCGTTTTGTACACGGGTGTTTTCGTCACTTCCTCCGTCGTAAATCGCATCCAGTGCGGCCTTCGATCGTTCAATGACTGCGCCGCCGACCACGCATGCTGCGATGTCTGCGATGTACTGCTCATCAAGACTGTCGCGAAGATCCGTTGATCGCAGAATTCCATGGCTGACCCAAAATACATCTTCGGCCTGAACTTGGTAACCGTGTTTACTCATGGGCAAATCTATGGAAATCGATGGCATGTCCGAAAGTTCAAGGACGTCGCTGGAAACGTCACCCCTCAGCGTGGTGGCTAGCTCACGGATCATGATCGAGAATTCGTCCTGGACGCCCGATTGGCGCCGCTCTTGATCGCTAAGGCGATGGCCATAGGTATTGATCCTCGCGAAGACGTCGTCAATCTCTGCTTCTGTTGCTTCGCGCATCACAGTGATTGCCATAACGTAATCCAGCACGCCGGCCACCTCGCGCTGGGATAGCTTGGCCGATTCCGTCGTTGCTTCGAACGCGCCTTCGTCGGCACGCAGTTGCGCGCTAGTGAAATGCGCGATATCGAAATATTGACCGTCGAGGGTGGGGAACTTGTTCTCTATAAAAGAGATGATCGCGTAAAGACGCTGCACTCCATCAATGATTTCGAAGCCCCCGCCGTCACGTTCCGCCAGAAGTATGGCGGGAACCGGAAACTGACTCGTAATCGACTCGATGAGCTTTTGCTTTTCAAGCAATGTCCACACGAGTTTTCGCTGATATCGGCGATTGACAAAAAGGTCATGGTCGCTGTGCCAGTTGTATATGGATTGAATACTGCGGGGCGCGGGATCAAGCGTGGGCATGCGTGGGCATGCGTGAATCATGGCAGTCACGACGACGCGACCACAAATGCAAATTGCGGCCAGGCCAGCTAGCGCGCGGACAACGCTCTAAGGAACCTCACGAAGGCATCGGAACCGTTGTCCTGGAGACGACTTTGGAATCTGAGGGTCTTGGCAAGATCACAATTTTCACACCGCTGTAGGACGGTGTAGGACATCTCTAAGAGGTTCCAGGCCACAGAGCTTCTCGCGAGGCCCATCGCCACTCAAGCCGATCCCCTTGTCTGGCCTGTTTGTGACAGCGCCATAGGGCCAATGATAGGTGCACTCCAACCTAGATCGAGACGTCATGACCCGCGTAGTCATGCGTAGCAAGGTAGACATAACGCTCGTCAAGCTCATCAATGAGCTCGACACACGTCCGGATCGAAACCGCCAGCATCTGGATGCTAGGCGTTATCTCGAAGGACGCAACACCATCGGTGAAATCGTCCATTTGCCGGACGTCGCTTAGCGCCCGCATGACTTGTTCGCTTCCATGCAGGAAGGCACTACTGACGCTCCATACCATTAGCGGCGACGAAATCTCATAACCTGCAGGGTTACTGCCGTACCTCTTGGTCGAAACAGCCATCAATATAGCCGTGTACCTCGGTGGCGGGCCAAGCTTTATTTGTCGAAGCGGCCCGACTGTGTCCTTCAACTGGTTGAGACGGTCCAGGGTCTTAGCGGCGCCTTGTCGCGCTGGAGTAGCACCGCCTTTGCCTTTCATCAACTCTGCAAATCTGAGCGCCTCTTGCGCATTCCGGTAGGAAAGTTGGAGCGAACGCAGCACTCGGTCCTTCTTCTTTGAGGATTTGACAAGCCAGAGTGATGTCGCGGCGGCCTCAACCGCCGCACGGATGAGGGCATAGAGGGAGAACGGGTAAGCGAGCAATCGCCCGTTATCGTTGTCGATCATCATCTCGAACACTCGATCGAGGTTTTCGCGAGCTCGAGCACGATGTGCCATCACGAGCGCGTCCATAGGCTCTCTCGCTGTGTGGGCACGTTCCATGTCCAGCATGGATCCTGCAAGCGGGGCAGGAAGATGATCAGCAAGGTGGCCATACAGAGCGCGCGCGCTTTGGACGGCGCGGACTGCGACCCGCATCTGTTCGTCCGACTCCTGTCGGTCGTGTTTTCCGATCATCCTCGGATCATATGGCAGCGCGTTCTTGGCTCTTGCCCTAGCCGTGCCCGCAATATCATCGCTCTATGTGCGTCCAGACGGCTAGCCCATGCCCGGACGCACACAGAAAAACGCTGTGGAGCTACGCGCTATTCATGCCCGCCTGAGTTAGGTTCCAGTGCCCAATCCCTCACGGATCTGTCGGTGACGAAGCGCCACTCCTCGCGGCACTTGTCGCAATCAATCCAAACATCGTGTTCTCGGAAGCCCGGCGTGTTCTCATGCTCTTCGATGATCGTGCCATCGCCGCAAACGCATAGATACTCATAGCGCTCCGTCGTACCCGCGCCGGCGCCCCACCCATCGTGGTCGTTAGAATCGGCACCAATTCGCTCAGTTCGAAATGGTCTCGACGGCGTCGACTTTTTCTTCCATTCGGCGATCGCGTGCTCCGCAGCCTGGTACGCCTCTGGTGAGTATCCAACTTCGCTGAGGACAACCAGCAGCTCGTCGGATGTTCGCGCAATGCGGTGGTCACTGTCTCGAATGCCCGCGGAATAATCGCTCGCGAGATCGCCTACCGCATCCTGGCGATTGGCTTGCTGTACCAGCCAGTCGTGGAACGGCGCTGCCTCTAGCCCAGGTGCCGGCTGGACCCAGCGGTCCTCGGCATGCGCGCCAGACTCAGCGCGCTGAAGCGCTGTCTGCAAGTGAGCGTATCCGGCCGGGCGGTAGTGGTGTCCACGCGGTTTGGGTCCTCCGCCCACCATTCGGCTGACATAGTCATGCTCGCGCTCTGACACCCCGATGAGGAGGTTGGGGCTGCCGTCCCGGGCTTCGGCGATTGGAAGCCCCAGTGCTGCTGCAGCCCAGATCAGTTTGCCGTTAGATACGTAGGAGGTATGTGGACTGAGAAAGTGTTCAGCGGTGTGCTTCAACGAGTAGCTGCTCACGTCCGGCGTCGCGGAATTCGTGATGGTGGTGAACATGCGGAGCAACTCTGTGATGAGTGCCAGCTCGATGAAGTCAGTCTCTCCGTTGAATTGCCACGGCTCTTCGGCGTACCAGCCATTCTCGCCAAGGACGGGATCGCCACCGTCGGCGCCGACCAGCGGATGGTTGTCGAGTGCAGCGATCAACTGCCGTGCGCTGACCCGTTCACCGAGGAATCCCTGTGCGTACGGAGAGGTCACTTGTCGCAGTGAGGCGGTGTACTTCGTGCCTGTGAAGGTTGCCCAGGCTCGTGCATCTTGCTGGAGCTCGCGATTGTTGGCGTGGTTGTTGGAGGTCATCTCAATCTTCGTTCCGGACTGTGCATCCCGCGCGTGCAAGTCCTGTTTTGAGAGAGATCTCGAATTTGACAGATACTGCATCTCTGGATCGGCACCCGTTGTCCTCTGCATCTCAGTCGCGTGGGAACTAAGACTCGGAGAGTGGCAGTCCAGACTGCCGTAGCCAAACTATAGCTAGGAATCGTTGTCCCGTCCATCGCCTCGATGAAGTCGACAACACCCCGGGGGCGTCAGGTGGTCGTTGAAGCTATCTGAGACGGCTGATTAGAGTTGCTAACAGCCGTTTAATCTGAATGATGTTCCAGGCGGTCCTCTGCAATGAGCATTGCAATTGCCGCTCCCGCGCTCCTCACAACGAAGGCGGCCTCGGGATAGTCAATTTGGACAGTTTCATGCTCTCCGTGTCGTGCGCCCGGCACAGTACTCGAATACCCATAGAGCGACTTCAAGACGGCGGCTAGCGCTCTCCGGTGCGGTGAACTACCCAGGATCTTGTCCATTGCTTCGCCGAGGGACGCCTTGGGCTTCCCGATTATGATTCGGCCGAGGGCTTCGAGCGCATTCAGCGACTCTCGTATCGCTGCGAGATTATCGGCCGGGCGCCCGTTGAGCGCGTCCAGTGCGCGTTGGTACTGCCTGCGCACTGGTGCAAGATTCTCACCATCCACAGGGTTAACAAGATCGAGGTCGAAGTCGGTTGCTTCCGGATCGAACGCCTGGAATCTACCGTGCACCATCTCGTACGCGATGCCCTCGCGCGCAAGTACGTCGTTCACCTTCGTCTCGTAAGAAGCAAGTTCACGCGCAGGTCTTGGCGCGTACTTCTCAAGCGCGGCATACACCAGATCCCAACTGAGATTGTCCGCAAGCTCACGCACTCGGGGAGCCGCCCAATCGTAGCTCCAGATATCGTCGACGGACTGTCCGGCTAAATCGGAAAGCTCGCGGTATGCCTCGATCATCCCCCGCTCTCCGACGACAATTTCGCGTAACAACGTTCGTAGGCGAGGAGGAGCCTGCTCGGTCAATGTTCGTGAGTGTCGAGAACCGATCGCCCCAAGCCTGCCCGCCAGGTCGCTCATGAGACGTACCTTCGTTGACTCAAGCGTTCGACTCTCACATTGGAAGAGTATCCCTACGACGCACCTGCGCAGTTCGATGAGCTTCACGAGCCAGCGAGCGTCCCCGCGGGGCGTCCGCTACGGGTCTACGCGCTCCAAGTTCGATCGCGAACTTCGACGTGGAGGGTCACGCGATCCGTGCCTACCAAGCGACGATTCAGGAGTGCCTCACTCCGGACCGGGTCCAGATCCTCACCCGTGATCGTTTCGTAGCTATGTCGCCAAAGCTTTGCCGCCTCAACTGCGGCAGTCGTGGGAGGGCGTTTTCCCGAGCTCACGGTGCAGGGGGGATGATGATGCAGATTCCCGAGAGGACTTCTGATGGCCGGAGGCTACGATGCGCACGAGGTGTATCCCGATCTTTTGGGGGCGTTGATGCGGTGACTGCGAGGCGGGTTGTGAGCAATTTCGGAAGCGATGCGCACGAGGGGCGGGAGGCGACTTACCGCGATTTCGAGCTGGCGCTCCTTGTGGCAACGAAGAAGATCTCGCCACGGGAGTTTCAAGATCTAGCTTTTGCTGAACTTGGCATCGACCGCATCGCGCCTTCGCGAGAGGGCATCTGATGGCCGGTGGCTATGACGTTCAAGCGCTTCACCCCGATCTATTCGAGGGTGTCGACCCGGGCCTAAGGCAGCAAATCGCGAGCAACTTCGCGAGCGATGCGCAAGAAGGTTACGACGCGACCCGCCGCGACGTTGAGCTGATGGTGCTCCTGTCCACGGACCAGATTTCCACCGAGCAGTTCAAGGTGCTGGCGCAGGCTGAAATCGGGCTGCCCGCCGCGGACGACGAAAGCTGATGGCCGCGCCGAGCGGTTCGAGCGCGCTCCTATGCAGGCTTATTCAGCCGTAGGAGCACCCCCGAGGGCATCCTCTGCCGCCCCTTTGGCGGCACTCCCGGCCGTCTTCCCGGCCTCGCCCACCTTCTGAGCGGCGACAAGTCCGATGCCGATCGGCCCGGCCGCGGTAGCAGCGGCGCTACCCGCCGCAGCTTGGCTGCCCACAGCGGCACTCGAACCGACCCCGCTGCCCGCACTCGCCGAACTACTCACAGCGGGAGGCTTCGATGCCGTGGTCGCGGATCCGGTCGCTGCCTGGGAGGAGGCATCACCTGGACCTACGGCCTTTCCCGCGCCCCCCACCGACCCGCCGCACCGCACCTGTAGCCATCTCGCCGAGCGCTCCGCCACCTGCTCCGGCCAAGGCCAGGGCAGTCTGACCGCCACCTCCGGCCTGTGAAACCATCGGTGCCAGGAATCGCATGAGCGCAGGTAGCGCACTCAGGGCGAGCACCATCATCACTAGGCCGGTGACGATCTTCAGCAATCCCGTTCCGTCATCCATTGAGAGATCGCTGCCCACCAGCTGGAACGCCGTTGCGTAAACGATGGCCGCTGCAGGCTTGTACAGGATGAATGCGATCAACCACGACAGGCATTTCTGAAACCAGGCTTTGCCAGTGGCAGTGTTCGTGAAGCTCGCGGAGAGGGGAAAGATGCCGCCGAGAAGAACCAGCATTCCTGCTCGAAGAACCATCAACGCAATCTGGACTAAAGACGCCAACATCGCGATAGAGCCCAGAACGATGACCACGATCGGCCCCAAAGCGCCCGTCGCTGCGCCCGACAACGCAATGAGGGTGACGAGGTTTTGCCCAAAGTCCGTCCCCGCTGTCGAGGACGACAGGATCCAACTCGCGAGCCTGTCGGCTGCGATGACGGCCAATTGGATGGCGGCGAGGCCCGCTCCTGACACAACGGTCAGCGTCAGAAGGCTTCGGAACAGGTCCTGACCCGGCGACAATCGTTGTTGCCACGCCATTCGTCCCCCGCCGATGACGATGGAGAGAATGGCCATTCCTCCCACGTAGTAGGTCAGCGACGATTGGATGAACGCCACCGGCGATGACGCGTTTGTCGTGGTGCTGGGGTTCTGCAGAATGGCACTGACTACGCCGACCGCCCCGCTGATTAGGAGGACCGCCGCGAGTACCACGCCAAGACGAAATATCGAGTTTCCGGCGTCCCTGGGACGCACAACTAGGCGGATTCCCACCACGAAGAGACTGAGAATGCAGATCGCAAGCTAGATCCACAAAACCAGATCACCGCTGGCATAAGAGCCGTCGTCTATACGCACTACGAGAGCCACGTCCGTCCATTCTGGGTCGTACCGATCAAGGCGGTAGCCAGCGATCTGAACGGTCCCCGGGGTCGCACCGGATGCGGCGCCCGCCGCTTCGATGGCGGCGTTCTGTCCGAGGCCCGGGGCGATAGCCGAGGCGGCAAGTTCCGCCCCGTGGTCCGGTCTCCCACTTCCGAAGGCGATGTAGTTTGCGGCTGCAAGTACAGCCCCTGATGGAGTCTGACTGCGTCCTGTTGAGATTGCTTGGCGACTCTACGTGCTGCCAACATGGGGCCGCGTCGCGATCGGGGACATCCGCCACACAGCAGTGCAGGCCTGGGTATCGTCGTTGACGGCCGGCACTGGCGAGGCTGCCGGGAAGGTTGCGACCACAGTCCTGCGGGCCTATGGGGTTCTCGCCGCGATCCTCGATGCAGCGGTGAAAGACCGACGCCTCCATTCGAACCCAGCCCGAGGCGTCGCTCTCCCCCGCAAGACCGGCAAGGCCCGCGTGTACCTCTCGCACGACCAGGTGCAATTGCTCGCCGACAACGCTGGCAGACACGCCACGCTCGTCCTCACGCTTGCCTACACGGGCCTCCGATGGGGAGAGGCCACTGGACTTCGTCTCAAACACCTCGACGCCCTTAGGCGGCGCGTGAGGGTGCAAGAGAATGCCGTCAACGTTGGCGGTCACGTGATCGTCGGCACCCCGAAATCACACGAGGCGCGAAGCGTGCCCTATCCGGAGTTCCTAACCAACCCTCTGGCGCTGCAGTGCGAGGGTAAGAGCCATGATGCGTTGGTGTTTGGAACGGGGCTGGTTCACCAGGCGCAGCCGGACGGACGGCGCGGCTGGTTCGTCGCCGCAGTGGCCAAGGCGCAACTCGTCGACGAGGCCTTTCCCCGGGTCACCATCCACGATCTGCGTCACACCGCCGCAAGCCTGGCCGTTTCGTCGGGTGCGAACGTGAAAGCAGTCCAACGGATGCTCGGTCACGCCTCCGCCGCAATGACACTCGACACCTATGCGGACCTCTTCGATGATGATCTGGACGCCGTCTCAGTAGCCCTCGATAACGCCAAACGAGTTTCAGATGTGTCCGGTTCACGCCCCAAAGCGCCATTCGGCGACTAAGGACCCTGAGGGCCCTGTGAGCATGGGTGCGCGCTAGGCCGTCCGACGGGTACTGAGCGTTGCCCTACCTTCTCCAAAGGCATCGCGTCCTCAACTCGCTGCGCGTCGCCAAGGCTAGGCCTACGCAGGCCACAGTGCTTGATTCTCAAGCTCCTATACATAGTCGAGAATCGCTGTTGGGGTCCGGGCCGGTCGGGCGTCTCACGTCGCGACAAGAGCAGAATTTCAGAACTATCCCCCAGAGACGTGTCCATAGTTCGCTGATGTTTGTCCGCTGTCGGGGCTAGGCTGTCCACATGCAGCACTTTTCTATCCTGAAATCCCTTGTCCGTGTCGCTTTGGCGAACGATAGTGAGCCACTGCGCCATCAAGTAGAGCGGCTCGCGGCAGCGATGACGGACGCAGGCGATAGCCGCGACGCCGCCGCGTTGGTTCAGCTATTGCACAGCCGTGAGCGATCGACCAAGCTCGCGCCAAGCCGGATGAAGCGCAGCGCCGTTACCGCTGGGGAGCGCATGACGGCCAGCGTCCGCGTGCCCGTGGACAAAGATTCGGCTGCCCCTCTCGCGACCATACACATGCCAGAGACGCTCGACGCGACGCTGCCACTGTTTCCGGCATCCGTTCAAGACAACGTTGATGCGCTGGTTCGTGAATGGGCGAAGGCTGACCAACTAATCGAGGCCGGCATGCATCCATCCCAATCGCTCTTGATCTACGGTGCGCCAGGTACAGGGAAGACCACGGTCGCGATGTGGTTGGCTCAGCAATTGCATCTTCCCGTAGTCGTTGCGCGCTTGGACGGTTTGATCAGTTCCTTCCTTGGCAACACCGCTCGGAACCTCGGCGCTCTCTTCGACTTCGCTAACCGCTACGAGTGCGTGCTCGTACTCGATGAATTCGACGCGATTGCCAAGTTACGCGACGATCCCAACGAAGTGGGTGAGATAAAGCGCGTAGTGAACGCGCTGCTTCAGAACATGGACGCCCGAGACGGGCGAGGCGTCACTATCGGTCTCACGAACCACGAGATGCTACTCGACCCGGCAATCTGGCGTCGATTTGAGGTCCAGCTCGCCGTTCCGCTGCCAGGCCTCGAACAACGAACCGTGATCGCAAGCCGGCTGCTTGATGATGGACTCACAGCCGAGGCCAAGCTCATCGCGTGGCTCTGTGACAGTGCGTCCGGAGCTGAAGTGCAAACGATGGCTACGAAGTATCGCAAGCGTCGCTTGCTCCGCGACGATCCCAACTCTGCGCCCATCGAAACCGCTCTACAAGTGGCGCGATCTACGTCCATTCGAGTCGAGTCCGATCGCAGACGTCAGATCGAACTTGACGAAGTACTACTAACCGCCGAGCTCGCCGCTGCCGATGGTCTCTTTAACCATGCTGAGCTTGCACAGCTCTTCAAATGCAGCACCAAGACGATTCAGCGGCGGCTGAGTGAATCCGTAGGGGAAGGCCCGAACAGTGGCGAATGAGCCGGTACAGATCGTCCTGAATCCACGCACGATCAATATTGATCGCGAGCGTACGCCCCCGGTGGGTCACGGACGAGATTTTTACGCCGGACGCAACGAAGCTTTCGCCGCGCACAGGGAGTTGATCGCGGCTTCGGTCAGACATATCATCGCGGCGCTTGAGGCCGGCGGCCTCGGCCTCGGCCACGTCAAAGTGACGATGGCCCGTAAGGCAATCGCCAAATCGCACCGACCGCAGAAGAGTATCTTCCGCTCCCGTTGGACTCCGCACGTGGCCACGGTAGACATCGGCGAACCGATTTTCGCGGCGACACCTGCATCGCTTCGACTCGTCCTCGACGCGATCGAGCAAGCTGAGACTGTTATTGATGTGCGTCTGGATGCCAACGGCGAGCCGCGCCAGAACCCGAGTCGGAATCGTTGTGAGGCGTCGGCGATCGAGTCAATCTCCTTGTGGTCCGACGAAAACAAGCGAGCCTTCAGCGCAGAAACTGGTGCGGCTTGGCTGAGCCGCCCAGGGACCGGAGGCGCGTACCTCGTTGAGTTGTTCCCCCGAGCAAGCGCCACTCACGATCAGTTGCTTGCGGCCGCCGAAACCGCTGCTTTGCTGGAACTCCGTTCGTCCCTCGTTGCCGTCGGTGTCAGTGCTGAGGTGTTGGCCAGCTCTGGTCCGCTTGTGCTGCATTCGCGAGTTATAGCTGACCATAATGTCCGGGAGCTGACGTTCGAGCCACGTGGAGTAGGTGGGCATGTTGAGCCCTTCCCAGCTGCTAGGACGGTCATCACTGTCGAACCAAACGCTCACCACGAGGCTCTGACCGCCATCGAGGCCAACCCGATGGTCCGCCACATCCTTCTGCCACCGGTCATCGCACCATCCGCTTCTGCGTCGTTCGCACTCGGTTCCCCTGCGCCCAATACGACTTTCGAGCGTGACCAAGAAGTGTCGGCTTCGGCCGTCGGAGTGATCGACGGAGGAGTAAGCGACACCATTGGGGCATGGGTTGAGAACCGCTGGGGACAGCTCGCTCCGCAGGACCGCGAGCTCGGGCACGGCACCTTCATCTCGGGCTTGCTCGTAGCCGCGGGAACGTTGAACTGGTACCTGGCGCAGCCCCACGGGTGCCGAATATTCGATATCGATGTGCTGCCAAACGACCCCGGTCAAACGGGGTTGCCCTTCGATAGCTACTACCCAGGTGGCGTCCCAGACTTCATGGATGAGATCGAAGCGGCCATCGCGGATTTTCGTCGAAACCACGGCGTACGAGTGTTCAACTTCAGCATGAATTTCACCGGTCCCGGCGAACCGAACCGCTATGGATACGTAGCTCGTCGTCTAGACCAGATTGCGGCTACCCATGACGTCATTGTGGTCATCTCGGCTGGGAACCTGTCGCTTGGCCAGTTCCGAACCGAGTGGGCGCCCGACAACGCGACCGCGCTATCGAGCCTTGTGGGCGACACTTCGGGGGTGCTAGCCGAGCCAGGGGAGAGTCTCTACAACGTTTCCGTATCAGCCCTGAATCCGCCCGGGCTCGAAAACCACGTTCCATTCGCCCCTGCGCGGTACAGCAAGCGCGGCCCGGGCCTCAGAGGAGCGATAAAGCCCGATTTCGGACACATCGGCGGATCAGGCTCTCCAACCCCGACAGAGGGATCCGGGCTGGTCTCAGTGAATGAATTTGGCACGCTCGTCGCAGAGGCCGGCACCAGTTATGCAGCCCCGCTCGTCGCGCGGAGCCTCGCCGACCTCGAGTCGCTCATCGACGGCGAAGTTTCAAGAGAAGTACTCCTCGCTCTCCTCGTGCACTATGCACGCACTCCGGAGCTATTCACCCACAAGGACCTCAAGCATGTTGCGCGAAACCTAGTTGGATTCGGTGTGCCAATCGCTGCCGATGAGATGCTGCAACGCGCCGATTCCGAAATCACGCTCGTTGTGGACAGCGTTTTGCGACCGAAGGAGGACGCTGAGCTCGAATTCTCTTGGCCCGAGGCCCTCGTGAAAGAAGGCAAGTGCCGCGGGGAGGCTCGACTCACCGTGGTGGCTAGACCGCTCCTTGCCTACGAGCACGGCGCCGAGCGTGTGCGCATGAACGTTGGCGCCCGGTTGATGCAGCAGAAACGTGATGGTGGCTTCCAGAACCGTCTCCTGCCCGTGAACGCTCCCCGCGCCAGCTCCGGCGAACCACACGCGGAGAAGGATCTCATGGATGAAGCCCTCAAGTGGCAGGTAGTCAAGTCATTTCACCGGCGCATGACAGGGCTTGGTCCGTCGTCAAACTGGAAGCTTGCAGTTGACTACTTGCCGCGTTTCGACGAGGCGCCGCCGGAGGCCGGCGTTCACTTCGCTGCGATTCTGACCATCGCAGATCCTACTGGGGTGGCACCGGTATTCCAACAGATGCGTCAGGAGCTCATTCGCCAGAATATCGAAACCGGCGACATCCGCACGAGCGTGCAGACGCGAACTCGCACGTAGTGGTGCGCCGTCCGGCGCAACTATACTTCTGAGGCCGTCGCGTCCCACGGCCGGAGGGACAGGCACAAACGGTGAGTCCCTCTTCGCTCAGGAGAAGATCTAGAGCGATCAAGTCCGGTCGCGGGCGTCTTCAGCCATCGAGCCTTACCTACCCTGTGGAATTGGTCCAGCGGATGCTCGTGCATGCCTGCGACGCAATCACACCCGACGCCTACGGTTATCTCTTCGATGATGACCTGGACGCCGTCTGGGTAGCCCTCGATATTGCAGAACGAGTTTCAGATGTGTCCAATCCGCGTCCGAAGGACGCCGTCAGACATGAGAAAACCCCCTGCGTCCCTTGAAAACAAAGGGAAGCAGAGGGTTTATCTGTGGCGGTACCGGTGGGATTTGAACCCACGGTGGAGTCTCCCCCACACAACTTTTCGAGAGTTGCACCTTCGGCCGCTCGGACACGGTACCGAGAGCGATTGTAGTTGAGTTGCGCGTGCGGCGCGAATCCGGGCAACTGTCAGTGCCTGGAGGTACTCTCTCCTCCGTGACAAACGACACCTCCACTCCCCGCACCCTTGCCCTCACCGCAGGCGCCGTGGCCGCCACCGCCGGCCTCGGCGCCGCCGCCATGGTCAACTATCGCAAGTTCCGGCTGCGCCTGGCCGCCAACGCCGCCGAGCTCAATGAGACGCTGCCGGTCAACTCGCTCTGGTGGCGCACCCACGCCAAGGAGAAGGGCGACCTGCTCTACGTCGCCATCGGTGACAGCGCGGCGCAGGGCATCGGCGCGAGCACGCCCAACCGCGGCTACGTGGGGATCCTGGCCGACCACATCCGCCTGGCCACCGGACGGAGCCTGCGGGTGGTCAACCTCAGCGTCTCGGGCGCCACCGTGGACCTGGCCGTGCGCGACCAGCTGCCGCGGTTCACCAAGCTGCAGCCCGACTTCGTGACCGTGGCGATCGGCGCCAACGACATCGCCCAGTGGGACGCGGCCCGCTTCGAGGCGGGCATCCGGGAGGTGTTCGCGGCACTGCCGCCGCACGCCCTGGTGGCCGATCTGCCCTGCTTCCACCTGCCGCACAACGAGCGCAAGGTCATGGTGGCCAACCGGATCGTGCGCGACGTGGCCGCCGAGCACGGCCTCACCGTGGTGCCGCTGCACGCGACCACCCACCGTGAGGGTTGGCGCAGCGTGTTCACCCAGGTCGCCAACGATTTCTTCCACCCCAATGACCGCGGTTACCGCGTCTGGGCGGAGGCTTTCCTGCCCGACGTGAGCGCGGTGGCGGCCCGCCGGGTCCCCCAGGCGGCGCTGGCCGACTAGGCGGGCTGAACCGGGACTGTCGGCGGCCGCAGCTAGGCTCGCTGACATGGCCAAACCCGTCTCCAACTTCCGGTGCACCGAATGTGGCTGGACCACGCTGAAATGGGCGGGCCGCTGCGGCGAGTGTCAGCAATGGGGAACCGTGGTGGAAGCCGCGGAGAAGACCGGCATCAGCCGCTCGGTCACCCCGTCGGTCGTGAGCGGCCCCGGCGTCGCCCGGCCGATCACTCACGTTGACACGACGGCGGTGGCGCACTGGCCCACCGGCATCGACGAGTTCGACCGGGTGCTCGGCGGCGGCATCGTGCCCGGCTCGGTGATCCTGCTCAGCGGCGAGCCCGGGGTGGGCAAGTCCACGCTGCTGCTCGAGGTGGCGTCCAAGGCCGCGATCGCGAAGTCCCGGGTACTCTACGTGAGCGCCGAGGAGTCGGTGGCGCAGGTTCGCCTGCGTGCGGAACGCACCGGGGCGCTGCAGCCCGATCTCTACATCGCCGCCGAAACGGACCTGGCCACCATCCTCGGCCAGATCGACGCGGTCAAGCCCGACCTGGTGATCATCGACTCGGTGCAGACCGTCTCGAGCTCGCTCAACGACGGACAGGCCGGCCAGCCCGGGCAGGTGCGCGAGGTGGCGTCCACGCTGATCCGGCTCGCCAAGGACCGCAACCTGCCGGTGCTCCTGGTGGGGCACGTGACCAAGGACGGCACCATCGCCGGCCCCCGCCTGCTCGAGCACCTCGTCGACGTGGTGTGCCAGTTCGAGGGCGACCGGCACACGGCGCTGCGCTTCGTGCGGGCGCTGAAGAACCGATTCGGCTCCACCGATGAAGTGGGATGTTTCGAGATGACCGGAGACGGCATCAGCGAGGTCGCCGACCCGAGCGGACTGTTCCTCAGCCGCGGCACCACCGCGGTGTCCGGCACCTGCGTGACCGTGTCGTTGGAGGGCCGCCGCGCCCTGCCCGTGGAGGTGCAGGCGCTGGTGATCGACACCGCCATGCCCAACCCGCGCCGGGTCACCAATGGTGTGGACGGCTCCCGGGTGGCGATGCTTCTCGCGGTGCTGGAGAAGCGGGTGGGCTACCCGCTGTCGAAGAAGGACGTCTACGTGTCCACTGTGGGCGGGGTGCGACTGGTGGAACCGGCCGCGGACCTGGCCATCGCGATCGCGGTGGCGTCAGCGCTCAAAGACGAGCCCATCGCGCACAACGTGGTGGCGTTCGGGGAGATCAGCCTTGCCGGTGAGATCCGGCCGGTCTCCGCCGCCAAGCAGCGCGCCACCGAGGCCGCCCGGCTGGGCTTCACCACCCGCATCGACGCATCCAGCAGCACCGTGCAGACCGCCGTCCTCCGGGCGCTCGGAACGGGGCTCTCCCGCCGCGACGCCGAGCTCGACAAGGCGTTCGGCTAGGGCCGTTCGGGCCGCGGTCGGTGCCACGCGGCACATGAGCAGGCGGGACTCAAGCGGTCGGGCCGCTGTCGTCGCCGATCGGTCCGAGCGCCTTGAGCAGGTCGGCGGGGGCCGCCTGCATCACGTGCGGGCCGGCGATGTCGAAGAACACCATCTCGAGGGTATTGCTGTGCACAGTGAGGAACTCGCGCAGCCACTGCGCGTCGCCCACCATCACCTGCGGGTTCACCTCGTCGGGGATCATCTGGGCGTAGTTCTCACCGGAGGAGAAGAGCAGCAGCATCCGCTTGTCGCTGCCCTCACGGCCGAAGACTCGCACCTGCTCGGCGGTGCCGTTGACCACGAGTTGGGGCACGATCACCACGTCGTTGCGGAGGGCATAGGCCACGGCGGCCACGTCCTGCTTGGCCAGGGCGGTGGCAAGGGCGTCTGAGCGGGTGTCCGGGGTTGCGTCTGTCACGTGTTCCATTCAATCATCCGCGCCCGAGCGGGGCCCACCTCGCGGCTCAGCCGGCAGCGAACGCGCGGGCGGATACTCCTCGCGGGTGCGGAGGGCCGGCTCAGTTCAGCAGGAACTGGGTGGGGCTGGCAGAGGTGACCCCGCCCACGCTCACCGAGAGGTAGTACGAGGCGCCCTCGCCGGGGACGGGCTCCCGGTCGGTGATCTCGCAGGTCTCCGGGCTCGACCGGGTGCGGTCCCAGGTGACCGGGGTCTTGGTGCTCACCGCGACGCCCGGCTCGAGGGTGACTTCGGCGTCGGCCGGGTCGGTCTGGCAGTCCGTGGAGGTCCAGTACACATCCGCCCCGCTGGTGATGGTGAACACCTGGGTGGAGGTGCCGGCGTTCAGGGTGCACGAGATGGTGCCGGTGTTGGTGACGCGCAGGGAGAGCCGGGGCTCGTCACCTGGGTCGTAGGAGCCCGCATCGGTGATGGCCTCGACGACGACATTCGCCGGGTCGCACGCGGCACCGGCGGTTGGGGCCTCGGCGGCAGGGTCGGTGTCGGCGGCCGGGTCGGTCGCGGTGCCGGTCGCCGCCGGGACGGGAGGGGCCACCTGGTCGCCGCCGCTGCCGGGCCGCACGAAGATGAGCACGATGATGAGCAGCACAGCGAGCAGACCAAGGCCCACGACAAGACGACGGCGCCGGTAGACGGCGCTGGCCTGGGGGCCGACGGGGGGCTTGGTCGTCGACATGGTTCCAGGCTAGCGAGGTCTACCGGCGCCGCCGGTAATGTCCTGCGTGTCGGTTACGATTCCATCGAAACCCGGCGACGACGCTGCAGCAGCACGCCACCGAGCACGAGCATCAGCAGGCCGCCGGCCAGCCAGGGGCCGGCCTCGAGCCCGGTGTTCGCCAGGCCCGTCGCGGTGGTGCCGGCCGTGGCGACCGTGATCTCGGTCCAGCCGATCACGGCACCGGAGGCGTCCTGCACGATGATGCGGTGGGTTCCCGCGGCCAAGTCGGTCGGCAGGGCGGCTGTGATGGTGCCCGCGGCGCTGACCTGCTTCCATCCATCGAGGTTGACCGGCGTGGACCGTACCCAGGCGGAGACGTACTGACCGGCGAAGGCGGTGCCCACGGCGATGGTGATGGTGTCGCCGGGCGCCACGGTGGAGTCGGACAGCGCGATGGTGCCCTTGAGGGCCGCCGTCAGCGCGGACTCGGCGGCAGCCGTGGGCGCTGTGGCCGGTGCCGACGGTCCCGTCGTCGGCAGCGGGGTCGGTTCCGTCGTCGGAGCGGGCGTCGGGGTCGGGGTCGGTACCGCTGCGGTGACCGCGAGGGGCACCCGCACGACGGTGCCGGATTCCTTGGCCGTCAGGGTGAGGACGCTGCTGGCGGCGGCGTCGGCCGGCACCGTGACGGTGACGGTGGCGGCGCCGTTGGCGTCAACGGATGCCGGAGCGAAGGTCGTGCTGCTTTCGTCCCAGGCCACGGTGAGCTGGCTGTTCTTCGGCGCGCCGGTGGAGGTGAGGTTCAGCTGCGAGACGGAGAAGCTGACGCTGTCGCCGGGCTTGACGGCCGTGGCCGGCAGACCGGTGACGGAGGCCTGGCGGGCCGCGAACGACGGTGACAGCGGGCTGTTGTCGGTGATGTAGGAGATCCAGGCGTCCCGGTCGATCAGACCGGAGTCCCGGGTGTCGGTGCCCTGCGCGAAGATCCGGAAGTTGTCGCCGCCGGTGAGCAGGAAGTTGAACGAGCCGATCCGGTAACCGCGGGCGAGGTCGATGGGGTCGCCGTCGATCCAGATGCCGGTGATGCGGTCACCCTCGGCGCGGGTCGCGTCGAACGTATAGTTCACGTTGTCGGAGAGGCCAAGCTGCAGGTACGCGCGACTGGGCACGGCGCCTTCGTCGTCACGCTGCCACTGCTGCTCGAGAGCCGTCTTGAACTGGGCGCCGGTGAGCGTGGTGGTCCACAGGTTGTTCAGGAACGGCAGCACCGCGTTGGCCTCGGCGAAGCTGACCTCCGCGTCCGGCGTGGTGGAGAGATCGGCGCGCATGCCGCCGGGGTTCACAACGCCGATCTCGGCGCCGCCCTTGAGCGGGTCGGATAGGGAGGCGCGCAGCGAGTTCGCCACCAGGGTACCGAGCGTCGACGGGGCTGACCGGTCTTCGACCACTGGGGCGGCGCCGTCGATTGACGCGCGGGTGATCGGCGCGGTGATCGATCCGACCGCGACGCTACCGGTGACTGCCGCCTGGGCGAGCGCGGCATCCGTGATGGACTTGACCGTGGCCACGCGCGGGAATGCGTTCACCAGGTCGGCGTCGTCGTCGGTGCTGCGTGAGACGTTCTGATTGGTGACCGTGCTGGTGCTCTGGGTGTCAGGGTCGTAGCTGAGCACGACCTGGCCGACGTTCTCGCCGTAGCTGCCGGTCTGCAGCACAGGGCGGGTCACGCCCGGCGCGGCGCCGGGAACTTGGGCGTTCCAGGCGTACTGCTTGTGGGTGTGACCGGTGAAGATGGCGTCGACGGCGGCAGAGGTCTGCGTCACGATCTTCGCGAACGCGCTGTCGGTGAGGGCGAGTTCCTGCTCGAGGGTGGCGTTCTCCACCGTGCCGGATCCGGCACCCTCGTGGTACTCCGCGATGATCACGTCGGCCTCGCCGTTCTCGGCATCGCCGTCGGTGAGCTGGGCGGCGACCCGGTTGACCGCGTCGACGGGGTCGCCGAAGCTCAGGGTTGAGATGCCGTTGGGCGAGACCAGGGTGGGGGTCTCCTCGGTGACGGTGCCGATGATGGCGACCTTCACGCCCTGCACCTCCCGGATCGTGTATTCCTGCAGGGCGGGGTCCTCGGTGCCGGCGAGGTAGACGTTAGCCCCGAGGTAGTCGAAGTCGGCCTCGTCGGAGACCCGGCCGGTGAGGTCGGCGAAGCCCTGGTCGAACTCGTGGTTGCCGACGGCGGAGACCGACAGTTCGAGGGCGTTGAGCACATCGATGGTCGGGGTATCCTTCTGCGACGCAGAGGCATACAGCGAAGCGCCGATGTTGTCACCGTCCGAGAGGACCAGGGTGCTGTCGGGGTGCTGGGCGCGCAGCGTCTCGACGGTTCCGGCGAACTTCACGGTGTTGGCGTCGATACGCCCGTGAAAGTCGTTGATGTTCAGCAGGTTCAGCTGCACCGGAGCTTGCGGCGCAGCGAGCGCCGGTACTGCCACGACGGGAGCGGCCACGAGGCACGCTCCGATCATTGCGGCGAAGGCCAGCCTGAGCGGGCGGGACGTAGTGAGCGACATTGTTCTCCTCGAGATAGGAACCTGTGATGACGGGATGACGGGATGACGGGACGCGGGATGACGGGGGGTGGAGCGGGCGCTGCTGAGACCAGCGCCCGCCCGTGGATGGGAGTGAGCGCCGGTCAGGCGCCCGGGACGGTGCTGCGGCGCCGGCGAGCGAGTACGGTGCCCGTCAGCAGGGAGCCGAGCAACAGCAGGAGCATGGCTCCGCCCAGAACGGGCAGCGGCTCAACACCCGTGCTCGCCAGGCCGCCCGCGCTGGATTTTCCGGCGAGAGTCTCCGGCACTCCGGCCGGGGTTGACGCCGGCATGGTCGGGGCCGGGATGGCCGGTGCCGGGGCAGCCGGTGCCGGGGTGGTGGGCTCCGGTGCCGGCTCGGTCGGGGTCGCCAGGTTCAGGCCGAGCACGACGGGGTCGTGGTCGGACGAGCGGTACGGGTCGGCGACGTAGAAGTCGGTGACGTTCGAGTTGTACCGGCTGTACTCGAGGGCCACCGATTCGACCGAGTTGATGTTCCACACGTCCACGGCCGCCACGGCGGCATCCGCCGCGGCCGACGCGAAGACGTGGTCGAGGGAGCCGACCGAACCGTCGTAGGCGTAGGTGTACTCGCCGCTCTTGGCCTCCTGGTTGAGGTAGCCGGCGTCAGTGATCACGGTGATCGGGTCTTCCTGGTCGTAGGCGTTGAAGTCGCCGGTGAGGAACACCCGGTCGATCCCGGTCTGGGCCGACATAGTGTCGGCGAAGGCCACCAGGGCTCTCGCCTGGTTCACGCGGGAGGCGTTGGACGCGCCCTGACCGTCGCCCATGTCGGCGTCCACGCCCGTGCCTGACCCCTTCGACTTGAAGTGGTTGACGATGGTGAGGAATCGGCTGCCGGTGTCGCCGACCAGCTGGAAGGCCTGCGCGAGCGGCTGGCGGGCGTTGCTGAACGCGGCGGAGCCGGTGAGGATGGTCGACGCGCCCACGGTCTCGACCGCGGCCTTCTGGTAGATGAAGGCGGTGCGGATGACGTCCTCGTTGGCCGGGAGAACCGTCGGGGACGGCACGTACGCCCAGGTGTCCTGGCCGAGATCGGCATTCAACGCGGCCACGAGGGTGGCCAGCGCGGTGTCGCGGTCCTTGCCGAACACGGCGGAGTTCTCGATCTCCTCGAGCGAGACGACCTGCGCGTCGAGGGCGTTGATGGCCGCGACGATCTTGGCCTGCTGGCGCAGGAAGTTCGCCTGGTCGGCGGCGCCGCGGGCGTCGCATCCGCTGCGCACGGTGATGTCGGCGCCAGCGCGGTCGGTGTAGAAGCTGCAGCCGGTGAGGGTATCGCCGGTGGTGGAGAAGTAGTTGAGCACGTTGAAGGTGCCCAGGCGGATGTCGCCGCCCACGTCCTCTGGAGCGGTCGTGCGGGTGTCGGCGAATGTGGCCGGCTGCACGGTGGCGGCGTTGGCCGGCACCAGGGCTTCTCGCGGCTGGAGCTTCCAGGCGGAGTTGCGGTAGTCCAGGATCACCGGCCGGGTGAAGGTGACGGCCGCGCCGATGCGCACGGGGGCCTCGGTGGACAGGTAGGGAACCGGCCTGTCCTGGTTGCTGGAGCTGAGGTAGTTGGTGCTGGCGCCGTCGTCGAGGGTGATCGCCCGCGCGGCGTTCGCGGCCACGGCTGCCGTGTAGCCGGCGCTGCCGGGACGGTCGGTCACGGTGGGGTTGACCAGGGGCGTGGTGCCAGCCGCGAGGCCGATCTCGGCGTACTGGTTGGTGGTGTAGTTGTTGGTGACCGTGAAGTCGCCGACCGGGCTGACGAGCATGCCTTCGAGACGTTCCCGCTCGGCGTCGGTGCTCGGCAACCGCAGCTCGCTGGCGACGGGGGCGGTGATGCCGCTGTCGTCGAGGGCTGTGATGTCGGCCAGGGTGCCGATGGTCAGCTGGGTGAGGCCGTAGTACTCGCTGACGGCCCCGACGACGCTCACGTAGTCGCCGACCGCGACCGGGCTCACCAGGGTCTTGGTGTACACGAAGATGCCGTGCGAGGCCGCATCGGTGCTGCTGCCTCCGGTGCCCGGCGTCTGCAGGTAGAAGCCGGCGAACCCGCCGACGGGGTAGGCGGCGGTGACGACGCCGACGGTCTTCACGGTGCTGCCAACCAGCGGGCTGGTGTCGCCGGTGCCCTGGATGGCACTGATCGCGGTGGTGTCCGTCGGCGGGGTGGTGGGTTCGGGCGTGTCGGTGGGCGGCGGGGTGGGGGTGGCCGCCGTCTGGCCGGCCGCGTTGGTGGGCGTGATGCTCGCCGACAGGCTGATGTCGGCGGCGTTGTTGTCGGTGTCGGCGAACGTGGTGCGGTTCAGCGACCTGACATCGGTGGTGGATGACGGAGCCGGGGCGACGGCGCCCTCGAAGGTGAGGGAGGAGCCGTAGCCGACCAGGTCGATGACAGCGGTGTTGTTGGCCGCGTCACCGGCCTCCAGGCTCAGGGCAGAGGTGGAGTCAGCAAGGATCAGGGTGCCGCTGGTGCCGCTGGGGTTGAGAGTGGAGACCTGGTCGGGGGTGGGCAGCGCGGCACCGTTGACGTCGTTGGACCCGCCGGAGACGAGGAAGTACCCGTTGGCGGGGATGGTTCCGGTCAGCGCGACGGCGGCGGGGTTGTCGGTGATCACGCCACTCGCCTTGCGGTACTGCAGCGACCAGGAGGACAGGTCGATGGGGGCGCTGGTGGGGTTGTACAGCTCCACGAACTTGTTGCTGAAGGCGGCGCCGGCGCTGCCGCCGCTGAGGTAGGCCTCGTTGATCACGACTCCGGTGCCGGCGGTGCTGGCCTGGGCAGGGACCGCCACGAGCGGGGCAAGTGCCAGGCACGCTCCGAGCACCGAGGCGAGGGCCAGCCGGAGCGGGCGGGGTGGGGCGAACGACATTGAAGACTCCTGGTGATTGCGATGAACGACTGAATGAACAGGGTGCAGGGCAGCAGGGCAGCAGGTCGTACAGGGGTGGAATTCGGGTTCCGCACACAGCACACCGAGCAGGCGTTCGGGCGCGCCGCACACACCGAGGCGGGCAGCGCACACCCGAGGCCAGTCGGCCGGGAAGTGCTGTCCGGTGAGCTTAACGACCGACTGTGTCCGGTTGGTTACCAGAGATCCAATTGCTCAGATGAGCAGAAAAAAGATCCCTCGGCGCACATCTGAGCGGATGTCAGGTCAGGCGCTTGAGCATCCGGGTGTTGCCGAGAGTGTTGGGCTTCACGCGTGCGAGGTCGAGGAACTCGGCGACACCCTCGTCGGGAGAGCGCACGAGCTCGGCGTAGACGTGCGGGTCGACGGTTTCGGTGCCCATGTCGAGGAAGCCGTGCCGGGTGAAGAAGCCCACCTCGAAGGTGAGGCAGAACAACCGGCTGAGCCCGAGCTCACGAGCGTCCGCTTCGAGCCGGTCGAGCAGGGCGTGGCCCACCCCGCGGCCGAGCCAGTCCTGCGACACCGCGAGGGTGCGCACCTCGCCGAGGTCCTCCCACATGACGTGCAGCGCACCACAGCCCACCAGGGCACCGTCGGCGTCTTCGACGACTCGGAATTCCTGCACGGCCTCGTAGAAGACCACTCGGTCCTTGCCGAGCAGGATGCGCTGCTGGACGAGCGGTTCGACGAGGTCCTGGATGAGCGGCACATCGCTCGTGCGGGCCCGACGGACCGTGAAACCCTGCTCTGTCACGTCCGCCCACTCTCCTGGCCGCTTCGGGCCGTTGATTTTACTGAAAGGTCCAGTCTAGGGCGACGTCTGGGCCGGGTTAACAAGGGAACGGCCCGGCGGAATCCGCCGGGCCGTTCCTCAGGGTGGTGCTAGTCGCTCGTGATGGCCAGGTCGGGCGTGCCCGGACCGGTGCCCACGCCCGCGGCGGCGTTGATGCCCACCGAGACGGCCTCGTTGCGGTTCGTCGTGGTGAACACGTACTCCCCGTCGACGAAGTCCACGTGCACGTGGTCGCCCGAGTTGAGCTCGCCGTGCAGGATCTTCTCGCTCAGACGGTCCTCCACCTCACGCTGGATCGCGCGACGCAGCGGCCGGGCGCCCAGGGCGGGGTCGAAGCCCACCTCGATGAGGTGTTCCTTCACCGCGAGGGTCAGGTCGATGGTCATGTCGCGGTCGAGCAGCCGGTCGCCCAGGCGCTTGACGAACAGGTCCACGATCTGCAGAAGTTCAGGCTTGGACAGCTGCGGGAAGACGATGATCTCATCGACGCGGTTGAGGAACTCGGGCTTGAAGTGCTTCTTGAGCTCCTCGTTCACCTTTCCGCGCATCCGGTCGTAGCTGGTAGACGTGTCACCCTCGAGCTGGAAACCGACCGGCGAACCGCTGATGTCCCTCGTGCCGAGGTTGGTGGTCATGATGATGACGGTGTTCTTGAAGTCGATCACGCGACCCTGGCCATCCGTCAACCGGCCCTCTTCCAGAATCTGGAGGAGCGAGTTGAAGATGTCGGGGTGAGCCTTCTCGATCTCGTCGAACAGCACCACGGAGAACGGCTTGCGGCGCACCTTCTCGGTGAGCTGACCGCCCTCTTCGAAGCCCACGAACCCGGGGGGCGCACCGAACAGGCGGGAGACGGTGTGCTTCTCGCCGTACTCACTCATGTCGAGCGAGATCATGGCGGCCTCGTCGTCGAAGAGGAACTCGGCTAGCGCCTTGGCCAGCTCGGTCTTGCCGACACCGGTGGGGCCGGCGAAGATGAACGAACCGCTCGGACGCTTGGGGTCCTTCAGGCCTGCACGGGTGCGACGGATGGTCTTGGCGAGCGCCGAGATGGCCTCTTCCTGACCGATGACGCGCTGGTGCAGTGCCTTCTCCATGAAGACGAGCCGCGAGGACTCTTCCTCGGTGAGCTTGAACACGGGGATGCCGGTGGCCTGCGCCAGAACCTCCGCGATCAGGCCTTCGTCGACCACGGCGGTGGTCTTGACGTCGCCGGACTTCCACTTCTTCTCCAGGCGCAGACGCTCGCCGAGGAGGTTCTTCTCCTCGTCGCGGAGTCCCGCTGCCTTCTCGAAGTCCTGGTCCTCGATCGCGGTCTCCTTGGCGGCGCGGACCACGGCGATCTTCTCGTCGAACTCGCGCAGCTCCGGCGGGCTCGAGAGGATCGAGAGGCGGAGGCGTGCGCCGGCCTCGTCGATCAGGTCGATGGCCTTGTCGGGCAGGAACCGGTCGGAGACGTAGCGGTCGGCGAGGTTGGCCGCGGCCACGAGGGCGCCATCGGTGATGGAGACCTTGTGGTGCGCCTCGTACCGGTCGCGCAGACCCTTGAGGATGTTGATGGTGTGCGGCAGCGACGGCTCGTTCACCTGGATGGGCTGGAAGCGGCGCTCGAGCGCGGCATCCTTCTCGAAATGCTTGCGGTACTCATCGAGCGTGGTCGCACCGATGGTCTGCAGTTCGCCACGGGCGAGCAGCGGCTTGAGGATCGAGGCCGCGTCGATGGCGCCCTCGGCGGCACCCGCACCGACGAGGGTGTGGATCTCGTCGATGAACACGATGATGTCGCCGCGGGTGCGGATCTCCTTGGTGACCTTTTTCAGGCGTTCTTCGAAGTCACCGCGGTAGCGGCTGCCCGCGATCAGCGAGCCGAGGTCGAGCGAGTAGAGCTGCTTGTCCTTGAGCGTCTCAGGCACATCGCCCTTGACGATCGCCTGGGCGAGGCCCTCGACGACGGCGGTCTTGCCGACTCCGGGTTCACCGATGAGCACGGGGTTGTTCTTGGAGCGGCGGGAGAGGATCTGCATGACCCGCTCGATCTCCTTCTCGCGCCCGATGACGGGGTCGAGTTTGTTGTCGCGCGCCGCCTGCGTGAGGTTGCGCCCGAACTGGTCGAGAATCTGGCTGCCCGCGGGGCCGGCTGCGGTCTCGTTCGCGCCCACCTGCACCTGCTCCTTTCCCTGGTAGCCGGAAAGGAGCTGGATGACCTGCTGGCGCACCCGGTTGAGGTCGGCGCCGAGCTTGACCAGCACCTGGGCGGCTACGCCCTCGCCCTCGCGGATGAGCCCGAGCAGGATGTGCTCGGTTCCGATGTAGTTGTGGCCGAGCTGCAGGGCTTCTCGCAGGCTCAGCTCGAGGACCTTCTTGGCACGAGGCGTGAACGGGATGTGCCCGGTGGGCTGCTGCTGGCCCTGGCCGATGATGTCCTGCACCTGTTCGCGCACGGCATCCAGGGAGATGCCGAGGCTCTCCAGGGCCTTGGCGGCCACGCCTTCACCCTCGTGGATGAGACCGAGCAGAATGTGCTCGGTTCCGATGTAGTTGTGGTTGAGCATCTTGGCCTCTTCCTGGGCCAGGACGACGACACGACGAGCTCGGTCGGTAAATCTCTCAAACATATGAACACTCCCTTGGCGCCAGGGCGGTTATGGCACCGATACAAAGAGAGTAACCAGCGCGAGCGCCGAACCGGGCCTCTGTTCGCCGTGGGCGTGACGGATGCCGACACCCGGGGTCACGCGCCACGTGCGAAACGGGTCGGCGGCACCGCGACGATTCCGCGGAAACGCTTGCGCAACACATCGACAATCGATATGTTCAGTGCACAAGACATATCGATAATCGTTAGGACGAGGATCCCATGACGAACACCACCCGCACCCGCACCGAGCGCACCGCCCGATGGGAACGCCGATTCGGCCGCGGGCTCACCTGGACCGTGCTCGTCGGGGCCGTCGGATGGGGGCTGCTGGCCACCGTGGCCGGCATCGTCACCGTGCTGGCCCAGCTCGTGCAGGACCGCTTCGACGTGACCCTGCTCGCGGACACACCCCTGCCCGACGCGGCATCCGGAGGCACGGCCCGCCTGGTGGACGGCTCCTTCGACACGGCCGAGGTCACCGTCACCGGGCTCAGCGCCCTGCCCCGGTTCCTGCTCACCCTGGAGGGCGCCACGGCCGTGGCGACGACGCTTCTCGTCTCGGCGACCGTGGCCTACTTCTGCTGGGGTGTGCTGCGCCGTCGCCCGTTCAGCCGCCCGGTGTTCGCCCTGGTGGCCCTGGTCGGCTACGCCCTGCTCCTGGGAACGGTCCTCGGCCAGGGTTTCGGCGGGCTCGGCCGCATGATCGCGGCCGGCGAGCTGAACGGCACCGGTGTCGACGGCTTCTGGCCGTTGGCCACCCAGGTCGATCTCGGCCCGGCCGGAACCGGGCTCGTGCTCCTTGTGGCCGCCGCGGCCATCTCGATCGGCCAGCGCATGCAGCGCGACACCGACGGCCTCATCTAGTGGCCCCCGTCGACGACGACGAGAGCACCGGCATCCACTGCCGGCTCGACGAGTTGTTGGTCGAGCGCGGCCTCACCCTCACCCGGCTCAGCGAGCTGGTCGGGGTGAGCGTGGTGAACCTGTCGGTGCTGAAGAACGACCGGGCCAAGGCCATCCGCTACTCGACCCTGGCCGCGGTCTGCGTGGCGCTGGACTGCGAGGTCGGCGACCTGTTGGTGCGGGCCGACTGACCGCGGTCTTCGCCGAGTGCGGTGCCCTTGCGAGGGCTCGGGAGTGCGCAAATACTGGCTGCATCCAGTTCAGCGCGACCAACCGACCCAGAACCGCAGGCGAAAGGCGGCGGCACCATGGACGGCACTCAGAATCTCGCACCCCAAGCCGACGGCTCGCCCCCCGGCACGGCCAGGGGCGCGGGCGCCCCGCCGGACCCGGCCGAGGAGATCGCCCGGCTCTCCGCCGAGAACGCCCGCCTGCGCGCGCAGGCCGGCCCTGCGGCCGACCACCGGGCGGGGGCGCGGTGGCGGGCGTTCTTCGCGGCGCTCCTGATCACCGTGGGTGTGCTCCTGGCCCCGGTCAGCGTGGTGGCCTACTGGACCAAGGGGTACGTCAACAACACCGACCAGGTGGTGTCCTCCCTCGCCCCGCTGGCCAAGGACCCGGCCGTGCAGGCCTACCTCGTCGACGAGATCGTCACCGTGGTCAACGACAACGTCGACATCGAGTCCATCACCGGCGACCTCTTCACCGGTCTGCAGAGCCTGGACCTGCCTCAGGGCGCCAAGGACGCCCTGGCACTGCTGGAGAAACCGGCGGTGCAGGGCATCCAGGGGCTGATCCGGTCGGCCGCGTCGAGCATCGTCACCTCGGATGCGTTCGCCCAGCTCTGGGCGCAGGCCGTCCGGGTGAGCCAGACCCAGATCGTCGCCGCCCTCGAAGGCGACCCCACCTCCGCACTTGTGATCAGCGGCACCGGCGAACTCGGCATCCAGCTCGGCCCGATCATCTCCGAGGTCAAGACCGAGCTGGTCAATCGGGGCTTCACGCTGGCGCAGAACATCCCCGACGTCAACCGCACCATCGTGGTCGCCCAGTCCGACTCCCTCGTGCAGGCGCGCACCGCATATCAGTTGCTGAACGTGCTGGGCTTCGTGCTCCCGCTGGTCAGCCTGGGGTTGATCGCGATCGGCATCCTGCTGGCCCGGCGCCGGGCGCGTGCCCTGATCTGGGCGGGGCTGACCTTGGCGGCATCGATGGCGCTGCTGGCGGCGGGCGTCGCCGTGGGCCGGATCGTGTTCGTCAACTCGGTCGCCCCTGCCTACCTGCCCAGCGACACCGCCCAGGCGCTCTACGACGCGGTGGTCCCGATCATCAACGCCACGGCGCTGTCGGTGGGCCTGGTCGGCGTGACCGTGGCCGTCGTCGCCTACCTCGCCGGACCGTTCCGCGGCTCCACCATCGTGCGGCGCACCACGGTCAACACCTCCGCCCGGCTCCGCCTCGCCGCGGCCAATGCCGGTGTCACAACCGGTCGGTTCGGCGCTTTCCTCTACCACTACCGCCGGCTCGCTCACGTGCTCATCGGTCTGGCCGCTGCCGCCGTCGCAATCTTCTGGCGGCCGCTGACTCCCCCGGTGATCATCTGGACGGCCGTGCTCGCACTGCTCGCGGTGCTCCTCGTGGAGCTGCTGCAGCGGCCGCCCACCGAGTCGACGGGAACCGTTACGGCCGAAATCGCCCCCGAACCGCTGGGGCCGACCGAGCCGCCCACCTCCGAGTCCGAGCAGCGTGAGGAGGTCCTCGCATCCACCAGGCCGCTGCCGCCGGACGGACTCGGCGACCGCAACCAGACCGCCCCCACCGAGCCTCTGCCACCGTTATCGTCCAAGAGCGACACGGATTAGGGTCGGAGGGTGAGCAACCTGGAAACCGAACCGGCCGAACTCCTCTGCGACGGCAGTACGCCGCTCGGCACCGTGACCGAGGCGTCCGCCCCCGTCGTCATCCTCGAGCCGCGCGACGTCCCCCTGGGCGGGCCCCGCGCCATGGGGGTGCGCCGCACGCTCCCCCAGCGCCGGCGCAGCCTGATCGGCGCCTGGTGCTTCGTGGACCACTACGGCCCAGACGACGTCTCCGTCACCGGCGGCATGGTCGTGCCGCCGCATCCGCACACCGGACTGCAGACCGCGAGCTGGCTCTTCGCCGGCGAGGTCGAGCACCGCGACAGCGTCGGCAGCCTGGCCCTGGTACGGCCGGGCGAGCTCAACCTGATGACCGCCGGGGCCGGCATCAGCCACTCCGAGGTGTCCACGCCCACCACGACGGCCCTGCACGGCGTGCAGCTGTGGATCGCGCTGCCCGAGCTCACCCGGCACCAGGCCCCGCGCTTCGAGAACCACGTCATCACCCCCGTCACCCTGAACGGCGTCACCCTGCACGTGTTCATCGGCAGCCTGGCCGGGCAGACCGCGGCTGCCCGGGGCGACACCCCGCTGGTCGGCGCCCAACTCGACCTGGCCGCCGGGGCTTGGATCGACCTGGACGTGCAGAGCTCCTTCGAGCACGGGGTGCTCGTCGACACCGGCGCCGTCTCGGTCGCCGGCACGCCGGTGCGGCAGAACGAGCTGGGCTTCGTCGACGCCGGGCGCGGGCGCATCCGGTTGGAGAACACCGGCCAGGCCCACGCCCGCGTGCTGCTGCTCGGTGGCGAGCCGCTCGGCGAACAGATCGTGATGTGGTGGAACTTCATCGGCCGCAGCCACGAGGAGATCACCGCGTGGCGGGCCCAGTGGCAGACCGAGGTGATCGACGAAACGGATGCGGCCGGCCGGTTCGGCCACGTCGCCTACCACGGCACCGCCCTGCCGGCACCGGCGCTGCCCACTGTGCGGCTGAAGCCCCGGGACTGAACGCGCCTACTGAACGGCCGAGGTCAGCCGGGCCAGGTTGTCCAGGATCGTCGACCGCAGCGGCTGCTTCATCCACTCGTCGAGGGTGAGCTCCCGGCTGTCCGCCCGGTAGCCGTCTTCCACCTCACGCAGCGCCTCCACGAAGGAGTGCCCGCGCACCATCAGGGACACCTCGAAGTTGAGGCTGAACGAGCGCATGTCCATGTTGCTCGACCCGATCACCGCCACGTCGTCGTCGATGGTGAAGTGCTTGGCGTGCAGCACGTACGGCGCCTTGTACATGTAGATCTTCACGCCCGCGCGCAGCAGTTCCTCGTAGTAGGAGCGCTGGGCGTGGTAGACGAGGGCCTGGTCGCCGATCTCGGAGACGAACAGCTCAACGTGCAGGCCCCGCTGCACGGCCGTGGTGATCGCGTACATGATCGACTCATCGGGCACGAAGTACGGGCTCGTGATCACGATGCGTTCCTGCGCGTAGTAGAGCAGCGCGAGGAAGAGACGCAGGTTGTTCTCGCCCACGAAGCCGGGACCGCTGGGCACCACCTGGCAGTCGATGGCGTCGGAGATGTCCTCCGGGTGCACGGGCTCGATGTCGCGGGTGAGCAGCTCGTTGGTCTCGCTGTACCAGTCGGTGATGAAGATGGCATTCAGGCCCGACACGATGGGCCCCTCGAGCCGCACCATGAGATCCTTCCACTTCAACCCGCGGCGGATGTTGGACTTCATGTTGTACGTGCGGTCGATCACGTTCTGCGAGCCCATGAACCCGACCCGCCCGTCCACGATGACGAGCTTGCGGTGGTTGCGGAGGTCGGGTCGCTGCCACTTGCCCGTGAACGGCTGCAGCGGCAACATCAGTTCCCACTTCACGCCGGAGTCCGTGAGACGCCGCTTCGTGCGCTTGAATCCGGGTTTCCGCGCCGACTGGATGTGGTCCATCAGCACCCGCACGGTCACGCCGCGCTTGACCGCGTTCTCCATGGCGTCGAAGAACCCCGCCGTGGTGTGGTCGAGGGAGAGGATGTAGAACTCCACGTGCACGTACTTGGTGGCCCTGTCGATGTCGGCGGCCATCGCGGCGAGAGTCTCTTCGTAGTTGCCGTGCAGACGGGCCCGGTTGTCGCCCACCAACGGCATGGCGCCGAGATTGCGGTTGAGCTCCACCACCGACTCCAGCCAGCCCGGCCACGGGTGCTCCCGGGTCACCCGTTCCATGCCCTCGGTGCTGTCGAGGATGAACTGGTTGATCTCAGCCTGCTTCTCGACGCGCTTCTTAGGCAGTGTGCGGAAGCCGATCAGCAGGAACAGGAGCGCCCCGAAGTACGGGATCAGGAAGATCGCCAACAGCCAGGCCATCCCGGAGGTGGGCCTGCGGTTGCGCGGGACCACGATGATGGCCACAACCCGGATCGCGAAGTCAACAAGGAACGCCACCACGAGGAGGATGGTGGACAGGTCGATGCCGAACACGCTTAGCCGGCCGGTTTGTCGAGGCCGAGCTTGGCCCGTTCTTCGGCTTCGATGCGCGCGTAGGCGTTTCGCTCCGTGCGGTCGGCGCGGATGATGGCACGCATGATGATCCAGAAGATCACGCCGACCAGAACCGTGGGCGCGAGCGAGAACAGTGCGTTGGCCCAGAAGTCATCCATAGTCACACCAGCCTACGCGGTCCCGCCCCCGCCCCATCCGCGAGCTGTGACTTAAGCACCGGGATTCCCCGTTTTTGCGTGCTTTTCTCACACTTCGCGAGGTGGACCGGGGGTTACTTGACGAGAATGCCCCAGATGCCCGAACCCAGCAGGTAGAGGCCGATACCGCCGACCACGATCCAGATCATGATCCGGTTGGTCGACGGGCCCTTTTTGCCGCCGTCGTCGTCGGGCTTCAGCTCGTCCTTGGGCAGAAAAGTCATCATGCGGTCACTTTACCAACGGGAAGAGGATGGTCTCGCGGATGCCAAGGCCGGTGAGGGCCATCAGCAGCCGGTCGATGCCCATTCCCATGCCGCCGGTGGGCGGCATACCGTGCTCGAGCGCACGCAGGAACTCCTCGTCCAGGCGCATCGCCTCGGGGTCGCCGCCGGCGGCGAGCCGGGCCTGTTCCACGAAGCGTTCGCGTTGCACGACGGGGTCGACGAGCTCGGAGTAGCCGGTGGCCAGTTCGAAACCGCGGATGTAGAGGTCCCACTTCTCCACGACGCCGTCGATGGAGCGGTGCCCGCGCACGAGCGGGCTGGTGTCCACCGGGAAGTCGAGCACGAAGGTAGGGCGCACGAGGTCGCCCTTGACGAAGTGCTCCCAGAGTTCCTCGACGTACTTGCCGTGGATCGGGTGGTCGACCTCGACGCCCTCGACCGCGGCCAGAGCCTGCAGGTCGGCCAGTGGGGTGGCGGGGCTGACGGTGCGCCCCACGGCCGCCGACAGGCTGTCGTACATGCTGATGCGGTCCCACTGGCCGCCCAGGTCGTACTCGGTGCCGTCGGCCCAGGTCACGACGTGCGAGCCGCCGGTGATGGCCGCGGCGGCGTCCTGGATGAGGGTCTGGGTGAGCTCGGCGATCGAGGTGTAGTCACCGTACGCCTCGTAGGCCTCGAGCATGGCGAACTCGGGCGAGTGGGTGGAGTCGGCGCCCTCGTTGCGGAAGTTGCGGTTGATCTCGTAGACCCGGTCGATGCCGCCGACGACGGCGCGCTTGAGGAAGAGCTCAGGGGCGATGCGCAGGAACAGCTCGGTGTCGAAGGCGTTGCTGTGCGTGGAGAACGGCCGGGCGGAGGCGCCACCGTGCATGGTCTGCAGCATGGGCGTCTCGATCTCGAGGAAGCCGCGCGCGGTGAAGGTGGCGCGCAGGCTCGCGACGGCCTGCGAGCGCTGCACGACGGTGCGGCGGGCCTGGTCGCGGGCGATGAGGTCGAGGTAGCGGCTGCGCACCCGGGTCTCTTCGCTGAGTTCGGAGTGCAGGTTGGGCAGCGGCAGCAGCGCCTTGGCGGCGACCTGCCACTCGGAGACCATGATGGAGAGTTCGCCGCGGCGGGAGGAGATGACCTCGCCGGACACGAAGACGTGGTCGCCGAGGTCGACGAGGTCCTTCCAGGCCGCGAGGGATTCCTCGCCGACGGCGGCGAGCGACACCATGGCCTGGATGCGGCTGCCGTCGCCGGACTGCAGGCTCGCGAAGCACAGCTTGCCGGTGTTGCGCAGGTGCACGATGCGGCCGGCCAGGCCGACCGTGACGCCCGTGGCGGCATCCGCCTCGAGGTCGCCGTACTCGGCGCGCACGGCGGGGATGGTGTGGGTGACGGGCACCGACACCGGGTAGGCACCACCGCCGGCGTTGGTCGCCGCCGCGTTCAGGCGGTCGCGCTTGGTCAGGCGCACGGCCTTCTGCTCGGACAGTTCGGCCGCTGCGGCCTGTGCGTCCTGCTCGTCAGTGCCGGGCGTGTAGCCGGGCGCGGCGTCGGGGGTGGTGCTCATGCGGTTCTCCGTCGGTGGGCGTGCGCGGGCCGCGGCCAGCGCCAGGGAAAGGCGGTTAGGGGATGTCCAGTGCGATGTTGTCGATGAGCCGGGTGCTGCCGACCACCGCGGCGACCAGCATCCTGGCCGGGCCTCGGTAGTCGTCGGCGACCGGCAGGTAGGTGTGCGGGTGCACGACAACGAGATAGTCCAGTTTAACCAGTGGCTGGGCACCGATGACCGCGTGCGCCGCCACGATCGCGGCCGGCACTCCAGCGGAGGCGGCAGCGGCAGCGGCCGCGAGGCCCACCGACAGCGAGCGGGCCGCGTCGCGGGCGGGGTCGTCGAGGTTGCGGTTGCGGCTGGACAGGGCCAGGCCGTTCTCCTCCCGCACGGTGGGGACGACTTCGATTCCGAGCCGGAGGTTGAGGTCGGCGACCATACGCTCCACGAGGAACACCTGCTGGGCGTCCTTCTGGCCGAACACGGCGATGTCGGGTTCGACGATGTTGAACAGCTTCGCCACCACCGTGAGCATGCCGTCGAAGTGGCCGGGCCGGGCCGCGCCCTCGTACAGGCTGCCGATCCCGCCGGCGGTCACGCGGGTGGAGGACGCTCCGTCCGGGTACATCTCGCGAATCGTGGGTGCGAACACGAACGCGGCGCCCTCCTCGGCCAGCACCGCCACATCGGCGTCGAGGGTGCGCGGGTAGGTGTCGAGGTCTTCGTTCACACCGAACTGCAGCGGGTTCACGAAGATGGAGACCACGACGATCGCGCCGAGGTCGGCGGCACGGCGCACGAGGGCGCGGTGGCCGGCGTGCAGGGCGCCCATGGTCGGCACGAGCACAACGTGGGCGTCGCCGCCCTGGGCGGCGACGTTCTGTTTGGCGAGGCAGAGTTGGCCCCGCAGCTCATCGATGGTGTCGATGACTTCTGGCTTGGTGAGCACGGTCACTGGTCCTCCGGGTCGAACGGGTATGGCAGGTCGAACGGGTGGGGCAAGGTGTCGAGGCCGTCGAGCGGATGCGTCGCTCCGTTGCGGGTGAGCGCGTTCTCGATGGCCGATCGCACAAGCGGCGCGATCACAGCGCCGGCCTGCTCGATGCCGATTCCCTGCAGCAGCCGGGTGGACTGCTCGACGATCGAGGTGGAGAACGCCGTGGCGGTCTCGATGGCTTCGGCGTAGGCGGCACGGTCGGCCTCGGCCACGATCACCGGTTCGCCGCCCATCTCCACCACCAGCGCCTGCCCGATCGGCAGCACGGGGGCGGGGGCGGTGACGGCGAAGTAGCTGTCGGCCAGCCGGCTGATGTCCAGGCTGGTCCCCGTGAACGCCATGGCCGGGTGGATGGCCAGCGGGATCGCGCCGGCGCGCAGGGCCGGCAGGAGCACATCGGTGCCGTAGCGCGCCGAGGTATGCAGCACGAGCTGGCCGGGCTGCCAGGTTCCGGTGGCCGCGAGCCCGGTGATCAGGCTGTCCAGCTGGTCGTCCGGCACGGCGATGATGACCAGTTCGCTGCGCTCCACGACCTCGGGCACCGTGAGCACGGGCACCTGCGGCAGGATCGCCTCGGCCCGGTCGCGGCTGGCCTGGGAGATGGCGGAGATACCCACGAGGGCGTGTCCGGCCCCCGCGAGGGCCGCGGCGAGGATCGGGCCGACGTGCCCGGCGCCGATGACGCCGATGCCGAGCCGACCGGGGCGTTGGCTCACCAGGTCACCTCGGTGCTCGGGCCGAGCGGGGTGGTGGCGGGCGGCGCGCTGGCGGGCGGCGCTTCAGAGGCGGGGGCCGGGGCGGCCGGCTGGTCGGCGGCGGCCGGAGCCGCCGCTGTGCGGCTCCAGTGATGGCTGGTGTCGGAGTCCGCCGAGGCGACGGCGCCGGCGGAGACGGCCTCGAACAGGCGCACGGCTTCGTCGGTGTCGATCACGCCGAGGGTCGCGCTGACCGGTCCCGCCACGGTGTGCAGGCGGGCGGTGGCCAGGCGCAGGCGCCGCCGGATCGGGCCCTGGTCGATGCCGACGCTCTGCAGGCGGGCCAAGGGCACGAGCACGAGGTCTCTGGCCAGCACTCCACGGCGCAGCAGCGCCACGTCGGCGGCAACCGCGTACCCGGTGCGCCGCCAGGAGAAGGGACGGAGCCACGCCGCACGGCGCGGGGCGTTGCGGAAGCCGTCGTCGCCGCCTCGGGAGGTGAGGCCACGGCCGATGAGCGCCCGCTGGGCGTCGTCGGAGAAGGCCGGCAGGATCAGCTCGAGCACCCGTTCGACGTCGCGCAGCGACCCGACCGGGAGCACCGTCGTGGCGGCGGCACCCGCCGCGCCCTCGTTGGTGGAGTGCCCGGCCTTGTTGATACGGATCTGCCACCAGCCGAACGGGCGCCACAGCAGCGGCTGGTTCACGCCCACGGCGTGGATGCGCCCGGGCGGCAGGGTCTCGTTGCTCGTGGTGAGCAGGCCGAAGCCCACCCGCACCCCGTCGCTGGTGCCCGCGATGCTGTAGCGCAACGACTTGGTGAATCGGGAGAAGTAGTAACCGAGGCTGCCGATCAGGCCGGGGACGATGGCGATGAGCAGCCATTCGCTGCCGCCGACGACCACCGAGGTGACGAGGGCCACCACGCCCACCAGCAGGAACAGAGTGAACCCGCTGAACACGATCGACCCGATCAACCGGAGGACCGGGATGCGCACGACCGACTGCGGCGGCGCGGCATCCGGGTCCAGCTCCGGCGCGAGGAATTCGCCCACGCGTGCCGTGGCGTAGTCCCCGAGCCCCTGCCGGAGCCCGGGCCCGTTCACCGCGGCGGCCCCTGCGATCTCAGCGCTCTGGCCGGGCTCGCCGGGTTCACCGGGTGCCACGCGCGGTTGCCGGGCGCCGGAGGCCAGCTGCAGGATGTCGCGGCGCAGCCCGTCGGCCAGCGCGGAGCCCAGGTAGGCCAGTTGCACGTTGGCGTCCTGCCCGGCCACGCTCACCTCGAGCTTGGCGGCGCCGAAGAGGCGGGGAATGAGCGGGCGCACGATGTTGACGCCCTGGATGCGGTCGAGCCTGGCCTTCCGGTGGCTGCGGAACAGGATGCCGCTGCGCACCTCGACGGACTCGTCGGTCACCCGGAAGGTGTGCATCCGCCAGGAGAGGCTGAAGGCGATGAGGATGACCACCAGGATGCCGCCGGCGATGAGCAGGGCCCAGCCCACGGCGCCGCGCTCGTAGATGGTGTCCAACGGGTCGCCGGACTCCCGCGGGATGCCGAAGACCAGGTCGACGACGCGTTCGCGGAAGTTGGCGATGACGAACCCGAGCAGGGCGAAGACGAAGATACCGCCGCGCAGCAGCGGGCTCGCGGGATGCAGGCGGTGCCAGTCCCCGTCGGCGAGGGAGGTCACAACCCGGCCCGCCGGCTCTCGGCCAGCTCCACGAGACGGTCGCGGAGGGCGTCGGCATCCGCCTCGGCCAGGCCGGGGATGGCCACGCCGGAGGAGGCCGCGGCGGTGACGAACTTGAGGTCGGCCAGGCCGAGCAGACGGGCGACCGGGCCGCGGGTGATGTCCACGAGCTGCATGCGGCCATAGGGCACCGAGACGAAGCGCTGGTACATGATGCCGCGGCGGAAGAGCAGGTCGTCCGCACGCAGCTGGTAGCCGATCGAGCGCACCCGGCGGGGCTCGAGCACGAGGGAGATCAGCGTGATGAGGGCGACGGCGCCCCCCACCCAGAGGGCCCAGTCCTGTTCGAGGACCAGCCAGAGAAAACCGGTGACCGCGCAGACGATGAGCAGGAACACGATGGTGCCCACGATCTCGACCATGACGTACTTGGGCGACACGCGCTTCCACTCGCCGGCCTCGGGGAGGTCCAGTCGTGCCCCGACCGGCGGAACCGGCATCGGCGCGATCTCGCCGCCGAGGTTGTCAGGCATGGGCTGCTCCACCATTGTTCGGTCCCCCGTTGTCGTGATCGTGGTCGTCGTCCGGCGGGAGTGTGCAGAAGTGTTCCGCCACGAGACCACCTACCAGGAGGATCACCGCGCCGAGTGCCATCCCGATTGCGAGCCACAACGATGTTACCGCCGGTACCACCGAGCGGGTGAGGATGAAGAGCACGATGCCCAGGCCCACGCCGAGCAGGAGCGACCCGCTCAAGCTGGATGCCTTGGCCAGTAGGGCCACCCGCATGGCGCGGAACGGGTCGACCCGCCGGGTGGAGCGGCCCCGGGTGGCCTGCCGGATCGGCCAGGCGAGGGCGACGAGGATCACCGCGATCAGCACGAGCGCGAGCGGCAGGGTGAGCGGCGGAACGAAGATGGGCGCGCTGAAGGCCGTGGCCGCCAATTCGGCCAGGAACCCGACGACCAGGCCGACCAGGCCGAGGGCGATCAGCGGGGTGGGCGAGGTGCGCTTCATGGCCGGGGCTCCTGCAGACCGGGGGCGACCTCGGTGTGGGCGGGGTCGGTGCTGGCCGAGACCGGATGCGCCCTGGCGGTGCGGTCGGCCACGGCCAGAAGTTCGGTGACCCGGCCGCGGCCGGGGATCTCGGCGTCCGGGTCGATATCGGCCCAGGGCGCGAGCACGAAGTCGCGCTCGGCGGCGTGGGGGTGCGGCAGGGTGAGCCTGTCGTCGTCGATCTGCAGGTCGCCCACGCAGATGAGGTCGATGTCCAGCGTGCGGTCGCCCCAGCGTTCCTCGCGCACCCGGCCGTGGGCGTTCTCGATGTCGTTGACGGCGTCGAGCAGGGCGTGCGGGTCACCCGACCAGAGCAGGCTCACCACGAGGTTGAGGTAGCCGGGGGCGTCGAGGTCTACACCGTCGGGTTTCACGGCGTCCGAGGCGTACACGGGTGAGATCGCGGTGAGTTCCGCGCCGGTCAGGTCGGCGATCTCCCGCACGGCGGCGGCCAGGGTGGCCTCCCGGTCGCCGAGGTTGCTGCCGAGGGCCAGCACGGCGGTCTGCGGCGTGTCGTTGGTCCGCGTCATGCTCGGCTCCCTTCCGAGTGGGCCGTGGCCGGCAGCGCGCGTTCGATCTGCGTGCGTTCAATCTGCGCGCGTTCAATCTGAACCGAGACATCCGCGAACGGGATCTCGATGGGCGCCTGCGGTTTGTGCACCGTGACGCGCACCCGTTCGGCGGCCTCGTGCGCGAGAACCACGTCGGCGATCCGCTCGGCCAGGGTCTCGATGAGATCTACGGGGTCGCGCCGCACGGCGTCCGCCACCTCGACGGCTAGTTCGCCGTAGTGGATGGTGCGGGCGAGGTCGTCGCCGGAGGCCGCCGCGCGGAAATCCAGCCACACGGTGACGTCGATGACGAACTCCTGGCCGTTCTCGCGTTCGAAGTCGAAGACACCGTGGTGGGCGGTGATCCGCAGCCCGGTGAGGGTGATCGAGTCGGTGCTCATGACCCTATTCTGGCCGACTCGACCCGGGCCAGCACGTTAAGGGCGGTTCGGGTTCCGGCCACGTCGTGCACGCGGACGGCCCACATGCCGGCCTGGGCGGCGAGCACGCTGAGCACTGCGGTCGGCAGATCGCGGTCCACGATGGGCGCGTCATCGGGCAGCAGAGCGGCCAGGAACCGCTTGCGCGAGGCGCCGACCATGACGGGCAGTCCGAGCTCCGAGAACGCGTCCAGCCGGCCGAGCAGGCGCCAGTTCTGCTCGGCGTCCTTGCTGAAGCCCAACCCGGGGTCGAGGACGATCTGGCCGCGCTTGACGCCGGCCGCTTCGAGCCCGGCGACCCGGTCGGTCAGTTCGGCGACGACCGTGGCGACCACGTCGTCGTAGACGGCGAGGGTGTCCATGGTGCGGGCATGGCCGCGCCAGTGCATGGCGATGTAGGTGAGCCCGGTGCGTGCCACCACTGCTGCCATGCCGGGGTCGCCCAGGCCGCCGGAGACATCGTTGATGATGTCGGCGCCGGCGTCAGCGGCCCGCTCGGCGGTCTGGGCGTTGAGAGTGTCGACACTCGTGACGATGCCGCGGCGGTGCAGTTCGGCGATCACCGGGAGCACCCGGCCTTGCTCCACCTCGGGAGTCACCCGGGCGGCACCGGGCCGGGTGGACTCGCCGCCGACATCGATGAGGTCGGCGCCGTCGGCGTGCAGGTCGAGGGCGTGGCGAACGGCCGCTTCAGTGCTGGCCCAGCGTCCGCCGTCGCTGAAGGAGTCCGGTGTGACGTTGAGCACACCCATGACGAGGGTCACCGCGGTGCCCCGGTCACAGCGAGCCGCCGATGAGGGCCATGATCTCGGAACGCGCCACCGGCTGGGCAAGCTCGCCGCGGCTGGCCATGGTGACGGTGGAGCTGCGGGACTGGCGCGGACCGCGCGTGGTGACACATCCGTGGCTGGCGTCGAGAACAACGAGGATGCCGCGCGGCGCGAGGCCGGCCTCGAGGGCGTCAGCGATCTCCTCGGTGAGCCGTTCCTGCAGCTGAGGCCGGGCCGCGAGTGTCTCCACCACGGCGGCGAGCTTGCCCAGGCCCACGATGCGGTCGCCGGGCAGGTAGGCGAGGTGCGCGGTGCCGAGGAAGGGCAGCAGGTGGTGTTCGCAGACGGACCGGAACTCTATGTCGCGCAGCAGCACGAGCTCGCCGGTGCGCTCCCCAACGGGCACGCTGTCCCGTAGGTGCTCGAGCGGGTCGGTGCCGAGGCCGGAGAAGAACTCCGCGTACGCGGAGGCAACCCGCTCCGGCGTGGTCTCCAGACCGGGCCGCCCGGGATCCTCGCCGATGGCGGCGAGGATCTCGGCGACGGCCGCCTGGATGCGTGGCTGGTCGACTCCCACGGGCGCCGCTCTACGCGGTCGCGGGGCGGGGTTTGCGGGCCGGCGCGCGCTTGGGCTTGTCGGTCTCGGCGCCGCCGCTGGAGATGCCGCCGTCGACGGCCGCACCGTCAATAGGGGCCTTCGGCGCGGGCATCGCGATGGGAGGCAGGTCGGAGACCGGACGCTTGTCGCTGGAGAGCCACTGCGGACGCGGCGGCAGCTTCTGCACGCCGGCGAAGATCTCCACCAGGGCGGTCTGGTCGAGCGTCTCGTGCTCGAGCAGCTTCGCGGCGAGGTCGTCGAGGATCGCACGGTTGGCGTTGATCACCGTGTACGCCTCGTCGTGCGCGTTCTCGAGCAGCTGGCGCACCTCGGTGTCCACCCGCTCGGCGAGCCGCTCCGAGTAGTCGCGCTGGTGCCCCATGTCGCGGCCGAACATCATCTCGCCGGATGCCGAACCGAGCTTGAGCGGACCGACGTCCGAGCTCATGCCGAATTCGGTGACCATCTTGCGGGCCGTGGCTGTGGCCTTCTCGATGTCGTTCGACGCGCCCGTGGTGGGGTCGTGGAAGATGATCTCCTCCGCGACTCGACCGCCCATGGCATAGGCGAGCTGGTCGAGCAGTTCATTGCGTGACACCGAGTAGCGGTCCTCGAGGGGCATCACCATCGTGTAGCCGAGGGCACGGCCGCGCGGCAGGATGGTGATCTTCGTGACCGGGTCGGTGTTGCGCATGGCCGTCGCCACGAGGGCGTGTCCGCCTTCGTGGTACGCGGTGATGAGCTTCTCCTGGTCGCGCATGACGCGGGTGCGACGCTGCGGGCCGGCCATCACACGGTCGACGGCCTCGTCGAGGGCGCGGTTGTCGATCAGCTGGGCGTTCGAGCGCGCGGTGAGCAGCGCGGCCTCGTTGAGCACGTTGGCCAGGTCGGCACCGGTGAAGCCGGGCGTCTTGCGGGCGAGCACCTCGAGGTCGACTCCGGCGGCCATGGGCTTGCCCTTGGCGTGCACCTCGAGGATGCGCTTGCGGCCGAGCATGTCCGGCGCGTCCACGCCGATCTGCCGGTCGAAGCGGCCGGGGCGCAGCAGCGCAGGGTCGAGGATGTCGGGGCGGTTGGTCGCCGCGATGAGGATCACGTTGGTCTTGACGTCGAAGCCGTCCATCTCGACCAGCAGCTGGTTGAGGGTCTGCTCGCGTTCGTCGTGCCCGCCGCCCATGCCGGCACCGCGGTGGCGGCCGACGGCGTCGATCTCGTCGACGAAGATGATCGCCGGGGAGTTCTCCTTGGCCTGTTGGAACAGGTCGCGCACCCGGCTGGCGCCGACACCCACGAACATCTCGACGAAGTCGGATCCGGAGATGGAGTAGAACGGCACCCCGGCCTCGCCGGCGACGGCGCGGGCCAGCAGGGTCTTACCGGTTCCGGGAGGGCCGTAGAGCAGCACACCCTTGGGGATCCGCGCGCCGACGGCCTGGAACTTGGCCGGTTCCTTGAGGAAGTCCTTGATCTCCTGCAGTTCCTCGATGGCCTCGTCGGCTCCGGCGACATCGGCGAAGCTCACCTGCGGGGTCTCCTTGGAGACCAGCTTGGCCTTGGACTTGCCGAACTGCATGACCTTGTTGCCGCCACCCTGCATGCCGGAGAGCATCAGCCAGAAGAACGCACCGATCAGGAGCACCGGCAGGAGGATGCCCAGCAGCGAGAGGAACCAGCTGGACTGGGGCACCTCGTCGGTGAAGCCGTCCTTGGGGTCAGCGGCCGTGACGGCGTTCACGACCTCTTCGCCGCGCGGGGCGACGTAGTAGAACTGCACCTGCTCGCCGTAGGTGGCATCGGCCTTGGTGAGGGTGAGGTCGACGCGCTGGTCGCCGTCGACGATCTTGGCCTCGGAGACCTTGCCGTCCTTCAGGAAGTCCAACCCTTGCTGGGTGGAGATCTCGCGGAAGCCCGACATGGTGAGGAGGCTCGACCCCACCCAGACGGCTATTACCGCAAGGATGATGTAGAGGAGCGGCCCGCGCAGAAGTTTCTTGACGTTCATGGTGGTCACAGGCTACCGCTCCCGCACTGGGGGAACACCGAGTGTTCGCCCAAAGGGGAACTGGAGTACCCCGGGAAGTGGCGCTACTCGCCCGTGGAGTACACGTGCGGTGCGAGCACCCCGACCGAGCGCAGGTTGCGGTACTTCTCGGCGTAGTCCAGGCCGTAGCCCACGACGAACTGGTTGGGGATGTCGAAGCCGAGGTATTTCACGTCGATCTCGACGCGCGCAGCAGCGGGCTTCCGCAGCAGCGCACAGATCTCCAGCGAGGCGGGGCCGCGCGAATTGAGGTTGGCCATCAGCCAGGAGAGGGTGAGGCCGGAGTCGATGATGTCCTCGACGATGAGCACGTGACGGCCGTGCAGATCGGTGTCGAGGTCCTTGAGGATGCGCACCACTCCGCTGGACTGCGTGCCGGAGCCGTACGAGCTGACGGCCATCCAGTCCATGGTCACCGGGTGCACGAGTTCGCGGGCCAGGTCGGCCATGACCATGACCGCGCCCTTGAGCACGCCCACCAGGAGCAGGTCCTTGCCGGCGTAGTCCGCTTCGATCTGCCGTGACATCTCGGCCAGTCGGGCCCGGATCTCGGCCTCCTCGATCAGGATTTCGGTGAGGTCGCCGTCAATGTCACGAGGTTCCATGGGAGCGGAAAGGTCCTTTGTTCTGGGTGTGTCGAGGTGCCGAAAAGAAGAGCATGTCCCCCTGCCTTTCCACTCTAACGCCTGGCAGGTCGAGAGCCTTCTGCCCGTGCCAATGCGTGACCAGCCGGGCGACGGCCAGGGTGTGGCTCCGTTCGAGCGCCGCGCCGAACCCGTCGGCGGCCACCGTCCGGATCATCCGCTGCCTCAGGGCGGCCGGCTGGGCGGCCAGTGCAGCCACCCGCACCGACGTGCCGGACTCCCCCACGGTGACCGCGCCGGCCAGCAACTCGGGCACCAGTGCGTCGAGGGCAGCGGCGTCCTCCCGCAGCGTCACGGCGGTGCGGGCCAGCGCCTCGGCGATGCCGGGGCCGAGCTCGGTCTCGAGCAGCGGCAGCACGCTCTCGCGCACCCGCACCCTGGCGTACCGGGGGTCGACGTTCTGCGGATCGGACCAGGCGGTGAGTCCCGCGTCGAGGCAGGCCTGCCGGGTCTGGGCGCGGCGGATGCCGAGCAGCGGGCGCCGGTAGCGTCCGGCGACCCGCGCCATTCCGTGCAGGCTCGTGGCCCCCGACCCCCTGGCGATGCCCAGCAGCACCGTCTCGGCCTGGTCGTCGAGAGTGTGGCCGAGCAGCACGGCGGTGGCCCCGGTCCGCTCCAGGGCGGTGTCGAAGGCCGCGTAGCGTGCGGTGCGGGCGGCGGCCTCTGGTCCGTCGCCGTCGGCATCCGTCACGGCGACCGTCTGCACCAGGACCGGGTCGAGGCCGAGGCCGGAGGCCTGGGCGGCGGCGGCGAGGGCGACCCCGGCCGAGCCCGGCTGCAGGCCGTGGTCGACGATCACGGCTCCGGCGCGCAGCCCGGCCCGCGGCGCCTCGAATGCCGTCGCGGCGGCCAGCGCCAGCGAATCCGCCCCGCCGCTCAGTCCCACGAGCACCAGGCCGCTTTCCGGCAACAGCTCCCGTACGGCGCGGCGGAGGTCGGCGATGGCCGGTGACAGTCGCGGGCGGCGGGTGGACTCCATCCAGTAACGTTATCCGCAGACTTCGAATAAGGGAGAGAGACGGCCATGGCCGAATACGACGCAGTCATTGAAATCCCACGCGGTAGCCGCAACAAGTACGAGGTGGACCACGAAACCGGTCGGGTCTACCTCGACCGGGTGCTGTACACGAGCTTCGTGTACCCCACCGATTACGGGTTCTTCGAGAACACCCTGGGCCTGGACGGCGACCCCGTCGACGTCCTGGTGCTGCTCGACTTCCCGCTGTTCCCCGGCGTCGGCGTGTCCGTGCGCCCCGTCGGCGTGTTCAACATGACCGACGACGGCGGCTCAGACGCCAAGGTCATCGCGGTTCCCGCTGGCGACCCGCGCTGGGAGCACATCCAGGACGTCACCGACATCCCGGAGTACACCCGCAAGGAGATCGAGCACTTCTTCGAGCACTACAAGGACCTCGAACCCAACAAGTGGGTCAAGACCGAGGGCTGGGGCGACGCCGCTGAGGCCGACCAGATCGTGCGTGACGGGCTCAAGAAGCTCGTGGACGAGGGTCACTGACCCCGCATCCGCTTAACGACCGAAGCCGCTTCCCTGACGGGGAGCGGCTTCGGTCGTTAACGGGCCGAGGTCAGCTGGGCCGACCCACATAGGGCGCGACCTCGCCGGCCGACCAGATGCTGTGCACCCGGACAGGCTTGCCGACGTCGGGCGCCTCGAGGATCTGCCCACCGCCGACATAGATCGCCACGTGATAGTAGTTGCCCGGTGAGCCCCAGAAGACCAGGTCGCCGACCTGCACCTGCGAGAACGACACGAGCTTGCCCTGACTGGCCATGGTGTTGTACTGGTTGGTGGCCGAGTGCGTGCCGATGTAGATGCCTGCGGCCGCGTAGGCAGCCTTGGTGAGCCCAGAGCAATCCCAGACGTCGGGCCCTGAGCCGCCCAGTTGGTAGGCCTTGCCGAGCTGGCCGCGGGCGAACGACAGCGCGGTCTCGACCGCGGAGGCGTTGGGGGCCGACGGCGTCGACGGCGCTGGCGCGGCCGGGGCCGGGGCCGCGGGCGCAGGAGCAGCCGGTGCAGCGGGCGCGGGCGCAGCGGGAGCCGGAGCAGCGGGCGCGGCCGGTGCCGCTCCACCGGATGCCGGGGCCGACCCGCCCTGGGCGGGGTTGTTGACCGCGGCCGCTGCGGCGGCCTGAGCCCGGGCCAGCGCCGCGGCCGAGGCCGCGGCATCCAGACCGGTCTGGTACTCGCGCTCCACCTCTGCCGTGGTGTCCTTGAGCAGAGCGAGCTGCTCGTACAGCTCGGCCGACTTCGCCAGCTCGGTGTCGAGGGCCGACTGGGCGCTCCGGGCCGCGTCGGTGGCGGACTCGTACTTGTCCTTGGATTCGGCGCTCAGGCGCTTCCGCTCGGCGGTGGCGGCCTGAGCTTGCGCGATGAGAGACTCGGCGGTGTTCTTGTCCTGAACGGCCTGCCGATAGATGGTTTCGGACTGCTCGCTGAGCTTGCTGGCCGTGCCGAGCTGGCTGAGCAGGTCGTCGGCGGTGTTGCCGTTCAGGAACAGGTTCAGCGAGAGGTCCTGGGCGCCGGTCTTGGCCAGGTGCGCGGCGATGAGGCCGGCGCGCATCTTCGAGGTGTCCGCGGCCTTCTGCGCCACAGCGGACTGCTTGTTCAGGCTCTCCTCGCGGGCCGTGGCAGCGTCGAGGTCGTCCTGGGCCACCCGGTAGGCCTCCGCGGCCATCTGGGAGCCCCTGGACGCTTCGGCAGACGAGGTCTGCAGGCCCTCGAGCAGCCCGGTCAGGTTCTTGATCTGGGTGGCCTTCGCCGCTTCGCTCTCCTTGGCCTTTGCGACCTCGTCCCAGCTGGGGTAGTCCTGATCGGCGAAGGCGGGGGCGACCACGCCGACGGACGCGGCGACCGAGCCGATCATCGCGGCGGACAACAGCGCGGCCGAGCTGCGACGTGAACGGCGGATGGGTGTGGTGTCAGCCAAGTGGGGCTCCCCTGTCGGACATGAATGGAACGGCGTTGATGCGGTTGCCACCGCTGAAGACCTCGAAGTGCAGGTGACACCCGGTGGATGCGCCGGTCGTGCCGGAGCTGGCGATGTTCTGCCCTGCGTCCACGCGCTGGCCGACCGAGACGAAGATGCCGCCATCGCGGATGTGGGCGTAACCGGTCTCGATACCGTTGCCGTGACTGATCTTCACGAAGTTGCCGTACGTGCCTTGGCGGCCCGCATAGACGACGGTTCCCGACGCGGCGGCGTAGATGGGGGCGCTGCAGCCCGTGCCGATGTCGGTGCCGTAGTGGAATCCGCCGCTGCAGCCGCCGCTGCCGCAGATGACGGCGCGAGCGCCGTACCCGTCGGTGATACGTCCGCCCGCCGGGACGGCCCAGCCCTGGCTGCCGATCGACCCGCCGCTGAGACCCGCTCCGGCACTGCCGGTGGCTCCCCCGCCTGATGACTGGTTGGCGGCTGCCGCTGCCGCCGCTGCGGCGGCCGCGCGCTGGCGCTCTTCCTCGGCCAGGCGCGCCCGTTCCACGACGCCGGCCTGGTAGGCAGCGGCCGTGGTGGCCTCTGCGTCCTGCATGAACTGGAGTTGGGCCGCGAGCACGACGCTCTGCGCTTCGGATTCCGACAGCGCCTGATTCGCGGCGTCCGCCGCCTCCTGGGCGGCCGCCATAGCGGCCTCCGCGGCGACGCGCAGGGTCTCACGCTCGGCCTGGGCCACCGCGGCCTGGTCGCCGAGCGACTGCGCGGTGTTGTTGGCCGTCTGGGCCTGCTCATAGACGTCGGTGCTGCGTTCGACGAGCTTGCTCATGCTGCCGAGCTTCGACAGCAGTTCGTCGGCGCCTTCGCCGCTTTCCTGCCCGTCGATGAAGAGGTTGACGCTGAGGTCGGTGCCCCCGGTGCGGTAGAGCTGAGCGGCGAGCTGACCGGCCTGGCGGGTGGCGGCATCCGCCTGGGTCTTGCTCGCGTCGGCCTGGGCCTGCAGATCGCTGGCGCGTCGGCTGGCGTCGTCGAACTTCTCCTGGGCGTCCTGCAGCTCCAGGCCGCGCGCTTCGGCCTCGGCCCGGGTGCGTTCGACTTCGGTCTGCAGGCCGGCGATGAGGTTCTGAATCTCGGTCACCTGGTTGGCGGCCGCGGCGGTATTCGACTTGGCAGCCTGCAGTTCGTCCCAGGTCGGGTAGTCGATGGCCATGGCCGGGCTGATCGGGCTGGCCAGGGTGACCGCAAGTGTGAGGGCGGCGGCGAAGCCGGTGAGTCCCATGGCGCGGCGGCGGGTTGCGGGGGTGCGGCGTGCGTGTCGCAGCCGTGCGGGCCGCATCCGGTGCAGGCCGGCGCGAATGCCGTGACTGATCACGGTTGCCGTACTCTTCATAACTCCCCGATCGGGCTTTTTGTTGTCACATCCGTCACTGTGACAACACTCGTCACAATAACAAACCAGCCTGAACGGCCGGGTCCACTAAAAAACTTAACCTGCCGGGTGCCGGAATCGCCGACCATTCGCGGGCGCGGTGAATGCGACACGCCGAAGGTCATCTCGGTAGGACGTGCGTCGAGGCCCGGAATTCCGCGGCAAACGGGCAGGTTCAAGGTCGGGACGGCCCCGGCGGATTCGGCCGATTTGAACTCTGGCCGCATCTCACCTTATAGTTATGCGTCGGAAGTCATCAGCTTCCGGGAAGTTCGGCCCCATCGTTTAGCGGCCTAGGACGGCGCCCTTTCACGGCGTTAACACGGGTTCGAATCCCGTTGGGGCTACGCATACTGTAGGTTGTACTCGGCACGAAAAGTTAGACAGCACGAAAGCACGACAGCATCAAAGTTTGGCCCTGTAGCGCAGTTGGTTAGCGCGCCGCCCTGTCACGGCGGAGGTCGCCGGTTCAAGTCCGGTCAGGGTCGCCAAGGCGACAAGCCCTTTCGAAAGAAGGGGCTTTTCTCCTTACAGAAGGCGCTCACGTAGCCGTCTTCTGGCCCTGTAGCTCAGTTGGTAGAGCGTTCGACTGAAAATCGAAAGGTCACCGGATCGACGCCGGTCGGGGCCACTTGGCCATCTGCGGGCTTCTACCGCAGGTGGCCTTTTTTGTGCCCGCGAACCGTGAGAAGGTCCCCGAAGCGGGCCGAATCCAGTGCTTTTCTCGCAGGTCGCGGATGTATGCGAGCATGTGGGCATGACACGCTCTGCCTCCGCACATCTCGAGCTTGCGGCCATGGGGCCTGCCGAGCTGGTCCTGTCCGTCGCCGTCGCCGCGGATGCGAGCGCCACCGAGCTACTCACGATCGTTCAGGACGGCACGCCGTTGACCTGGCGGGAAGTCCTCGACCAGCACGGCACCCGCTTGCAACTGGTCTCGGTGCAGGCCGGGCGCATCGACATCGACTACACCGTCGAGGTGAGCGGTGAGTCTGCGGCGGCCGAGGTGAGCGACATCGACATCGTGCGCTATCTGCGGCCGAGCCGGTATTGCGAGTCCGACCATCTGTGGCCGACCGCCCAGGCCGAGTTCCGCGGGCTCACCGGCATCGCGCTGCTGAACGCCGTCACGTCCTGGGTGGGCAGGCACCTGAGTTACGTTCCCGGCGCCAGCCTGCCCACGGATGGCGCGGTGCGAACCCTGCTGGCCCGCCAGGGGGTCTGTCGGGACTACGCGCACCTCGTCATCGCGTTCCTGCGCGCCCACGACGTGCCCGCCCGCCTCGTCTCGGTGTACGCCCCCGGGCTGTCGCCGATGGACTTCCATGCCGTGGCCGAGGCCTACGTCGACGGCGCCTGGCAGGTCGTGGATGCGACGGGTCTGGCCCCCCGGCAGTCACTCATGCGGATCGCCACAGGCCGGGACGCCGCCGACACGGCGTTCCTCTCGTCCGCGGGCGCCGCGGTGCTTCTGAACGCGCTCACCGTCACGGCCGTCGCCGACACGTTGCCCCGCGACGATGTCACCAAGTTGGCGCGGTTGACCTGAATGCGCATCCCTGGCGATCAGGGACGCACGACGGCGGGCGACCAAGCGTGTTCGATGAGCAGCTCCGGCGCGCCCGCTCCGCTCACGGCGACAGACCAGACGTCGCTGTCCCCCGGCGCATCCGCCCGGGGAAGACCGTAGAGCAAGGTGGAGTCGTCCAGCCACTCCACCTGGTCGTCGACGCTGCGCGTTTCCGGCAGCATCGTCTGTACCCCGGTCGCCAGATCGAGCACCGCTATGGCCCAGAACCCGTCTGCCGTGCCCGCCGGCCGGGTCTTGTAGGCCACTCGGCGACCGTCCGGCGACACGGAGGGACATTCCGCGTTGTCCCGCACGGCCACCAGGGTGCGGGTGTCCAGGTCTCCCCGCACCAGCCAGGTGCGTCCGCCTGAAGCCGCCGTGGCATAGAACGCTTCCTCGTCCGGCACGAAGCTGACGCCCCAGAAATTCCGGTCTGCGCCCAGCACCGGTTGGCCGTCCACCGTCAGGGCGAAGTCTTCGAGGTCCACCGGGTCGTCGACGCCTGCCCCGTCGACGGCCGCGATTCTGGTGGCGATCGAGAAGCCGACGGTCGCGTACGATTCCCCGGTGATGAAGGCGCTGAAGGCCACCTCCGTCCCGTCCGGCGAGAAACGGGTGCGACTGGGCACGCCGGGCAGCGGCCACGAGCGCACCGGCTGCCAGGAATCGTCCATCAGCGTGGCGGTGAAGGTGGTGACCACGCCGCGGTCGATACTCAGGCAGAGTTCCGCCCCGGCCGTCGCGTCAACCCGGTCGCAGGCCACCGGGCTCACCGACCGCACCGAGCCTGGGTCGTCCAGCGGCACGGAGGCGACGAAGCCATAGCCCTGGCCCGAGGCCGTGTTGCGGAAAACGATGCGGGGGGAGTCATCGCCGGGTTCGAACGCCGCGGTGTCCACCGAGCTCGGCGCGGCGCGTCCGGCCTGGGACACGGCGTACTGCGTCGCCCCGTAGGCCGCGGCGCCGCCGAGCAGGACCACGGCAGCCAGCGCGACCACCAGCCGCTGGACCCTCATACGCGGGTCCGCTGCCCCGCCGACCCGCGGAGCAGGTACATGGCCACGGGGATGACCAGGCCGATGGCGAGGGAGAAGACAGCGAGAGCCAGAGCCGGGCCGACGGCGAACCAGAGCACTCCGAAGACCGTCGAGGCCAGGAAGCGTGCGAGCGCAACGACAGTCTGGGCGGCGGCGAGGCCACTGGCCGTGCCGCCGGGCGGAGCCACACTGGCGGCCAGGGCGGCCAACACTCCGTCGGTGGCGGCATAGAACGCTCCCAGGAATATCAGGCACACGAGCGTCTGCGGCACGCCCGCCAGCGGGGCCAGAGCGCAGAGGTAGGCGGCGAGCAGGGCGCCGTGCCCGATCACGAAGACCCTGGCCCGGCCGTAACGGTCGGCGAGCCGGCCCAACGGAACTGCCAGGGCCAGGAAGACAGCGTTGGTTCCCACGTAGAGGAGCGGAAACCAGGCCGCGGCGAAATCGGTGTTGTCCTGCAGCACCAGGTAGATGAACCCGTCACCCACGGTGCAGACCCCGAACAGGCCGGCGACGACCAGGACCCGACGGAGTCGTGGATCGGTGAGGTTCCGCCAGCGGAACGGTGGGCGGGCCGGCGTGCGCTCAGCGGTTCCCGCCACCCCACCCGCCGGCTGTGGGCGACGGATCCGGTTCGGCACGAGCACCCCGAGGACAAGCAGTCCGAGCAGTGCACATGCCGCAGACAGGGCGAACACCGTTCCGTAGCCATTCGGGATGAGCAGCAGGATCAGGAAGGCCAACAACGGCCCGGTCGCCGCGCCGACGGTGTCCAGCATCCGGTGCACGCCGAACGACCGGCCGAGGATCGCCGGATCGGACGCTGCGGTGATCATGGCATCCCTCGGCGCTGTGCGGATGCCCTTGCCCAGTCGGTCGACGGCCACGACGCCGACCACTGCCGCGAATCCGCTGGCGACCAGCAGCCAGACCCTCGCGAGGGCAGAAATACCGTAACCGGCGAACGCAACCCACTTGGGCCGGTCGGTGCGATCGGACAGCCAGCCGCCGCCGATCCGCACGATGGCGCTGATGCCCTGGTAGATTCCGTCGATGAAGCCGTAGGCGATGGTCGACAGGCCCAGCACACCGGTGAGATAGAGCGGCAGGATCGCGGCGACGGATTCGGAGGAGACATCGGTCAGCAGGCTGACGACGCCGAGACTGACCACCACCGCGGACACCTTCCGGGCGTCTGGCCCCCGGCGTGCCGGTTCATTCTTACGGGCGGCGCGATCGGCGAAAGAGATGTACACCGGCCGGAGACCTATTCTGCGGCCACGAGGAGCGCCAAGACCGTGTAGCCGCTGCCTCCCGTGGCGGTCGGGGTCACGGTGACCGTGACCGACTCAGCGCCGCGGCCGTAGGCGCGGGCCGTCGATCCGCCGCCGGCAGGCGTGTCGGAGGGCGTGAAGCCGAACGCTGCGAAGGCCGTGTCGTACTCGGCCAGCACAGCTGCACCCGCCTCCGGAGTGGTCGCCGTCAGCGAGGCGCGCACCCGTTGTTTCTCCACCGAGACATCGGAGGTCGCCACGGAAGACCGGGTTGCGATGGGGATGCCGTCCGGGAACCCGTCGACCAGAGCGCCCTCGGCCGTCGCCGTCGCGGGCGCAGGCCCGCTGATCAGCGACCGCAGCGCCGGAGACACCGGCAGCCCCTCGGCAGGCGAATCGTCTCCGTCAGATGCCGGGGGGAGTTCAGAGGCGGGGTCCTCTGCCGGATCTGCGGTGGGTTCGCCCGGCGGTTCCACCTCCGGCGTCCCGGGGATGACGGGCAGGGCACCGTCCGTCGGTCCGCCCGGCACGGCGGAGGCGTCCTCCGATCCGCCCGGCGCGGCGGATGCGTCCGGCGCTTCGACCGCCGAAGGGGCGGCGCCACTCGGCCCGGTCAGGCTTGGCGCCGCGTTGGCGAGGGCGATGCCGATCACCGCGGCCGCCAGGAGAGCCACTCCCCCGACGCCGGCAGCCACTCTCAGACGCCTGCTCCTGGTGCTCACGCATCGACCTCGATTCAGGGTTCATGGGTACGTCGGCGAAGGCAGCATAGCCAGGTCGGGGAACCGGGGCGGCCCGCATTCGAGGGGCAATACCGGCGCTCGCCGCCCCGCCCGCGCAGCGCGCTGCACCCCCGGACGGGTCACAGCGCAGTCGGCCGACACCACGCTACTGTCACCGTGAACACAGACGTGAGGGTTTGTCACCCCGCGTTCGGGGCACACGGCCCTCCCTCGAACCGCCCGATACCTGTACACCCGAATTGCAGGAGTCCACGTGAGCATGTGCTGGCCAGGTCGATACCGTCGACGATCATTCCTCCCCAGTGCCGGCACAGCCGAGTGGGAACGCTGATGGCGGTCTCGGCCACCGCCGATATCGATCCGACGGCCGAGATCGGCCCGGGGAGCATGGTCTGGCACCTGAGCCAGGTGCGGGAGTACGCCAGGGTCGGGCCCGGCTGCATTCTCGGCCGCGGTTCCTACATCGGGCCGGGCGTCATCCTGGGCAAGAACTGCAAGGTGCAGAACTTCGCGCTCGTCTACGAGCCCGCCCTGCTCGAGGACGGAGTCTTCATCGGGCCGGCCGCGGTGCTCACGAACGACCAGTTCCCGAGGGCGGTGACGGTCGCCGGTGTGCGGAAGTCGGCCGAGGACTGGGTGTTGGTCGGTGTGACCGTTCGCAGCGGCGCGTCCGTCGGCGCCAGGGCCGTCTGCATAGCCCCCCTCACCATCGGCCGCTGGGCGACCATCGCTGCCGGAGCCGTCGTCACCAGGGACGTGCCCGACTTCGCCCTCATGGTCGGTGTACCGGCCAGGCGGGTGGGTTGGGTCGGCCGCAGCGGCGTGCCGCTGGAAGCGAACGGCCCTGACACCTACACCTGCCCCGTGACCGGGGAACGGTACCGCGAACACGAAGGGAAATTGACGCTCCTATGAGCCACGCACCTGCGAGCCCTCGGACGCAACGGCTGCGACCGAGTGTCCTGATCATCGTCCAAAACCTGCCGGTGCCCCTCGATCGAAGGGTGTGGCTGGAGTGCCAGGCCCTCGCCGCGCAGGGCTACACGGTGTCCGTGATCTGTCCGAAGGGACCGCACGACCCGGCCAGGCAAACCATCGACGGGATCGCCATCTACAAGTACCTTCCGCCGCCTGCCGCTACCGGCGCCGTCGGTTTCGCGCTCGAATTCGCCTACTGCTGGGTGCGCACTGCACTGCTGTCCATCCGGGTCCGGCGGGAGCGCGGATTCGACGTCATCCAGGCCTGCAACCCGCCGGACACCTTCTGGGCCCTCGCCCGGCTGTGGAAGCGACGCGGTGTCTCGTTCGTCTTCGACCACCATGACCTGAACCCCGAACTCTATCTCTCCCGATTCGGCCGGCCGTCGTCCATGGTGGCTCGCGCGCAGCTCCGGGCCCTCCTCTGGTTGGAGCGACGAACCTTCAGGACGGCCGACCACGTCATCTCGACGAACGCTTCCTACCGCGCGATCGCCGTGCGTCGTGGCGGGATGCGGCCCGACGCGGTCACCGTGGTTCGCAGCGGGCCGGACACCCGGTCGATGCGTCCGGTCTACCCGGCGTCCGACATCCGGCGGCATGCCGGGCCGGTGCTGGTCTACCTGGGCATCATGGGCCCGCAAGACGGTGTCGACCAGGTTCTCACCCTCGTGCACGAACTGGTGAATGTCAGGGGCCGCTTGGACCTTCGTGCCGTGATCATGGGTTTCGGGGACTGCCTTGAGAGCCTGCGCGAACAGTGCACCGCCGCCGGCCTCGACCCCTACGTGACGTTCACGGGACGGGTCGGTCCCGAGACCATCGCCGAATACCTCAGCGCTGCCGACATCGGCCTCGGACCGGACCTGAACACCCCGCTCAACGATCTGTCCACCATGAACAAGACCATGGAGTACATGGCGTTCGCGTTGCCCTCGGTGTCGTTCGACCTGACGGAAACGAGACAGTCCGGTGGCGACGCCGCCGTGTATGTGCCCTCAGGGGACATCGGTGCGTTCGCGGACGAGGTCGAGAGCCTTCTTGACGACCCCGTCAAACGGGCGGCGCTCGGACGAGCCGCACGGGCCCGCGCCGAACAGGTCCTTGACTGGCAAGCCCAGGCGAAGGAGTACGTCGGCGTGTTCAGCCGGGTACTGCACCGCCCGGCAGGTACCGCCAGGACCGGAGAGTGGCCGTTCTCAGCCCCGGAACGCTCAGCCCCGGACCACTCGGCCCCGGACCACCCTGGGGGCGTTTCGAGAGTCGTCGACCTTGCCGACGAGGCGGCGTTCACGCGGTTCCTGGTCACCCGTGGCCGCCCCGGCCACGGTGCCCGGGGCCGTCTGACCACCACGACTGTCCTCGAGTAGCACCCATGTGCGGAATTGCAGGCATTCAACGATTCGACGGGCACGTCGTCGATGCATCGATACTCACCGCTATGGGGAGCACCCTCGCTCACCGGGGACCGGACGACCATGGGATCTGGCATCACGGCCCGGTCGGGTTGGCCCACACTCGCTTGTCGATCATCGACCTGTCCGGTTCCCGCCAGCCGATGGCCAGCGCGTCGGGACGCTGGGTGATCAGCTTCAATGGCGAGATTTTCAACTATCGCGCCCTCCGCGAAGGCTTGCGTTACCCCTTCCGCACCAACGGGGACACCGAGGTCATACTCGCCGGGGTGAGCATCCACGGCATCGGATTCGTCACGTCCCTGGTCGGACAGTTCGCCTTCGCGTTGCATGACCGGGATTCCGGCACCACGCATCTTGTTCGAGACCGTTTGGGTGTTCTCCCGCTCTACTACACGATGACCCCCAGCCACCTGGCCTTCGGGTCGGAGATCAAAGCGCTCGTCCCGGCGATGGGCCGCTCACCGGAGGTGGACCTGTCCAGCCTGGACGCCTATCTGGCCGGCCGCTCTGTGCCGGCTCCTGACACGCTCTTCGCCGGAGTGTCGAAACTCCCCGCCGCCCACCGCGCCGAGGTAACCGCTGATGGGTCGGTGACCCTGACACGCTACTGGCATCCTGCCGCGGCCGATCCGCCGGGGACCTGGACGGCGGCATCGGCCGTCGACGCCGTCGACGCCATGATCACAACCGCGGTCCAATCCGCCCTCGTCGCAGATGTCCCCGTCGGGGCCTATCTCAGCGGCGGGGTCGATAGCAGCCTGATCGTCGCCAAGGTCGCGGAGCTTGCGCCGGATCAGCAGGTGCGCACCTTCGCGGCAGGCTTCGGCGACCCGCGCACCGATGAACTCCACTGGGCACGGAGAGTCAGCGACCACGTCGGCACGCAGCACCGGGAGGTGATGGTGCACGCAGAGGATTTCGAGTCGCTGTGGGCGGAACTCACCTATCACCGAGATGCCCCCGTCTCGGAGCCGGCCGACATCGCCGTCTACCGTCTCGCCCAGGCCGCGCGGGAATCGGTTCGCGTCGTACTCTCCGGCGAAGGCGGCGACGAGTTGTTCGCCGGGTACCCCAAGTACGTCGCGGCGCGCGCCGTGGCTGCGGCCGGAAGGCTGCCGGCGCCCGTCCGGGCCGGAGTGACGGGGTTCCTCGATCACCGCCTGCCTGACCGGATGTCGAGGGCCAGGATCGCGCTGCGAGTTGTCGGGGCCGGGACTGCGGAGGAACGGCATCGCACCTGGTTTGCCCCGTTCACCGCCACCGAGCGCCGCGAGTTGCTCGGGGAGCTTCCGTCGCGCGCCTGGCTCCCACGCGTGTCCGATGACGATGTCATCCGCCAGATGCTGCTCGGCGACCTGGACGGCTGGCTGCCGGACAACCTTCTGGAGCGCGGTGACCGGATGTCGATGGCCGCGTCCCTCGAGCTCCGTCCGCCCTTGCTCGACCACCGCCTGGTGGACCTGGCTTTCAGGTTGCCCTCGTCCATGAAGGTGCGCCACGGCACCACCAAATGGGTGCTCAAGGAAGTTGCCCGCCGATACCTGCCCGCCGAGATCGTCGACCGGAAGAAGTCCGGCTTCCGGGTTCCGTTGCGTGAGTGGTTCAGGTCCGATCTGCGCGATTCGATGTGGGACAGACTCACCGGGTCCGGGTCCTTCGTGGCAGAGACCCTCGACCGCAGAGCGGTGACATCTCTGTTGCAGCGGCACGAGACCGGTCGTTTCAACGAGGAGAGCCGAATCTGGGCGCTCATGAGCCTTGAGGTGTGGCACGAGACGTTTTTCGGTGCGGCAACCGAGGCCGCGCGACCTGCGCGGCACCAGAACAACACTGAGGAAGTCGACAATCATGAACCTGCGTGACCTGACCGCAATTCTGGCCCGGCGCTGGCTGGTCGTCCTGGGGGGCCTTCTGGTCACTGCCGGGCTCTGCGCCGGGTTGGCCACACAGGTCCCTGTGTCCTATGTCGCCCGTTCGAGCCTCGTGCTCCTCCCGCCGTCCTTGGTGGTGGGCGAGGGAGGGAACCCGTATCTGTATCTCGGCGGCCTGGGCCAGGCGCTGGATGTCCTCATCCGCAAGCTCAATGCCGACGAGTTCACCAAGCCTGTCGAAGACGCCCACCCGGGCAGTGAATTCGTGGTGTTCGCCGACACCTCGACAAGCGGCCCCATACTCGTCATCGAAGGCACCGGGGCGACGTCGGCAGACGCCCTCGCCGTGATGAACGATGCGGCGCGCCTCACCCCCGACACCCTGCTCACCCTGCAGACCAGCCTGGCCGTGCCCGAAAACGCCCTGATCACCATCACTCCTGTCGCCGTGGACGAGAAACCCACCATCGATGCCAAGAACCGCATCCAGGCGGCGGGCGCGGCCGCCGCGGTCGGCGTGGTCCTCACCCTGCTTCTGGCCGTCCGCAGGGACGGGCGCCTAGCGGCACGGTATCCCGACGGACGCCGGCCACGCCGACAACGGCGCGACCCCACTCACACCGCCAAGGACGGACCGGCACGGCAGAACGGGCCTGCAGCGGCCCCCGCCGACACCGACGCCACAGCCGAGGACACCGTGCCGTCCGCCCTCGTGAACTGACATGCCTACCCAGGACTCACTCCTCGGGCGGCTCCGGTCACGACCGGAGCGATTCCCCGACGCGGTGACCATGCTGACCGTCTATGTGGTGCTGCTGTATGCCGTTCCGTCGAACCGCTCGATTGCCAACCTGGGCACGGCAGGATCGCTGGCTGTCCTGTGGGCCGCCGGCCTGGCCATCCTGTGGCTCCTCGTGCAGGTCCAGCTCGGCGCGCGACCGCTCTCGCGGTCGACCCCTGTGCGGGTCGCCTTCTCCCTGTTCGTCGTGGCCGTCCTGATCAGTTACCTCTCTGCCATGACGAGGGCGATCCCGAGCGACGAGGTCAGTGTCGCCGATACCGGTCTGATCAGGGTGATCGCCTGGGCCGGGATCGTGTTCATCGCCAACGACGGCATCTCCGACCTTGCGCGGCTCCTCACTCTGGCCCGGCGCATGGTCACGGCGGGCGCCGTGCTCGCCACGCTCGGAATCGTGCAGTTCTTCACCAAGGCGTCCTGGCTCGACCTCATTCCGACTCCCGGGCTGCAGCCTGTGACAGGCTATGCCGCCGTCGAAGTGCGCGGCGGTCTGGTCCGCTCGGCCGGCACCGCCGTGCATCCATTGGAGTTCGCCATGGTGCTCGCGATGGTCCTGCCGCTCGCCCTGACGCTCGCCCTGCGAGAGCGTCAGCGTCAGGCCGTATGGCGCTGGTTGCCCGTCCTTCTCATCATCCTCGGCCTGGCGCTGTCCGGATCGAGGTCTGCCCTGGTCGGGATGTTCGCCGGGCTGATAGTTCTCATCCCGACCTGGTCTGCACGGGTGCGCTGGCGGCTCGCCCTCGCCGCTGTCGCCATCGTGGGCGTGGTCTACGTCATCTCACCCCGTGTCGTGACGAATATGCGCTACATGTTCCTGGCCGTTTTCGACGACCCCAGTGTCACCTCCCGGTCGGACAGCTTCGCGCTGCTCTGGCACCTCGTCGGACTCAACCCGATGGTCGGCCGTGGGCTGGGCACCTTTCTGCCCCGGTACCGGATCCTGGACAACCAGTACGTCCTCCTCCTGCTCGAGGTCGGCCTGGTCGGGCTCATCCTCTTCCTCGTCGTGGGTGCGGCCTCGATCGTGTGCGCCGTGACCGGTGCGAACCGGTCCGCCCACACCGCTTCCGGCGATCTCGGATTCGCCCTGGCCGGCTCCGTCACTGCCGGACTCGTCGCACTGAGCCTGTTCGATGCACTGTCTTTCCCGCAATCGGCCGGAACGCTGGTCCTGGTCTTCGGGTTGTGCGGAGCCTATTGGCGGCTCACCCGCTCCCCGGCGGCGGATCCCGTCCGTGACCTCGTCCAGGGCAGGCCGGAGGTGCTGACCGGATGATCGACCTCGCGATCCTGATTGTGGCCTACCGCAGCGCCGCCGACCTACCCCGCCTCCTCGCCGGGGTGCACAGCGCGGCCGGCGATCTGGACTGGCGCGCCGTTGTCGTCGACAATTACGGCGAGGACCAGCTGACGACGGACGATCCCCTGGTGGAGATCGTGCGGAGCGGCACCAATCTGGGCTATTCCGGTGGCCTCAACCTCGCCCTCGACTGCGCCCCGGCATCCCGTTTCACGGCCTTCCTCAACCCGGATCTCGAGCTCGACCCCGGTTCGCTCGCGGCTCTCACCCAGGCCTGCACGCCGGCGGGGGTGGGTGCGGCTGTGCCGCTGGTCCTTGACGCCGACGGCGCGGCACAACCCTCGCTGCGCCGCGAGCCGTCAACACTTCGGTCGCTGGGCGAAGCTGTCTTCGGCGACCATTGGCCGACCCGTCCCGCCTACCTCGCCGAGATGCTGAGGGACCCGGAAAGCTACCGGTCAGCCGGCCCGGTGGATTGGGCGACCGGGGCGGCCCTGGTTGTTCGCTCTGAGATTCTGGCGGCTGTCGGGGACTGGGATGCGGCGCGCTTCTTCCTCTACTCGGAGGAGACCGACTACGCCAGGCGCATCCGCGGCTGTGGCTACCGGATTGAGTTCGTCCCCCATTCGGTCGTCCGGCACCGGGGTGCAGGCTCCGGCAGCTCTGCCGAGCTCGATGCGTTACTCGCGGTGAACAAGGTGCGGTACTACCGGAAATGGCACGGGCGGGTCCCGAGCGCGGCCTTCTTCGCTGTGGCCGTCGCCCACAACCTGCTCCGGCTGCGGCGACCGTCGTCCCGGCTAGCGCTCAGGGCGCTCTTCTCCGCTCCGACCCGCGCCATGCTGCCGGGGGGCGCCCCATGACAGACCACCCGGCCGGCGCGATCGTGATAGCCGCTTACAACGAGGAATCCGTGATCGGGCGCTGCCTCGAGGCCCTCGAGCCTGTCCTGGCCGCCGGAACCCTGCAGGTGATCGTCGTCTGCAACGGCTGCACCGACGGGACCGCACCGATCGCCCGGACCCACCGCGGCGTCACGGTCCTCGACCTTCCCGTGGCCTCGAAGACCGGTGCCCTCCGGTCCGGCGACGCCATAGCCGTCAGCGGGCCCCGGATCTACCTGGACGCCGATGTGGTCATGTCGGCTCCGACAGCCCTGGCCGTCGTCGACGCTTTAGGGCCTGGCGGCGCACCGGCCGGCCGTCCGCCTCTCGAGTTCGACAGTTCCGGTTCGGGCCGAATCGTTCGCAGTTGGTACCGGGTTCGCGCCCAGTTGCCCTCTCTCAGTCGGGTGCTCTGGGGTGCGGGCACGTATGCGGTGTCAGCGGAGGGCCGGGCCCGTTTCGGCGAGTTCCCCGATATCGTGTCGGACGACCTCTTCGTCGACAGCCTGTTCGGGCCCACTGAGCGCATCATCGTTCCGACCGATCCCGTGATCGTCCGCGCGCCACGCCGGACCGGCGACCTGCTCCGGATACTCCGACGTACCTATCGCAGCCAGGATGACGTAGCCAGGGACCCCGGGATCTCGACCGGTCAGCGCGCTCAGATCCGCGACCTGGCCGCCCTCCTGCGGCGACGGCCCAGCTCTGCCGGTGACGTTGTCGTCTATGCCTTCGTGATCCTGCTGGCGAGGATGCAGGTGAGGTTCGCGCGCGCGCCGGGCCCAGCCTGGGAACGGGACTCCAGCTCCAGGGAGGGAACCCTTGCCTAGTCGACCTCGACACGTGCCGTTTCTGCGGAGAGCCGGCTTCCCGCGCGGCGCAGCAGCAGGCGGTCGACGAAACCCGTCGCAACCACGCAGGCGCCGGCACCCAGCAGCAGGATCGCCCCCAGCGCACGCAGCCGGTTCCCCTGAGCAGAGGAAACAACAGCGGTTTGCGGCGACATCAGAGTGGTGATGCGGTCGGCGCCGGACACCCCGACGACGTCCTGCTGCTCGTCGACGATCCGGTCGATCCGTTCCGTGATCTGGCCCAGGGTCGTGAGAACGTCAGCCTCATTGTCGCCGACGACCTCGACGGTCAGCTCCGGCCGGATGAACGAGTCGTTCCACTGCCCGCCGGAGTTCAGCAACGAGACCGCGGAGCCAGCCCGCTCCCCCGCACCGTAGAGCCTGGCCTCCTGCGACGAGAATCGTGGCACCGCGGCGTTCCCGTTGTATTGCCGGTCGACCAGGGCCGCGAAGCTCACCAGGTTCTCGGTCGTGTCGCGCAGCGCGTTGGGATTGTCGAGACTGGTCGGCGCCAGGAAAACCACATTGACGCGAGTCCAGAACACCGGATTCGGCCTGGAGGCGATGAGCATGCCGATGACCGTGAGGACGGCGCACAGGAGCACGATGTACCAGCGCCGAATTGCGATTCTCAGAAATTGATTTGCGGTCATTTTTCACCCCTCTCGAACACCCTCCCGCCGAGCTGGGTTGCAGGCGTATACGCGCTGGGGAAAGTACTCCCTCCAAGCTCATTTGAAAAGAGGGTTGACCGGTGGATCCTCTCGTGGCATCCTGTGATTTTTTCTCACTTGTCCTGCTCGACGGGCCGTTGCCAACCGGCCGGGAATGGTGGCCAAACCGTCCCGGCTCATGTTGCCGATGGCGCCGAAATCGGTGAAAACGGGTTTGGGATTCGGTCTTGCCGCGGGTTAAGGTCGTGCGAATGCCGGCTGGGAATTCCCGACCCGGCGCAATCGCCCAGAGGGCGCGTCTCCGATCCATCCATCGAGGACGCAAGGAAAGGTAATTGGCAGTGAAGAAGAAACGCACCATCAAGGCGGGCCGCTCCTGGCCCCAAAAATCGCTTCTGGCGCTCATCGTGGCCGCCGGCCTGGTGGCAGGAGGCACGACGGCTGCGACGGCAGCCCCCGCAGCATCACCCACCACGCTGTTCGCGGCCGAAAAGCCGGCCGTAGCCGCGGCGAAGACCGACACGTCAGCGGTGGAGCTCGGTGTCTCGTTCACCTCGGCACAGGCCGGCTCCGTGACCGCGATCAAGTTCTACAAGGGCGCAGGCAACACCGGGACCCACACCGGGCAGCTGTGGTCCTCCACAGGGACCAGCCTCGCCAAGGTGACGTTCACCAACGAGACTGCCAGCGGATGGCAGACGGCCAAGCTGTCCAAGCCCGTGGCGGTGAAGGCCGCTACGCGCTACGTGGTGTCCTACCTCGCACCACAGGGCAAGTACGCGTACACCAGCAACTACTTCGCCTCCGCGAAGAAGAGCGGCTCTCTGACCGTGGCCGCGTCCAAGAACGGCCTGTACCGCTACGGCTCCGGTGGCGGCTTCCCCACCAGCTCCTACAAGTCCACGAACTACTTCGTCGACGTCGAATTCACCCCGGCCACCGTCGCGGCTCCCACGCCCCCGGTGACCAGCCCGGCTCCGGCTCCGGCACCCTCACCCGCGCCGACCGCGGTTCCGGCCCCGACCCCGACGCCGGCTCCCACCACCCCGGCAGCCTCAGGTTGGCCGAGCGCCTCGACCACGGGAGTGCCGGCCGGCACCTCCCTCACGAAGTCGGGCGCGTTGAACATCACCACGCCGGGCACCGTCATCGACGGTCGCGACATCTCCGGCGGAGTACAGGTCCGTGCGGCCAACGTCACGATCAAGAACTCGAAGGTCACCGGACGGATCGAGGTGTTCCAGGGCTCGACGAACACCATGATCCAGCGGGTCGAGATCATCGGTCCCGGTGTGTCCTCCCCCGACAGCGACCGTCCAGGGATCGCCTCGTACGACTTCACCTGCGACGGTTGCAACATCCACGGTTGGGGTAAGGGCGTCTATGCGGACCAGAACGTCGTGATCAAGAACTCCTGGATCCACGATCTTCCCGTATTCGGCGACCCCGGCAACGGCGGCAGCCACAACGAGCCCATCCTCGCGATCGGCGCGAAGAACCTCACGATCGTCGGCAACCGACTGGATGCGGGCACCCAGGGTAACTTCTCGGCTGCGCTGGCGTTGTACAGCCAGGGCTCCCAGACCCAGAACGCGCTGGTGCAGGGAAACCTGTTCAACGGTGGCGGCTACTGCCTGTACGCGGGCTCAGACGCTGACATCGTGGCCAGCAATGTCGACATCATCGGCAACACCTTCGGTACCGAGCTGAGGCCGAAGTGCGGCGGATACGGCGCCGCCACTGCCTACAACCCGGGCAACGGCAACTCCTGGAGCGGCAACGTGTGGCAGAACGGAACCACGGTTCCCGCCCCGTAGCTCACGTGCACTCCGCATGACAGGTCCCGGCCGTCTTCCCAGACGGCCGGGACCTGTCATGACTGCCCGGGTGCGGGCAGCATCGCGGAGTCCGCAGACCGGCCCATGACGGCGGCGGCGATCTCCGAGGCGACGACGGCTTGCGCGGCCCCCCACCCTTGACGCACGGAGCCGGCGATGAGCGCGCGGGACCCGACGTCCGCCGACTGCTCCACGGCACGGCTCAGGGCATCAGCCAGAGCCCCGGGGGTGGACGGCGACCAGACTACGTTCGGGTTCGGCAGCACGTCCCGCGCATACGGCACCTCGGTCACGACGGGCAGCGCCCCGGCTGCGAGCATCTCCTCCGCCACGAGCGTGATGTTGGTGAACGAGATCGCCAGGCCGGCGAGTGTCCGGTTGTACAGGCGGTTCAACTCGGTCGGTGACAATCGATGGTGCTGCACCACGGGAATGGTCCAGTCGTCGACCGCGTCCCCGTAGAGATGCACGGGCACCTCCGGGTGGCGACTGTGGAATTCCTCAAGCGCCAGCCGGCCCAGGAGGTACCCTCGCCGGTCCGAGCCCGGTTTGGTGTAGTAGACCACCCCGGAGCGCGGCGCCGCGCCGCCGAGCAGGTGGTACACATCGGTATCGCAGCCGAACGGCGCCACCGCGTGCTCGACACCGGCGGCAGTGAGATGGCGCGAGACCAGTTCCCCGAGGGCGATGTTGCGGAAGCCGAACCTGTAGCTGTCCTCCGCGAGCGCATAGAGGGTGCCGTGCGGGTGGAAGAAGGGCTCGTAGTCCTGGATGAAGTACAACAGCGCCGCCTGGCCGGTCGCCCTGGCGGCGACGACGTGCGCACTCTCCCAGGAACTGGCCACGTAGGCGTCCGCCCCGGCCAGCCCCATGGTGGCATCCCTGATCTCCGCCTTCATCGCCGGCCAGTACTCACGGACCACAGCGGCGTGCCGGGTCAGGTCGCCGCCGTGGCGGTCGTAGAGGAAGATCACGCACCGGTGCCCCGCTGCTTCCAACGCCTCCACCATGCGGAACAGCGTGGTGTGGCCGCCCGACCCGGGCTTCGGCGGGGTGCACACCCAGCCGACCGTCAGCGGCCCCGCTCCCCTGTGCCCCTCGATGCCCGCGCGAGCGCGCATCCGGGCCGAGTCAGCGATGTCCTCGGTCAGGAGGGGGAAGTCGAGCGACTCCACATCCATCCGTTCGGAGAGTCTCCGCAATGCTCGCCGGCCGGTGTCGGCGATTCCGGCACGCCGGGTGCGTTCGAATAGTTCGATGACGCCTGGCCTGGTCTTCACCACGATGTCTCCTCCTCGGTCATGGGGCTGCCGGTCAGGTCCGGTCGCATCCGCACGGGCGAGCGGTCGATGGCCGCCAGTATCCGGTCGGCAACATCTACCCAACGGGAACGCGCGGCTATGGCGGCCGCGCGTTGACCCAGGGACTGTGCCTCAGCGGGACTGCTGATCCGTTCCAGGGCTGCGGCCAGCGCGCTGTCGTCGTCGGGATGCACGGTGATCGCAGCCGTCCCGAGCAACTCGGAGGCGCCGCCCTGTGACGTCCCGATCACCGCGAGACCGGCCGAGGCTGCTTCCAGGTACGCGATGCCGGCCGGGTCGAACCGGCTCGGCAGCACGAATGCTGTCGCCCGGGCGAACAGCGCATCGAGCCGGGCCTGGGAGTGCGCGTTCTCCCTGGCCAGGAAGCCGTGGCCGCGCACGCCTGGCTCGTCCACGCGGGGATGATTGCCCACAAGGTCCAACGTCGCTCCGGGGTGCGTCTGTCGCACCCTGCGGAAGGCCCGCACCACGGCGTCGCCGTTCTTGCGCCGCCAGTCCACGCCGACGAACAGAAACCGCGGCGTGTCCCAGTCCCGCGCTTGTGTCGTATCCCTGGCACGGGGACGATGACCGATGCCGACGACCCGCACCCGTTCCGGCGCGAGGCCGTAGTCGGTGATGAAGGAACCGGCCGCCCACTCCGTGCTCACACAGCACAGGTCAGCAGCACGACTGGAGGCCTGCTGCCGAGCACACCACAGGTCGACGGCCCGCTCCGGAAAGCCGGCCGAACGGATGTCGGAGTCGGGGTGCTGCCACATCTGGCGCAGGGTCGTGTCGTCGTAGGTGAGGATCGGGACTCCCGGGCGGCGCAACCGGGCCAGGTCGAAGGTCTCCTGGCCCATAGCCACGATCGCGTCCAGCGGGCCCGCTCCATCAAGGTGACGCCGGAGTGCCCAGGTCCGTGACCGCTGCCTGACGGGGGTGCGGTCGGCCACGGCTCCCCGCTGACCACCGATACGCGATGCCACAGCAACCAGCTGGTGAAGGCCCTGGGGAAGTTTCGTTCCAATGGGAACGACCTCGACACCACGGCCCGCCAGACCGTCCGCGATTCCGCGCGGGGTACCCGACCAGTTCTTCGACGAAAGCGGGTCTGGCTGCGGGTTCAGCACAGCGATTCTCATGCCAGGTCCACGCGGTCACGCACTCGCGTGCCGGCCCTGCGAGTTCCACCGTGTGAGGGCAGGTGCCGGAGCGCCGCCGCCACTTCCAGGTCCCGCTCTGACCACCAGGCCCGAAGACCATAGCTCGCCTCGGCATCCCGATAGACCGCGGCCAGCCTGGCGGCCATGGCAGTGAGGCCGAAATTCTCCTCGGCAAAGCGCCGTCCGAATTCTCCCAGGCCAACCCATCCGGAGCGACGGTCGAGCATCGCCTCGAGCAGGCTGGCCAGGTCAGCGACGGGGTCCACCGGGGCGTCGTCACTCCAGAAACTGCTGCGGAAGAGTCCGGCAGCCGTTCCCGGGCCGAACGCTTCGCCGCGCCCTCGCTCCCCCACCACGACCAGGGGTTTACCGAACGCGAGTCCCCTGGCCGCCGAACTCCCCATCCCCAACACGATATCCGCGCTGGCGTAGGCCGGTCTGGGGTCGGCCATCGACCCGGTGAAGGTCACCACAGTACGCCCCACTGCCGAGTTCACCGCCTGGCCCACCAGCCGGAGGCGCTCCCCGGCGTTCCCGTCACCGACAACGATCAGGTCCAGCGCGGGCTGGTTGAGGCGCTCGACCGCTCTGATCATCACCTCCACGCTCTTCGCCTTCATCTCTTCGTCGAGCCTGCTCACCACCACAGCCCGGGTGTGCAGTGGGTCCAGGCCCCACTCGGCGATGAACGCGGTCCCGTCGACTGCACGCCTGTTGTCCCGGTCGAGATCGACCGGAGGACTGATCAGGTCCACCCTTCGTTGGCTCCCGGCGAGTTCATCCCTCAGGTACCCCGTTCCGACGATCAGATTCGCCGCTCGGTACGTGCCCGGCATGGCCGCCATCTCGTAGTTGGTCATGACCAACGGCCGCCGTCCTCCCAGGCACGGCCCCCAGAACGCGGCCCGATAGGACCATCCGCTGTAGGTGTGCACGATGTCCGCACCGTGTTCGCGCGCCAGCCTAGAGAGCGTTCTGGCACCATCCAGGATCGACGTCGGGCGGTCGTACGGCACCAGCCGGACGCCCCGCTCCTCAGCGACCTCCTGCAGGGACGGCCCGGTGGGCATGGTGTCGCGTGGGGCGATCAGGACGGACTCGTAGCCGTGCTCCCTGCCGGCCCAGGCCAGGTCGACGGCATTGGCCTGGAGTCCTCCCAGGGTGAAGCCGATCACCTGGACCAGGACGCGCCGGTGCACTCCGGCGGGCATGTCAGACCCTGCCCCAGCGACGCTGTGCCCACGCGGCCGGACGCACCAGCTGGGTCGCCGCCCCTGAAACGAGGCGCAGCCGGGCGAGGGCGGGCGGGAGCAGCCGGACGACCAGGGGCGCGGTCAGGACGAGGTAGACCAGGGCGCCGACGCAGCCGCCGATCAGTAGCTTCAGCGGCGCGGTCGGCACGGTCAATGCCACCGACCACGCCGAGGCCGCCGCGACACCACCGGCCAGTCCCGGCCACGCCAGTGCGCGGAAGACGACGCCGGGTGCGCGGGCGATGCTCCTGCGGATCAGGAGCAGATACAGCGGAAAGGTGATCCCGGCCGTGACGACGATGTGCGAGAGTCCGACGCCGACGAGCCCACCCCACTGGACTCCGGCGGCCATAGCCGGGAGGAGCGCGGCGAGCGCCACCACCTGCACCAGGAACAACGCGGCAGTTCGACCGGTGGAGATGATGATGTTGGCGAAGAGCAGGCAGATCACGAAGATGATCCCGTATCCGCTCAACACCACCAGTGCGGGGGCGGCAGCAGACCATTGGCTGCCGTACACCGTGGTGATCAAGGGCTCGGCAAGGGCGAGGGTGAGTGCTCCGATCATCACGGCGACAAGTGCCACTGTCTGGGTCGCCCGGTAGAGGGCATCCGCCAGGTCGCCCTGTTCGTGCCGAACTTTGGAGAAGGCCGGCTGGACGATGCCGTTCAGCACCGACCCGATCACGGCGGTCGACCACGCGCAAATAGTGAAGGCCAGAGCATAGAGCCCGGTCTCGGTCACCCCCAGGTTCCGGCCGACGAAGACGTAGTCGACGTTGAGCAGCACCTGGCTCAGCAGGTTGGCAAGGGCGAGCGGGAGGCCGAAGGCGATCAGCATCCGGAGTTGATCGGGGCGGAATCCCGGCCAGTAGCGCTTCTTCACGGTCACGCTGAGAATGATCCCGCTCACGAGCTGCGCCGCCACCCTGGACCAGGCGAACGCGATTGCCCCGTCACCAACCAGCGCGAGGCCGACCAGTACGAGACTGCTGGGGATGAATGCGATCGCCGCTGCCCTGAAGACGACGTCCTGCCGGAATTCCCGTTGGATCTGAGCGGACGGCACCGCGAACGGGCCGACCAGAGCGACCGAGACGGCCATGACCCGCAACGGTCCGGCCGCATCCACAGATCCCAGGAGAGCCGCCAACGGCTCGGCGAAGATCACCATCAGGGCGGCCAGACCGGCACTCGTCACAATCGACAGGGTCGCGATGGTGGGCGCGATGGTGTCAGGATCCAGATCGGAGCGCAGGATCGCCGACGACACCCCCAGCTCGGCGAGGCTCACGACGACTCCCTGCACGACCATCGCGAGCGCGAAAACGCCGAAGGCCTCCGGCGCCACGATACGCGCCACAAAAGCCATGATCGCGATGTTCGCGAACCGCAGTCCGACCGTGCTCGCCGCGGCCCAGAGGGCGCCGCTGCGCACCCTGTCCTCGAGAGTCGACCTGGCGGCCGGTCCTACAGGCATGACCGGAGCACGCTCACAACGCTGTCCTGTTGCGCCTCGGTCAGGCCGGGGTAGATCGGCAGGGACAGGATCTCCCCGGCAAGCTGCTCAGCGACCGGAAAGCTCCCGACGGGCCAGTGGGCGGAGGCGAAAGCCGGCAGCATGTGCAGCGGATGCGGGTAGTGGATCCCCGCACCGATGCCGGCATCGGTCAAGTGGGCGAGAACCGTGTCCCGGTTGGGCACCCTGACCACGTACTGGTGGTAGACGTGTTCGTTACCGGCCACCGTTCGTGGCGGGATCACCCCGGGCAGGCCGTCGATCAGGGCGTCGTAACGCTCCGCCAGGGCCCGCCGCTGCGCATTCCACTCATCCAGGAAGGCGAGCTTCGCGGAGAGGACAACCGCCTGCAGGCTGTCCAGCCTCGAATTGGTGCCGACGACCAGATGCTCGTACTTGGTCCGCCCGCCATGGTTGGCGAGCATTCGCACCCGGTCGGCTATCTCCGTCGACGAGGTCATGACGGCACCGGCGTCTCCGTAGGCCCCCAGGTTCTTGCCCGGGTAGAAGCTGGTGCCGGCCACATCACCCAGTGAGCCCGCCCGGCGCCCGTGGTAGAGCGCACCCTGGGATTGGGCGGCATCCTCGACGATCAGCCTGTCCGGTCCGACCACCGCACGGATGTCGTCGACCGGCGCGGTCTGCCCGTACAGGTGCACGGCCACGACGGCCGCGGTACGGCTCGTCACCGCACGGTCCAGCGCCGCCGGGTCGAGGAGGAAGTTGGCGTCGCAGTCGACCAGGCGCAGGGTCGCACCTGCCCTGACAACGGCTTCGGCAGTTGCCACGAACGTATTCGCCGGGACGATGACCTCATCTGACGGGCCGACGCCGGCAGCACGCAGTGCGAGTTCGAGAGCGTCGGTGCCGTTGCCGACCCCGATGACCCGGGCGACTCCGCAGTAGCGAGCGAACTCGTCCTCGAATTGGTGCACCTCGGGGCCCTGGATGAAGCCAGTGCCCGACAGGACCCGGTCGAAGCCGTCCCGGACGCGATCGGCGATCTGCCGGTGCTGGATCCCCAGGTCGAGCATGGGGACGCCCTGTACGGTCGGTAATGCTTCGAAGATGCTCATATCAGGACCCTCCTCATGTGGTGTCGCGCCGGGACTCCCAGCCAGGTTTCCTGGGCCGGCACATCGGTGACCACGACCGCCCCCATTCCGATGACGGCGCCCGCCCCCACCGTCGACTGCTCCCTCACGGCCGAATTCATGCCCAGGTAGGCCGCGGTGCCGATCCTCACGTCTCCACCCAGCGACACCCCCGCGCAGAGGGTGGCGAAACTCCCGATCCGGTTCCCGTGAGTGAGGGTCACATTCGGCATCACCACGACGTGGGAACCGATCGTGACGTCGGCCGTGATCACCGTGCCGGCCAGCACGATCGTCCCCGCACCGATCCGACAGCCTGCCGGTACGTCCACACCCGTGTGCACGACCGCCGGGAAACGGTCGGGAAGCACGCCGGCGTCGGTCAGCCGACCGGCGAGCCTGGCCCTGACCGCCCCCTGGCCCACGCACAGGAGCAGCTGCGCCTCGGGGCGATCCTGCACGTCCGCCACGGGCCCGACGACAGGCACTCCGTCCAGCCGGGTGCCCCAGCGAGCCGGTGCGTCGTCGACGATGGCCAGAGTGCGCGGATCTCCCGCCGAACGCAGCAGGGCGAGGACCTCCCTGGCCAGTCCGCTCGCCCCGATCAGGATCAGCTCAGTCATGGCGCAGCGCCCCTTCCAGCTGGAGCACGCCGATGATGCGCTCCTGGTCGGCCGCGGTGAGATCGTGGTAGAGGGGCAGGATCAGCGTGGAATCGGTGAGGTACTCCGTGACGGGCAGCGCCGCATCCCCGGTGTCGCGGTTCGCGTAGGCAGGCTGCCGGTGGGCGGCCATGATTCCGCGCCGGGCCGAGATGTCTGCCCCCGCGAGTCGCTCGAGGAGGCCATCCCGGTCCACCGGGTAGTCGTCGGTGACCTCCACCCAGAATGACTGGTAGTTGGTCCGCCCCCAGGCTGGATCGGTGATCGCGCGCAGTCCCGGCACTCCGCCCAAGGCGGACCGGTACCCCGCCGCGAGCTCGCGGCGCCGTCTCACGGCCTGGGGAAGCCGGCTCAGCTGGACGATCCCGATGGCCGCCTGAAGGTCGGTCATGCGGTAATTGAATCCGATCTCAAGGTATTCCTCGGCAGGAGCGAGCACCGAGGCGTGCCGGGCGTCCGCCGAAACGTTCATGGCGTGTTCGCGCAGTCTCCTGGCCCGCTCGGCCCAATCGCCCCGTGCAGTGGTGAGCATTCCTCCCTCGCCTGTCGTGAGGATCTTGCGGGGATGGAAGGACCAGGCGGTGAGATCGGCACCGGCGCCGACCGGTCGGCCCTGATAGACGGAGCCCGCGGCACACGCGGCGTCCTCGATCACGATGATCCCGAGCGGATCGCACAGCGCCCTGATCGGTTCGAGGTCGACGGGCACGCCGCCCTGGTCGACCACGATGACGGCGCGCGTTGCGCCGGTCAGGGCTGATCTGATGGTCTCCACGGTCACGTTGCCGGTCTTCAGGTCGACGTCGGCGAACACGACCCTCGCGCCGACGTAGGAGGGGGCGTTGGCGGTCGCGATGAAGGAGAACGACGGAACGACGACATCGTCGCCTGGTTGGATCCCGGCCACCACGAGCGCGAGGTGCAGCGCGGTCGTGCAGTTCGAGGTGGCCACCGCGAACGGCACGGCCATGGCTTGGGCGAATTGCTCCTCAAACGCCGCGACGCGCGGGCCCTGCGCGACCCAGCCGGATTCGATCACGGCCGTCACCATGGCCACCTCCTCGGCCCCGAGCCACGGTTTCATGACATTGATCCGGTTCATGCGCCGACTCCGGCGAACCGTTCCGACGCCAACTGGCCGCGCAGTGGACGCCACCAGTCGACCAAGCGCCGCAGCCCGGCGTCGAGGGGCACCTCCGCGGTGAAACCGAGATCGCGACGGGCCGCCGTGGTGTCGGCAAGCCGCCGGGCGACGCCGTTGACGGCCCGCTCCGGTCCGTGTTCGACGGCCAGGTCTGAGCCCATCACCCGGAGCAGGGCTTCGGCCAGTTCGAGAAGGCTCGTCTCCCTGCCGCTGGCGATGTTGTAGACGCCCTCTGCCACATCGCTGCTCGCGGCCAGCAGGTTGGCCCTGGCGATGTCGTCGGTGAAGACGAAGTCCATGGTCTGGCTGCCGTCGCCGAAGATCAGGGGCGGTTTGCCATCCGCGATACGTTCCATCCATCGAACGAGCACCTCGGTATACAGGCCGTGCACATCCATCCGCGGCCCGTAGACGTTGAAGTAGCGCAACGCCACGAAGTCGAGGCCGGACATCGCCCTGAAGCTGCGCAGCATCCCCTCGTTGAACGACTTGGCCGCGCCGTAGAGTGTGTCGTTCGCGTGATGGTGATGCTGCTCCGGGGTGGGAAAGTACTCGGCCTGCCCATACACTGACGCGCTCGACGCGGCGATCAGTTTGCCGACCTTGTGCTCGACCGCGGCCTCCAGGACGGTGAAAGTGCCGTCGACGAGAACCTCGAGGGCCAGCCGCGGTTCTTCGGCGCACTGCGTGATCCGGATGGCGGCCTGATGGAAGACCAGGTCTTTGCCCCTGGTGACGTCATGCACAAGATCCCGGTCCCGAATGTCACCGTCGACGAGTGTGACCCGCCCCGAAGCCAGTGCGCCGGCCAGGTTCGATCGCCTTCCTCGCACCAGGTTGTCGAGGACGTCGATGTGGCCGGCCCCTGCGTCGAGCAGCCGGTCCACGATGGTCGACCCGATCGTTCCCGCTCCGCCGGTCACCAGTACGGCGGCCCCCTGAACTTCATTCATAGCTTCACTCCTGGTTGGTTCGGATGTGGACGATCGCGAGGAGCCGACGCCCGCTAGGGGACGAAGACCACGTCGACGAAGTAGTTGGTGGCGTTCCACGAGTAGACCGGCAGGCCCCCTCCGGCCGCGTACACGTAGCGCCCGTTCGTGGTCGCCACCGCCGTGAGGGGCCCGCTCGTGCGGGTCTGGGCGAAATAGGACGGCGTGTACGAGTAGTGCCCGACCGGCGCGAAGTAGGACACCGTGTAGCTCTGGCCGGCGCTGATCGCCACGGGCGTGCTGAGTTGCGCGGTCTGCCATCCGCTGGCCGTTTCACCGGTGAACGTCACCGTCGCCAGCCTGGCTCCGGTCGCCGACCAGATCGAACCGGTGTGGGTGCCGGTGTTGCCCGCGCCCTTGAAGTACCGGATCGCCCTGATCTCACCGGCCTGCGATGAGGTGAAGGACATCCCCAGTTCGACGGCGGACGAATCGTCCGTGGCGGACAACACCGTGGGCGTGACCGTCCCGAGCAGGCTGTAGCTCGTGGGAGCGGCGGCGGCCCGTGTGCGGAAACTCCAGCTCTGCGTGGGCACAGCCACCCCCAGGGTCGAGGTTGCTCCAGAAAGCGTCGCGGTGAGGGCGGTGTCGGCCGGGAGCGCCTGTGCGGGTGTGAAGGTCACGGTCTTCCCGTCCGCGGACAGGCCGGTCGTGCCGGCGATCGTCGCGGCTGCGGCCGTCACCCCCAGGGTGTATCCCGGGGCGATCGCGGTGGAGAGCTCGACCGCGACGGGTGTCGCCGGGTCGACCTCGATAGCGCCGTCCGGCGGGCTCAGGCTGACCACGGTGATCGGGTCAGCAGCCCGGTTGAACACCACGTCCACCAGGTAACTTGCCCCGGATTGGGCTCCGGGGAAACCAGCGGAGTAGGTATACGCCCCCGCGCTGTTCCCCGCCGTCAACGGCCCGCGAGTGATCCCCGAGCCGCTGAATTCGCCTGGTGTCGCCGAGTAGGTGCCCGTCGGGCTGGTGTACGAGGCGACGTAGGTGGTGCCGGCCGCGATGGTGACCGGAGTCGCAAAGGCAACCGTCTGCCACCCGGAGCCGCTCTCCCCCGTGAAGGTCGCCGTTGCCAGCTGTGTGCCTGCGGCGTTCCACAGTGTCCCGGTGTGCGTGCCGGTGTTCCCAGCGCTCTTGTAGAAGCGAATCCCGGAGATGGTACCGGCGGCGGAGCTCGAGAACCGCACGCCGAGAGTGACGAGGGTCTGGTCCGAGACCTGCAGGATCGTCGGCACCGTTGCATCCGTGTAGAGGCTGCACGGGCACAGGCCGTCGTCGGGTGCCGGACGCACTGTGGTGAATGACCAGGTGCCACCGGAGGTGAGCGCGCCGCCGCCACCGGTGGCAGTGGCGGTCAGGGCCACCGAGTACGTGACGAAGCCGCTGAGCGGCGCGACCGGAGTGAAGGTGGCCGTGCGAGTGGCGGCGTTGTAGCCGACGGTGCCGCTGATCGTCGCCCCGAGTTGGTCTTTCACTGTGAAGGCGATGCTGGAGGATGTGACGTCGCGGGAGAAAACGGCGCTGACCGTGCTGTTCACCGGCACACTCGAGGCCCCGGGTAACGGCCACTGGCTGCCCGCAGTGAGCGGCGAATTGTCGACGTTGGTGAAGACCGCGTCGACGAAGTAGTTGCTCTGCCGGTAATCGCTGGTTGGGAACGCGCCGATATTGGTGTTGTACACCCCGGCAGGGGCCGAGCCGAACCCACCGGCGACCGTGAGCGGTTCTGCGGGGCTGCCGCGGTACGCCCAATAGTCGACCGCGGCCGCGTAGTGTCCTGCCGGAGCCGAATAGGACACGACGTAGGTCGTGCCCGCCGTCACGGCAACGGGTGGCGTGAACGCAGCGGTCTGCCACCCCGACGCTGTTTCGTTGGCGAAAGCCACCGTCGCCAACCGCACGCCGGCCGCGCTCCAGAGCGAGCCCGTGTGGCTGCCGGTGTTCGCCGCACTCTTGTAGAACCGGATCCCGGAGATGAAGCCACTTTGGCTGGCGGTGACGCGCAGCCCCAGCTCGACGGCGGAGCCGTCTCCGGCGTCGGGGAGGGCCGGCGTCTGCTGCCCGAACACTGTGAAGGGCCCGGTGGCGGTCACGGTGCGCGATACGGGCGTTGCGGCGTAGTTGGCGCTGTCATCTACAGCGCGCACCTGGATGCTCGCCGCTCCGACACCCTGTTGGAGATAGGAGTAGGTCCATGAGGTGGTGCCCGTCGCGCGGTGCCACAGGGTGCCGCCGTCGGACGAGACCTCGACCATGGCGACGACTCCACCGCCGGAATCGGCCGCGGTTCCCGTCACTGTCACCAGGGAACCGTTGGCCAGCGAGGCGCCGGCAGCGGGACTGGTGATGGTGGCAGTCGGCGCCGTTTTGTCCGTGCTGGCTGTCGCTGCCGTGAGGCCGCTCGCCAGGGAACCCGGTTGGGCCCCCATGTCGGCCAGCAGGTTCACCTGGGCCTGTTGCATCCGCACGTCTGCCGCCGCCCCAGCGCCATCGTGGGTCTGGTCGAGTCCCCAGGTCCATTGGACGCTCCCCGCCGAGAACACGAGGGCGCCACTCGGCGCGCGGTACAGAGTCAGATGGTGGGTCGTGTTTCCGGGACCGACCGTGTTGCCGAAGTCCTGGAGGTATTCCGGCACGGCCCCTGTCGTGGTCGACAGCGTGATCAGCCCGGCAGGCCTGAAGCCGTTGTCCAGATCCTCGTCCGATTCGTAGCCGATGGTGTGTGGGGCGAGAGCCACCGACGCACCCGCGGAGAGGCTCGCCAGGCTGGTGTTGCGCCAGAGCCTGTACTTGCCCTCGGCCGCCGAGACCGTGACCGGCAGGTCGGAGAAATTCGACTGGTAGAGGGTTCCGGTCAGCTGGTTCTCCGGCCGTCCACCCCCGTTGGCCTGGGAGGCGAACCGTGGATCACGCCAGGTCCCCGTCCACGCTGCGCTGGGGTCGATCTTGCCGTTGCTCCAGGTTTCCTTATACGAGACGAGGGTGCGATAGGCGGTCTGGGTTCCCACGGTCGACGACTCGTATCGGGTTTTCCAGTACACCTCGTTCCCCGACAGGAACTGGAGATTGACTCCGGCATCCCTGGCGGCCTCGACGTTGGCCCGCTGTCCGGCCGACCAGTACTCGTCATGGCCGACAGAGAGGAAGACGGTGTGGTTCTTCAGGCTCGCGCCGAAACGGTCGGTATCGACACCGCTGAAATAGGACACGTCATAACCGTTCTTCTCCAGGAATCGCACCATCGGGTATTCGTTGCTGAAGTAGAAGTCACGACCATCGATGCCGTCCCTGGTCGCCACGGGCCGGTTGTAGCTGATCTTGTACGCCCGGCCGTTCGCGGCACCCTCGTAAAAATCGGAGCCGCCGTAGGTGTTGTACGCCTGCCAGGTGGGATCCGAGGTTTGGAACAGCACTGCGGAACGGCTGGCCTCGTTGCGCACGACGAAGGTGATGTGGCTTTGGCCGCCGGTGTCGGTGCGCGTCAGGAGGGCGAAGTACACCCCGGACACGGCATCGGAGGGCACGGTCCATGACGCCGATTGCGCCCAGTTGCCGCAGTCGTAGAGTTCGGTCGCCTGATCGGTGAGGCACGGTGGCTGGGTCTGGGGCAGCGTCGCAGACGGGGTCACGTCGGCAATCTTGCGAGCGCCGAGCCCCTGGTACCAGCCGGTGCGGTAGACCGCGATCGTGTACGAGCGTGCGTTGGTGTCGATCTTGAATCCGATGGACCCACCGACGTTGACGCTGATATCGGTGGAAAACCCCTGGATGCTGTCGTCCCCGGCGCCGTCGATATCCCAGACCGAAGCGGCAGTGCCCGTGAGCGCGTTCTCGCAGGTGATCGGGTTGGCGGCGGCAGCGCAGCCCGTGGCGGCCTGGGCCGGGGCGCTGAACGCGACCAACAGGCCGGACCCCACCACGACAGCGAGGACCAGGGCACGCAGCCGGCCGGTGAGGCCACGGCCCCGTACGGCGCCCATCAGGAGTTCCCCGCCAGCGCCAGGTCCGCGATCGGTGCCGTCGCGGCACCGTCCTCCGCGAGGCTCCGTCTGGCCGCGTCCAGGATCGTCAGGACCCTGAGCCCGGCGCGGCCGTCCGTGCGCGGCGACCGGCGGCCCCGTATCGCGCCGGCGAATTCGTCGACCATGGATCTCAGCGCCTCCGTCTCCGGCAGGGCCGGAGACCAGGTGTCGCCCAGACGATAGGAGACCGTGGCAGCACTGCGTTCCACGCCGTCCAGCGACTGGATATCGAGGTCGACCCCGCGGTCGTAGACGCTCAGTCGCTGCTGTGGATTGAGATCGTCCCACACGAGTGTGCGCCGTGTGCCACCGATGATCATCTGGCGCACCTTAGTCGGGCTGAGCCAGTTGACGTGCACATGGGCCATGGCACCGTTCTGCAGCGGAAGGGTGAGATAGCCCACGCACGCCTTGCCGGACCTGAGCGGGTCGGCACCGACCGCCGATACCGCCAGCGGTCTGAGCCCGCCGGGCAGGAGGAAGTCGATGATGGCGAGGTCGTGCGGGGCGAGGTCCCAGAAGACGTCCACGTCGGGTTGGATCAGACCCAGGTTGATTCGCACGGAGTCGATGAAGAGGATGTCACCCAGCGCGCCCTCCTCGATGAGTTCCCGCATCTTCAACACGGCCGGGGTATAGCAATACGTGTGATCCGCCATCAGCACCAGGCCTCCGGCCGCGGCCCGGCCGACCATGTCCGCGCCGTGCTCCACGGTGTCGGCGAGCGGCTTCTCGACAAGCACATGCTTGCCCGACGCCAGGGCTGCTGTTGTGATGCGGTGGTGGGTCGTCGCGGGTGTCGCGATGGCGACGGCATCGATGTCATCGGCGGCGAGGACCGCCGCGAGCGAGGATTCGGCCCTGGTCCCGCCCCCTTGCTCAGCGAGCCGCCGTGCCCTGTCGAGGTCGAGGTCACAGACGGCCGCGAGTTCCCACTCCGGACTCGACCTGAAGTTGCGGGCCAGGTTGGGCCCCCAATACCCGGCCCCGATAACGGCCACGCGCAGCTTCTCAATCACATGATCCTCATTGCCTCTGGGTGTTTTCTCTGGGGGTGCGGATTGCGGGTGATGCCGTGTGCTCAGGGTGTCGGCACCCTGTTCGAACGAGCACCACGAATCTGAGGGTCGCTCAACCGCCCACAGTGCCACCGCCGCTGTCATCCCGCAGTCCCCCAACCGGGGGTACGATCCGGCCACCTCAGCTGGCCCCTGTTCAGGTCACAGCGCCACGATCGGCTTTCGGGTTATCTTCACCTCGTGAGTCGCTGAGAATCCTTCACTACTGCCACACCCGCACCATCCGCGCCTTCCCGATCGCGGCCGGCGCCATCGGCCCGCTCGATTTCAGCGGCCCACACCGCCTCCCGCCGTGCCCGCTCCAACACGCTCATCCCCGGCCCACGCACCCAGTGGCCGTTCGCTCCACCCGCTTCGTCTCTTCCCGAACCTGTAACCCGAAATGCAGGGGACAATTGTGAATACGTCAGTGACGTGTCGGCCTGGTGGTCGACCCCGAAAGTGCCAGCTGCCCCAACCCGGTAGCGGGAATCAGCGCTCCGCCTACCCGAATCCGGCTTGGAGAGCCGGTAGCCGATGAGCACGCCCGAGCCAGGACCTTCTCTGGCAGCGGAGATGCCGGCCGGGTACCGGGCACCGTTGCGCCTGGTCGGGCCGGTGGCTACCGGCTCTCTGACGGCGGATCCGCCCGCCGGAATCGCTCCGGCCGACGCGATCCCCGCGATCTCGTCGGCTCCCGCCGTCAGCGGACTCTCCGGGGCGGCCTGGGCGCGGCAGTATCGCGCCAGGCTGATCCTCACCGATGCCGCCGTGATCGGCTCCGCCGTCACCGTCGCGTTCCTCGCGCGCTTCGCTATCGTCAACCCGATCGCCGATGCCGCGCGGATCCCCCTCTCGTATTGGGCCCTCACGGGGATCGTCGCGATCACCTGGATCATCACCCTCGCCACCTTCCCCACCCGCGACGCCAGGGTCGTCGGGGTCGGCGCGACCGAATACAAGCTCGTGATCAACGCGAGCGCTCTGGCCTTCGGCATGCTGGCCATCGCGTTTCTACTGCTGCAGGTGGATACGGCCCGCGCCTATTTCGTCTTCGCTCTGCCGCTCGGCGTGGCCGCACTGATTCTGGAGCGCTGGCTGTGGCGCAAGTGGTTGATCCGGCAGCGTCGCTACGGCCATTACCTCGCCAGGGCGATCGTCGTCGGCGCTCGGGAGGATGTCGAGTACGTCGTCAGGCAGATCAACGACAAGTCCGGCGCAGCCTATCAAGTGGTGGGGGCTGCACTGGAGGGCGACAACGCCATGAGCATCACCGCGGCAGGGAACCTGGTTCCCGTCGTGGCTGATTTCGAGCACGTGGCCAGCGCCGCCCAGTCGTTGGGGGTGGACGCTGTCATCGTCGCAGGGCACCCGAGCCTCGGAAACACCTTCATACGCAACCTCGGCTGGGACCTCGAAAAAACGTCGGCCGAACTTGTGCTGTCCAGCCGCCTGACCGACGTGGCCGGTCCCCGCATCCACTTCCGGCCGGTCGAGGGGCTCCCGCTCATCCACGTGGAGATCCCGCAGTACGACGGGGCGAAACACGTCCTCAAGCGTGCTCTGGACATCATCCTGGGCGCCGTGACGCTGATCGCGGTAAGCCCGGTTCTCGTGGTGATCGGGGTTCTGGTCAAGCTGGACAGCCCAGGGCCCATCCTGTTCCGGCAGGAGCGTGCCGGTCGAAACGGCGCACCGTTCCACATGCTCAAGTTCAGGTCGATGGTCCGCACCGCCGAAGACGATCTGGCCGGTCTGCTCGACCAGAACGAGGGCGCGGGGGTGCTCTTCAAGATTCGCAGTGACCCGCGCATCACCAAGGTCGGGCGGATCCTACGCAAATACTCCCTCGACGAGTTACCCCAGTTGTGGAACATCGTGGTCGGCCAGATGAGCATCGTCGGCCCACGACCGCCGCTGCCCGCCGAGGTGCAGAAATACGAGGCGCACATGCACAGGCGCCTGTACATCAAGCCAGGTCTCACCGGCATGTGGCAGGTGAACGGTCGCTCAGACCTCAGCTGGGAGGAAAGCGTGCGGCTGGACCTGTACTACGTCGAGAACTGGTCGCTGGCCGGCGACCTCATGATCATCTGGCGGACCTTCAAAATCATCATTCGACCACTGGGGGCGTACTGACATGGCTGCATCGAACGAGACAGAACCGAGCTCCGCCGGAAGCGTACGCGCCCTGCACCTCGCCATGATCGGAACCAGAGGGGTGCCGGCGGCCTACGGCGGCTTCGAGACGGCCGTGGAGGAGATCGGACGCCGCCTGGTGGATCGTGGGCACGCCGTCACCGTCTATTGCCGGTCGCAGAGCGTCACGCGCGGAGAGGTCCGGCCGCCCACCGACTACCTCGGCATGCGGCTCGTGCACCTTCCGGCGCTGCACATGAAGGCCCTGGAGACTCTCAGCCACACGGCGTTCTCGGTGGCCCATGCCACGACCAGGCGACGCCCGGACGCAGCGTTCGTCTTCAACGCGGCGAATGCGCCGTTCGTCCCGTTCCTGCGGCAGCGCGGGATCCCCACGACGGTGCATGTGGACGGGCTCGAATGGAAGCGTGACAAGTGGGGTGGTACCGCGCGCCGTTACTACCGCTGGGCCGAGCGGCTGTCGGTGCGATCGGCGGACGCCTTGATCGCAGACGCGCAGGGGATCGCCGACTACTACCGCGACGAATTCGCGATCTCCACGGAACTGATCAGCTACGGCGCCCGGGTGCTGCACGACCCGCCGGCCACCCGCCTGGCCGAACTGGGTCTGACCCCCAAGGGCTATCACCTCGTGGTCGCCAGGTTCGAACCAGAGAACCATGTCGACGTGATCATCGACGGCTACCGGCGCAGCAGCGCAGCGCTACCCCTGGTCGTCGTCGGTTCTGCGCCCTATGCCGGCGCCTACGGCCGGAAGATCGCCGCCCTGGCCGGAGACTCGCGGATACGGATGCTCGGCAGTATGTGGGACCAGGATCAACTCGACCAGCTGTATGCCCACTCGGTGAGTTACCTGCACGGACACTCGGTCGGCGGCACGAATCCGTCGCTCCTGCGTGCGATGGGAGCCCGTACGGCGGCGATCGCCTGGGATGTCTCGTTCAACCGGGAGGTTCTCGGCGCATACGGTGCGTACTTCCGAGACCCGGTCACGCTCGCCTCGTTGATCGAGGATGCGGAGCTCAACCCGCACCACACCAAGGAGGTCGCGAAGGCGCTCCAAGGGCGGGCGGCCGACCTGTACAACTGGGGTCACGTCACGGACGGCTACGAGGACCTCGCCCAGCGCCTCGTCTCCGGGTACAGCACACAGGGAATGAGCGCGGGTCGCATCGTCCGGAAGCCGTGGAACCAGCCGGAACAGACACAGCATCCCGCCACAGCAGTGCGGGGCTCGCTGTGACCGCCGGTGTCGGAGCCCCGCCGGACACGTTTTTCGCGACAGTCAGGCGCTTGGCGTCGGCCCAGAAGAGTGCGGCCCGGGGTGCGCCGGCTTATTCGCTGTTCGTCAATCGCCCGCTCGGACGGGTACCCGCGGCGCTCGCCTTCCGAGCGGGCTGGACGCCGAACATGGTCACCGCGCTGAGCGGCATCGCCAGCCTGGCCGGCGTGCTGGTGATCGTTCTGGTGCCGCCCAGCCTGCCGATGGGGATCACCGTCTGGCTGTTGCTCGCGGGCGGGTATGTCCTGGATTCTGCCGACGGCCAGCTGGCGAGGCTCCTCGGTGGCGGCAGCCCGAGCGGAGAGTGGCTGGACCACGTCATAGATTCGTGGAAGATCTCCAGCGTGCACCTTGCCGTGCTGGTGCTGGTCTACCGGCACCTCGATCTGCCCAGTCCGGCCTGGCTGCTCGTTCCCGTGCTCTTCACAATCGTGGCGGCCGTCTCATTCTTCGCCCTGATCCTGAACGACCTGCTCAAGGCCAAATACGCCGCCGAACCTTCGCAGCGCACGGCAAGCACACCGTTGCGTTCGCTCCTCGGTCTGCCCACCGACTACGGCGTCCTGTGCCTGTCCTTCGTTGCGCTCGGCCTCCCCGCCGTGTTCTTCGGCGTGTACACCGCCCTCCTCGCTGCGAACGCGGGGTATCTGGCCCTGGCCCTGGTGAAGTGGTTCCGCGACATGCGTGCGCTGGGCGCCGCGCCTGCCACGGGACCCAGCGCCGCAACCGCCCCCCGACACCGCTCCGACGAGTGGAGCGACCATGTCCCTGCCCGATGATCTGGGGGTTGTTGTCGTCAACTACGGTTCTCCCGGACTCCTGGAACTGAACCTCGTCGACCTCGCCCGGACGCTTCCCGGCGAGCGCGTCGTGATCGTGGACAACTTCTGCGACCTCGCGGACCGGGCGGCCACGACGGCATTGTGCCGACGCGAGGGGTGGACTCTGCTCGCCCCTGGGCTGAACCTCGGCTTCGGAGCCGGGATGAACGCCGGCGCCCGACTGCTCATCGCGCGCGGATGCCGGCGACTACTGCTGCTCAACCCGGACGCTCGCATCGACGAAGCGGGAGTCCTCGCCCTTGCTGAAGGCTGCGCCGAAGATCCGCAACGCATCCTCAGCCCGCAGATCGAGCGCCCCGACGGTTCCCTGTGGTTCGGAGGCGGGACCGTGCAGATAGGTCGGGGACGCACAAGCACCCGCAGCGGGGCCGACAGCTCAGCACCGTACGGGTGGCTGAGCGGAGCATGCCTGATGATCCACGCATCCCTGTGGTGCTGGCTCGGCGGATTCGATGAGCGGTACTTCCTCTATTGGGAAGACGTGGACCTGTCCTGGCGGTGTGTGGCGGCAGGCGGCAGCCTCGTGGTGCGCGACGACGTCACCGTCGTGCACAGTGTCGGGGGTACCCAGTCCGGCTCGGGGAAGTCAGCGCTGTACGTGTATTCCAACTGCCGCAACCGGCTGGTTTTCGCGGCTCGTCACCTCAGCCGTGGCCAGCTCGTGCGGTGGCTGCTGCTCAGCCCCGGCTATGCAGTACAGGTGCTGCAACGCGGCGGTCGCCGCGACCTGGCACGCCATGCGGGGCCTCTCGTCCTGGCCGCCGCGCGCGGAACCGGTGCCGGCGCGCTGCTGGCGGTTCGCTCGCTCGCAACACGACCGCCCCGCACGCGTCAGACGGTGTTCCGGTGTCTCCACCCGGTTGGCGAAGACTCATGACGGGGACGGCCGGTGTGGAAGGCTCTGTGCTGATCGCGCACCCCGGTGCCGAACTCTACGGGTCTGACCTGGTGCTGCTCGAGACCGTGTCCGCGCTGGTGGGATCCGGGATGCGGGTCACCGTCGCACTTCCTGTACTCGGATCTCTGGTCGAGGAATTGTCCCGTCGAGGGGCACAGATCGAGCTCTGCCCCACGCCGGTCTTGCGCAAGAGCATCTTGCGGCCCCTCGGGGCCCTGTGCTTTCTCCGGGACACACTGCGTGGTGTCGTCGCGGGGCTCCGCCTGCTCCGGCGGGTGCGGCCTACCGTCGTCTACGTCAACACTGTGACGGTCCCGCTGTGGGTGTTGCTCGGCCGAGCCGCCCAGGTTCCGGTGATCGCCCATGTGCACGAGGCCGAGCGCAGCGCCGCAGGCCTCGTTCGGTGGGCGTTGGCCGCACCGCTCTTGCTCTGCGACACCGTCGTCTCCAACAGCCAATACTGCGTCGACGTCCTGAGCGAGTCCTTTCCCCGGCTGCGGACACTCGCCACGGTGGTGCGGAACCCGATCGGCTGGCCCGGCCAGACAGAGTACGCGCGTGCCGAACTCGTTGGCCGGCTGCAACTGCTGTATGTGGGACGGCTCTCCGAACGCAAGGGCGTCGATACCGCGGTCCTGGCCCTCGCCGCGTACCGCTCGGCCGGCCAGGACGCGGAGCTGCACCTGGTGGGAGATATCTTCCCCGGCTATGAGTGGTATCTGGACCACCTGCGTGAGTTGGTGCGCGCCGAGGGGCTGAGCGACCACGTGCACTTCCACGGATACCAGCGCGATGTCTGGCCGTTCCTGGCCCGAAGCGATATCGTCCTGGTTCCCTCTGTGCTCGAGGAAGGGTTCGGCAACACGGCCGTCGAGGGCGCCCTGGCCGCACGGCCGGTGGTGGTGAGCGACACCTCCGGGCTGAGTGAGGCCACGGCGGGGTTCGCCTCCGCAGTGAGGGTATCCCCCGGGGCCTCCGATGCCGTGGCACGTGCCCTGAGCCGGATCGTCGCCGACTGGCCGCACTATCGCTTGGCGGCAGGCACGGATCAGTTCCTCGCCCGCGACCGCCACAGCCTGGCGGGGTATCGGTCCAGCATCCGGGATACCGTCCTCGCCGCGGCCCGCTCCCCCGACGGAACGGCACGCCGCGCCGTCGCTGTCACCGGGAGAGCGGCGCCGGCCCGCTCCGTGCACGGCGGAGTCGCTCACGGCTGAGCAACACCCGGCCATGCAGGAGAGCCGGGAACCATTCATCCATCACACGCGTCAGCGGCGGAACAAAGGGGACAACATCATGGAACCGGTCGAATACCTGAGGTCGATAGCGCGGAGATGGCTGGCCGTCATCCTGCTCGGGGTGCTGGGCGCCGGGGCAGGATTCGCCTATGCCACGTCGCTGCCCCTCCTCTATCGGGCCACGAGCAGCGTCTTCGTGTCGAGCCCGCGCGGCGAGACCACCAGCGAGCTGGTTCAAGGCTTCACCTTCACCGAAAAACTCGTGCAGTCGTACGCACAGTTGGCGACGATGCCCGCCGTGCTTCAGCCGGTGATCGACCAACTCGAACTGGACACCACCCCGACAGCTCTCGCCTCCAGAGTCTCGGCCTCGACACCGCTGAACACTGTGATCATCGAGGTCACCGTGGTCGATAGGTCAGCGGAGCAGTCAGCAGCGATTGCGAACGCTATCACCAGATCACTCGCAACGACGGGGCAGGAACTGGCACCCCAGGGCCCGGCGGGCTCGCCGTCCGTCACGCTCGAGACGGTTTCCACCGCCCAACCGCCCGCCCGCCCGTTCTCGCCCAACACGCCGCTCATCGTCGTCACCGGCCTCCTGCTCGGGCTGGGACTGGGTGTGGCCTACGCGGTCTTGCGGGACATGCTCGATGCCCGGGTACGCGACGAGAAGGACCTCGAGCGGGTCACCGACGCTCCGCTGCTGGGTAAGGTCGGTCAGAAAGGCCGCAAGGACCCGACCGGCGTCGCCATGCGGGTCATGCCGCGGAGTCCCCTCGCCGAGGCCTACCGGCGTATCCGGGCGAATCTGGAGTTCATCGACGTCGACCATCGCCCGCGCACCATCGTGGTGACGTCGGCCGTCACCAAGGACGGCAAGTCGACCACCTCCGTGAACCTGGCCCTCGCCCTCGCTGAGCGCTCCTCTCGGGTACTCCTGATCGATGCCGACCTCCGGCGGCCGAGCATCGCCGATATCTGCGGGGTGGACGGCGATGTCGGTCTCACCACCGTACTGGTCGGCGCGATCTCCCCCGACGAGGCGATCGTGCCCTGCGGCGACAGCCTCTCGGTGCTGTCAGCGGGTGCGCTACCGCCCAACCCCGGCCAGCTCCTGGGCTCCGACGCCATGCGCAGCCTGTTGGGAATGTTGTCGGAACGCTTCGATTACATTGTGATCGATTCACCGCCGTTGCTGTCCGCCACGGACACCCTCGGGCTCGCCCACCTCGCTGACGGCGCCATCGTCGTCGCCCGCTACCGCACCACCAGACGTGCCCAGTTGAAGGACACCATCGAGTCCTTGGAGAACGTCAACGCCCGTGTCCTCGGTATCGTGCTGAACTTCGTGAAGGAGCGCACGACGCCCTCCTATTACGGGACGGAGTCCGTGCCCGACGCCACCGCCCCGGCCGCCACCGCCACGAAGGCGGGCGAGTCCGGCCGCGCGCCGGCGACCCCGCTCGGCGCGACCGGTCGGCGCGCCGCCCAGGCCAGCGAGAAGACGACGGCCGGGTAATGCTCGTCCTGCAGTCGTTCCCGACCGGCCGCTCCACAACCAACCCGTATCTGGTGCAACTGGCCGACCAGCTGGCCCCGGACCCGCAGGTTCTCGGATTCAGTTGGCGGCGGGCACTGGCCGAGCCGTATGACGTGTTCCATGCACACTGGCCGGAGGCGCTGTTGCATGGCTCGACGGCCACGCGGAGTTTGGTCAGGCGTCTCCTCTTCCGCGCTCTGCTGGTGCGATTGTGGCTGCGCCGCAATCGCACAGCGGTCGTGCGCACGGTGCACAACGTGCGCAGTCACGAGGACGGCAACCGGGCCGAGCGCGCGTTGCTGGCCCGGTTCGACCGCCGCACCACGCTCTGGATCCGACTCAATCCGACAACGGAGGTACCCGCGGGGTCGCCGGTCCGTACCATCGTGCACGGCGATTACCGGAGCTGGTTCCAATCCACGCCCGTCGAGCGTGCCGTGCCTGGGCGGGTGGTGTATTTCGGTCTGATCCGCCCGTACAAGGGCGTTCCGGATCTGATCGAGACGTTCTCAGCCCTTCCCGCCGGCCCGGAGGGCGATGCGCTCTCGCTCCGGGTGATCGGCCGCCCCACCACGGCTGACATCGGCGCTGAGGTTCTGCTGGCCGCTCTGGCAGATGACCGGGTCTCGGTGTCCCTGGGTCACGCGTCCGACACCGAACTGGCCAGGGACGTGACCCAGGCCGAGCTGGTCGCTCTGCCGTATCGCGAGATGCACAATTCGGGCGCCGCCATGCTCGCGCTCTCCCTGGGGCGGCCGATCCTGGTGCCGTCGAATCCGGTCACCGAGGCGCTCAAGGTTGAGGTCGGTCGAGGCTGGGTTTTCACGTACCGAGGCGTGCTCACTGCGGCGCTCCTGGGCGGGGCGCTGGCGCGGTGCCGGGTCGAACACCCGGCCGGGTCCACCGCCCGTCCCGACCTGTCGGCACGGGCCTGGTCCGTCATCGCCGACCAACACCGGGAAGCGTATGCCGCAGCCCTGTCTCTGCTGCGTGGGAACGCCGACCGGTCAGGGCGCGTCGCCGAACAGCCAGTCGTCGGCGGCGAGACGGCCATCGATGGGCGGCAGATCCTGGAGCACAGCGAACTTCGAACGGTCCGCCCGTAGGGCGCCGTCCACGGCCGTCGCCCACTCCTGGGGGCCGGCGGATGCCCTGAGGACTGCGTGACCGTGGGCCTCCAACCACCCCGCTAGGCCGGTCTCGCCGCTGGTGACAATAGTGCTGCCGTGCGCAAGTCCCTCGCAGATCGGCAGGCCCACCTGCTCGCGCCAGCCGGGCGCCGGCTGTGACGGCAACACGAGCACGCTGGTTCGGCGTAGATGGGCATGGATACCGGCCCTGGACGGATCGATATGCAGCTCGACAGCGGCGTCGGCGTCGGCGAGCGCCCTGGCCCGGCCTTCGAGCGGTCCGCTGCCCAGAATGACCAAACGGGCGTCTGGACGCCATACCTTTAAATAAGGCCATGCATCCAGTAGTTGTGGGAACCCTTTTCGGGCGGCCAGCGCGCCCAGGAAGACGATCTGGGGTGCGGACGGGCTGCCGTCGTCCGCGCACGAGCATGCAGCAGGAAGTGCGGGAATGTGGGTGCGCTGCGCGGGGCCGGCAGCGGTGCCGAACACCGACGCGTAGGTGTGCTGCGCCGCCTCCGTGCCGAAGGCCACCCTGTCGAGCGAGGCCCAGACGAACCGAGCCAGCAGCCGGTCCTGCAGCCTGGTCAGCCGTGCCCGCCCATGTGCCGGGCGCGCGAACGGGTTGGCGTTCTCGATGGCGTAGCTCACGCACTGTGTGCGCGGGCCGCCGAAGCGATGCCGCAGGCGCAGCACAGCAAGGGCCAGGGCCGTCCGTCGCAGACTGGCGAGCATCAGGGGCTCGTTGACCTCGAGCTGCCGTACCTGGGAGCGGGCGAGGAGCCAAGCGGCCCTGACGGGTCCGGCGGGTACCAGGTCGAGATCACGGGCGAGGGCACGATCGAAGTCGTAGCGCGTCGCCCGGTAGAGGATGGTGGCCGGGGCCAACACTCTGGCACGTTCCAGGTGCGCGGAACGCACCGTCTGATACAGCCGCGCGCGCTCGGCGGCGACGCCGGTCATCGCACTGCGCTCCGGGAGTATTCGCTGTACACAGCGCCCAGAGATCCGGATACCATGCCGGCGCCTCTCGCGACAGTTCGCATGCCTCGGGCGCGGTGGCGCAGCTGCCCGGTGAGAACTCCGGCACAGCAGCGGAGCGAGCCGATGGCCAGTCGGGCCAGGCCGAGAGTCAGCAGGCTCGCGCGCAGCAGGAGCCGTCTGGCGGGCCGGGTGCCATCCAGGACCACCCGGCTGGAGGCGTTTCCGATGCGGTAGGCCTTGCGCAGCACCCAGCCGCGGGTCAGCCGGGACGCGGGCACCACATCGATGACCACGGCCTCATCGCACCAGACCATGCTCCCGCCACGCTGAACCAGCTGGCGGGTGAACAGGCTGTCCGACCCGCCACTCAGCCCAAACCGGCCGTCGAAACGCAGCCCGTTCGCCCGCACCCAGGGCAGGTGAAGCAGGAGGTTGTTTGTGGCCGCGACAGTCACCGGGGTTCCCGTCGGCATCCTGCGCCTGTCGAAGAAGCGACCGGCCTGCACCCATTGGCTCGGCGTGACGTCGTACCGTGACACCACCGGACCCACGACGGCGACCGGTCGATACCTGCGGTAGGCGGCCAGCAGCGTCGCCAACCAGGGCTCGGTGGGGCGCTCGTCATCGTCGATGAAGACGAGCAGTTCGCCGGCGCATCCATCGAGCGCGCGGTTCCTGGCGCTGGCGATCCCCGGCTCGGGTTCGTGGGCGTACCGGATCGGCGCCTGGGTTCCGGCCGCCCTGACCTGTTCTTCCGCTCCGCCCACCGGATCGTTGTCGACGACGAGGATGTCGATATCCTCCGGCGCGGCCAGGGCCTGGTGGACGAGGATCGGCAACAGCTCGGCGAGGTCGGACGGGCGACGGTAAGTGAGGACCGCGATGGTCACCCGCTCGGTCACGGCAACCGTCCAGCAACGAGGTCGTCGAATCGGGCCGTCGCCGGGGCGTTCGTCGTGGAGCCCCCGAGGTACAGGGCGATGCCGATCCCGCCCGGCACCTGCATGGTTGGCGTCGTGTCCGTTGCCTCGACCTGCCAGATGGTCGGTTCGCTCTGCGCAGTCGGCCACACCCGGGCGCGCAGCGTGGTCGGTGACGTTCCGGACACTTGGAGCCGTATGGTGATCTTGTCGCCCACGGCCGGTTTCAGCCCGGGTACCAGGAGGGATCGCAACGCCGTCGATCCGTGCATCGCTTGAAGGGTCACGGTGCCGTCGGCGTTCAGCCGGACCCGGGCACGGTAGTCGTCGGGGGCGACGGTGCGGCCGAGGAGCGAGAGGTACGTCCCAGATCCGGTCGCCGCTTGCTGCACCGCTGCGACGACGCGAACGTCAGTGGCAGTGGACGACACTGTGCCGAGCGTGGCGGTTTCCATGGCGCCGGCTGTCGGTGAGCGCAGCGTGGCCACGCCCGCACCGACGGAGTAATTCGACGACGAGCCGGTGGTCGACCAGGCCCCACCGAGGTCGGCGACGCCGAGGCCGGCGGCCACCGTGCGGCCGAAGGCGTCCGTGGCCACGTCGCCTCCGACCGGGGCGACGGTCACAGGGACCGGTGTCACTGTCGTCGCGGAGGCGCCGACGTCGTCGGTGACCGTGAGGGAGACCTGGTAGGTTCCCGGCGCCGCGAATGCGTGCCTGGCCGTGGCGCCGGTGGCCGTGGCGCCGTCGCCGAAGTCCCACGCGTATCCGGCGATGGTGCCGTCGGAGTCGGTGGACCCTGCTGCGTCGACGGCGATGCTCAGATTCGTGGCCGTCGTGGTGAAGGCGGCCACCGGGGGCGCATTGGCGGGTGTGGGCGGTGGAACCGCCCCGGTCTGACCGGCCCAGAGGTTGTCGAATGCCGCAGTGACCGGCACCGTGGTTGCCGTGCCGCCCAGGTACAGGGACAGTCCGATCGACCCCGCCTTCTGCAGAGACGCCGCACTGTCCGCCGCCGTGACCTGCCAGTCCGTCGGCTCAGCTGTTCCGGCGCGCCAGATCTTGGCGCGCAGGGTGGTCGGCGACGTGCCGGTGACCTGCGTTGTGAGATTCAACTGATCGCCCGGTGCGTAGAGCAAACCGGAGATGGTGGCTGCCTTGAGAGTCGTTGCCCCGCGCAGCAGCTGCAGTTGGACCGTACCGGTCGCGGACACCTTGACCCTGCTGCGGTAGTCCTCGGTGCCGATCGTGCGACCGAGCACGGACAGGTAGGCGCCGGAGCCGGTCGCAGCCTGTTTCAGGGTGGCGGAGACCCGCACTTCGGTGTCGGTCGAGCTCACTCCCGGCAGGGTGGCGGTGGCGGTCGAGCCGGCGGTGGGTGCACGGAGCGTGCCTGTTCCGCCGGCCACCGCATAGTTGCCTGTCGAGCCGCTGACCGTCCATGCCCCGCCCTGGTCGGCCAGGCCGAGCCCTCCGGTGACGGTGCGTTCGAAGGCGTCCGCCGCGAACGAGCTGGTCGTGGGGGCGGAGGCCACCGTCACGGTGCGCACGGTGGTGGCGGTGGCGCCGTCGTCATCGGTGACACTGAGTTTCACCGCGTAATCCCCCGCGGCCGCGTAGCCGTGGCTGGCCGTCACACCGGTCGCTGTCGCGCCATCGCCGAAGTTCCAGGCGTACCCGGCAATGCTGCCGTCGGCATCTGTCGAGGCGGAACCGTTGACGCTCAGGGCCAGCTCGTCGATCGTGGCGTCGAAGGCCGCGGTCGGCGGAGAGTTCTCCGGCTCCCCTGCCGTTCCCGTGGTGAAGTGGCGGCGGATGGCGACAGCTCCGATGTCACGTGCGTACACTGCGACCTCGTCGATCACGCCGGCGAAATACGGGCTGCTCGACCCCCAGGTCGGGTCGCCGCCCACCCGCCAATAGCCGGAGTAGGCCTGGGCGCCGGTCTGCGGGTTGGTGCCGACGACAGCGCCGTCGACGTAGAGCGTCATCCCGCTGCCGGACTGGACCGCGACGACGTGATGGCGGCGACCGTCGTTATAGGCGTTCGGTGTGGTGATGGTGTTCGCCGTGCCGGTCCAGGTTCCGAAGACCAGCCTGCCGTCGTCCTGGAGATAGACGTGCCTGTCGTAGTTGCCGGACAGACCGGTCTGCTGGTCGCCGAAGCCGATGATCTTGCCGCCCTGGGTCGACGTCGTCGAGAACCAAGCTTCGAGGGAGTAGACGCGCGGATCGGTCACCTGTGCCGTGCTGCTGACAATCCCGCCGGAGAAGGTGGCCGCCGTGTTGCCGGTGCCCGTGACCAATCCCGCAGCACCCCGGGTGACCTGGCCGGAGTAGGTCCCGGGGGTCATGGCCCGCGACGAGTCCGCGGCGACGGAGCCCGACGTTTCGCCCAGGCGCCAGTACAGTTCGGGGGCGGCGTTGTACACGGCAGCGCCATAGGCGTCCGTCGGAGCGACGGGAACCGGCGAGGTGCGCCCGGAGGCTTCGTAATGCGCGATGACCTGGGCGAGGCTGAGCGGTGCCTGGTAGACGGCGACCTCGTCGATGTCGGCGGAGATGAACGAGCTCGACGGCTGGCTCGGCCACCCGCCGATGCTGTCCCCTCCGATCCGCCAGTACCCGGTGTAGGCCTGGCCGCTGGTGACATCGGAACGCTGGGCGACCTTGCGGCCGTCGATGAACAGCACCATGCCCGCCGAACTCAGAGTCGCAACGACCTGATGCCAGCGGCCGTCGTTGTAGGCGGTGGTGCTGTTCACCGTGCGCACGTCGCCCGGGTAGACGCCGAACCAGATCTTGCCCGAGTCGTCCATGTAGACATGCCGGTCGTAGGAGGAGGAGGTGCCGCTGCTGTTTGCACCGAACCCGACGATCTTCCCCCCCGTCGTGCTTGTGGTCTTCACCCACGCCTCGACGCTGAACGTGTCGGTTGACGGCTGCGCGATGTCAGTGGATGCATACCCGTTCGCGCTGCCGTCGAATGCGGCGGCAGTGCCTGAGCTGCCGATGATCGCTCCCTGCGCACCGCGGGTGACTCCGGAGTGGACGCTCAGGTCGAGCCCGGAGACCCAGTCGAAAGCCGTGCTGCCACTGGATTCGCCCAGGGGCCAATACGAGTGTGCGGAATCTGCGAGAACTGCCGTGGTGTACTCGCTCTGCGAGCCCGCGGCGACGGTCACCGACACCGAATTGCCAGTCTTCACGTTGCCGAACGGGTCGGTGACCCGCAGCCTGTACGAGTAGGCCCGGCCGCTCGTGAGGCCGGTGTCCGTCCAGCTGAGGAGGGGACGGTTCCAGTCGGACGAGGCGGCGACGATGGTCTTGACGCTCACCCCGTCGCGGAGCACCTCGTAGCTGAGGTTCTCGTTGTCGCGGTCGTAGTTGGCCTGCCAGCTCAGCCGGGCCGTTCCGGAGACGAACGAGGCCACCGAGGGCACGAAGTCGGCGCCGGTGAGGCGCGGGCCCTCCTTGTTGGGGGCGATGGCGGAGGTGGCGAAGCGCACCAGACCCTGTTGCTTCTTGTTGTTCACAATGGTGAATTCGCCGCCGTAGAGCACGTAGTCCTGGTTCGCTGCGACGCTCCAGGGACCCTGGCCCTGTCCGGTGTAGGTTCCGGTGTTGATGTCCGGGTAGAAGGTGAGCAGACTCGGCCGGGGGGTTCCGGCAAAGTTGTAGTAGCCAAGGGGATCGGCGGTGATGGTCCCGGTGGCCTGCATACCGAAGGTGAGAGTGCGGTGGTACGTCCACGGGGTGGCCTGAGGAAATCCGCCGATGTTGCCGCAGTAGTGCGCGTGACCCGTGGTGTACACGGCGTCCCGGACCGGAGCTGCCGAGTAGGTGTCGCCGTGGCAGTCTTCCAGCCAGATCAGACTGCCGTCCGTCCAGCTCGCTCGGAAGGCGCCCTCGAGGTTGCCGCCGGAGCCGAAGACGTACCCGGTGCCGAAGACTCCCTCTGGCGAGGAGGTCAGGCTAAGGATCGACGCTTGCGGCCCGCCGTTGCGCACCAACGAGTTCACCTTCCACGGCAGAGATGTCCCGGTGGTCGCATCGGTCGCGGCCATCCCGTAGCCAGGTTCCGAGGCGCCGTTGTAGGCCGTGAAGCTGCCTCCGACGATGACCTTCGCACCATCGGGCGACACCGTGAGAGTGTTGACGGTGCCGCCGGTCGGCTTGCCCGTCCAGGCCTGCACAGCTCCGGTGCCGGATGAGAAGGCGGCGAGGCCCTGACGGGCGACACCGTTGGCGGACGAGAAGGCGCCGCCGACGTAGACCGTTGACGCGCTCACGCCCACGGTGGTGACCCGGGCATTGACCTGCGGCGCCCATGACGTGACGAGTGCGCCCGTGCTGGTGGTCACGGCGGCCAACCGGTATCTGGCGACACCGTTGATCGCCGTGAATGCCCCGCCAAGGTAGATCCGGCTGCCGTCAGGGGACGCGACGATGGACCGGACCGCGCCGTTGACGCTGGGGGCGAACGTCGTCGACAGCACACCGGTGGTCAGGTTGTACGCGAGCAGGTTGTTGCGTTCCACCTCGCTGGTTCCCGCGGCGGCTCCGGCCGGGCGGGCGCGAGTGAACTCGCCACCGACGTAGACGGTGTTGCCAACGATCACCTGCGTCCATACCACTCCGTTGATCTGCGTCGTGGGAAGCGCGTCGGCCGCCACCGTCGTCGGTGTCCCGGCGCCGTCGGGTGCCGTGTCCGCCTGCGCGGGGGGCACGGGTAGAAGCAGCGAGGCGAAGATGGCGACGACGACGCAGACTGCGAGGATCAGCCGGCGCAGGGTGGCAGATGACGGCATCGGGACACGTGGCGACAGGAACAGGGCCGGAGCACCCATGAATGCCTCAGTTCGGGTAGGGAGGGTCGCCGTCGGGTGGCCACCGCACGCAGTGAGCATAGTGACGATGTCTCACGACCCGCTGTCCCCTTTTCGGGGCTGGGGTGGGCGTTGACATCTCGGGCGCTACGCGGGCGCCTCGCCCTCGAAGACGACGATCGGGACGCCCACCGTGTAGTCGACGCCGATCTTCACCCGGCCGCGTTCCTCAACGGGAACCGCGAAGACGAAAACCCCCGTGACGGTTCCGCCGGCCGCGACCTCGCCGGGGAGAGGGACCGCGCCAGGCTGTTGCAGGTCGATCATGGGCAGCTGCTCCGTTCCGGCGTAGAGGTTCACGACCGTGGACAGGAGGGACACCGTCGCACCGGTGTCGTTGCGAACGGTCAGGGTGAATCGGAGCGCGGGGCCACCGACCTCGCCCGGGCCCTGGGCCACGCCCTCGACGGACTCCAACCCGTCGATTCCGAAGACGACCCCAGGCACGGGGGCGACCTGCTCGGTGAGGGGAACCGGAGGCAGTTCAGCCAGCGGAGCGTTCGACCCCTCGGTGGGCGCGGGAGCCGGGGCCTCGGTCGTGACCTGCGGCAGCGTCGCGGCCGGCGGATCGCTGGGCGTTGTCGGCGGTGCGGACGGCTCCGGGGGCGTCGCGCTTGCCGTCGACGCCGCTCCCGTCGCCCCCACCAGGGGCGATCCCCCGCCCTGCGACAACCAGATCGTGGCCACGAGCAGGAGAACCGCGACACCGACGACCCCGGCTACTCCCACCCAGCGCCAGCGTCGAGGTGACGTGGCAGAGGTTGGATCCGGCTGCTGTGTTGCCATGGGGGCTCCTGACGGTGATGCTGAGCGGATGGGCGAGCCGGTCGATTACCTCGTGCTGTCATCTAGACACTGTCCCGACCGTCTGCCAAGGGGGTGCTACCGCGCACCGGTGCCCGTCGGCGTGGGCGGGGGCGTGGGAGTCGGCGTCGGCGTCGGCGTCGGCGTCGCAGGCGGGGTTGTGACGGCCTCCTGTGGAATGGGAGGTGTCGCCGTGGGGACGGGCTCTCCGGTCGGGGTCGGGGTCGGGGTCGGGTCGGCCGTTGGGGCCGGCTCGGGCGCGACCGGCACCGTGACATCGATCGGTTGCGTGATCGTCACCGCCGAACCGTCGGCATCCGTTGCCGTGAGCGCGACTTGATAGGTGCCCGCTTTCGCGTAGTCGTGGTTCTGGGTGGCCCCGCTCGCGCTCGTGCCGTCGCCGAAGTCCCACACGTAGGAACTCATCGGGGCACCGGATGGCGTCGTCACTGCCGAGGCGTCCACGGCGAGGGTCAATCCAGTCGCCGTGGCGGCGAAGCTCGAGCCGCTGGGATCGACCTGACGGTTTGCCGCGGCACCGCGCACCGTAATACTGACCGCGTTACCGGTCTTGGTGTTGCCGCGCGGGTCGGTGACCTTGATGCGGTACGAATACGTACCGGCGGCAAGGCCGCTTTCGGTCCAGGTCAGTGTCGGCCGCTTCCAGTCCGTCGACCGCCCGGTCAGGGTTGCGACGGTTGCACCGCCGCGCTGCACGGCGTAGGTGAGCAGTTCGTTGTCGCGATCGTAGTTCGAGGCCCAACTGACCTTGACCGATCCCACCGCCGGGGAGCTGAGTGTGGGCACGAAGTCGGCGCCGGTCACTCTGGGTCCCTCTTTGTTCGGTGCGATCGACGCGATGGCGAACCGGACCAGACCCTGCTGCTTCTTACCGTTGACGGAGGTGAACTCGCCCCCGTACAGCACGTACTGCGCGTTGGCGGCGACGTTCCATGGCCCCTGCCCCTGTCCGGTGTACGTTCCCGTGTTGATGTCCGGATACCAGGTGAGCAGAGACGGCCGCGGCTTTCCGGCGAAGTTCGTATAACTGCCGACGGCGTTCTTGGTGATGGTCCCTGTCGCATTCATCGAAAACGACAGTGTGCGGTGATACGACCGTGGATTCGTCTCGCCGAACCCGCCGATGTTGCCGCAATAGTGCACGTGCCCCGTCGTGTAGACCACGTTCGCGGTCGGGGCCGCTGAGTAGGTGTCACCGTGACAGTCCTCCATCCAGGTCAGGGTGCCGTCCGCCCAGGTGGCCCGGAAGGTTCCCTCGAAGTTGCCGCCGCTGCCGAAGTCGTATCCCGTGCCGAAGACTCCCGCGCTGGTGGAGGTGAGACTGAGGATCGCCGCGGTGCTGCCGCCGTTGCGGACCACGGAGTTGACCTTCCAGGCCGACGCTGCACCCGTTGTCGCATTGGTTGCCGCCATTCCGTACCCGGGATTGTTGCTCCCGTTGTAACTGGTGAAGGACCCGCCGATGATCACCTTCGTGCTGTCGGGGGAGACCGTCAGCGCGCTCACCGTGCCGCCGGCCGGTTTACCGGACCAGCCCTGCACAGCGCCGTTCGAGAGCGCGAAGCTGGCCATGTAGGTACGGGCCTGCCCGCCGGCGGAGGTGAAAGCACCACCCGCATACAGTGCCGATCCGCTCACGGCCAGCGCGGCGACCCGACCGTTGACCTGGGGCGCCCAGGAGGTGACCAGAGCCCCGGTGGACGGGGTGAATGCGGCCAGCCGGTTGCGGGTCGTCGACCCGGCCTTGGTGAAGGTGCCGCCTGCGAAGATCCGCGAGCCGTCCCTGGCCGCCACCAGCGCACGGACGGTGCCGTTCATGTTCGGATTGAACGAGGACAGCGCTCCGGTGGTGAGGTCATAGGCCAGAAGGTTGTTCCGCACGACCTCGTTGGTGCCCGCCGCCGAACCTGCCGGCCGCGCACGAGTGAACTCGCCGCCGACGAAGACAGTATTTCCCACGATCAGCTGGGACCATACGACCCCGTTGATCTGGGGGGTCGGCAAGGCGTCGGCCGCGACGGTGGCGGGGGTGGCCGAGTCGGGCGGGTTGGTGTCGGCCACCGCTGCCGTGCCGGTCAGGACGGCCGCCACGCTCAGGACGATGACACTCAACAGGGCGAGGAGCGGGTTCCGGGCACGCGAGATCATCATCAGCCTCATCCATCCGCGGCCGGCATTCGGGTGACCGGCACGATTTGGTGAGTATATGATGAATTCTCAGCTGCGCTGCCCCCTCTTCGGGGCGCACTGCTCCCGTGCGGCATCCTGGCGCAACGGCGGAATCCCGCGTGCACGGGCACGCGGGATTCCGGTGATGCGAGCCGCAGTGACGCGGCGACTGGTGACTAGCCCTTGTGCACGACGACGGCTGCGCCGTCGGGCGTGTAGAAGTTGCGGGCCAGGTCGATCTTGGTGGTGGACTTGGCGATCACAGCACAGTTGGACACCTTGGTGTCGCGCCCGAAGGTGTTGTCGGCGATCTTGACGCCCTGCACCGGGCCGTAGGACTTCTCGGCGATGTTGACGGTGCAGCCGCCTCCGTTGGCGTAGTTGCCGGTGAAGGTGAAGTTGGAGACCTTCCCGGTGTCCTGGGTGATCTGGATCCCGGAATTGAAAGCGCCGCTGATGTTGCTGTTGGTGACGCTGATGTTGCTCCCCTTCTGGATCTGGATCGAGTCGTCGTGGCTCGGGCTCCCGCCGTGGTTGGGGTCCTTGGCGTAGTGCAGGTTGTCATGCAACCAGGACTTGTCGATCGAGACGTTGCCCCCGGTGAGGTGGATGCTGTCGATCACGCCGTGGATGTTCACTCGGGTCGCGGTGAAGTTGTAGCCGTAGATCCCCATCGCATAGGGAGAGGCCGTCGAAGGGAACAGTTCGGTGTCGATGATCTTGAGCCCGGCATTGCCGCCGAGGTTGTTGATCAGCGGGGCGACCCCGGTGAGCTTCTTCCCTCGGATCACCGAGTTCTTGATGGTCACGTTGGGGGCGCTGATCTTCACCAATCCCCGGACATCGAGACCATCGATGACGGTACCGGCGGCCGTGACGTTCAGGTCTCCGTTGTGCACGGTGAGCTTGGTTCCGGCCGGAACGCCGGTGTTGCCGCTGCCCGGGGTGCCGGTGGGGGCCGGCGCCGGAGCGGGCGCAGGGGCCGGAGCCGGGGCCGGCGCCGGCGCCGGCGCGGGAGCCGGCGTCGCCGACGTCGTGCCGAAGCTCACTCCGGTCGTCTTGAGCTGCACGCTGGCCTGGCTGCTCGTGAGGGTGAGGGAGCCGTTGTGGCCGGACTGGAGGGGCAGGGTCACGGTGGCGGACGGTTTTCCGTCCTTGGTGGCCGTGAAGACAGTCTTCTGGGCGCCGTTCGGGCCGATGGACGCCTTGACGAGCGTGCTCTGCCACGCGCCGGAGCCCGTGAGGGTGAAGGTGACGGAGGTGGCTCCTGCCGGGATCGTGCCCAGCGGGATGGTCTTCTGTCCGCCGGACGGAACGACCACGGTCTCGAGAGCTCCGGCAGCAGCCGGGGCGGCCGGCTTGGCCGGGGCAGCCGGGGCGGTCACGGCGACATCAGTGACGGTGGTGTTCAACCGCACGCTGGCCTGACTGCTGGTGAGCGTCAGTTTGCCGTTGTGACCGGACTGCAGGGGCAGGGTCACGGTGCCGGAGGGGTTGCCGTCCTTGGTGGCCGTGAAGACCGTCTTCTGGGCGCCGTCGGGTCCGATCGACGCCTTGACCACGGTGTCCTGCCAGGCGCCGGCGCCCTGGATGCTGAGGGTGACGGACGTTGCCGTCGCGGGGAGGGCGCCCAGAGAGATGGTCTTCTGGCCGCCCGACGGCACGACGACGGATTCCAGGGCGGTCGACACCGCGGCGGCCGCCGCGGCGGAGACTGGCGTGGCCGGGGCAGCCTGGGCGGGAGCCGCCGCGAAGCCGGAGAGGCCGACGACGACGGCGAGAGCAGCAGACGCGGCGATGAGCGGCCGCTTGCGGACCGCCGACCGGTCGGAGCCGGAGTAGGAGAGGTTGTCGGTGGAGGGGACTGTCGGTGTAGACGAGGAACGCTGAAGTGTGGAGATCATGGAGAAAAATGAAATTTCTGTTGGTGCACTCGTTCGGAACGGGCGGGATGGAGCAACCGCTGGGGGCCGCCGATAAGTTGTCAAGCATTGCTCACTTTCGGTCATTGGTCAAACGCTTACATGGTTTTCCAAGATTCGGGCGGCGGAAACCCTAGCCAGAAGAGACGGGTCTGGATACTGTCCGCTACGACCCGGCAACCTTTCGGTTCCGCGGCCCTTCGACCGTCGCCCGGCAGAAATCGAGATCGTCATGAGCACCGATCGACCTGCGCCAGCAACACCCCGCACCGCGCTCAGGACCGGCTATGCCGCCGGCGGATTCGACCTGTTCCATGTGGGCCACCTCAACATCCTCCGGCAAGCGAAGACCGCCTGTGATTACCTGATCGCGGGGGTAGTTTCGGATGAGATGCTGCTCCTGACGAAGGGCGCCCTCCCGGTGGTGCCCCTCGCAGAGCGTCTCGAAATCGTTCGGCACATCACGTTCGTCGATGAGGCCGTCGCCGAAACCGTGCCGGACAAGATCGACACTTGGCGCACGCTCGGGTTCGATGTCTTCTTCAAGGGCGACGACTGGCGCGGTACTCCGCGCGGGTTGGACCTCGAACGCCAGTTTGCTGCAGTGGGGGTTGACGTCGTGTATTTCCCGTACACGATGCACACCTCGAGCACCGCCCTGCGCCGAGCACTGGAAGCGCTTTCTCCCGGTTCTCCCTCGTCGGGGCCCGCCGTTCCCGGCTCCGGCCGGTCAGACGAGATCAGGGCCTGACCGGAGGGTCCCTGACGCATCCGTGGCCGGTCGGCCGACTGTGAGCACCCCGGCGGGTGGTTGGTACAGGTGGCGCAGGGGCGTCTGAGCCGTCGCCCGGTGCAGCGCCAGCGCCAACGCCACCGCGACGGCGGCCAGGGCCGGCGGCACCGCGACGGCCACTGTCGCGACGGCCGGGTTGACCAGCGGGGCCGAGAGGACGAACGACAGCAGAATGATGATCGGCGTGTGCGCCAGGTAGATCGGCAGGGTGGTGCGGCCGAGCACGGCGAGCCGCCCGATTCCGGTCAGTGCCCGGCTGAGACCGATGCCCGCGGCGACACCGAGCAGGCAGTTGGTGAAGTAGACCCCCGGTACGGCCCGCAAGTCGAGCAGGGCGACGCCCACCGAGAACCCGGCCCAGGCGACGACGATTCCCGCCGCCAGCGGGACGGCGACGGTACCCAGTCGGAGAATCACCGGGCGCAGGTAGATGCCGGCGAGGAAGAAGAAGTAGTACCGCACAGAGCCGGTCCAGCCCACGTTCGCGGTTGCCCAGCCGCTGAGCGCCACGAAGGAGAGCAGACCGGCTGCAAGCAACTGCCACGCGGCCGGAGCGACTCTCGTCACCTTCGCGACCACGAAGAAGAGTGTGAGCGCCCAGATGAACCAGAGCTCGAAACGTGGCGCGACGGGCGAGACGAGCAGGGCGAGAAGGCTCTGACGCACTCCGAAGCCCTGACCTTGCATCCCGGTGCCGACCAGGAACACGAGGGAACCGATCACCTCCCAGACCAGGAACACCCACACGTACAATCGCAGCTTGGAGTTCCACAGGGCCGTCCAAGGCGTGGCCAGCCATTTGGGTGCGAATATCCCGGCCAGAGCGAAGAACAGGGGCATGCGCAGGGACGAGAGCGCCTCGTTGACCTCCCTCCAATAGCCGAGGTCGAACCCCGCACTGCCCAGCCAGTTCACCGAGTGGTAGAGCGCCACCAACAGGATTGCCAGGCCGCGCCCGGTGTCTATCCACCCGATCCGTTGCGGGGGCTGAGGCCCGGTCACTGGCCGACGATTCCGGCACCGTTCCCCACCAATTCCTGGCGGGGTTCCCGGCGCAGCATCACGAGGCCCACGGCGATGATGATCAGGGTCGCTGAGCTGTACAGCGGGCCGAAGAGCAACGCCCACAGCGTCTTCGCCCCCAGGTAGACGACGACAGCGGCCGCGGTGCCGCCCGCCACTGACCGCGCGAGCCCGGCCACGACGATCAGGGCCAGCATTCCTGCCAGCACCAGGCCGGGAAGCCCGAACCAGGCCCACATGTCGCCGAGGACCGAGTGCAATTCGATGTGGCCGCCGAACATATACACATCGACATAATTGTTGTTCGGGTCGTAGCCGATCGCGGCCATGCCCGATTTGGCCGCGAGCACATCGTGGCTGTTCAGCGCGGTTCCGGCGCCGAAACCCATCGGCTGGTGCAACATGAGCCCTGCGGTCGCAGCGAGTTCCGGCCGGCCACCGAGGATCAGAGAGCCTGAGGTCTGTAGCTGGACGCTGCTGCGCAGCTGAGTCTCCGCGCCGAGCGCCCCGTCGAGAATGAGCGCCTGCCCGAGGTTGTAGACCACCAGGGCGAGGACACCCAGGGCTACGACGACCCGAACCGCCGAACCCGACCGGCTGCGCCGCCCGGGGCGCATCTGCCATAGCACCAGGAGCCCGGTGAACAGCAGGATGGCGAACGAGGACCGGGCATCCGTCACTGCGGCAATCGCGGTGAACCCGGCCACGGCCAGGAGCTCCAGCCAACGGCGGCCGGTCAGCCTGGCCACCGCGAGAACCATCACCGTGAGCGCCACCGAATAGCCGAAACGCCAGGGGTTTGACTGGTACAGCTCGCTCGTCGGCGTGACGCCGAACAGGAGGCCGAGCCCGAACCACAGCGCGACCTGCGCGTCCGGCAGCAGGGTGCGGCACCAGAGCACGAATCCGATCCCGCCGAGGATGCCCACCAGACCGACCGATACCGCCACGGCTTGCCCGGTGCTGCCCGTATGGGCGGACGCCGAATACACGGTCAGCCAGACACCGCTGACCAGGGCCACGGCTCCCGTGCCCAAGAGCGCCCGGGCACCCCTGAACTGCCTCAGCACGGGAAGCCACAGCGGAGCGAGGACGAGCACGATGAGGTAGCCGACGGTGAGTCCCTGAGCCAGTTCGATCCTCATGGCCAGCAACACGAGGACCGCGATCGCCACCGGGCGAACCAGGGCGGCCGACAACAGCGCATCGTCGGGCCGGACGCGGCGGTGCGGCCCCGACGGCCCGGTCGCCGACCGGGCAGGCGCCGGTGAGGCAGGCGGTCTCGTCGATCGCGCCCCTGCCGTCGGGTATCCCTGCACCGTCATGCGTCTCGCCGCCCCAGGCCGCAGCCGGCGAGACGGTTGCTCGCTGCCCCGTGGCCGATTCGAGCACACCATAGGGCGCTATCGGGGTGTCGACAAGGGCGGAGGCCGCCCGGAGGCCCGGGTGTCCCCCGAAGGTGGGAGGTATGCGGGTCCGAGGCCCCCGAGTACTGTGTGGTGCCTCAGGGCCCGTCGATGGTCGACACCCGAACGTGGCGAGCACATCCGATGGTCAGGCAGGGAGGCACATCACCGTGACCGGTCGACTCTCCCGGCTCCTGCTCGGACTCGTGCGAGACCCGGCGGCCGTCGGGGCGCGAATTCGCCTCGACCTGCGTCTTCGCCGTCTGCGTACCCGGTCCCGCTTCGCCTCACGGCCTGTCACGGGCGACGGCGCGGTCGTGGTGAACCTGACCAGCTACGGCCACCGGATCGACACGGTCTTCTACTCCATCGAATCGATCGCCGCCGGTACCGTGCGCCCACGTCGCCTGATCCTCTGGTTGGCCGACCCCGCGGTGCTTGCCGACCCGCCGCGCACCCTCACCAGGTTGCGTTCCCGCGGGCTCGAGCTGATGTACTGCCCCGACTATGGTCCCCACAAGAAGCAGTTCGCCTACGCGAGCACGGCCCCCTCCCCGACCCTCCCTCTGGTGGCGGCGGATGATGACGTGCTGTACCCGCGCCGGTGGTTGTCTGACCTGCTTGTCCGCCACGTCCGGCACCCGGACGATGTGCACGCCCACCGGACGCACCGGATCGAGTTCGACGGGAGCAGACTCGCCCCATACGAGCGCTGGAGCGCCGGCACCGGGACCCAGGCCAGTTTCCGTACGTTCTGCACGGGTGTTTCGGGGATCCTCTACCCTCCTGCTCTGATCTCGGCACTCGCAGCGGAAGGCGATGGTTTCGTGCGCCTGGCGCCCTGGGCCGACGATGTGTGGGTGCACTCAGTCATGGTGCGGCACGGGTTCCGCGGGCGCCAGGTGGCCGAGCGGCAAGCCGAGTATCCGGCCATCCCCGGCACCCAACGCGGCACTCTGTACGGACGCAACGTGCGAGACGGCGGCAACGACGCACAGATCCACGCGTGCTTCGGGGTCGGGGAACTGCTCCGAATGCGCGAGGACGATGCCGGTGCTGATCTCGGCACTGCAGCCGGCGCGAGCGCCGCGGACGTCGCGGCAAGCGAACCCCTCGCGGCCAGAGGCGAGCCCGGCGGTCATGTCCGCTAGGCGCCGCCGCCCCGCCGGGGCGCCGGCCGTTCCCCTCGTTCCGACGCCGCCGGCCGGCTCGCTTCCGCGTCCCACACCCCCGTCGGGAACGCTGTCTCGCAACATGTCGATTGCCATGATCGGCAACGCATTCCCGCCCCTCGTCGCCGTGTTCTCCGGACCGATCCTCGCGCAGGCCCTTGGCGTCGCCGGACGCGGCGAGGTCGCCGCCGCCACGGCGCCCCTCGCCCTGGTGGTGACCCTGGCCACGTTCGGGGTGCCTGAGGCCGTGACCTGGACCATCGCCCGATCGCCGCAGCTGGCACGCAACGCTGCGCGCCGCGGACTGTTGCTGCTCTTGGCGGCGGGCCTCGTCGCCATGGCCGCCGTCTTCGCAAGCGCTCAGTGGCTCAGCGGTGGATCGCCGGCCGTGGGCCAGTTGGTCCTCGTGGCTTCCCTCGCCATCGTGCCCAACCTCCTGGTCGGGGTGTTTCGTGGTGTGGCCGCCGCGACCCAGAGCTGGCGGCTGGTGGCCACCGAACGCATCCTCACCTCTGCCTTGCGCCTGGTCGTCCTGATCCCGTTCTGGCTGACCGGCACCCTGACTCCCCTCATCGCCACACTCACCGTTGCCGTGATGCCGGTGGCCGGCGCCTTCGTGTATCTGGGCAAGATGCGCAGTCTGCCGCCCGCCGCGGCAGAAATCCCCCGGTTCGCCCGCACGAGCGGGCTCCTGGGCTATGGCGTGCGGGTCTGGGTGGGGTCGTTGTCCGGCATGCTGCTCTCCAGGATCGACCAGGTGCTGATGACCCCTTTGGCCGGCACCTACCAGTTGGGGCTCTACGTGGTGGCGGTCAGTGTGAGTGAGCTGCCGTTGATCATCAACCAGGCCGTGCGCGATGTGACCTTCGTCACCGATGCCGCCGATTCGGTGGACGAACGGCTCAGTTCATCCGCCCGGATCTCGACGTTCCTGTGCTCTCTGGCAGCCGTGCTGCTCGGAGTGAGCATGCTCTGGTGGCTGCCCTTCCTGTTCGGTGAGGGTTTCCGGGACGCCGTGCCCGTCGCCGCGGTGCTCCTCTGCGCTGTGGTGGTGGGAACTCCGGGGTCTATCGGCGGCTCGGGGCTGAGCGCACGGGGCAGACCGGGCCTGCGCAGCCTCAGTCTCACGATCGCCTGCCTGCTCAACATCGCGCTGCTCGTGCTGTTGGCGCCGCTGTGGGGCGCCATGGGCGCAGCGCTCGCGACCCTGGCGGGCAACCTGCTGTCGAGCAACCTCAACCTGGTGTTCCTCGCCCGGGTTTTCGGCATCAACCCGCTGCGGTTCTACGGGTTGCGACAGAACGACCTTGCCACGCTGGGCAGGTACGCCCGACGCGGGGCCGACAGGCTTTCCCGTCGACCCCGCTGAGCGACGAGCCGTGGGCCAGGGCTCGCCCGGCGCGGCTACCCGGCGAAACGGTCGGTGGCGTCCAGCAAGGCGGCGCGGATGCCCGGCTCCTCGAACGAGTGGCCCGCATCCGGAATCATCTGGAAGTCGGCCTCCGGCCAGGCCTGATGGAGCGCCCAGGCCGTGAAGGCCGGCGTGCACATGTCATAGCGGCCCTGCACGATGACGCCGGGGATGTCCTTCAGCTTGCCGGCGTCGCGGATCAGCTGTTCGGGTTCGAACCAGCCCTTGTTCATGAAGTAGTGGTTCTCAATGCGGGCGAACGCCACGGCGAAGGCCGGTTCGGTGAACCGTTCGATCGTCTCGGGGTGCTGCAGCAGGGTGATGGTGGACGACTCCCAGGTGGACCAGGCCACGCCCGCTCGTTCGCGCACCGACTGGTCGGGGTCGTGCAGCAGGCGGCTGTAGGCCTCGATGAGACGGCCGCGCTCCGCGACGGGCACCGGGGCGATGAAGCCCTCCCAGAGGTCGGGGTAGATGGCCGCGGCGCCGCCCTCGTAGAACCAGTCGAGCTCGATCGGGCGGAGCGTGAAGATGCCGCGCAGCACGAGTTCGGTGACCTTCTCCGGGTGCGTCTCCGCGTAGGCCAGGGCGAGCGAACTGCCCCAGGAGCCGCCGCAGACGAGCCAGGTGTCGATGCCGAGGTGCTCACGCAGGCGCTCGATGTCGGCGACCAGGTGCCAGGTGGTGTTGTGCGTGAGGTCGGCATCCGGTTCGCTGGCGTGCGGGGTGCTTCGCCCGCAGCCACGCTGGTCGAAGAGCACGATGCGGTACTTCTCCGGGTCGAACACGCGGCGCTGGGTGGGGCTGGAGGCCCCGCCCGGGCCGCCGTGCAGGTAGACCGCCGGCTTGCCGTCCGGATTGCCGGAGACCTCGTAGTAGAGGGTGTGGCCGTCGCCGACGTCGAGCATGCCGGTGTCGTACGGTTCGATCTCGGGGTAGAACTCTCTCATGTTCCGAGCCTAGGGCCCGGCCCCCGGGGAGGCCGGAGGCTCGCGGAGCACGCCCCCGGGGCGCGCCACGAGCCTCCGCCGGGACTCAGGCGTCTCGACGCTTGAGCAGTGCCCCTGCCCCGGCGAGCGAGACGGCCACCCAGCCGAGCACGATGAGGATGTTCTGCCACGGCTCCATCGTGCCGGTCATGGCGAAGCTGTCCGTACCCGCGTTGGAGAGGATGTAGGGCATCATGTCCGCCACCCAGTCCGCCGGAATGAGCTGCAACACCGTCGGCAGCAGCAGGATGACACCGAGCGCCGCGGCGATGCCGCCCGCGCTGCTGCGCAGGATCGTGCCCAGGCCGAGACTGAAGACGGCCACCAGCGACAGATACAGTGCCGCGCTCATTAGGGGAAGGAACAGGTCGGGATCGGCGAGACTGGCCGAGATGCCCTTGTCGGCCATGATGGGCGCGGCAACCAGATACGAGCCGACGACGCTCACGAGCCCCACGATGTAGGTGCAGACGAACAGCACGACGGCCTTGGCGGCCAGCACGGGCAGTCGGCGGGGAACCGCGGTGAGGCTCGAGCGCACCATTCCCGTGCTGTATTCCCCGCTGATCGAGAGCACACCGAGCACGGCGACGACGAGCTGGCCGAAGATGATCCCGAATGTGGAGACCTGGATCATCCAGTTCGCCTGTTCGGACTCGGCGACCTGCACGCCCTGGAGGGTGAGGGTGCTCGACATCAGCAGCGCCAGGCCGAGGGAGATCACGATGACCGTGGCGTAGGACCAGATGGTGGAGCGCACGGTGCGGAGCTTGATCCACTCGGAGCGCAACAGGCCGGCGAAGCTGAGGCCGGATCCGGAGGCCACGAAGGCGGGGGCGGCGGATGGTGCAGTGGGAGCCACTGTCGTGGTCATCGGACACTCTCCTGGAGGTCGGCCGCGCGGTGCTCTGCGGCGGGGTCGCCGGCGGAACCGCCGGTGCGGTATTCGACGTCGTTCTGGGTAAGGGCCATGTAGGCCTCTTCGAGAGACGCGCTGATGGGGGTGAGCTCGTGCAGCGCGATGCCGGCGCGGGCGGCCTGGTTGCCGATCTCGGCCGCGGTCACTCCGGAGATCTCCAGCAGGTCGGCCTCGGACTGGGTCACGGTGACGTCCGGGCTCTGGAACAGGGCGGCGAGTTCGGGTGCGTACGGGGTGCGGACCCGCACCGTGTTGCGGTTGGCCGCGCCGATCAGTTCGGCGACGGGGGCATCCGCGATCACCCGGCCGCGACCGAGCACGATGAGGTGGTCGGCGGTGACGGCCATCTCGCTCATCAGGTGCGACGAGAGCAGGATGGTGCGGCCCTCGCCGGCGAGGTGGCGCACCAGCTGCCGCACCCACTGCACGCCCTCCGGGTCGAGCCCGTTGACCGGTTCGTCGAGGATCAGCGTGGCGGGGTCGCCGAGCAGGGCCGCGGCGATGCCGAGGCGCTGCCCCATGCCGAGGGAGAAACCGCCGACGCGCTTGCGGGCGACGGATTCGAGCCCGGTGAGTTCGATGACCTCCTTCACCCGGCTGGCCGGGATGGAGTGGGTGGCGGCCATGGCGAGCAGGTGGTTGTAGGCGCTGCGGCCGGTGTGGATTGCCTTGGCGTCGAGGAGCACGCCGACCTCGCGGAGCGGTGCCTTGTGCTCGCGGTACTGCTTGCCGTTCACGGTCACCGAGCCGTGGCTGGGCCGGTCCAGGCCCACGATCATGCGCATGGTGGTGGACTTGCCTGCGCCGTTCGGGCCGAGGAATCCCGTCACCCGGCCGGGCTGCACCGTGAAGTCCACGGAGTCGACGGCGGTCTTACTTCCGTAGCGTTTGGTCAGGGACTGTGCCTGGATCATCCGGTTCTCTTCCCTTCGTCTGCGGGAAAAGATGCATGCCGCATCGTCCCCCACACACGAGAGTAGGGGCACCGGCCGGGCGCGGCATCCGTCGAGCGGATGGTTTTGCCGCGTCCGGCCTCATCCGCCCGCCCGACCTACCCCCAGTTCTGGGGCGCGTGAGGTCAGGAGCGGCGGGCCGGCTTCTCGGGGACGGGGACGGTGCCGGCAGCACGCTGATCGCGGTAATACTGCCTGGCCTCGACCTGACGTTCACGCTCGGCCCCGGTGGCGATAGCCGCCCGCAGGTGTTCGGGGGCGTAGCCGAAGGCGTTGACGAGGTCGAGCGCGTGCGGCCGCAGCCGGGCGATGATGCGGTCGATGTAGGCGGTCACGGCTTGGGCGCGCTTGCCGGAGAGGCGTCCGTTGATGAGGTACCAGGCCGCGTGCTCCTCGATGAGGCGGAGGCCGAAGAGGTCGCGCAGCCAGGTGAGCACCTGCCGGGTGCCCGCGTGGGTGGTCGACTCGACCGCCCGGGTGAACGCCTCCCACTGCAGCAGCTCGGCGTGCGCGCGGGCGGCCTCGATCAATTCGTTCTGGTGGCTGTTGAAGAGGTCCGCCGCCTCCTTCTTGGGCAATTTGCTGGCGTTCCGCAGCGACTGGGCGATCCCGGCGATCATGGTCTCCACCCGATCGGTGAGGAGGGCTCGCTGGGTGACTGTCTCGCGCAACTGCCCGACGCTGCGGGCCGTTGAACCGAGGTCGGCAACCGACTGGCCCAGCCGCCGCAGACCAGAGCCGTGGTACGCCCGGCCGGCGGTCTGCTGCACGACGTACCGGGCGAGAGCACCGGCATCCGCACCGGCGAACTTGCGGTTGTAGTCGGTGAGCAGACGCTTGGCCACGAGCTGCAGCAGCACGTTGTTGTCGCCCTCGAAGGTGGCGTAGACGTCAAGGTCGGCGCGGAGGCCCACCAGTCGGTTCTCGGCCAGGAAGCCTGCACCACCACAGGCCTCACGGGCCTCCTGCAGCGTGTCCAGTGCATTCCAGGTGGACAGCGGCTTGAGCGCAGCCGCCAGGGTCTCCAGATCTTGCCTGTCGACATCAGTGTCTGCCGCGCCGCTGAAGACCTGGTCGAACTTCACCAGGAACTCGTCGTGCGCGAACGTCTGGGCGTAGGCGGTGGCCAGGCGCGGGATGAGACGGCGCTGGTGCCGCTGGTAATCGAGGATGACCTCCTCGTCCGTGTCGCTGCCGGCGGTGAACTGGCGGCGTTCGCTGCCGTAGCGGATGGCGATCGTGAGCGCGAGCGCCGAGGCTTGCGTGGCGGCGCCGTCGAGGGACACCCGGCCCTGCACGAGAGTGCCGAGCATGGTGAAGAAGCGCCGGCCGGGGCTGCCGATCGGGCTGGTGTAGCCGCCGTCGGCGGCGACGTCGCCGTACCTGTTGAGCAGGTTCTCCCGGGGCACCCGGACCGCGTCGAAGTGCAGCCGGCCATTGTCGATGCCATTCAGGCCGCCCTTGAGGCCGTCGTCCTCCCCGCCGATGCCGGGCAGGAAGGTGCCCGTCTCATCACGAAGCGGCACATAGAACGCGTGCACCCCGTGGTTGACGCCCTGGCTGATCAGCTGGGCGAAGACTACGGCGGCGATGCCGTCGTTGGCGGCGTTGCCGAGGTAGTCCTTCCAGGCCGCGCGGAACGGGGTGTGCAGCACGAAGTCGCCCGCCTCGACGTCGTAGGTCGCGGTGGTGCCGATGGCCGCGACATCCGACCCATGGCCGGTCTCGGTCATGGCGAAGACACCGGGCACGGCCAGGCTCATGATGCCGGGCAGCCACTTCTCGTGGTGCACGGTGGTGCCCAGGTGCAGCACGGCGGCGCCGAACAGGCCCCACTGCACACCCGCCTTGATCTGCAGGCTCGGGTCGGCGGTGACGAGTTCCTCGAAACCGGCGATGTTGCCACCGTGGTCGTCGGAGCCGCCGAGGGAGACGGGGAACGCGCGGTGCACGTGCCCGTTGTCGGCCAGGATCTTGAGCTGGTCGAGCACCCGGAGGCGGTGGTCGGCCATGGACTGACCTTCGATGCGCTGCAGGTCGGGGCGGGCGGTGAGTTCGCGGGCTTTCAGACGCACGTCGGCCCAGGTGCCGAGCAGGGTGTGCTGCAGCGCGGGCAGGTCGATGCGCGGGGCATCCGGGTCCCCAGCGACCCGCACGGGCCCGGTGTCGGTGTCGACCGCGTCGGGCCGGGAGGGGGTGGGGCGCTGGGCAGTGTCAACCATCATTGGTCCTTACGTCTTCGCGCGGCTGGGGAGTGTTCGACCACGTTAGGTCGGGCGGCTCGCGCGCGGAAATAGTGCGTGACGGGGCTACAAAAAAGGGCGCGGGCCCCCGCGCTCGGACTGTAGCTCTTCTACAAGAAGGCGACGGATGCACCTGCGATGGGCGACAAAGACCGTGGCGCGCGACCGGGTCCGGTCAGGCGTTGGCGGCGACGACTTCGAGCAGAGCCTCGCCGTAGGAGTCGAGCTTCTTGGCGCCGACGCCGGTGATGCCGTCGAGGTCGGCCAGGGTGCGCGGCTTCGCCGCGGCGACGGCGATCAGGGTGGCGTCGCCGAAGACGACGTAGGCGGGCACGCCCTGCTCGCGCGAGGTGGTGCTGCGCCAGGCGCGCAGGGCCTGGAACAGGGTTTCCTGCTCCGGGCTGAGCTCGGCGAGCCCGGCCTTCGCGGTGGCAGCGCGGGCGGCGGGGGTGCGCTTGAGCGGCCGGTCGGGTTCGCTGCGCAGCTGCACGGCGCGGGTGCCGGCCAGTACCTCGGCGGCGGCCTCGGTGAGAATCAGGGTGCCGTACTCGCCGGAGGTGGCGATGAGACCCTGGGCGAGCAACTGTCGCACGACGCCGCGCCACTGCTGGTCGGTGAGGTCGGCGCCGATCCCCCAGGTGGCCAGCTGATCGTGGCTGTGCTGGGTGGTGCGCGGTGTGGTCTTGCCGCGCAGGATGTCGATGAGCTGGCCGGCGCCGAAACGCTGGTTGCGCTCCCGGAGCAGGCGCACGATCGTGGAGAGCAGTTTCTGGGCGGGCACGGTGCCGTCCCACGCCTCTGGCGGGGTGAGGCAGGTGTCGCAGTTGCCGCAGGGCTCGCTGGCCTGGCCGAAATAGCGCAGCAGGTTGACCCGGCGGCAGTGCACGGTCTCGCAGAGGGCCAGCATGGCATCCAAGTGGGCGCTCATCTTGCGCCTATGCGCCAGGTCGCCGGGCGACTCGTCGATCATACGGCGCTGCTGCACGACATCCTGCAGGCCGTAGGCGAGCCAGCCGGTGGACGGCAGGCCGTCACGTCCGGCCCGGCCGGTCTCCTGGTAGTAGCCCTCGACGGACTTGGGCAGGTCGATGTGGGCGACGAAGCGCACATCCGGCTTGTCGATGCCCATGCCGAACGCGATGGTGGCGACGATGATGACGCCCTCTTCGCGGAGGAACCTGGACTGGGTGCGGGCACGCAGTCCCTGGTCGAGGCCCGCGTGGTACGGATAGGCGTTGAGGCCGTTGGCGCGGAGGAACTCCGCGGTCTGTTCGACGGTTTTTCGGCTGAGCGCGTAGACGATGCCGGCGTCGGTGGGGTGCTCGGCCTTGATAAAGCTGAGCAGCTGCTTGCGGGGCTCGTTCTTGCCCACGATGCGGTACTGGATGTTGGGCCGGTCGAAACTGGCGACGAAGTGCTGCGCCTCGCCCATCTGCAGGCGCTCGGTGAGCTCCTTGTGGGTGGCGTCGGTGGCCGTGGCGGTGAGCGCGATGCGCGGCACGTCGGGCCACCGGTCGGCCAGCTCGGACAGCGCGAGGTAGTCGGGGCGGAAGTCGTGGCCCCACTGGGACACACAGTGCGCCTCGTCGATGGCGAACAGGGCGATGGTTCCGCGGTCGAGGAACCGCTTGGTGGCCTCGTTGCTGAGCCGCTCCGGGGCGACGTAGAGCAGGTCGAGGTTGCCGGCGAGGTAGTCGCGTTCGACCTGGCTGCGGGCGGCGGAGTCCTGGCTGGAGTTGAGGAAAGCGGCGCGGACACCGACGAGGGTGAGCGCATCCACCTGGTCTTGCATGAGAGCGATCAGCGGGGAGATGACGATGCCGGTGCCCTCGCGCACGAGCGACGGGATCTGGTAGCAGAGGCTCTTACCGCCACCGGTGGGCATGAGCACCACGGCGTCGCCACCATTGATGAGCTGGTCGATGATCTGGGCCTGCTCGCCGCGGAAGGAGTCGTAACCGAAGACCGTGTGCAGGGCTTCGGCGGCGGAGGCGAACTTGGCGGTGGCGCGCTTCGGCGGCGGCGGCGCGAGCAGCGTGGCGCCGCCGGCGGGCGGGGCGTAGTCGCCGAAGTCGACAGGGCCGGCGCCGGCTGGGGCGGATGCACCCTGCCGGGCGGCGGGCAGAGCGGAACCGCCCTGACCGTAGGGGTCTGGGGGCGGTGGGGCATCGAAGTCGTCCGGTGGCTCGAACTCGTCAGGATCCCACGGTATCTCGGCGTTCCAACTCACCCGCCAACTCTACCCGCGCCCACCGACGCCACCGGGCGGCACCTCACGATCTGTGAGCGGTCGCCCGGTGGTGGTGGGGTCAGCTCGGGGTGCTCCGCGGAGCGCGGAGGCTCAGGAGGGCGTCGACCACGATGAAGACCAGCAGGCTGATGCCCACCAGCGGGAAGAACAGTCCGACCACGAGGGCGCCGAATATCACCGCCAGCACACCCCACCACGGGGCGCGGGCGAGCGCGCCGGCCGGGGCCGGGCGGCCCATTCTCGCCCCGCCGCGGGTGGGGCGACGCTTCCACCACATCAGGTACCCCCAGCCGACCATCGCGGCCAGGCCGAGGGCCGTGGCCAGGAGGACGAGCTGGTTGGCCAGCCCGAACATGGTGCCCATGTGGGTGTCGATGCCCCAGCGGGTGAGCTTGGCGGCCAGGTTGAAGTCGGCGAAGTCGACCCGGTCGGTGACCTGGAGGGTGCTGCCGTCGACGGCGACGGAGTCCACCTCGGTGGGGAAGCTGCGCTGGATCTCCTGCACCACCCAGGCCTGCCCCGCGGCGGACGGCGGACGGATCTCGACAAGTCCGGTGTTCACGTTGACGGTCCGCGCCACGGCTAGGACCGCGTCGAAGGTGGCCGGCTCGATGACCGCCGTGGATGCCGTGGCGGTGCCGTGGCCGGCGTGCTCACCGGCGGGCACCGTGGCAGCCTCGCCGAGGTCGGTGGAAATCGACGGCGTGCCGAGGTTGAACGCGGCCCGCAGGTCGGAGACGTTCTGGCCCGCGTACTGCGACCAGGTGATGCCCGTCGCCGAGAGGAACAGGGCGCCGACCAGAAGCCAAATGCCCGTGGAGGCATGCCAGCTGAACAAGCGGCGGTATCCCCTGACCTTGTTGTTGGGCCGCAGCAGGTCTTTCTTGGCGCGAACCCGGCGGATGCGGATGACCCACATGGCGGCCCCGGCCAGGACCACGACGCCGAGCCAGCTCGCGGCGAGCTCGCTGTAGAGGCGACCGACGTCGCCCAGGTGCAGGTTGCGGTGGAACTGGTCGATCCAGGTGCGCAGCGGCAGCACACCGCTGGTGCCGTAGGCGGTGAGGTCGCCCCGGACCTCCGCTGTGGCGGGGTCGACGAAGATGGCCCGGGACTCGCTCTCGCCGAGGCCCTCGCCGGTGAACATGACCCGGGTGGTGTCGCCGTCGTTGGGCGCTGGGCGCACGGCCACGAGGGCACCCTCGTCACCGACGACGGCCTGGGCGGCTTCGATCTGGTCGGCCAACGGCAGGGTCGTGTCGGAGACCGGCGCGTGCAGCTCGTGCGCGTAGACGGCCTGCTCGAGTTGCGGGGTGGCGGCGTAGAGGGCGCCGCTGAGGGCGGCGACGAGGATGAACGGGCCGACCAGGACGCCGGCGTAGAAGTGCAGACGGAGCAGGAACGCGCCGAACCAGGGCTGGTTCCCGGGTGGGGTACCGGGCTGGTCCGGGGTGGGCGGCGGGGTGTCTTCGGTGGTGAGGATGGTGGTCATGAGAAGTCCTTCGGGGTGGTGGAGGTGAGTCAGAAAAGGGTGTCGCCGATGTATCCCGAGCTGGTGCAGCCGGGTGGGACGGCAAAGACGGCGGAGCCGACCGGGGTGATCCACTCGTTGAGCAGGTCGAGGTCGTCGAGGCGCTTCTGCACCGGTACGAACTGGGCGTCGACATCCGCCTGGAACGACACGAACAGCAACCCGGAGTTGGACACCGCTGTGTGGGTCGGCACGTCGTCGTAGTTGTAGCCGCGGCGGAAGATGCGCTCGTCGGGGTTCTCGGAGCGGGCCCGGCGCATGTGCGAGTACTCGGGGATGACCGGGAACCCGATCGCCGTGGTGGCGGCGAAGTCGGGTTCGTCGGATTCCTTCGTGCCCGTCAGCGGTGCACCGACGGCCAGGGTGCGCCCCACGGCGGACTCCCGCCCGCCGCGGTCGAGTTTGTCCCATTTGTCGAGGTCCATCGCGATGCGCCTGAACACCAGGCCGGTGCCGCCGGCGAGCCAGCCCGGGGAGGATGTGCCCCAGACCAGCTTCTCGAAGTCCGCGCTGCCGGGCGTCAGGTTGACGGTGCCGTCGACCTGGCCGAAGAGGTTGCGCATGGTGGTGCCCGGCTTCTCCGAGCCCGGCGCCCGGCGGAAACCCGACTGGGTCCAGCGCAGGCTGGCGAAGGACCTGGTGTCTTTCAGGAGCATCCGGGTGGCGTGGGCCACCGTGAGCTGATCGTCCGCGGCGACCTGGATGAGCAGGTCACCGCCGGTCCAGGCGTCCTCGAGGCGGTCGATGGTGAAGGCCGGCAACGGTCGCAGCCAGCTCGGCGCCGGCTTGGCCGTGCGCGCGACGAGGCCGGGCCCGAAGCCGAAGGTCACCGTGAGCCGGGCCGGCACCAGAGCGAGTTCGGGTTCGGAATCGGCCAGCGCGCTTTCGCCCTGAGTCAGCTGAGCGGCATCCCCGGTGAGGATCCGCATCATCCGTTTCAGGGCGCCGGCGTCGACGGTGTCGAGCAGGTCGAGGGCGAGGTAGGTCACCTGCGCCTGCGGCACGGTCTCGATGCCGGCCTGGTGCACACCGTAGAACGGCACGGTGCGCCTCCCGTTGAGGTCGACATCGGCGACCGCTACCGGCTCACCGGTGTGGGTGACCGCTGCCGCGATGCCGACAGAGGCCGCGGCGCCGAGCCCGGCGGCGGCACCCCCCAGGAGGAGATGCCGCCGGCTGACCCGGCGATCAGCGGAGTGCTGATCGTCGTCCATCAGTTCGCCGTGTCCGAGTCCATGTCCATGTCCATGTCCATGTCGCCCTCGTAGGTCTCGTTGGCTCCGGTGTAGTCCTTCGCCGGGGCGGTGAACTCGTAGCTGGATCCGTCGGACAGAGTGAGGGTGAAGGTGGCGTCGTCACCGGCGACCAGCGGCGCGGTGAGGCCCATCAGCATGATGTGGTTCGCTCCGGGGGCCAGCTCGAGGGACCCGCCCGCCGGGATGACGAAGCCTCCCTTCTTGGCCTGCATGACCATTTCGCCGGCGTCGTTCTCCACGGTCTCGTGCAGTTCGATCATCGTCGAGGCCGGGGACTCCGCGGAAACCACTGTGATGTCGGTGTCGCCGGAGTTCTCGAGAGTGCCGAAGGCCGCGGACATGCCATCGTCGGCCGCCTTGACCCAGGCATCCTCGATGGTGATCGAATCGGCGGCCGAGGCGCTGGCTGTGGGAGTCGCGGACTCTGACGAGGCTGCGCATCCCGTGGCCGCGAAGAGGGTGGTCACGGCCAGCAGCAGCAGTGTCGGCAGGGTCTTGGTCTTGGTCTTGGTGGTGAACGCTGTGTTCATGGGGTGGTTCTCTTTCTGAGAGTAAGGATGAGGACGAAGATGAGGAAACCGGCGACGGCGCCGCCGAGCCCGATCAGGATGAAGGACGGTTCGGCCACAGAGTTCCGGCCGGAGTCGGAGTCTGTGGCGGCCTGCAGTGTCGGCGCCACCGACGGTGAGGCCGGACGGTCCGGTGCCGCAGGGGCTACCTCGCCGATCGCGAAATCGAACGTGCCGGAGATCGGGTGGCCGTCGGCCGAGACGACGCGCCAGCGCACCTGGTAACGCCCGTCGGGTAGATCACCGTTCAATCCCTGGCTGGCCGCGCTCCCGGCGATGCGCACGTCGCCCTGCGCCCAGTCGGCGCCGGCCTCGTCGACGACGAGGATCGTGGCGCCGAGGTCGAGCACGGCGTCGGAGAACACCATGCTCACCTCGGTGGGCGCGACCTCGAGATGTTCCTGCGAGGCGGGCGCCGTGGACAGCACCTGGTCGTGTGCGCTGGCCGACAGAGGGGTCGCCCCGACGATCAGCGCTCCGGCCAGCAGGCCGAGCAGTGTCACGGCTGCACGGCGAGAGACAGTGGATCTGGACATGCATCTGCTCCAAGGGTCGTTCAGGAACCGGAATGGGTCGACAACGGGAATGCCGTCGGCAGGCAACGCCCGGGTGGTGCGCAGCGGGCGCGGCGGGCCGGCGCGGGGACGAGGATGTCACCGCGGCGGGACTACTGGATCAGCGGGGCCGGTCCAGTCGGGGTCAGGCCAGCGCCGGCGGTCCGCGGAGCGAACGCCCCGCCCCCAGCACGACGAGATCTCGCAGCACGGGACGGTCGCCGAGCGCGAAACGGAGCCGGACCGGTGCGGCCGAGGTGGGGCAGAACGTGTGGAGAAACGGTGGGAGCACGGCAACGAGTGCGGTGCGGGCCAGGGCCAGCAACGCCCAGAACGCCCGCTCTCCCCGGCGGAGCAGGACGATGGTGATCACTGCAGCGACCGCATGTGCGAGCCACATCGACGTATCGACGTTCATCGCCTGGGGAGAGCCGGCCGGCGCGGTCATCCCGACCATCATGGTTCCGTGCTGGTGTCCTGAACCAGGGTCGGTCATCGACATCGGCGCCGAACCGGCGCCCAGCCCGAACAGGGCATGGAAAGCGAACTGGCTGACCATCACGGACGCTGACAGACGCAGCTTGGACAGTGTCTTGCCGGCCAGGGCCACACTGGCCAGCCCCGCGAAGGTGAGAGCGAGCACCGCCCCGAGGGAACCGGGGAGTGCGCCGCCGCCCGCGACGTGCGAGACGGCGGCGACGACGACCGAGACGACAGCGGTGACCCAGCCGCGAGCGAGCCGCGCCCATCTGGTATCCATCTGCGTCTCCTGGGGAGGTGAGCCCGACCCGGTCGTCGACCGGCGGGGGCGTGCGGGCGCGCTGTTAGTTGGTGGGGCGCTTGCGCAGGACCAGCAGGGTCAGACCGATCGCGGCGAGGATCGCCACGAGGGCTCCCCCGATCCAAAGCAGGTCTGTGCCGCCGACGGCCGTGTCGCCGGAGTCGGCGGCGTCGGTTGCCGCATCCGTGTCGGCCGCGGCGGTGCCGGCGCCGGTGGTCGCGCACGTCGGTGCCGTGGCGGACCCGTCGGCGAGAACCTGATTCGCGTCGGGCTGCCAGGTGAAGGTGAAGGTGTCGGAGATGGAGTGCCCATCGGTCGACACCGTCTGCCACACCACTGTGTACTGCCCCGGCTGGCCGAGCTGCACGTCGGCCTGGAGGTTTGGCCCGGACACCGTAGCGCAGCCGTCGCCGTAGTAGCGCGGCGCTTCCGTGGGGCCGCTCACCTGCATGGCACTCCCCGCGCCCTCCCCCGAGAGGTCCAGCAGGTTGTCATTGGTGGTGACGACGACGGTGCCGGGCTGTTCGGTCACCACCGACCCAGCCGCCGGCGTGGTGCTGACCACGTAGTTGTGCGCGAACGCCGGGGCGGCGGACCAACCCAGCGTTGCGACGACCAGCGCGACCCCGGCCAGCGCCGAGCGCCGCAGGAGTGCGGCGTGCCGGCGGGCCGTGCCCTGGCGTGCCATCGGGATGCCTACGCCGCGTTCTTGCGGCGGGAGGCGACGGCCACGACCAGGCCGACGGCGCCGACGATGAGGCCGCCGATGCCGAGGAGCCGCGCGAGGACGTCATCCGTGGCCGTGCTCGTGGTGGCCGCGGCGGCGACCTCCCCGGCGGCACCGTGGTCGTGGCCGGATTCGGCGTCGGCCTCGGTGACGGTCAGTGTCGGTGCGGGGTGCGCCGGTTCGGCCTCACCTTCGACGACGGGCTCTGACCAGTCGGTCTCGCCGACCTCGCAGGTCTGAAGCACAGGGAAGGCCAGAGTGTCGCCGGCGGCCGCATCGGCGGGGATCTGCAGGCTGAGTGCGAACGTGGTACGCAAGCCGTCGGCCAGCGGTGTCTGGGCGGTGTAGCTGACCTGGCCGTCGGTCAACGGGGTGATGTCCCAGCCGGGGTTGACGGTGGGAGTGACGCTCGTGATGGTGTCGGGGATGTCGATGGTGATGCCCGTGGTGGCCGAACCGTCGCAGCCGTGGCCGACGGAGAAGGTGAGCAGGCTGTAGGAGCCGGCGGCGGTCGAGGACGGTTCGACCTCGACGTGGGCGCTGGCGGCCAACGGGGCAGACAAGGCGAGCAGGCCGGCACCGAGGAGCGTGGTGGCGGCGAAGACGGGCGTGGAGAGCTTCATGAATGGTCCTTGGGATCGTGGCTGGTCGCCCCGGCTGCGGACCGCTCAGAACGGCGGGCAGGCAGGGTCGACAAAATGGGGGCACAACGTCGGAAAGCCTGAGGGCTGCTTCAGGCGACGAGGCGCACCGGCGGCCCACGGTGCCGCATTGGACTGAGCAGAACGAGCTGGTCGCGGGGCGGCAGCCAGGCCGAGACGGCCACAATGGCCCGCGGGATGCCGGGTACCGGAGTAAGAGCGATGACACGGACAAGAACGCCCAGAGCCACCTTCAGGGTGGTGAACAGGCTCCAGAAGGCACGCTCACCGAACCGGAGCGCCAGCACGGTGATGACCGCGGCAAGCACGTGGTACATCGGCATCATGAGGCCGTGGCCGGCCGCGGACATCTCGCCGGTCTCACCCGGCATCAGCATGACGGCCTGGCCCGCGGCGTGAGCGTGACCGGCAGGAGCATCCGCCACGGCCAGTTGCCCCCCAGCACCGCCGAAGGAGAACAGACCGTGGAAGATCACTTGGCTGACCAGGACCGCAATGGCCAGACGCCAGGTGGAGAGGGTGCGCCCGGACAACGCGATCGAGACGATACCGGCGAACGCCAGGGACACCACGACGGCCAACAGCCCCGGAACGGCGCCGCCGCCCAGGGTGTGCGAGAGCGCGGCGACGAACGTGGAGAAACCCGCGACGATCCACCCACGGGCGAAGCGCGCCCAGCGTGTGGTCATGATTCTCCCTCTACGAACGTGCATCGAATCTATCAGGGCTACGGCATCCAGGTGCCTCCCGGGGAACGTTCCGGCACGGTCAGGCAGAATGGGAACCGTGATGGCAACGAATCGATACCCGGCAACCTTCCTCGGCGCGGGACTCGCAGCGACCATGCTCTTCCTGTCGGGCTGCGCCGCCAATGAGGCCGGCGACGAGCCGAGTGACCTCGTGGGCACCCTCGACGGTGCGGGATCGAGCGCTCAGGCGTCGGCCGAGGACGTGTGGATCTCGCAGTTCCAACGCGCCAACGGCAGCGTCACCATCAACTACGACCCGACCGGCTCCGGTGCCGGCCGCGAGCAGTTCATCGGCGGTGGCGTCGACTTCGCCGGCTCCGACTCCGCGCTCAGCGACGACGAACTCGCCGGCTCCTTCGGGGCCTGCGCGCCGGGTTCGGCCGCCATCGACCTGCCCGTCTACGTGGCCCCGCTGGTTCTGGTCTACAACGTTGACGGGGTGGACTCGCTGCGCCTGGATCCGGGGACCATTGCCAGCATCTATTCCGGCGCCATCACCCGGTGGAACGACCCGGCCCTCGTGGCCCTGAACCCCGGCGCCGGCCTGCCCGACGAGCCGATCGCCGCTGTGCACCGCTCGGACGATTCCGGCACCACGAAGAACTTCGCCGACTACCTGTACCAGAACGTGCCCGACGTGTGGACGAACGAGCCCGCCGACGCCTTCCCATACCCCGGAGAGGGCGCGCAGGGCAACTCCGGGGTGGTGGGCGCCGTCGCCAACGGGCGCAACACGATCGGCTACGTGGATGCGTCACGCGCGGGCGACCTGTCGGTCGCCGCGCTCAAGGTGGGCGACGATTTCGTCGACTACTCCACGGAGGCCGCCGCCGCGATCATCGATGAGTCCCCGCTGGTGGCCCGGGACAACCCGAATGACCTCGTGGTCGACGTGGACCGCACGTCCACGGCGGCCGGGGTGTACCCGCTCGTGCTGGTGAGCTACCTCATCGCCTGCCAGGAGTACCCCGACCCCGACCAGGCCGAACTCGTGGCCGCGTACCTGGGCTATGTGGCCAGCCCTGAGGGCCAGAACGCTGCCGCCGAGAGTGCGGGATCGGCTCCGCTGTCGGCGGAGTTCTCGGCCCGTGTGCTCGACGCGGTCGCGAGCATCCGCTGAACCGCAGCTGAGCCCGAACGGCAGATGGATATCTGTGGAGCGTCATACGATGCCCCACAGATATCCATGAGTCGTGTGCGCTGTCACAAACCCGAATTGTGAGGACGCACCCGAACCAGAAAACCGTACCGTATCCCGGTCGGCGACACGTGAAGGATATTCTCGGCGGGAGGGGTCACCCGGGCGCGACACGCCGGTTAACCAGCAACAGGGCACCCCCCCGAAACGGAGGATGCCCTGCTGTCGTGTGCGGAGGTGTTACAGGTTCGCCAGAGCGGTGATCGACGCGTCACCCGGCGTGGCCGTGGTGAAGCTGGAGTCGATCTCGGCCCGGTCGAGCAGGTCTTCCATGCGACGACGGCGCTGCTTGGGGATCAGCGTGACGACGGTACCGGACTTGCCGGCGCGGCCGGTGCGGCCGGCGCGGTGCAGGTAGGTCTTGTACTCGTCGGGCATGTCGGCCTGGATGACCAGGTCGATGTCGTCCACGTGGATGCCGCGGGCGGCGACGTCCGTGGCGACCAGGACGTTGACACGACCGCTGGTGAGCATCTGCAGGTTGCGGGTACGGCGGGCCTGGTTCAGGTCGCCGTGCAGGCTGGTGGCCTTGACGCCGGCGTCTTCGAGCTGGTCGGCGAGCTGCTCAGCGTACGCACGGGTGCGGCTGAAGATGAGCGTCTTGCCCTGGCGGTCGACGAGCTGGCCGATGATGGAGGCCTTGTCGCGGTGCTCGATGAGGAGGACCTTGTGGTCGATCGTGCTGGAGGCCTGGTCTTCACCGGCGACCTCGTGCACGGCCGGGTTGGTCAGGAACTCCTTGACCAGCGAGGCGACACCCTTGTCGAGGGTGGCCGAGAACAGCAGACGCTGGCTGTTCTTCTTGGTGAGACGCAGGATGCGCTGAACCGGCTCGAGGAAGCCGAGGTCGCACATGTAGTCGGCCTCGTCGAGAACCGTGATGACGACCTCGGACAGGTCGAGACGACCCTGCTCGACGAGGTCCTCGATGCGGCCGGCGGTGCCGATGATGATGTCCACGCCGCGCTGGAGGGCGCTGACCTGGCGGTACTGCGGAACGCCGCCGTAGATCTGGGTGGTGAAGAGGCCGACGCTGCGGGCGATGGGCTGCACGGTGCGGTCGATCTGCAGGGCCAGCTCGCGGGTGGGGGCCAGGATGAGCGCGCGGGGCTTGCGGGCCATCTTGCGGTCCTTGGCGCCGTTGTTCTCCATGAGCTTCTCGATCATGGGGGCGGCGAACGCGATGGTCTTGCCGGAGCCGGTCTTGCCGCGGCCGAGCACGTCGCGGCCGGCGAGCACATCGGGGATGGTCGCGGCCTGGATCGGGAACGGGCTCGGGGCGCCGAGGAGGGCGAGCTCGCGCACGATGTTGCCACCGAGGCCGAGGTCGCCGAACGTCACGCCGACAACATCCGCTGCCGTCGTGGCGATGGCCTCGAGGCGCTCGAGGACCACGTCGTCGCCGGCGGCGAACTTGGGCTTGGAGTCGCGGTCGGGGTAGAAGTTGCTGGAGTGGCCGCCGTCGTTGGACCGGTCGTTGCGGGCGGCGCGGTCGTTGCTGTACGCGGGACGCTCGCCACGGGCCGGACGGTCGTTGTTGTACGACGGACGGTCGGTGCGAGCCGGGCGGTCGCCGTAGGACGGACGCTCGGTGCGGGCGGGACGGTCGTTGTTGTACGCCGGACGGTCGGTGCGCGGGGCGCGGTCACCGTAGGACGGACGCTCGCTGCGCTGGCCGCGGTCGCCGTAGGAGGGACGCTCGCCGCCACGGTCGTTGCGGTCGTTGTTGTACGCGGGACGGTCGGTGCGCGGGGCACGGTCGCCGTAGGAGGGACGGTCGCCGCCGCGGGCGGGACGGTCGTTGTTGTAGGCCGGACGGTCAGTGCGCGGGGCACGGTCGCCGTAGGACGGACGGTCGTTGTTGTACGCCGGGCGATCGGTGCGCGGGGCACGGTCACCGTAAGACGGACGCTCGCTGCGCTGGCCGCGGTCGCCGTAAGAGGGACGCTCGCCGCCACGATCGTTGCGGTCGTTGTTGTATGCGGGACGGTCGGTGCGCGGGGCACGGTCGCCGTAGGAGGGACGGTCGCCGCCGCGGGCGGGACGGTCGTTGTTGCGGTCGTTGTTGTAAGCAGGACGATCCGTGCGCGGGGCGCGGTCGTTGTAGGCGGGACGCTCGGAGCGGCCGGCGGCCGGACGCTCGGTGCGGTTGCCGTAGGCCGGACGGTCGCCGTAGGCGGGACGGTCGGAGGAGGAGCGCTCGCCGGAGCGCGCGGCGCGCTCGTCGGCGTTCCAGCGCTGCTTCTTGGGGGCGCCCTCGTCAGCGCGGTATCCGCGGTGTCCGGGGCTCTTGCTGCCACCCTTGGGTGCGCCCTTGGGGCCGCCCTTGGAGTAGCTCGGGTCGTAGTTCTTGGCTGCGCGGCCGACGGCCGGCTTCTTGCTAGTAGGCATAGAAGTATTCCTGGGTTGTGTTGAGTACATGGCAGAACAACGCCGCACAGCGACGCAACCTGAGAACCCGGGCAGTCTATGGCCGGGGCCGTTCACATACAGTGATTTTTCACCAGCGGATTACTGGGAAACCGGCCCATCCTGACTTACAAACCCATCCGCGCACACAATAAAACACGCGGTGTCAAGAGCCGACTTGTCTACGTTACCTGATCGAGTCCCAAAAGTCACGGATGACTTTGTCCGTCGCTCGGTCGCGACCGTCGTCGCGATTCGGTGCGGACGCCTCGATCGGGCACAATCGAGAAATGCTCTCTTCCGATCTGCCCCTGCGCGCGACAGGCTCCCGGGTCAAGGCGGCGGTCTGGCAACCCCGACTCCTTCAGGCCGTCAAGACCGCGGTGGCGGTGGCGATCGCCTGGAAGCTGGCCCCCTACCTGCCGGGCGTCGCCAACGACTACCCCTACTACGCCCCGCTCGGTGTGATCGTGGCCAGCTTCCCCACCCTGATGGGGTCGATCAAGAACGCCGCGCAGACTTTGGCCGGGCTCGTGATCGGCATCGCGCTCGCCGCCGCCGTGATCATCTTCAGCGAACCCAGCGTGATCACCGTCTCCCTCGTGGTGGGCATCGGGATCCTCTTCGGCGGCATCCGCCAACTCGGCGCCGGCCGGGACTATGTGCCGATCGCAGGGCTCTTCGTGCTCATCGTGGGCGGACCGAACGCTGACGGCTACTCGATCGGCTACGTATCGCAGATGAGCCTGGGCATCGTGGTGGGACTGGCTGTCAATCTGCTGGTGGCGCCGCCGTTGCGGGTGACCGCGGCGGTGAAGGAGCTGTCCCGGCTGCGGGGCGCGCTCGGGCGGCACCTCGAGTCGCTGGCGGATGCGCTCGACGCGGACTGGCCGCCCGAAGAAGGCGAGTGGTCCACGCAGGGCCAGACCCTGGCGAGCACCACGAAGGCGGTGCGCCACGCGCTGGCCGAGGCCGACGAGAGCCGTCGGATCAACCCCAGGGCGCGCATCCGGCCGCATGACCTCAGCACCGACCACGACGACCTGGCGGCGCTCGAGAACGTGACTTTCTATGTGCGTGACCTCACCGACGTGCTCGCCGGGGCCGCCTGGGGAACGCCGGTGCCGGTGGACCTGCCCGCCGTGCTGCGCCCGCCGTTGAGCGCGGCCGTGCGGGCGACCGCCGCCGTGGTGATCGAATGGGACACCGGCTCCACGAGCCTCGACACCCTGCACACCGCAGAAGAGGCGCTGGCCGCCGTGACAAAGGCCGTGCACGACCACCGGGAGCTGGGCGCCGACGCCGTGGTGGCGGCCAGTGCGGCCGCTCTGGACCTCACCAGGATGCTGGCGGCCCTGAGCCCGGGTATCGTGCGGGACGCGCCGGCTCCGGCCTGAGCGCGCCCGCGACGCGCCCGGGCCGGGGCGGGCGCGCGGGCCGATTAGCAGGGCCGGGCGCACCGATCTATTCTCGGGAGTACCCGCACCCAGCGCATTCAGGAGCACCCGTGAGCACCGGTCGCCGCACCATCGGACTCGGCTCCCGACGCTTCATCATTCTCTCCGTCGCGCTCGTCGTCGGAATGGCCGTCGTGGCGGCGGCGTTGCTCGGTGGATTCCACTGGAACCTGCGCCCGGTGGCGCCCGCACAGGCCGGCGGCACGGCCAGCGAGGTCGACACCACGGCCGTCGTGGGCATCCGCACCTTCGTGGCCCCCGGCGACGCCGTGATCGACGAGGACGTGGTCTATGCCACCGAACCGGACGGCACCCAGCTCACCCTCGATGTCTGCTCACCGCCGGCAGCCGTCGATCCGGTGACGGCTAGCGATGCGCCCACGGCCACCGGGGATGGGGGCACCGCGAACGCGGATGCTGCCGCGGACGCCGGCGCGGATGCCGCTGCGGGGACGGCGGACGCCGGCTCCGAGGTCTCGGCGGACACCGATCCGAGCGCGTCGACGGAGGCTCCCGCCGAACCGGCCCTGCTGCCGGCTGTGCTGTCGATCCACGGCGGCAGTTGGGCCCGTGGCGACAAGGCCAACAGCGACTGGCGCAATGTGTGCGAATGGCTCGCAGCCGAAGGCTTCGTGGGCTTCTCCGTCAACTATCGCCTCGTGCCCGCGGTCTCCTTCCCCGCGGCCATCGACGACCTGGGCCGGGCCGTCGAGTGGATGCGCGCGAACGCCGGCAGTTACGGCGTGGACCCCGACCGGATCGGGGCCTTCGGCGGCTCGGCCGGCGGCAATCTCGCGGCGCTGCTGGGCGCCCGGGGCCGCGGGCCGCTCACCGAAGGGAATCGCGTGGCGGCCGTCGCCGAGCTCTCCGGGCCCGTGGACCTCAGCTACGAGGGCATCGTCGTGTCCGGCGGATCCTCGGGGCTTGAGCGGATCGTGCTCGACTACCTCGACTGCACGTCGCTGTTGAACTGCCCGGCCGCGAAGGATGCCTCGGCCGTCGGCTCGTTGGACCGCACGGACCCGCCGGTGTTCATCGGCACCTCCACCGAGGAGTTCATCCCGCTGGGCCAGTCCACCGGGTTCGCCGCCGACCTCGATGCCCTCGGCATCGCCAACCGGCTCGTCACGGTACCCGGCAGCCTGCACTCCATCGGCATCCTCGATGCCGCCATGCGGGCCGAGGTGGCCGCCTTCCTGCACACCCACCTCGGCAGCTGACCGCCGACATCGTGTCGAGCGCAGGGCGACGCGGCCGGCACTGGTGCGGCATCCCGCGGGCTGACGATCGGTGACCGGGCCCGCGCTCTGAGGTTCGCTGCACCTCCTGTCGGGGCTCGCTTTTCCGGATGCGGGACGGGCGTGCATGTCGCGCCCCGTCTCTGGTTGAGCTTGTCGAAACCCGGTGAGACGACGTGCGAGAGGGGCACCCACCACAGGACGAGCGGCGGGTCGTAGCGGGGGTCGTGGGGCGGTGCGATACTGGCGCCACTTGCCGGTGGACCGGCCACCCCCTACCGCTCCGGGATTGCGAAACGGCATGGATCTGACGACGAACGGGCACAGCAAGCGAGGTGCCACGCGCCCTCGCCGTGCACGCGCCCTCGCCGTGGGAAGCGTTCTGACCTACGCCGTGCTCGTGGCGACCGCGGGCAGCCCGACATCGGCCAACGCCGTCATCCAGCTCGGCGACCCACCGACGGCGGCATCCCCGCCGACACCACCCACGCCCGGCACCGCCACACCCACACCCACTCCCACTCCCACGTCCACGCCCACTCCCACGCCCACAGGCAGGCCCGTTCCCGATCCGTCCACGACTCCCGTCCCGCCGACCCAAACCCCGACGCCGACGCCCACGCCCACGCCCGATCCGTCCGCGACTCCACTCCCATCAACGCCAACGCCAACGCCAAAGCCGACGGATTCGGCAGGCGCGCCGACTCCCACTCCCGCTCCCACCTCCTCCCCCACCCCTGGCGTCCCCGGCAGCGGCCCGGACCACGGGACCGACCCCGGCTCGGCCGGCACACCGGAGGCAACCCCTCGCCCCGAGCCGAGCGCAGGCCCGACCGCTCCGCCCCAGCTGGAGGCGGGCCCGCCTCCGGCGAGCATCGGGGACCCGCAGGCGACCACCGAGTCACCCCCGTCGAGGACACCCCGGGGGCCGGGTGCTGCGCAGACGAATTCCGCCCAGGCGGTGCAGAGTCAGGACTATGCCCGCGCCGCCACGGCCGTCGCGACCGCGGAAGGCGCCCGGGCCGCCGCGCAGAGCGCCTACGACGCCGCCAGGGTCGACCTTGCGGCAACGGTGGCCGATCATGTGTCAGCGACAACCCGAGTCGACGAGGTCCGAGCCCTGGCCGAGGCGGCATCCACCCAGGCCGCGATCTCGTCAAGGGCCCTGGCCACCCTGGTCCGAGCGATGGTCCAGCGCGGGGCCGACACCACCACGCTTGATGCGCTGCTGGGCGACCAGGATTCCGCCGAGTTGCTGTCCCGGTTGGGAATCGTCGACAGGATCTCGGAGCTGACGGGGAGTCTCGACAAGCTGCGGGAGCGGGTCGACAAGGACCAGCTCCGAGCATCTCGCCTGCAGGCGGACTTGGAAGCCGCACAGGCCGCCGCCCAGTCGTTCCCCCTGGCCGACAAACAGGCTGCCCTCTCGACGGCAGAGGTTGCCCTCGGTCAGGCGACCGCAGCCCTGGCGTCCGCGACGACTGCGGCGCAGGCGGTGCTGGCCGAATCAGCGTCCACCGCCGCGCTTCGATCCGCTGCCGCATCCAGCCAGCTGGCCGGTACCGTCGGCGCTCGCCTCAGCGGGCAAGGCTGGGCCACGCCGGCCGTTGGCATCGTCAACGACGGATTCGGACCTCGCCCCAACCTGCCGCTGCCCGGGGTCGAACCATTCCACTCCGGCACCGATCTCGCCGCCGCCTGCGGCACGCCCGTGTATGCGGCCAGCACAGGAGTCGTGGCCCAGACCGGCCAACTGGGCACGTACGGCAATTGGATCCTGATCGATCACGGCGACGGTGTGGCCACCGGGTATGCGCACATCCGGGATGGCGAGACATGGGTGAGCCTGGGCGAGACGGTCACGGCAGGCCAGGTCATCGCCGGGGTCGGCAGCACCGGCGCGTCGACGGGCTGCCACCTGCACATCGAGGTTCGGGTCGACGGCACGCCGATCGATCCGCAACCGTTCTTCGCCGCCCGCGGTATCACGCTCGGCGCCGGCTGATCAGGTCGCTCCACAGTGTGCGCTCAGCGGGTCGCTCGGCGCAGCCGGCGGTTCTCCCGCCCGCCCTCGACGACCAGGTAGAGCACCGGCAGCACCACCAGGGTCAGCACCGTCGACGACACCAGTCCGCCGATGACCACGAGCGCCAGCGGCTGGGAGATGAACCCGCCGTGACCGGTGAGCCCGCTCGCCATCGGCAACAGAGCGAAAATCGTGGCCAGAGCTGTCATGAGGATCGGGCGCAACCGTCGTGACGCCCCGTGCACCAGGGCGTCGAACACACTCTGACCCCGTCTCCGGTACTGGTTGACCAGGTCCACGAGCACGATGGCGTTGGTGACGACGATGCCGATGAGCATCAGCACCCCGATGAGGGAGGCCACCCCGAGCGGGATGCCGGTGATGACCTGCAAAGCGATGGCTCCCGTGGCCGCGAAGGGCACCGACACGAGCAGCAGCAGCGGCTGCAGCAGCGAGCGGAAGGTGGCGACCATGACGATGTAGACGATCAGGATGGCGACGAGCATCGCGATTCCCAGCTGCTGGAAGGCATCCGTCTGGTCGGCCGACACGCCACCGAGTGACGCGGATGCGCCGGTAGGCAGGTCCGTGTCGGCCAGCGCGGTCGACACGTCGGCGGTCGCGGTGCCCAGGTCATCGCTGTTCGGGGTGGCAGAGATCGTGGCCGTGCGCAGCCCCTTTGTCGTGGTGAGGGTGGACGGACCGTCGACCTGCTCCACGGTGGCGAGGGTGTCGAGGGCGACCGGGCCGGCCAGCGTGGGGATCTGCAGCGCCGCGAGATCGGCCGTGGTGGCCGGGGAGGTGGCGGACTGCAGGTAGACCGAGAGGGTGGCCTCGTCGATCACTATCGAACCGATCGTGCTCGGCTGCATCGCCTGCGACACCAGGGTGCCGAGGGCGAGCTCGCTGAGCCCGGCCGTGGCCGCGGCCGTGCGATCGATGGTGACCGCCACATACGGGCGGGAGGCGGCCAGGTTGCTACTGACCTGGGTGACGGAGCCGAGGTCGCCGACGGCCGCGAGGATGTCGTCGGAGGCGGTCTGCAGGTCGGCGCCGGAGGCCGCGGTGATGTCGATCTCGATGTCGGACGATCCGCCGAACCCTGAGCCGGCGGACACCGTGACCTCGCCGGCGTCGTCGAGGCCGTCGAGCTGCGTGCGCACCTCGGCCTGCACGGCGTCGGAGTCGGCGGAATCCTCGGTGGTGACGGAGTAGGTGACGGTGCTCGACGACGAGCCGCCGCCGGCGAAGGCCGCGAAGGCGCTGCCGCCGCCGATCGACACCTGCACGATGCTCACGCCGTCCACCTCGCGGATGGCGTCCTCCACGGCCGTGGACGCGGAGTCCTGCGCCGCGAGGCTGGTGCCCACCGGGAGTTCCTGGGTCACCTGGAAGGTGGACTGGCCGGTGGAGCCCAGGAAGTTCACCTTCATGAACGGCAGCAGGGCGACGGTGCCGACCAGCACCAGGGCGGCGAGCAGCAGCGTGCTCACGTAGTGCCGCAGGGTCCAGCGGATGATCGGCAGGTAGCCCTTCTGCAGGCGGCTGGGCTGTTCGCGCGCATCGCGCTCGTCGAAGCCGTCGGCCTCGGGGGCGGCGTGCCGGTTGCGGGGCAGCACGGCCGTGGCGGTGGTCACGGTGCCGGTGGCGACCGAGGCCAGGGTGGCCGGACCGGTGGCCGGGTTCGGTGTGGTGCCGACCGGGGTGGCGGCATCCGTCACGACAACGGCCGGACCGGTAGCGGGAGAAACCGTACCGGTGGAGTCTGAGCCGAGCGTGCCGGCCACGGCGGGCTCGGCTACGGGCGAGGCCACGGCCGGCTCGGCGACAGCGACGGGCTTGGGTGCACGGAGGAACCAGTACGCCAGCACCGGGACGATCGTGAGCGCGACGAGCAGCGACGCGAGAAGCGCGATCGTGACGGTGAGCGCGAACGGGCGGAAGAGCTCGCCCGTGGACCCACCCACGAAGGAGATCGGCAGGAACACGGTGACCGTGGTGATGGTGGACGCGGTGATGGCGCCGGCCACTTCGCGGACGGCGCGCACGATCGTATCCGCTCGGTCGGCACCCCAGACCAGATGCCGCTTGATGTTCTCGATCACCACGATGGAGTCGTCGACGACCCGGCCGATGGCGATGGTGAGCGCACCGAGGGTGAGGATGTTGAGCGAGTAGCCCACCGTCTGCAGGCCGATGAAGGTGATCAGCACCGAGGTGGGGATGGAGATGGCGGTGACGAGCGTGGCGCGCACCGACAGCAGGAACACCAGGATCACCAGGACGGCGAAGACCAGGCCGAGGATTCCTTCCTGGGTGAGCGCGTCGATGGACTCCTGGATGAACGGGGCCTGGTCGAACACGACCGTCATGCTGGTGCCTGGGACGGCGTCTTCGAGCTGCGGCAGGATGGCGCGCACGGCCGTGGATACGTCGACGGTGTTGGCGGCCGGCACCTTGGTGACCGAGATGGTGAGCGCGGGCTCGCCGTTGACCCGGGAGATGCTGGTGACGGGGTTGTCCTGCACTGTGACCGCGGCGACGTCGCCGATGGTCACCGGTGCCGGGGCCGCGGTGGGGAGGGCGGTCGGATTCGCGGCACCGATCAGCGGCAGGGCGGCGATGTCGTCGGCCGAGCCGAGCTTGGTCCCCGCCTGAACGGACAGGGTCTGGTCGCCCTCGGTGAGCGAACCGGCCGGGATGAGCGAGCCGTTCTGCTGCAGAGCGTCGCGGATGGCGGCGGTGGTGAGGCCGCGCGCGGTCAGCTGCGCGGCATCCGGCGTGATGGTGACGCGCTGGCCGATGTCACCGACGAGAGTGGCGTCGCGCACCCCGTCGACGTCGCGGATGTCACCGAGCACGCTGCGGGTGAGCTGGTCGGCGACGGTGTCGGCGTCGCCGCCGGACACGGCCAGCGACAGCACCGGGAAGTCATCGATGGTGCCGCTGATCACCTGCGGGTCGAGGTCCTCGGGCAGCGTGGTCTTGATGCGGTTGATGGCCTGGCTGATCTTGGATTCGGCCTTGACCAGGTCGGTGCCGTAGGTGAACGTGGCGTTGACCAGCGAGGAGTTCGTGCTGCTCGTCGTGGACGTGGACTCGAGGCCCTCGATGCCCTGGATCGCCCGCTCGATAGGCGTGGAGACGTCGTCGTTGACGACCTCGGGCGAGGCCCCCGGGTAGCTCGTGGAGACCAGCAGCGTGGGCAACTGCAGGGACGGGATCAGTTCCTGCTTGAGGCTGGTGAGGGCCAGGCTGCCGAAAATCGCCGCGACGATGGTGATGAGCGCGATGAGCGCCCGGTTCTTCATGCTCAAGACCGAGAGAAAATACACCCGATCAGTATCTCATCGAGCGCGCGCAGACCCCCCGGCGTGCGGGGCCGCAGAAGTGACGGTCTCGTTACGGTTACACGACGTCGGCGAGGTAGCCGGTGTCGGGCAGCGGATGCCGCAGCAGCGACTCCCAGGCCAGCGCCAGGGCGTCCAGGGCCCGGGGCATCTCGTCGGGGCCGTAGCAGAAGGGGATGCGCAGGAACCTCTCGAAGGCCCCGTCGATGCCGAAGCGCGGGCCGGCCGGCAGTAGCAGGCCCTGGGTGCGGGCGGCGAGCGCCAGCTGCGAGCTCACCGGGCGGCCGAGGTTGACCCAGAGGGTGATGCCGCCGTCCACCGCCGGCACCCGCCACTCGGGGAACCGCTGGGCCAGGCCCTCGGTGAGCCGGTCCCGGCCGGCGCGGAGAAGCAGGCGCCGGGACTCGAGGATGTCGGGCAGTTGTTCGATCAGCCGGGTCACGATGAGCTGCTCGAGCACCGGGGTGCCGAGGTCGTTGGCCAGGCGGGCTGCGGCCAGCTTGCGGATGAGGCCGGGGTCGGCCCGGATCCAGCCGACCCGCAGCCCGCCCCAGACGGACTTGCCGACCGACCCGACGGTGACGGCGAGGTCGGGCCGGGCGGCATCCGCCGAGGCGGCGAACGGGCCGAAGTCGCCCACCCGGTCGATGTCCAGTTCGCCGATGGTCTCGTCGCTGATCAGCAGGGTGCCCTGGCGGGAAGCGGCGGCCAGCACCCGTTCGCGCTGGGCCACCGGCATGGTCTGCCCGGTGGGGTTCTGGAAGTCGGGCATGAGGTAGCCGAGCACCGGGTTGCTGCGCTCCAAGGTCTGCAGCAGGGCGGCCTCGTCCCAGCCCGGGTCGGCGCCGGGCAGCGCGGCGGTGACCGACACTGGCATCAGGCGGCCGCCGGCCGCGCGGAGGGCCTCATAGGCGTGCGGGTAGGTGGGCGTCTCGATGAGTACCCGGTCGCCACGGTTCACCAGCACCCGGGCCAGCAGGGCGATGGCGTGCTGCGCCCCGACGGTGACCATGATCTGGTCGGGCTCGGTCGGCAGGCCCCGTGCGCGGTACCGCTCCGCGATGGCCTGCCGGAGTTCGGGCAGTCCCACCGGGTCGAAGCCGGATCCGCCGAGGTACCGGGGCAGGTCGGCCGCGGCGAGCGCGGCGACCTCGGCCAGGCCGGGCCAGGCCGGCAGCACGGCCTGGCCGAGGTCAAGCACCGGGGGCTGGGACGGCACATCCGTCGGCTCGGGTGCACCGGGAAGGCGGGTTACGCTGCCCGAGCCCTGCACGCTGTGCAGGTACCCGGCGCTGCGCAACTGGCCGTACGCCGCGGTGACGGTGGTGCGGCTGAGCCCGAGCCGGGTGCCGAGGTCGCGTTCGGCGGGCAGCCGGCTGTCGGTGGGGATGCGGCCGTCGAGGGTGAGCAGCCGGATGCGGTCGGCCAGTGCCCGGTAGGCGGTACCGTTGGTGCGCCACTCCCCCAACAGGGTTTCGAGGGCGCGAGCGGTCAGCTGATTCGGCGACATAAGGCCACTCTAGGCAGATTGGCTACTTGATTCCAACCCTTTCACGCAATTGGATTGGTGCTTATGACACGTCGCTTGATTCAGCTCCTCATTGGCCTCTTCCTGTATGGAATCGGCATCGCATTGATTGTGCGCGGAGCGATTGGCGTGGCTCCGTGGGACGTGCTGACCCAGGGCATCGACTCCCACGCGCACCTGGGCTTCGGCGTGGTGACCACGATCATCAGCGGCTGTGTGCTGCTCCTCTGGATTCCGCTGCGCCAGAAGCCGGGAGTGGGCACCATCGCCAACGCTCTCCTGGTGGGGCCCGCGGCAGATGTGGGGCTCTGGCTCATTCCCGCCGATCTGGCCCTCTGGCTGCGCGTGCTGCTCTTCGCCGCCGGACTGGTGCTGCTGGCTGTCGCCTCGGGCATCTACATCGGGGCGAGTCTGGGCCCCGGCCCGCGCGACGGCCTGATGACCGGGCTGCACGCCTGCACCGGCTGGCCGATCTGGGCCGTGCGCACCGGCATCGAAGGCTCGGTGCTGGCCATCGGCTGGCTGCTCGGCGGCAACGTGGGGCTGGGCACCGTGGCGTTCGCACTCTTGGTGGGGCCGCTCTGCCAGTGGACGCTGCCTCTGTTCGCCCGGCGGCCCGTTCGCGAGAGCGGCGAAGTGGTCGCCTCCGCCGCCTGAGCCGACCATTCGACCGCTTTCGCGAGAGCTTTAGAGGTGCTCGGCCGCGTAGACGGTCAGGGCGTCGCGCACGAACGCGGCGCCGGTGGGGCCGCCGTAGTTCGCCGCGAACCTGTCGTCGGCGACGTACATCTCGCCCAGGCCCCGCACGTAGTCCGCCGCCGGATGCCCGTCGGTCCGCGGAAGACCGGGGATGGATCCGAGCCACTCCACGTGGCGACGGGCCAGGAACTGCGCCTCGTCGCCGGCCGGGTCGAGTTGCCGGGTGGCGGCATCCGCCCAGTCGGCCTGCAGCGTGCCGGATGTGGCCTGCCACTGGTCGCGCTCGGCGGGGGACTTGGACCGCCACCAGTCGTCCCCCGTGGCGTAGGCGGTCTGGCCCCAGCGCTCCTCCACCTCCTCCTTATAGTGGGTGTGGTCGAAGCCGTCGAACATTGTGTCTGCCATGAGGGGTTCCTCTCCTTCCAATGCGGTGATCGTGCTGTGCACCGAGCGGATCTGGCGCTGCAGGCGGGATTGCTCCTGCTCGAGCCAACCGAGGTGGGCGCGCAGGGCCGCCCCTTCGTCGACCTCGCGGTCGAGAACCTCGCGGATCGCCGGGAGGCCGAGACCGAGTTCCCGCAGCAGCAGGATGCGCTGCAACCGCACGAGCGCCCGCTCGTCGTAGTAGCGGTAGCCGTTGCTTCCGATGCGACTGGGCAGCAGCAGCCCCTCGGCGTCGTAGTGGCGCAGGGTGCGGCTGGTGGTTCCGGCCAGGCGGGCGATGTCCTGGATCGAGTAGTCCACGAGTCCTCGCTCTCCCCCCGGGCGGAGCGGCGGATGAGCTGCGGTGTCCGGGTCGTGTGGTGCACGGTGCCGGGCGGACTGCCCGACGGGTTCCACGCTATTTCTTGACGTTACGTCAAGGTCAAGCCCGTGCCACGGAGATTCTCCCGAATCAGGCGCAGATCGAGACGATGGTTGTCTCCAGCACCTCGGCCACCTGGTGGATGGAACGCTCGGTCGCCCACTCCTCGGTCGCGTGTGCCCCGCCGCCGTCGACGCCGAAGAGCAGGCACGGGATGCCCGCCTCGAGCACCAGCGCCGCATCGGTCCAGAAGGGCTCGCCGCGCTGTTCGACCGGGTGCCCGAGAACCCGCTCGGCCTGTTCGGCCAGCTCGAGCACGATCGGCCAGTCGGGATCGGCCTCAAAGGCGGCTCGGGCCACCAGCCGGGTGAGGGTGTAGGCGAAGTCAGGGGTGCCCTGCGCCAGGTGGTCCAGCAGGCGGCGCAGCTCCGCCTCGACCGCGTCCGGCGTCTCGCCGGGGAGCGTGCGCCGCTCGATCGTCAGGGTGCAGGACGGGGCGACCGTGGCCGCATCCGTGCCGCCGGCGATGACGGCCACCCGCACCGTGCCGTGGCCGAGCAGCGGATGCGGGGGTTTCTGCTCGAGCCCGGTGCGGAGGTCGTCGAGGGCGCGCAGCACCAGGCCGGCGTGCCGGATGGCGTCGACGCCCTGCTCCGGCATCGAGCCGTGGGCCGCGCGGCCGCGCAGGGTGAGGTCGAACCAGGCGAAGCCCCGGTGGCAGACGGTGAGGCTGAGTTCGCTGGGCTCGACCACGACGGCCGAGTCGGCGCTGAAACGCCGGAGCACCTCCTCGGTGCCGGAGCTGCCGAATTCCTCGTCGGCGACCAGGGTCACGAGCACGTCGCCGGCCAGCGGCGTGAGCGTGGCCCGCTGCGCGGCGACGAGCACGGCGGCCAGGCCGCCCTTGGTGTCGAACGCACCGCGCCCGTGCAGCCGGCCGGCGTGCCGTTCGCCCGCGAAGGGGTCACCCTCGTAGCCGTCGACGCCGACGGTGTCGAGGTGGGCGTTGAGCATCAGCGACCGGCCGCCGCCGGTGCCGCGTTTGATCCCCACGATGGAGGGCCGCCCGACGCGTTCCTCCAGGCGGTGCACCTCGAACCCCCGGGTCGCGAGCCACTCGGCGCACCAGGCGGCGATCTCCGTCTCACCGGCACCGTCGGGTGCGAGGTCGGGGTTGACCGAGTCGATCGTGATGAGGCGGGCGGCCAGCGCGACCGGATCGAGGTGACCGTTCGCGGCAGGCTCGAGCGTGCTGTGCCGACCGGTGTCGACGGGACCGGGCTCGGTGGGGGTCGCCATCTACCGAACCTACTGCCGGATGGCCGCGCCCGGGAGGGACGGACGTCCCATCGCGCCGTCCACGAGCCCCTCACGCTGCCGTGGAGGAGCATAACTCCTGCAATTTGCCCGCCGGGGCTGCAGGATTTGCCGCCTGACCGGACCCCACCGAAATCCAGCAGGAGTTATGCATCCCTTGGCGTGGGTGAGTGGTGGGACAGGGGGACTGTTTACCGGGAGGGGGATGTCCGCCAGACTTGCTGGATGGGAGATGAAGCGACCGTGACCGTGCCGGCGATGCCGGGGCGGGCATCCGGGCGGGCACTGGTTCGCGTGCTGGCGGCCGCGCTCGTCTCGGTGTCGGCGGTGCTCCTGTTCGGGCTGCGACTGCCCCTGCCCGGCTACGCGGCACTGGCGGCGGCGCTGCTCGTGGCGTTCCTGGCGGACCGCGCGCTCTTCCGGGACCTGGCCCTGATCGCCGTGGGGCTGCTCATCATCAGCACGATCTCGGTCGAGGCGAACATCAGCTACCCCAACATGGCGTTGATGGGTGTGGTGCTCTCGGCCGCCGTCTTCGTGCCGTACCTGCTGTCCCGCCGGTTGCTCGGCGACCAGGAGGTGTGGTTCCCGATCCGCACCGGGCAACGCTGGACGACCCTGGAGCGCTGGTACCTCGTAGGCGTGCTGCTGCTGGGCTACCTGATCCTGCCCACCTATTTCATCCGCTCCGGCGCCTACCTCAACTGGCCGGGCATCAGCGCTCCCGACGAACTCGGCCGGCTGTTCGTTGGCGTGGGCTTCGTGGGGATCTGGGACGAACTGTTCTTCATCTGCCTGGTTTTCGCCTTGCTCAGGCGGCACTTCTCCTTCTGGACAGCGAACCTCTTGCAGATGGTGATCTTCGTGTCATTCCTCTGGGAGCTCGGCTACCGCAGCTGGGGGCCGCTGCTGACTATCCCGTTCGCGCTGCTGCAGGGCTACACCTTCTCGATCACGAAGTCGCTCACCTACGTGGTGTGCGTGCACCTGCTCTTCGACCTGGTGGTGTTCCTCGTTCTGGTACACGCCCACAACCGGGACTGGCTCGCCGTCTTCCTGTACTGACCCCTGCTCGGATGTCCCGCTCCACCTGCGGCGCCGGCCCTCCTGTACCGACCCTTCGGGTTTGCCGAGAGGGCATTGCGGTCGGCGCAGACGCGATATATCTTGAGATCCAACAAGACGCGATATATCGCGAAGGAGAATAGTCATGACGCAGGAAAAATGGTTGATCGCCCCGGGGCAGACGAAGATCATCGACGTGGAGCTCGTGCGCTCACTCAAGGTCAGCCTCATCGGCGGCAAGATCGACGTGATCGGCAGCGATGACCCCGGCGCGCGCATCGAGGTGCACAGCGTGACCGGCAAGGACCTCAAGGTCTCGGTCGTGGGCGACACCCTCGAAATCGATCACCCCCAGCTGCGCTGGGACAACTTCATCGACGTCTTCGCGTCCTTCCGCGGCAGCGCGAAGGCCGAGGTGAGCGTCACCGTGCCCCGCGACGTGGCACTGAAGTTCGGCGTGGTCACGGCGGATGCGCTCGTCACCGGGCTCCGCAACGACGCCAAACTCAGCACGGTCTCCGGCGACCTCGTCATCGACGACGTCACGGGCGACCTCGAGCTCAACGGCGTGAACGGCGAGATGTCGGTGCGCAACCACACGGGCAACATCTTCGCGCACACGGTCTCCGGCGACATCACCGCGAGCGGCGGCATCCGCCGGTTCACGGTCGACGGGGTCACCAGCGCGATCTTCCTCGATGTCGAGGGCACCCCCGACGAGATCTCGACCAACCTCGTGAGCGGGAACCTCACCGTGCGCCTGGGCGCCGAGGTGCCCACGCGCTACAAGATCAACACCGTCTCTGGCACCCTGCAGCTGGACGAGCAGACCATCCGCGGCACCCTGGGCAAGGGCTACGAGGGCAGCACCGGGCAGCTCGACGGCGCCTGGCTGGACCTGCGCGCGAACTCGGTGTCCGGCAACATCTCCGTCGTGCGTCGGCACAACGTCGACGTCGGCGAAACCGGTGGTGCTTCGGGCGGAGCCGCCGGTGCGACCGGTGAAGGAGCCTGGTCATGACCCCGACATTCGCCCACGGCAGCCTGCGCCTGTACCTGCTCAGCCTGCTGGCCGAGCGCCCAAGGCACGGCTACGAGTTGATCCAGGCGCTGAGCGACCGCTTCGGCGGCACCTACAGCCCCAGCGCCGGCACGATCTACCCGCGCCTGGCAAAGCTCGAAGAAGAAGGCTTGGTGACCAAGACCGCCGGCGACCGCAAGACCGTCTACGAGATCACCGACGCCGGACGGGCCGAACTGGCCGCCCGCGCCGACGATCTGCAGAACATCGAGGACGAGGTGACCGACTCGGTGCGCCGCCTGGCCGACGAGGTGCGCACCGGCGTGACCGAGGCCATGAAGAGCCTGCGCGCCGACCTGGCCAGCGCAGCCCGGCAGGCCAAGGCTGAGCACGCCCGCGCTGAGCACACCAAGCCCACTCCGGACGCCCGCCCGGCCGGCGACGCCAACCGGGCGCTCCGCGAGGCCGACATGGTGCTCAACGACTTCCGGCAGCAGTTGCGCGCCGACCTGCGCACGCAGGCCTACCGCTCCACGATGCCGGAGGACACCGTGCCGGAGCTGCGCCGGCAGCTTGACGCCGTGCGCGCGAGCATCCTCGACTCGCTCAAGCGGTGACCCGCGCGGCGGCTGGGAGGCTCCGGGCCCGCTGAGGGCCCGGCCTCCCGGCACACTCACGCCGATCTGCGCGCCCATCAGCACGAACACCAGGCCCGCCTGAGCCCGAAGTTGCTGCTAAAACGCCCAAGGCAACCTGGGTATTCCCCGGCAACTTGACAGTGGGATGCATCGGAGTAGTGTCGTCCCTCGTGACTCCAGAGGGGAACCCCCCAGCACCAGAAGCCCGATCACCGAAACGGTGGATCATCGGCGAACCGCTCCCCAGCGAACACCTGGACGGGCAGCTGCTTCCGAAGCACCTGGCGCTCCCGATTTTCGCCAGTGACCCGCTCTCCAGCGTCGCCTACGCGCCGCAGGAACTGCTCATGATCCTGACCCTCGGCGGGCTGGCCTTCCTGAGCTTCGCGCCCTGGGTCGCCGCCGTGGTCGTACTCCTCCTCGTGGTGGTCGTGGCCTCGTACCGCCAGCTCATCAAGGCCTACCCGAACGGCGGCGGCGACTACGAAGTCGCGTCGAAGAACCTCGGCGAAAAGGCCGGCCTCGTCGTCGCATCCGCCCTGCTCGTTGACTATGTGATGACCGTTGTGGTCTCGGTGGCCAGCGGCGTGGACAACATCATCTCGGCACTGCCGGGCCTCGCGCCCTTCCGGGTAGAGCTGGCCGTGATCTTCGTGATCCTGCTCGCCGCGGTGAACCTGCGCGGTGTGGCCGAATCCAGCAAGGCGTTCGCGCTGCCCACGTATCTGTTCATCGGCAGCGTGCTGCTGATGATCGTGGTCGGCCTGGGCCGGGTGGCCCTCGGCGACGCACCGGTGGCCGAGTCGGCCGGCTTCGACGTGCAGGCACACAACTTGGCGCAGACGGCGTTCATCCTGCTGCTGCTGCGGTCATTCGCCAGCGGATGCAGCGCCCTGACCGGAGTTGAGGCCATCGCCAACGGCGTGCCGGCCTTCAAACGCCCCAAGATCAAGAACGCCCAGATCACCCTGACCCTCATGGGCGCCATCGCGATCACGCTGTTCGTGGGCCTCACCGCGCTGGCGCTGTTCTCCAAGGTGCATTACGCGGAGAACCCCTGTGACCTGATCGGCTGGGCCGAGTGCGCGACCGAGCCGCAGCGCAGCCTGATCGCGCAGATCGCGGCCGCCACCTTCGGCAACAACTCTCTGATGTTCTTCGTGCTGCAGGGCGCCACGGCGATGGTGCTGTTGCTGGCCGCGAACACGGCGTTCAACGGCTTCCCGCTGCTCGGCAGTGTGCTGGCCCGCGACTCCTACGCACCGAAGTCGCTGAGCACCCGCGGCGACCGCCTGATCTACTCGAACGGCGTGGTGCTGCTCGCGCTGGCCGCGATCCTGATCATCGTGGTCTACCAGGCCAACCTCACGGTGCTGATCCAGCTGTACATCATCGGCGTGTTCGTGTCATTCACGATCGGGCAGACGGGCATGGTCAAGCACTGGCTCACCCTGCTGAAGACCGACCCGCCCAACCGGGGTTCGATCATCCGGAGCCTCTCGATCAATGGTTTCGGCGCCCTGCTCACCGGTGTGGTGCTGATCGTCGTCACGATCACCAAGTTCACCCACGGCGCGTGGCTGGTGTTCCTGATGATGCCGATTCTGTTCATGCTGATGCTGGGCGTGAACCGCTACTACCGCGACGTCGCCAAGGAGGTCGAGGTCGACCCGATCACGACGTTCGGTTCGCAAGGCGACCACGCCATCGTTCTCGTCGGCAAGATGCAGAAGCCCGTGCTCAAGGCCCTTGACTACGCCATCGCGGCGCGCCACGTGAGCCTCGAGGCCGTGCACGTGTCGATCGACGAGGAGGAGACCGAGAACCTCATCATCGACTGGGCCAAGCAGAACATCCAGGTTCCGTTGAACATCGTCGCGTCGCCGTACCGCGACATCAGCTGGCCGCTGATCTGTTACATCAAGGACCGCCGCGAGGAATACGGCTCCGAGGTCGTCACCGTGTACACGCCGATCTACATCGTCGGGCACTGGTGGGAGTCGTTGCTGCACAACCACAAGGCCCGTCGCCTGCGCCAGAAGCTGATGCTCGTGCACGGCGTGACCATCGCGCTCGTTCCGTGGCTGCTGGACTCGTCCGAGCTCATCTACGGACGCCGGTCCCGGCCGATCCCCGGCCAGGAGCGTCGTGGTGAGCCCGTGCGGTCGCACCCGATCCCGCGGAAGCCCCTCGAGCCGGTGGCGGTCGACACCACCAGCGTCACGGTGTCCGAGACGCCGACCGGCCCGAAGTCGAGCCCGGCCAGCCCGCCGATGAAGCCGCGCTCACGACCTGTCAACCCGAACCGGCGCAAGCGCAACTAGCGCCCGCCGCCGTCGGCACGAACGCCGTCGACTCGCGGGATCTCGACAGGCTCGATCTGCGCCGGGTCGCCTGCCCGAGGCTGTCTGCGCGGCGCTACCGCCTCGGTGGTCGAGCTTGTCGAGACCCGGTGAGGTACCGGTCGGGGCGAGCAGCGGGAGGGTCAGAGCAGGGCGATGATCTGCCGGGCGATCACGCGGCCAGCCCGGCGGGCGCCGATGGTGCTGGCCTGCGGGCCATAGCCGGCCAGGAATATACGAGGGTCGGTCCAGGACGACCCAGCCCCGACCACGAGTCCGCCGGCCTTGTCCCTCAGCTTGAGCGGCGCCAGGTGCCGCAGCTCCGGCCGGAAGCCGGTGGCCCAGATGATGGCGTCGGCCTCCGTGAACGTGCCGTCGGGCCACCGCACACCGGTCGGCTCGATGGCGGCGAACATCGGTCGTTCCACGAGCAGGCCCCGGTCGATTCCGGCCTGGATGCGCCGGCTCACCGGCACGCCCGTGCCGCTCACGATGCTGGGCAGGGCCCTGCCGGTGCGAGCGGCCTCGTCCTGCATAGCCACGGCCGCCGAGGCGCCTTCCAGGTCGAGGTGCTCGGTGTGCACCCAGTCGACCGGCCGTCTGGCCGCCCAGGTCAGGCTCTCGGCCACCCCGTCGAGCTCCAACAGGAACCCGATGGCGGACGTGCCGCCTCCCACGACCACCACGCGCTGACCGGCGAACTCTGCCGCATCCACGAAGCCGTTGGTGTGCAGCTGGCGACCGGTGAAGGACGCGGCTCCCGGATAGTGCGGAACGAACGGTGCACCCCAGGTTCCCGTGGCGTTGACCAGCAGGCCCGCCAAGGTCTCGCGTTCGCCGTAGGCCGGCGAGCTCGTGCGCACGACCAGGTCGGCGCGGCGGTTGAACACCGAGTGCACGGCGACCGGGCGCACGACGTTGAGCTCGAAGTGCTCCTCGAAGCGGCGGTAGTACTCCGTCACGACGTCGCGGGCCGGGCGGCTGCGATCGGCGGTCTCGAAGCTCAACCCCAGCTCGGAGAGCCCCGGCAGGTCGTTGACGCGGTGTGCGGCTCCCAGCCGGAGGGACTCCCAGCGGTACTGCCAGGCCCCGCCGGCCTCGGCGCCGCGGTCGAAGACCACGAAGTCCCGGCCCGCCGTGAGTCCGAAGCGTTTGAGGTGGTACGCCACGGAGAGTCCAGCCTGTCCGGCGCCGATGATCACGACAGGCACAGTCGTCGTTGTGGCAGTGTTCGTGGCCATGCGGATTCCTCCCCCGGTCCGGGCGAGAACCGCGTCATCGGGGCGACAGGCCCACCATGCTAAACTAGCGGCTAGATTTCACCATTCCGTTCGGCAACTCCCGGGTGACTCATTCCTCACTCGGCCTGGCATCGTTAGGGGGTCACGCATGGGGCGCGGCCGTCAAAAAGCAAAGCACACCAAGGTCGCCCGTGAGCTGAAGTATTTCAGCCCGGACACCAACTACAACGCGCTCGAACGCGAGCTCACCGGGCATCCGGTGACCGACCCGCGGCTCGACGAAGACCTGGCCAAGTGGCCGGAATACGAAGCGAACAAGGCGACGTCAGACGACCCCGACGACTACGTCGACCACTACGACACCGAGGACGAGAAGAAGCGCGCCTGAGTCGATGCACCGCCCTCGGCGGTGAGTGGATGCGCGCCGGCTCCGACGGCGCGCCCGTAGCCCGTTTTTCGGGCAACTCCCAGCCTGCCCGCTCGCGGATAATCGTCGTCGCCCGGTTGCCGTGGTGCGCCCTCTGTTGGGGCGCCCTGAGCAGCTTCCGCCGTGCGGGGCACCTCTGCCTCAGTGCGTGAAGGATGTCGCAGCGCGTGAAAAGTGTCGCGGCTCGTCAAAAGACTCACGGCGCAGGATAAGCCGGTGTTTATCGTGCGCCGCGAGACTTATCGTGCGCCGCGAGACTCATCGCACGCCGCGAGGGATTCCGCGCGCTGCGAAGCGGTCGGGCTACGCGGCGTAGGCGCCGACGAGGCGCACGGCGCCGCCGTTGACGCCCTTGGCGCCCTGCTCGAAGCCGGTGAGGTCATGCGGGGCCATCGACACGCGGCCGGCGACCCAGGACGGGATGCCCTCAGACTTCAGGCGAGCGATCACGGATGACGCGGCGTTGGCCGCGACGACGGCGAACATGCCCACGCCGAGGTTCCAGGTGCCTTCGGCGCTCTCCAGCGTGGTGCCGGCCATATCGCCGAGCACCCGGAAGACGGGCGCGGGCGACCAGGTGGACCGGTCGACCTCGACCCAGCTGCCCACGGGCAGCACGCGGGCCAGGTTGGCCGCGATGCCGCCGCCGGTGACGTGGCTGAGCGAGTGCACGACGCCGGCCAGCTCGGGGTCGGAGAGCACACTGAGCAGCGGTCCGGTGTAGAGGCGGGTGGGTTCGAGCAGGGCCTCGCCGACGACGCCGCCGAGTTCGGCGGAGGTGTCGGTGTAGCCGATGCCCTTCTGGGCGAGGATGTGCCGCACCAGGGAGAAGCCGTTGGAGTGCAGGCCGGAGGAGGCCATCGCGATGACGACGTCACCGGACTGCACCCGCTCGGCGCCGAGGACCTGGTCTGCCTCGACGACACCGGTCGCCGCGCCCGCGACGTCGTAGTCATCCGGCCCGAGCAGACCGGGGTGCTCGGCGGTCTCGCCGCCGACGAGGGCGGTGCCGGTCGCGGCGCAGGCCTTGGCGATGCCCTCGACGATCGACGCGATGCGCTCGGGGACGACCTTGCCGCAGGCGATGTAGTCGGTCATGAACAGCGGGCGGGCGCCCACGACGATGATGTCGTCGACGACCATGCCCACGAGGTCTTGCCCGATGGTGTCGTGCTTGTCGAGCGCCTGGGCGATGGCGACCTTGGTGCCCACGCCATCCGTGGACGTCGCGAGCAACGGCCGGGTGTAGTTGGTGAGGAACGACACGTCGTAGAGCCCGGCGAAACCGCCGAAGCCGCCGAGCACCTCGGGGCCGTGCGTGGCCGAGACGGCCTTCTTCATCAGCGACACCGCGAGGTCACCCGCGTGGGTGTCGACTCCGGCGGCGGCGTAGGTTGCGTTGCTCATTCTGGTCTTCCGGGATCGCCGAACGGGACCTGGCCGTGCTGGGCGAGGGTATCCGCCAGCGTCGACTCAGGGGTGAGCACGCCCTCGAACTCGGCGTCGGGACCGGGGTCGCAGCCGTTGGAGGAGAAGTCGCGCTCGAGGAGGTTCTTGCCCAGGTGCTGGGTCTCGGGCAGCTTGATCGGGTACACGCCGGTGAAGCAGGCGGTGCACAGGCTCTCCCTCGGCTGCTCGGTGGCGGCAATCATGCCGTCCTCCGACAGGTAGCCGAGCGAGTCGGCGCCGATGGCCTGGCGCACCTCGTCGACGCCGAGGCCGGTGGCGATCAGTTCGGCCCGGGAGGCGAAGTCGATGCCGTAGAAGCAGGGCCAGGTGATGGGCGGGCTGGAGATGCGCACGTGCACCTCGGCGGCGCCGGCCTCGCGGAGCATGCTGACCAGGGCGCGCTGCGTGTTGCCGCGCACGATGGAGTCGTCCACGACGATGAGTCGCTTGCCCTTGATGACCTCTTTGAGCGGGTTGAGCTTGAGCTTGATGCCGCGCTGGCGGATGGTCTCTGAGGGCTGGATGAAGGTGCGGCCCACGTAGGTGTTCTTCACCAGGCCCTGGCCGAACGGGATGCCGGACGCCTGCGCGTAGCCGATCGCCGCGGGGGTGCCGGATTCGGGGGTGGGGATGACCAGGTCCGCTTCGACGGGGTACTCGGCGGCGAGCTGACGACCCATCTCGACCCGGGCCTCGTGCACGCCACGGCCGGCGATGGTGGTGTCGGGCCGGGCGAGGTAGACGTACTCGAACACGCATCCGGCCCGCTTGACCTCGGCGAACCGCTGCGTGCGCAGGCCGTTCTCGTCGATGGTGATGAGCTCACCTGGTTCGACCTCGCGCACGAAACTTGCTCCGACGATGTCGAGGGCGGCGGTCTCGGAGGCGACGACCCACCCGCGCTCGAGCCGGCCGAGCACCAGCGGGCGAACGCCCTGCGGGTCGCGCGCGGCGTAGAGCGTGGTCTCGTCCATGAAGACCAGGCAGAAGGCGCCGCGCAGACGCGGGAGCACCTCCATGGCGGTGGCTTCGAGGGTGTGGTCGAGGTCACCGGTGAGCAGCGCGGTGATCACGGCGGTGTCGGTGGTGTTGCCGCGGGCGAGTTCGCCGTCGACCTTGGGGTAGCGCTCGCGCACCAGCTCGAGCAGCTCGGCCGTGTTGGTGAGGTTGCCGTTGTGGCCGAGCGCCACGGTGCCGCCGGCGGTGCGCCCCAGGGTGGGCTGCGCGTTCTGCCAGCTCGACGAGCCGGTGGTGGAGTAGCGGGTGTGACCCACCGCGAGGTGTCCGAGCAGGGTGCTCAGCGAGGCCTCGTTGAAGACCTGGGAGACCAGGCCCATGTCCTTGTAGATGAGGATCTTCGAGCCGTCGCTCGTGGCGATGCCCGCCGATTCCTGGCCGCGGTGCTGGAGGGCGTAGAGCCCGAAGTAGCTGAGCTTGGCTACCTCTTCACCTGGGGCCCAGACACCGAAGACTCCGCAGGCATCCTGCGGGCCCTTCTCGCCAGGAAGAAGATCGTGATTCAGTCGTCCGTCGCCACCGGCCAAGCCGCAGCCCCTTTACTAGGAATTCTCGTTGGAAGGTTGGGGGTCGGATCCAGGATCCGGAGCCTCGAAGGCGCGTGTGAAGTTCGCGTCAAGTCTATCCGCGACGACGGTGGTCGCCGAGCGTCCCACAAACCGGTCGAGCACGATAGCGATCAGGCAGCTGAGCGCGACCCCGACCGTGACGCCGCCGAGCAGCAGGAAACCGAACACCTGCGCCGGGTCGAATTCGGCGTTCTGCGGGAAGAGCACCGTGAGCAGCAGCGCCAGGACGGCACCAGCGACGGCGCCGACGATCATGAAGCTGATGTAGCGGGGCGACCGGCGCACCACGAGAGTCTCCTCCGAGACGACGGTCTCGGTGGGTTCGGCGGGCACCGGGATTCCGGTTGGGCCGGCCGGGACGCTGGGCGTCTCCGCGGCTGGCGAAACACTGCCGGGCTGTCGCGACTCGGCGTCACCGTGCTGATCTGCAGAGCTCACGGTTCTATTGTCGCACGACGCCGGCGAATGCGGCCCGGCCCAGTGCGCCCCCGGCGGCTGCGACCCCGGCCAGGCCGGCGGGTGCGAACTTCGCGGAACGCGGGGACGGCGCCGTTTCGCTGGGCGCGCGCCACGCGCGCTTCGGCGCGGGACGCGCGAATCGCGCATCCGTCGGCAAGAGAGGGGCGGCGTGCCGCCGCATCCGTCAGACTGGGCGGGTGAACGATGTGAGCAAGACCACCCGGATCGCCGTGCTCGGCAGCGCCAACATGGACCTCGTTGTGAGGCAGCCACGGCTGCCCCAACCGGGCGAGACCATCTTCGGCAGCGGGTACGGCACGGTGCCCGGCGGCAAGGGACTCAACCAGGCCGTCGCCGCGGCCCGGCAGGGCGGCGACGTTGACTTTCTCGGGGCGGTGGGCGCGGACGCCTACGGTCACGAACTGCGCGACCTCGTCGCCGCGGAGGGAATCGGTGCGGCCGGCCTGGCCGAGGCCGGGGAGCCCACGGGAACCGCGCACATCTCGGTCGTCGACTCCGGCGAGAACTCGATCGTCGTGGTCTCCGGCGCCAACGCCACCGTGACGGCGCTCACCGCCGGCCAGGAGGAGATCATCCGGCAGTCCGCGTTCCTGGTCATGCAGTGCGAGCTGCCCGTCGGCGCACTCGCGGCGGGCATCGCGGTGGCCCGGGCCCATGGCGTTTTCACGGTGCTCACCCCGGCCCCGGTGGTGCCGCTGCCCGAGGGCTTCCTGGCCTCCGTCGACCTGGTGGTGCCCAACCAGATCGAGGCCACCGAGCTCACCGGCGAGAGCGACCCGGTGCGGGCTGCCGAGTTGCTCAGCGCCGGGAAGACCTGGGCGATCGTAACGCTCGGCTCCCAGGGCTGCGTCGTGGCCTATGACGGCGAGGTATTGGGCCTGGCCCCGGCCCGGCCGGTTACGGCCGTGGACACCACCGCCGCAGGCGACACCTTCGTGGGCGCGCTGGTGGCCCGGCTGGCTTCGGCCGGCGGTGTGCTGGCCGGCGGTGTGCTGGCCGGCGATGGGCCCGGTAAGGGTGGGCCCGTTGACGCCGCGTCTGTCGGTATCTCCGACGAGCGGATGATCGACGCCGTGCGCTGGGCCACCGTGGCCTCGTCGATCTCGGTGACCCGGCCCGGAGCCACGAGTTCGATGCCGACGCTGGCAGAGGTCGCCGCGATCCTCGCCTGAGCCTCGCCGAGGTCGGATGCGCGCGGGCGCTTGACACCGCTGAATTGCGCTCGCTAGAGTTGCACCATCGAGTAACGCGCGTTAGTAACGCGAGATAGTCGAGCAGCAGTTCAATGACGAAAGGCAGTGGGCAATGGCGATCAAACGGACCCGCAACGTGACCATGACCGATGTCGCGACCCGTTCCGGCGTATCCCGCACCACGGTCTCCTTCGTCCTGAGCAACCGCGAGAATGCGAATATCCCTGACAGCACGCGCCAGCGCGTCCTTGAAGCCGTCGACGCGCTCGGCTATCGGCCTAACGCCGGGGCGCAGGCCCTCGCCGCGCAGAAGAGCGACTGGTATGGCCTCATCACGGAGATCGTCACCGCGCCGTTCGCCGTTGACATCATCAAGGGTGTGCAGGACAAAGCCTGGGACGAACGCAAGTTCGTGCTGATCGCCTCGAGCGAGGGCGACCCGGCTATGGAGACCGCGGCAATCGAGAAGCTGCTCGAGCAGAGGGTCGAAGGGCTCATCTACGCCACCACCTGGCACCGCTCCGTCACTCTGCCGCCGGCCGCCCTGGAAGTGCCCACCGTGCTGATCAACTGCTTCGACCCCGACGACCGATTCGCCTGTGTGGTGCCTGACGAAGAGATGGGCGGCTACCGGGCAGCGAAACGTCTCCTTGACGCGGGGCATGCCCGAGTCGCGTTCATCAACCTTGATCCGGCGATGCCCGCTGCCGTCGGGCGGCGAGCCGGTTTCGACCGGGCCCACGCCGAAGCCGGCATCACGGTGGACCCCGACCTGATGGTGTACGGGCATGCCGAGGCCGACGGTGGGTACGACGCCGCCGCCGCGCTGCTGGACTCTCCTGCGCCGCCCACGGCGTTCTTCTGCGGCAATGACCGCATGGCAATGGGTGCGTACGACGCGATCAAAGAGCGCGGCTTGCGCATCCCGCAGGACATCGCCGTGGTCGGCTTCGACAACCAGGAGATCATCTCCCAATTCCTTCGCCCCCGCCTCACGACGGTGGCGTTGCCTTTCGAGCAGATGGGCGCCGTCGGCGTCACCATGCTCGCCGATCTCATAGCTGGAGCACCGCTTCGCACCAACCGGATGCTGATCGACTGCCCCCTGCTTGAACGTGCGTCGGTCTGACTGTGAATCAGACCGACGCATTTGCCACCCCACCACGCGCTCAGCGTCGATGAAAGGACACAATCATGATGCCACACTCCATACGAAAGGGCCGATCGGCCTTGGCTTTGGCCGCGCTTCTCACCGGCGCGGTGCTGCTGACCGGGTGCACAGCCGGCGGCACCGCCGTGGACACCTCCGGCGACCAGCTGCTCACCATTCCGCGTGAGGACATGGGCACCTTCTCGCGCAACTTCAATCCGTTCACTCCCAACGCAGCACCGATGACGCAGCAGGCTGTCTACGAATCGATGCTGGTGTACAACCCTGCCGACGGCGGAACCACTCCGTGGCTGGCCACCGAATGGGCCACCAGCGACGACGGACTCGAGCTCACCTTCACGATGCGCGACGGCGTTACCTGGTCCGACGGTGAACCTATGATTGCCGGGGACGTGGCGTACACCTTTGAACTCCAGAAGGAGCTTCTCGGCGGCTTCGACTATCTTGACAGCGTCGAAGCAGACAGCGACCAGTCGGTGCGGTTCGTCCTGAACCGCCCCTACTCCCCCGCTCTCTACGAGATCGGCCAGCAGATCATCGTTCCCCAGCACATCTGGGAGGAGATCGACGACCCCGCCAAGGATACAAACGGCACCCCGGTGGGGACCGGCCCGTACACGGAGGTCACCAGCTTCCAGAGCCAGAGCTTCGACCTTGGCAAGAACCCCAACTACTGGCAGCCGGAAAAGCAGAAGATCGCGGGTATCCGCATGCTCGCCTTCGCCGGCAACGACGGGGCCAACCTCGCCGCGGTCAACGGCGAGGTCGACTGGGCGTATCAGTTCATGCCGGACATCGAGAAGTCCTTTGTCGCAAAAGACCCTGAACACCGCCAGTTCTGGTTCCCGTCCACGGGTTCGATGATCAACTGGCAGCTGAACACCACCAAGGCTCCCTTCGATGACGTCAACGTGCGCAAGGCGCTGAGCATGGCGGTGGATCGCGAGCAGGTCACCGACATCGCGATGAACGGCTACACGTCCCCGGCCGACTGCACCGGCCTCTCCGGCGCGTACACGACCTGGGTGGATGCCGACATCGCCGCATCCTGCGACTGGACGAACCATGATGTCGACGCGGCCAATGCGCTCTTCGACTCCGCCGGGTACCCCCTCGGCGCCGACGGCACCCGCACGCTTCCGGACGGGTCTGCGTTCACCCTGGACATCTCGGTGGGCTCCGCCTCGTCGGACTGGCTCTCCGCGGCCACCATCATCGCGCAGAACCTGGCCGAGGTCGGCATCACCGCCAGAGTCGATTCTCCCGACTGGCCCACGGTCTCGGCCAGTTACGAAGACGGCAGTTTCGACACCGGCATCGTCTGGAGCAACAACGCCCCGACGCCGTACCAGTTCTACCGCGGTGTCATGTCAACCGACACGGTCAAGCCGGTCGGCGAGAAGACCTTCGAGAACTACCACCGCTTTGCCAGCCCGGAAGCGGACGCCCTGCTCGCAACATTCGCCGCCAGCTCCGACCCGGCGGTCCAGACCGAGGCCGTGAACGGCCTGCAGGGCCAGTTCGCCGCTGATGCGCCGGTCATCCCACTGTTCGCCGGCCCGGAGTGGGGGATGTTCACCGACACCCGTTTCACCGGATGGCCGACAGCCAGCGACCCGTACGCGACGCTCTCCACCAAGTCCCCCACGACGGTTCTCGTGCTGACCAGCCTGGAACCCGTCACGAAGTAGCGTTCGGCGGCACCCCCTAGCGGGGTGCCGCCCTCTGCGGTTGTCGGGCACCGGCATCCGCCCGATAGCCATGTCAAGAACGGAGCACAACCAGTGCGATTCATAGTGCGGCGGTTGGCTTTCTACCTCCTCGCCTTCTGGGTGTCGATCACCCTGAACTTCCTCCTCCCTCGGTTCATGCCCGGCGACCCCGTCACCCGCATGTTCGCCCAGGCAGCGAACAAGATGCAGCCCGACCAGATCGAGCAGCTTCGCCAGCTGTTCGGCTTGGACGAACGGCCGATCTGGCAGCAATACATCACCTATGTGCAGAACATATTCACCGGTCAGATGGGCGTATCGATTTCCCGCTTTCCCACCCCCGTCTCGGAGGTCATCGGAAGCCAGATCGGCTGGACGCTCCTGCTCGGCGGCACGGCATTGGTCATCGCCGTCGTCATCGGCAATCTCCTGGGCATCCTCGCCGCCTGGCGACGCGGAGGAGTCCTGGACTCCGTCTTCCCGCCGATTCTGGTCTTCGTGGGCTCGTTCCCGTACTTCTGGCTCGCCATGGCGGCGCTCTACCTGTTCGGGGTGGTGCTCGGCTGGTTCCCCATCCGACACGCCTTCGACGCCGGAATGATGCCGGAGCTCTCCTGGACCTTCGTCTCCAGCGTCGCCACGCACCTGTTCCTGCCCGCCCTGACCATCGTGCTGGTCTCGATCGGAGGCTGGATGCTCGGCATGCGCAACACCATGATCGCCACGACCGCCGAGGACTACATCCTCATGGCCGAGGCGAAGGGCCTGACGAACAACCGCATCATGTTCCGCTACGCCGCCCGCAACGCCATGCTGCCCAGCGTCACCGCCTTCGGCATGTCCTTCGGCTTCATCGTGGGCGGTGCGCTACTCACCGAGGTGGTTTTCGCCTACCCGGGCGTGGGCTATCAGCTGCTCGCCGCCGTGCAGGGGCTGGACTACCCGCTCATGCAGGGCATTTTCCTCACCATCACGGCCGCCGTGCTCGTTGCCAACTTCCTCGTTGACATCGTGTACGTGCGCCTCGACCCGCGCGTGCGCGTGAGCTGAGACGGAGAACACCATGTCTGTCACCAATCCCTCTGAAACCGTGGCGCTGGCCACGACGGATGCCCCTTCCGACGCGCCGGCGTCCGGCCGTCGGCCACGCCGGGGCCTGCTTCGCGGCATTCTGGGCAATCGCAAAGCTGCCTTCGGGGCCGCTGTGCTGCTTCTGTTCGGCGTGGTCGCGCTTGCGGCGCCGCTGCTGGCTCCCGGAAACCCGTCGCTGATCACGGCGATCGCCTCGCAGCCCCCGTCACTGGAGCACCTGTTCGGCACCACCGCCAAGGGCCAGGACGTTCTCGCCCTGACCATGCACGGGGCCCGGACCTCCCTGCTGGTCGGCTTCGTCGTGGGAGCGGCGGCGACCCTGGTCGGGCTCCTGGTGGGCGTGGCCTCGGCCTATTTCGGGCGGGTCATCGACGACCTGCTCTCCCTGGTCACCAACGTCTTCCTGCTGATCCCCGGGTTGCCGCTGCTGGTGATCCTCGCGGCATTCCTGCCGCCGGGCATCGGAACCGTCGTCGTCGTGCTGATCATCACCGGCTGGGCCGGTTCAGCCCGGGTGCTGCGCTCACAGGCGCTATCCATCCGCAGCAAGGACTTCGTCGCCGCCGCCGTCGTGACCGGCGAACATCCGCTGCGCATCATGTTCCGCGAGATTCTGCCGAACATGGCCTCCATCGTGATGAGCACCTTCCTCGCCTGCGTCATCTTCGGCATCGGCGCCCAGGCGGGCCTCGAGTTCCTCGGGCTCGGCGACGCAAGCGTCGTGAGCTGGGGCACCAACCTGTACTGGGCAAGCAACGACGGAGCGCTGTTCACCGGTGCGTGGTGGGCCTTCGTACCGTCCGGCCTGTGCATCGCTCTGGTGGCATTTGCCCTGGCCATGGTCAACTACGCCGTCGACGAGGTCACGAACCCCCGGCTGCGTACGACGAAGAAAGGACGGACCCGCGCATGAGTACCACCCCGATCCTCGAGGTCACCAACCTGCGAGTGGAATACCACGGCGACAACCGCCAGGTGGTCGCCGTCAACGACGTGTCGTTCAGCATCGGTGAGGGCGAGATCTTCGGCCTGGCCGGCGAATCCGGCTGCGGCAAGTCCACGGTCGCCAACGCCATCATGCGGCTCCTCAAGGACCCCGCCGAGATCACGGGCGGGCAGATCAGGTTCAAGGGCCGAGACCTTCTGGCCCTGCGCGGAGAAGAACTGCGCCGGTTCCGCTGGATGGAGATCGCGATGATCTTCCAGAGCGCGATGAACTCGCTCAACCCTGTGATGACCATCGGGAGCCAGATGGTGGACATCTTCACCACCCACGAGGGGCTGTCGGCGAAGCAGGCCCGCAGCCGTTCGGCCGAGTTACTGCGCCTGGTGAGCATCGATCCGGTGCGGTTGGACTCCTACCCGCATCAGCTCTCCGGCGGCATGCGCCAACGGGCCGTGATCGCGATGGCCCTGGCGCTGGAGCCCTCTCTACTCATCATGGATGAACCGACGACCGCGCTCGACGTGGTCGTGCAACAGGAGATCATGGCGCAGATCAGCGATCTTCAGCGGCAGCTGGGATTCTCGGTGCTCTTCATCACCCACGACATGTCCCTCATGGTGGAACTGTCTCACCGCATGGCCGTGATGCACAGCGGCCGGCTCGTGGAGATGGCCGCCGCGGAGCTCATGTTCGCCAGTCCCCTGCACCCGTACACGTTGTCGCTGATGAACGCGTTTCCGCCGTTGACCGGTCCGCGCGTTCGCCTGACCGGCCTGTCTGATTCAGTGCGGGCGGGCGATGGCTCCTCGGGGAGCTGTTCCTTCCACGTTTCCTGCCCACCCGACCGGGCCAACTGTTCCGGCAACATCCCCGACCTGCGCGAGGTCGAGCCCGGACGCTTTGTGGCCGAGCACCCGCGCACGAGCATCGAAGGAACCGCAGCATGACGACCGACACCGGCCAGCGCCGACCCAGCACGGCCCCGATCGACGACGTCAGCGTGCGGGTGCGCGGGCTCACGAAGGATTTCCCGCTCGGAGGGCTGTTCTCCAGACGAAACATGCGCGCCGTGGACAACGTCGACTTCGACATCCCCCGCGGCACGATCGTCGCTCTGGTCGGGGAATCCGGCAGCGGCAAGAGCACCGTGGCTCGAGCCCTCGCCCGCCTGGAACGGCCCACGGCCGGGTCGATCGTCGTCGGCGGCCGGGATGTGCTCAAGACCGAGAAGTCGGCGGCCTCCCGGCGGTACCGAGGCACGGTGCAGATGGTTTTCCAGGACCCGTTCGGCTCGCTGAACCCGGCGCACCGGGTGGAGCACTTTCTGGAACGGCCCCTGCGCATCCACGGCAAGGCACGAACCCGCGCCGAGGTGCGCAGCCGATCCGCTGAGTTGATGCGCACGGTCGGACTCACCGAAGACATGCTCGACAGCTACCCGCACGAGCTGTCCGGTGGGCAGCGCCAACGAGTGTCGATTGCCCGGGCGCTCGCCGTGGACCCCGAGATCATCCTCGCCGACGAGCCCACGTCGATGCTCGACGTTTCGGTGCGCATCGGCATCCTCAACCTCATGGCCCGGCTACGTGACGAGCGCGGCATCTCGATGCTGTTCATCACGCACGACCTGGCCTCCGCCCGGTATGTCGCCGACACCACACTCGTAATGTTCGCCGGAGCCCTCGTCGAGGGCGGAGAATCCCTGGAGCTCATGCAGAACCCGTCCCATCCCTACACCCAGTTGTTGTTGTCAGCCGTTCCGGATCCCGGTCGATCCGTGCGCTACGACCCGCGTGAGCGGGCGCGGCTGCGGCAGGCGGTGCTGACGCCGACCTCATGTCCATGGCAGGGACCGGACTGCAGTGCCAGCGTGCCGGTGCGGCACACCGTCGGCCCCGATCACTGGGTGCGCTGCCACCTGTACGCGCCGCAGGTCTCCGCCGCAAGCAATCCGCTCCTTACCGACCACGACACCGAGCTCGACCCCGCACCGGCATCGGCCAGGAAGGCTGACCAGTGAACCCGCTACTCGCGACCGACGAGGACCGCTCCGATTCCCCAGACCAGCCGGATGCCCTCGTGGCGCTCGCGGAGGGCGACCGGCACCGTCCACGGTTCCACTTCGTGTCCCCGGCCGGCTGGCTCAACGACCCGAATGGCCTGAGCCACTGGAACGGCGTGTACCACCTCTTCTACCAGTACAACCCGCTCAAGGCTGTGCACAGTCGCATCCACTGGGGGCACGCGACGAGCCCCGACCTGATCACCTGGACCGACGCCCCTGTGGCCCTGGTGCCGGGGGACGCCGCGAACGCCGCGGATGCCGACGGCTGTTGGTCTGGGGTGCTCGTGGACGACCACGGAGTGCCGACGCTGGTGTATTCGGGCCGCCGTGGTGACCGGGAGCTGCCCTGCGTCGCCGTGGGGTCGATGGATCTGACCGAGTGGGTCGCCGATGCGGCCAACCCGGTGATCTCCGCACCGCCGGCATCGCTGGACCTGACGGCCTTTCGGGATCATTGCGTGTGGCCGCACCCGGGCGGTGGCTGGCGTCAGCTCATCGGCTCCGGCATCCGTGGACAGGGCGGAACCGCACTGCTCTACGCGTCCCCGGATTTGCGCAACTGGAGCTACCTCGGCCCGCTGATCGTGGGCGACAGCGGCGACCGGGAGACCACCGCCGACGACTGGACCGGCACCATGTGGGAGTGCGTGGACCTGTTCCGCCTCGAACCCGCGGGCGCCGACGACGAACCGGTCGACCCGGACATTCTCGTGTTCTCCGCGTGGGACGACGGGGTGACCCGGCACACGCTGTACCTGACGGGTCACTACAGCGGCACCCGTTTCGACCGCACAGCAGTGCATCGACTCGACTACGGCGGACGGTACTTCTATGCGCCTCAATCCACCCAGGACGCGCGGGGCCGCCGGGTGATGTTCGGCTGGCTTCAGGAGGGCCGCTCCGACGCGGCGGCCGAGACCGCGGGGTGGTCGGGCGTCATGTCGCTGCCACGACTCGTCACCCGCGCGCCGGACGGCACCCTGCACCAGCAGCCGGTGCCCGAGCTGGAGACGCTGCGCCGAGACCACGTGCGGCTGGGCGGATTCACCCTCACCGGCGGGGAACGCCGTGCGGGCCTGACCAGGGGCGACCAGATCGACATCGTGGCCGAGCTGCACCTGGAGACGGGGTCACAGGTCGAGCTGATCGTGCGGGCCACCCAGGACGAGGCCGAGCGCACAGTCATCCGGATCACCCGGCCGGGCGATGCGCACGCCGCCATCACTCTTGAGCTCATCCGCACGGCGAGCAGCCTTGACCCGACCGTTGACGCGACCCCTCGCAGCGGGCCGATCAAGCACGTCGACGGGCGGATCCACCTGCGGGTGCTCGCGGATCACTCTGCGCTGGAGATCTTCGCCAACGGGCAACCTCTGGCATGCCGCGTCTACCCGACTCGTGAGGACGCGCAGGGCGTCGAGTTCGTCGGCATCCGGGGCCGGGTGCACGTGCGGGAGGCCGCTTCGTGGCGTATGGCAGACATCTGGCACTCTCCGCGCCGGCTGTGGCCGGCACTCTAGAGATCCCGGCTGAGCCTGTCGACACGACGGCACGATCTGGGACTTGAGGGGACAAGCGAGCGCTCCGCCTTGACGTCGGAGCGCTCGTGGCGCCCTCGTGGCCGAGCGGGGCTAGGGGAAGAGCGGCAGCTCGGTGGCGAGGTCGGCGCGCGCTCCGGAGGCGTGGATGCGTCCGGAGGCGATGCCGTCGGCCCAGAGGAGGGCGCCTGTGGCCAGTGCCAGCCACGTGGCAACGTCCGTTTCGACCACATTGGGCGGGGTGCCGCGCGTGTGCCGGGGGCCGGCGATGCACTGCACGGCGCCGAACGGCGGCACGCGCACCTCGACGGTGTTGCCCTCGGCCTGTTCGGCGAGCAGCTGCAGGGTGTACCGCACGGCGAGCGCCTTGGTATCGCGGCTCGCGCCGGCTTCGTCGGCCAGGTAGGCCTTCACCGCGGTGCGGCCCAGTCCGTCGTCGATCCTCGCGCGTGCCATGGCTCCAGTCTGCCCGCTCCGAGGCCCTCCCGTGACACCGCGTGGCGGCCGAGGTGCGCGCCACCGTGTGGGCCGGGTAGCCTGATCCGGTGAGAATACTGGTCCTCGGTTCCGGCGCCCGCGAGCACGCCATCGTCACTGCCCTCCTGCGAGAGGAGCCGCGGCCCCACGTGATCGCCGCGCCCGGCAATGCCGGCATCGCCGCGGATGTGCCGGTGGTCGACCTCGATCCCACCGACTCCGACGTGGTGACCAACTTCGCCCAGGAGCACAACATCGACCTCGTCGTGGTGGGCCCGGAGGCCCCCCTGGTGGCCGGTGTCGCCGATGCCCTCCGCACCCGCGGCATCCCGGTGTTCGGCCCGGGCCAGGCCGCCGCTGCCCTCGAGGGAAGCAAGACCTTTGCCAAGCGCATCATGGACGACGCCGGTGTGCCCACCGGCCGTGCCGTGCGGGCCGGCAACCTCGCCGAGGCGCAGGGCGCGCTCGACGAATACGGCGCCCCCTACGTGGTCAAGGCCGACGGCCTGGCCGCCGGCAAGGGTGTGCTCGTGACCACCGACCGCGACGACGCCCTCGCCCACGCCGTGCGCTGGCTGCAGCACGGCGCCGTGCTGATCGAGGAATTCCTCGCCGGCCAGGAGGTCTCGTTGTTCCTCCTCAGCGACGGCCACACGGTACTACCGCTCTCCCCCGCGCAGGACTACAAGCGTCTCGCCGACAACGACGAGGGCCCCAACACCGGCGGCATGGGCGCCTACTCGCCGCTGCCCTGGCTCGACGCCGGGTTCGGCAGCGAGACCGCTTTCGTGGACGAGGTCATCGAGACCATCGCCCTGCCCACCGTGCGCCAGCTGGCCGGCGAAGACACCCCGTTCATCGGGCTGCTCTACTGCGGGCTGATTCTCACGGATGCCGGCATCCGTGTGATCGAATTCAACGCCCGTTTCGGCGACCCGGAGACGCAGGTCGTGCTGCCCCGCCTCGTCACGCCGCTCTCGGGGTTGCTGCTGGCCGCCTCGACCGGCGAACTGGCCGGGCTGCCCCGGCCGGAGTTCTCCGCCGATGCCGCCGTGACCGTGGTCATCGCCAGCGAGAACTACCCGGAGACCCCGGTGACCGGCCGCCCCATCACCGGACTGACCGACGCCGCCCGGGTGCCCGGGGTGACCATCGCGCACGCCGCGACCGAACTCTCGGGTCGCGACCTGCTCGCCACCGGTGGCCGGGTGCTCAGCGTCGTCGCCGTGGGGAGCGACTTCACCGAAGCTCGCGCCCGCGCCTACGAGGCCGTGTCGCTGATCGGCCTCGAGGGCTCTCAGCACCGTAGCGACATCGCCGCCAAGGTCGCGAACTGATGGCCGCGCTGCAGCTGGACGGCTGGCAGCACGTGTACTCGGGCAAGGTACGCGACCTCTACGTTCCCGCGGACGACACCGACCTGGCGACCGCCGACCGGGTGCTTGTCGTGGCCAGCGACCGGGTGAGCGCGTTCGACCACGTTCTCGAACCCGGCATCCCGGGCAAGGGCGAGCTGCTCACCACGCTCAGCCTGTGGTGGTTCGACCAGCTCGACGGCGTGCCCAATCACCTCGTACCCGACCACCGAGTGGATGCGTCGAGCCTGATCCCCGCCGCCGTGGCCGGCCGGGCGATGCTCTGCAAGACCCTGGACATGTACCCGATCGAGTGCGTCGTGCGCGGCTACCTGACCGGTTCGGGCTGGCTCGAGTACGTGGCCAGCCGCACCGTCTGCGGCATCCCGCTGCCGGACGGCCTGCAGAACGGCGACCGGCTGCCCGAACCGATCTACACCCCGGCCTGGAAGGCCCCGATGGGCGAGCACGACGAGAACATCTCGTTCGAACGCACCGTGGAGCTTGTGGGAGCCGACGTGGCCGCCGCGCTGCGCGACGCATCGCTGGAGATCTTCCGCCGCGCATCCGCGATCGCGGAGGCAGCCGGCGTGATCCTGGCCGACACCAAGTTCGAGTTCGGCGCCGACCGCGCCACCGGGGTGCTCACCCTGGGCGACGAGGTGCTCACGAGCGACTCGAGCCGGTATTGGGATGCCGCCCAGTGGCTTGCCGGTGCCACCCCGGGAGAGCGGATGGCCAGCTTCGACAAGCAGATCGTGCGCGACTGGCTCTCCGCCCACTGGGACCAGACCGGAACCCCGCCCGTGCTGCCCGCCGAGATCGTCGAGCAGACCGCGGCCCGGTACCGCGAGCTACTCGGTCGGCTCACCGCGGTCTAAGCCTGCCCAGGCCGGCAGGCCCTAGTCTCGGGGGATGCCCCTGAACACCCGCGCCGATACCGTCGCCGGACCGCACGGCCCTATTCCGGTGCGACGGTATACACCTGCGGGAATCACGACCGGACCGCCGATCGTCTGGGTGCACGGCGGCGGGTTCTTCAAGGGCGACCTCGACCTGCCCGAAACCCACGAGGTGGCCCGCGCCCTGGCCTTGGCCGGATTCCCGGTCGTCACGGTGGATTACCGGCTCGCGACCGTCGGGCCCAGGCTCGGGCGACGCGGGATCCGCTACCCGGTTCCGGTCGACGACGTGGTGGCGGTGCTGCGGGCCGTTCAGGAGGAGTTTCCGGACGGTGTGATCCTCGGCGGTGCCAGCGCGGGCGCCTGCCTGTCAGCCGCGACGGTACTGCGGCTGGCCTCCGAAGGCGCCCCGCCGCTCCGCGGGGTGTTCCTCGCCTACGGCTTCTTCCACGCCGCCCTGCCCGTGCGCTCCCGCGAGGTGATCGGGCGCCTGCGCGGCCGCCGCCGGTACACCCACCTCCCCGCACTGCTGAACCTGACCAACCGCAACTATGCCGGGACTGCCGCCGCCGCCGCCGAACCGTTCGCGTTCCCCGGCGGGCATCCGCTGCACGATTTCCCACCCGCGCTGATGCTGGATGCCGAGGGCGACTCCATGCGCGCCTCCGGCGAGCAGTTCGCCCGCGAACTGACGGATGCCGCGGTGCCGGTGGAGTACCACGTGCTGCCCGGCACCGTGCACGCCTTCCTCAACCGGCCGGGGGACCCTGCCTTCGCCCAAGCCACCGGGATGATCGCGGAGTGGGCTCGGCGGATCTAGGAGCCACCGGCCGTGGTGACGGCCCTGCCTGCCGGGACGCCACGTGGACCGGGGGAATAGCCGGGGCGGCGCATCCGTTGACGCAAGCGTGACCCGATCTTCTGCCGAACTGCTCGCCGCCGACACCGGAATGGGTGCGGTGACCCTGCGGGTGGGCAACCTCGACGCCATGATCGCCTACTACCGCGACGCCGTGACCCTCACGCTGCTCAGCCACGACGGCCCCGTCGCGGTGCTCGGCCGTGGCACGACCCCGATCGTGATCCTGCAGCACGCCCCCGAACTCGCCGCCGCCGAGCCACGCGCGGCCGGGCTGTTCCACACCGCGATCCTGTTCGATACCCAGGCCCAGCTCGCCGCGGCCGTGTACTCGGTGGGCACCAAGCATCCCGGCACCTTCACCGGCAGCGCCGACCACCTGGTGAGCCAGGCGTTCTACTTCACCGACCCCGAGGGCAACGGCATCGAACTGTACTGGGACCGTGACCGCTCGGAGTGGAGCTGGAAGCACGGCCAGATCGAGATGGCCACCCTTTACGTGGATCCGAACGCGTTCATCTCCGAACACCTCACCGAGCAGGGCCTGAGCGACCCGTCGGCCGGCCACGCCGTGGTGGGGCACGTGCACCTGTCGGTGGGCGATGTCGCTACCGCCCGCGAGTTCTACGTGAACCGGCTCGGTTTCGAGACCACCGCCGAGATGGGCGGCTCGGCGCTGTTCGTCTCCGCCGGCGGCTACCACCACCACATGGCCATGAACACCTGGAACAGCGCCGGCTCCGGTAAGCGCCGCCTGGCGCTCGGCCTCGGCCAGGTGGAGATCGTGCTTCCCACCAGCGACGACCTCGGCCAGCTCGGCGAGCGGATGACGCACTACGGCGTGCAGACCAGCAACGACGGTCAGGTGCTCGGCTTCGACGACCCCTGGGCCAACCAGATCCGGGTGCGCACCGCCTGAACCGCCGGGGTCAGTGGGCTGCGCGGGAACCGCGGGCGGCGCGCGTGGCACGCCGGGTGAGTCCGTGCACGGTGGCCTGGAACTCCTTGACGCTCAGGGGACGCCCGGGCAGCTTCGGCCGGGGCTTCTCCGGCATCCGCAGTCCGTCGAGCACGAGGGAGAGCTGCCGGCGCCACTGGCCGGTGTAACCGCCACCGAGGGTGCCGAGGGATCCGATCATGGTGACCAGCACGGCCAGGTCCATCGAGTCGACGTCGGGGCGCAGGTCACCGTCCTTCTTCGCCTGCGCCACCAAGGACGCGATGAAACCCTCGAACTCGACCGACGGCCGGGCCGTGGGGTCGATGGTGGCCATCCGCTTGAGGATGGGCGGCAGTGACGGGTCGGCGACGAGCCATTCGGCGAGACGCTCGGTGTAGAGCACCACTCCGGCCCAGGCCGTGGGGGCAGCGGCGATCTCCTCACGCACGGCGAAGAGTTCGGCCAGCGCGATGTCGTAGAGCGCCCGCACGAGGTCGTCGCGGGTGGGGAAGTTGCGGTACAGGGTGGCCACGCCCACGTCGGCGCGGCGGGCGATCTCCTCGAGCGAGGCGTCCACCCCGTCCTCGGCGATGAGCCTACGCGCCTCGTCGATGAGGCGTTCGCGGTTCTGCCTGGCGTCGCGGCGCCGCGGCTGGGACGCGTCCTGCGGGGGCCGGGCAGAGGTAGTCATGGGGTTGATTCTAGATCCCCTTCCTCCGAGGCCTCGGAGGGTGGCCTCCTCGCCGGTCAGTGCGGGCGAATGGCGCGCAACACTCTGGCGTGTCGGCCGCACACCTCGTGTTGCACCCTGCAGTGCCGAACAGACACAATTCAGGGACAGCCGCGGCGCGACGAGTTCCCGGCGGGAAGGCCACTGTGTCAGTCGAGAACAACACCCGCGACTTCGAGGCGGAGATCGTCACCGATTTCCGGGAGCGGATGAGCTACGGCGGCTACCTCGACCTCGACACCCTGTTGTCGGCGCAGAAGCCCGTGAGTGCGCCGGAGCACCACGACGAGCTGCTCTTCATCATCCAGCACCAGACCACTGAGCTCTGGCTCAAGCTCGTGTTGCACGAGCTGCGCGCGGCCGCGGAGAACCTCCGCAACGACAGGCTGCCGCCGGCGCTGAAGGGCATCGCCCGGGTCAAGCACATCCAGCGCACCCTCACCGAGCAGTGGTCGGTGCTCGCCACCCTGACCCCGACCGAGTACGCCCAGTTCCGGGACTTCCTCGGCAGCTCCTCGGGATTCCAGTCCTACCAGTACCGTGCGGTGGAGTTCGTGCTCGGCAACAAGCATCCGCGCATGCTCGAGCTGTTCGCCGCGGATGCTGAGGCCCATGCCCTGCTCACCGAGGTGTACGAGGCGCCGAGCATCTACGACGAATTCCTGCGCTACCTGCACCGCCAGGGCTTCGACGTGCCGGCCACGGTACTCGACCGCGACGTCACCGAGGCCTGGGTGCTGCACCCCGAACTGGTGCATACCTTCCGTGGAATATACGAGAACCACACCGACAATTGGAACGTGTACGAGGCCTGCGAGGAACTCGTCGACCTCGAGGACAACTTCCAGCTCTGGCGGTTCCGGCACCTCAAGACCGTGCAGCGCATCATCGGCATGAAGCCCGGCACCGGCGGATCCAGCGGAGCCGCATTCCTGCAGAAGGCGCTCGAACTCACCTTCTTCCCCGAGCTGTTCGCCGTGCGCACCGAGGTGGGCCGGTGACGGTGCAGCTGCCCGGGTTCCTCGACGCTCACGTTCATCTGGCGTTGATCGACCCAGCAGGGCTGGCCGCCGGTGGCATCTCCCGGGTGCTCGACCTCGGCGGCTGGACGCCCGGCTCGGCCGGCGACGCCGGCCCCGCTGCCGACGACGCGCCCGAGGCGCGCTTTGCCGGGCAGTTTCTCGGCGCCCCCGGCGGATACCCGAGCCGGCAGGCCTGGGCCCCCGCGGGCAGCGCCTGCGCGGTGGCCGGCCCGACCGACGCCGCCGCGGCCGTGGCCCGGCAGGCCGCCGCCGGCGCATCCGTGATCAAGGTCACCCTCAACTCCGCCGCCGGGCCCGTGCTCGCCGCCGATACCCTCGCGGCGATCGTGGCCGCCGCACACGACCGGATGCTGCCCGTCACCGCCCACACCGAGGGCGCCGGCCAGGCGTCCGCCGCGTTCGACGCCGGGGTCGACCTGCTCGCACACACGCCGTTCAGCGAGCCCCTGCCGGAGAAGTTGCTCACCGCCATGGCCGGCCGGATGACCTGGATCAGCACCCTGGACATCCACGGCTGGGGCGACCCGTCCAGGGCGTTCGGGGTGGCGAGCGACAACCTGGCCCGATTCCACGCCGCGGGCGGCCGGGTGCTCTACGGCACCGACCTGGGCAACGGTCCGCTGCCGGTGGGGCTGAACCGGCGCGAGATCGAGGCGCTGCTGGCCTGCGGCCTCACACCCGACGAGGTGCTCGCCGCGCTCACGGCAGACTTCCCGAGCCGCACCCCGGCTCACCGCGCCGCCGGGCCGGACGCAGCCGGGCACCGGGTTACCTTTATACCCGGCGACCGCCCCGCCGACCCGCGGGACCTGGCCGGATTCACCGACTGGCTGCTCGGCGCTCGCTCACAGCCCGTTCCCTCAGTGACCACCCGTCCGCCGCACTCCCGCTCGCTCACCCGGCCCGACCTCGAGGACCACCACTCATGACCCAGCACGACAGCAGCGTGACCGAGGGCCTCGACGCCCACCTCGCCTTCGCCCGCCGGATGGACCGCATCGACGGCCTCGGCCACTACCGCCGCCGGTTCGTGGGGCTCGACGACAGATCGGCCGGCGTGGCCGGCGCATCCGCCCCGGCGAACCCGGTGGCCTATCTCGACGGCAACTCCCTCGGCCGGCCCACTATCGCCAGCGTGGAGCGCATCAACGAATTCCTCACCGGTGCCTGGGGTACCCGGCTGATCCGCGGCTGGGACGACGAGTGGATGCAGCTGCCCCTCACCATCGGCGACGCCCTCGGCCGGGCCGCGCTCGGCGCCGCCCCCGGCCAGGTGTACATCGGCGACTCCACCACCGTCACCCTGTACAAGCTCGCCCGCGCGGCCGTGGACTCGCTGCCGGCCCGCAGCGAGATCGTGCTCGACACCGACAACTTTCCGACCGACCGCTACGTGCTGGCCGGCATCGCCGCCGAACGCGGCCTCACCCTGCGCTGGATCGAGTCGAGCACCACAGGCGGCGTCACCGTGGACCAGGTGCGCGCCGTCGTGGGCCCGCAGACCGCGCTCGTGGTGCTCAGCCATGTGGCCTACCGCTCCGGGTTCCTGGCCGACGTGCCCGCGATCACCGCCGCCGTGCACGAGGCCGGCGCGCTCGTGCTCTGGGACCTCTGCCACTCGGCCGGTTCGGTCCCGATCAACCTCGATCTCGACGGCGTCGACCTGGCCGTGGGCTGCAGCTACAAGTACCTCAACGGCGGCCCGGGAGCTCCCGCGTACGGCTACGTGCGCGCCGAGCTGCAGCCCGATCTGTCCCAGCCGATCCAGGGGTGGATGGGCGCCGCCGACGTGTTCGCGATGGGGCCGCAGTACGTGCCGGCCGAGGGCATCCGTCGCTTCATGAGCGGCACGCCGGCGATCGTGGGCATGCTCGCCATGCAGGACACCATCGGCATGATCGACGAGGTGGGCATCGACCAGGTACGGGCCAAGTCGGTGGCGCTGACCGAGTTCGCGCTCGAACTGGTGGATGCCTGGCTGGTGCCGCTCGGCGTCACCGTGGCCTCCCCGCGCGAGCACACCCACCGCGGCGGCCACCTCACCGTGGACCACCCGGCGATGCGCCAGGTCACCCGGATTCTCTGGGAACACGACGTAATCCCCGACTTCCGCGCCCCGGAGGGCCTGCGGATCGGCTTGTCGCCGCTGAGCACCAGCTTCGTGGAGACCTACGAGGGCGTCGCGGCCGTGCGCGACGTGCTGCGCGGCATCCTGCTCGGTCAGGCCGGACTCGCCCCGGCTGCAGGCCTGTAGAATCGACGCATCCGCCCCCGACGTCTTACGGAGTGAGCCATGCCAACCATCGTCGTAGAAGTTATGCCCAAGGCAGAACTGCTCGATCCCCAGGGCAAGGCCGTCGCCGGCGCCCTCCGCCGCCTCGGCAAGACCGAGTTCACCGGCGTGCGCGTCGGCAAGCGATTCGAACTCACCGTGGAGGGTCCCGCGGACGCCGCGCTGCTCGCCGAGGTACAGGAACTCGCCGACACTGTGCTCTCCAACTCCGTGATCGAGGACGTGACCGACGTCTACGTGCTCGAGGTCGCCGCCGGGGAAACGCACTGATGCGCATCGGCGTCGTCACCTTCCCGGGCTCGCTCGACGACCGCGACGCCCAGCGCGCCATCCGCCTGGCCGGCGCCGAGCCCGTTGCCCTCTGGCACGGCGAGCACGACCTGCACGGCGTGGACGCCATCGTGCTGCCCGGCGGCTTCAGCTACGGCGACTACCTGCGCTGCGGCGCCATCGCCAGCCTCTCGCCGATCATGGCCGAGGTCATCGACGCCGCCAACAAGGGGATGCCCGTGCTCGGCATCTGCAACGGCTTCCAGATGCTCACCGAGGCGCACCTGCTCGAGGGCGGGCTCATTCGCAACGAGGCGGGCGCGTTCATCTGCCGCGACCAGCGCCTGCGCATCGAGAACAACTCGACCGACTGGACGAACGGTTTCACCGACAAGCAGGAGATCACCATCCCGCTGAAGAACGGTGAGGGCGGCTTCATCGCCTCCGCCGACACCCTGGCCCGCCTCGAGGGCGAGGGCCGGGTCATCGCCCGCTACCTTGACGTGAACCCGAACGGCTCGCTCAACGACATCGCCGGCGTCACCAACAAGCGTGGCAACGTCGTGGGCCTGATGCCGCACCCTGAGCACGCCGTGGAACCCGGCTTCGGCCCCGACACCGCGCTGGCCATGCGCAGCGGCGTGGACGGCCTGGCGTTCTTCACCTCGGTGATCGAGCGCGCGCTGGTCAACGCCTAGGTTTCTGCGCCTCTGTTTGACATGAATTGCCCCGGTGCGCCGGGGCAATTCGTGCGTTAAGGGACGACTCGGTGGTGGGTGTGGGGCCTAGACGGCGCTGGAGGGTTCCCAAAGGTTGATGCCCAAGTCGACGGCGTGCTCGTCGATCGCGGCGATCTCCTCATCGGTGAAGACGAGATTGTCGATCGCGGCGATGTTCGTCTCCAGCTGGGTGACCGACGACGCACCCACGAGCGCCGAGGTGACGGTGCCCCGCCGAAGCACCCAGGACAGCGCGAGCTGCGCGAGCGACTGGCCGCGCGCATCCGCGATCTCGGTGAGGGCACGGATGCGCCCCACCGTCGCCTCGTTCACCATGTCGTGGCTCATCGACCCGGCCTGCGACGCGCGCGAGCCCTCCGGCACCCCGTTGAGGTAGCGGTCGGTGAGCAGCCCCTGGGCCAGCGGGGAGAACGCGATGCAGCCGACGCCGAGGTCGTCGAGGGTGTCGAGCAGGCCGTCTTCGACCCAGCGGTTGAACATCGAATAGGACGGCTGGTGGATCAGCAGCGGCGTGCCCAGATCGGCCAGGATCGCGGCGGCCTGCCGGGTGCGCTCCGGTGAATACGAGGAGATGCCGGCGTACAACGCCCGGCCGCTCGTGACGGCCGTGTGCAGCGCGCCCATGGTCTCCTCGAGCGGGGTTTCCGGGTCGGCGCGGTGGGAGTAGAAGATGTCGACGTAGTCCAGACCCATCCGGTTCAGCGACTGGTCGAGGCTGGACAGCAGGTACTTGCGCGAGCCGAAGTCACCGTACGGCCCCGGCCACATGTCGTAGCCGGCCTTGGTGGAGATGACGACCTCGTCGCGGTGGGCGGAGAAGTCCTCGCCGAAGATACGGCCGAAGTTTGTCTCGGCGCTGCCGTAGGGCGGGCCGTAGTTGTTGGCCAGGTCGAAGTGGGTGACCCCGAGGTCGAAGGCCCGCCGCAGGATCGCGCGTTGCGTCTCAACGGGCACGGTGCCGCCGAAGTTCTGCCAGAGGCCCAGCGAGATCGCGGGCAGCTTGAGGCCGCTGCGCCCGGTGCGGCGGTACGGCATGGACTCGTAACGGGTGTCTGCGGGAAGGTACGTCATGACCTCATGCTGGCACAGCGGCCTGGCAGAGGTTCCATCCTTCGACGGATGCTCCGCTCAGGCGGGCCTGACAGGCTGGAGTCTGACCTGCCCGCCGATCACGCTTCCAGGAGTCCTCCCCGTGTCACCCCGCCTGCTCTACCGCATCCTGTCCATCGCCGAGGCGATCACCTGGACGATCCTGATCACCGCGATGCTGCTCAAGTACGTGTTCGCGCCGGGCGACTTCGGGGACGGCGCGGTGCGGGTGGGCGGCTTCGTGCACGGGCTGGTGTTCCTGGCGTACGGGATCACCGCTGTGCTCGTGGGTGTCAACCAGCACTGGCGTCCCCGGCTGATGCTCCTCGCCGTGTCCACCGCCGTGGTGCCCTACGCCACGATCCCGTTCGACCGCTGGCTCGAGCGCCGCAACCTGCTCGACGGCGGCTGGCGCCGGGAGGCCACGGACGACCCCCGGGACCACACCGTGGTGAGCCGGCTGCTCCGCGTCGGTCTGGCACGGCCGCTACTGTTGGCATCCGTTCTGGTGGTCGGCCTGGTCGCCGTCTTCACGACCCTGCTCGTGATGGGCCCGCCCGGCGGCGGCGCCTGACCTTCGCCGACACCGCGGCCAGCGCTCGACGCGGCCCGTTCGTCGTGCGCGGGTCACGCGCCGCTCCGCGGGTGGCGTGCCACGGGCGCAGTGGCGCCGTGCCCGCGCATCACGCCTGACCCGCGGCGTCACGCTGAACGCGCGAACGTCGCGACCGTGTATGGTCGGTGCTGTACACGGGAGTCCGGTAAGCCGGGCTGAGAGGAAGCTTCCTAAGCTTCGACCGTTGAACCTGATCTGGATCATGCCAGCGCAGGGAGAACGCACTCAACACCATCCCGTGCCCTGTTCACCGACAGAAGGCGCGACATGACACATCCCACCCCCACCCTGCCCGACCTGGCGCCGGCGGCTTTCACGCCGCTCGAATTCGGCGTGGGCGCTCGCATCACGCTTGCCGTGATGAGCGACCGCTACGCCGACATCATCCTGGACGCCATCCGGAGCACCGACACCGCCGGCCTCACCGTGGACACCGGTGTCGTGAGCACCTTCGTCGGCGGCGCCGAGGCCGACATTCTGCGCTACCTCACCGACCTCATCGGCGCGGCCGCGCGGAGCGGCCGCCATGTGACCGCCACCGTGCACTTCTCCCGCGGATGCCCCGGCGAGGTCGTCTGCGCCCTGCCCGGCGGTGCCGGGCCGCTGCGCAGCGAGATCCCCGCGGCGACTCCCGTGGGCATCATCGCCGCGGGCGAGTGGGCGCTGTACCCGCTCGACGACGGCGGCCGCCCCGGAACACAGCCCGACCACATGCGCGACATCTATGCCGCGATCGACTTCGCCAAGGCGAACGGCAGCTTCGTCGCGTCCGAGCACTTCGTGACGCGACTGCAGGGCGACCTCGCCACCGTGCTGCAGACGGCCGCGGCCGGCTGGATCCTCGTGGGGCAGAGCGTGCAGCACGTCACCAGTCACCTCACGCTGTCGATCAACAGCCCCTCCGCGCGCTGATCCGGCCCACGCCGGGCGCCGTCTGACCTGGCGGCAGAACACCCGCGGACCTCCCGCGTCGGCTCGGCACGTCCGATTCCGATTCTCTATTCGGCCACCGTGGCCGTTCCCGGCACGCCTCCGTGTGCATCCCCTGCCATCGTCTGGCACACCCCTCTTTCCCTCTCTCATGAAGGACACCACCATGCCTGCTGCACCCTCCTCCACCGTCGCCTCCACCGCATCCGCCACCCGCCCCATCCACCGTTTCACCCTCAAGGACCTCGTGCTCATCGTCGTACTCGGGGTGGTCTTCGGCTTCCTCTACTGGGCACTCGTGCAGGCGTGGACCGGGCTGTCGATCCTGCTCGGACCGGCGGGCGACCTCGCGCAGCACGTGCTGCTGGGCGGGTGGCTGCTCGTGGCGCCCATCGCCGTCGCCATCGTGCGCACCCGGTTCGCCGGGGTGATCGCCGAGGTTCTGGCGTCGGTCATCGAAGTCGTCTTCCTCGGTTCGGCGGTCGGGCCGATGCTCTTCGTCGCCGCCGCGATCCAGGGAGCCGGCAGCGAACTGCCCTTCGCGCTGCGCCGATATTCGTCCTTCGGCTGGGGTAGTTACGCGCTGTCCGGGCTGCTCGGATCGGGCTTCGTGTTCATCTTCTCCGCCTTCCGGTCCGGCTGGTTCGGCCAGGACCTGTTCTTCCTCCGATTGGGTATCCAGCTGGCTTCCGGCGTCATCCTGGGGGGTCTGCTGGCCAAGGTGATCGTGGATGCGCTGGCCAAGACGGGCGTGGTCGACAACTACGCCATCGGCCGCGCGCTGAACTCCTAGGCCGGGGCGTGTCCGACACAGGAGTGCCCGCCGCGGCTGTGCCTACTGGCGCTGTGCCGACTGTCGCTGTGCCTGCCGTCGCTGTGCCTGCCGCTGCTGTCCCCGCGGTCGCATTGCCCGCGGTTGCGTTCCGGGATGTCACCGTCACCTTTCCCCGGCAGGACCGCGCCGTGCTGCATGGCGCCAGCTTCACCATCGCCGCCGGGGAGCGTGTGGTGCTGTTCGGCCCGTCCGGGGCCGGCAAGTCCACCCTGCTGGCCACGATCACCGGGGTGGTACCGCACTCTGTGATCGCCCAGGTCACCGGATCGGTCACCGTGGCCGGCCGCGACGCCCTCGCCACCGAGGTGGTGGAGCTCTCCCGCCACCTCGGCGTGCTGCCGCAGGACCCGGACTCGGCCGTGTGCCTGCCCGGGGTGGAACAGGAGCTCGCCTTTGTTCTGGAAAACCGGGCCGTGCCACCGGCGGGGATCTCCGACCGCATCGATGCCGTCCTCGCAATTGTGGGCGCCGGCCGGCTGCGCGACCGTCAGACCGGCTCCCTGTCGGGCGGGGAGAGCCAGCGTGTGGCGCTCGCGGCGGCGCTGATCGGCCGCCCCGACATCCTGGTGCTCGACGAGCCGACCTCGATGCTGGATGCCGACGGGCTGCGTCAGGTGCGCGACGCTGTCGACGCCGCGGCCCGGCCCGGCACCGTCGCGGTGCTGCTGGTGGAACACCGTCTCGACGAGTACGCGGGCAGCCTCGGCGTCGCCGGGCTGCCGGAGAGGTGCATCGTGCTCGGCGCCAACGGGAGAATCACGCACGACGGGCCGACCGCATCCGTGCTGCCGGCGGCAGCGGGCGAGCTGCACCGGGCCGGCTGCTGGCTGCCCGGCGAGATCGAACTGCAGGCCGCGCTCGGCCTCTCCGGCGGGCTCGCTGCGCCGGACGTGCAGCGGGCGCTGCTGAGGCTGGCGAATGAGGGGCCTGGGGCTTGTGTATCGGAGGCGTTCGGCCCGGTGGTGCTGGCCGGCCGCGACCTCGCGGTCAGCCGGGAGTTGGCACCTCGGCCGGTGCGGCGTCGGCAGTGGCCGTTCCGCCGGGCCGCGCTCGACGCGGGCGACGGGCATGCCGCACGCGGCGGACATCCTGCGGGCGACGGACGAACCGAGGGTCGGCGGGTGCTGCTCAGCGGCGTCAACCTCGAGCTGCGCGCAGGCGAGATCGTGGCCGTGCTCGGTCGCAACGGTGCCGGCAAGTCATCGCTGCTGCTCACCCTGGCAGGCCTGCTCGCTCCGGCCGGCGGCACCGTGACCGGTGCGCGGCCCGGCCTGGTCTTCCAGAACCCGGAGCACCAGTTCCTCGGCAACACAGTGCGGGAGGAGATCGCCGTGGGGCTGCCGGCCGGCTCCGCGCGGGTGGACCGGGTGCTCACCGAGCACGGGCTCGGCCCGCTCGCCGACCGGAACCCGTACCGACTCTCCGGCGGCCAGAAACGCAAGGTCAGCCTCGCGGCGATGCTCGTTCACGAACGACCCAGCCTGCTCGCCGACGAGCCGACGCTCGGCCTCGACCGTCGTTCGACCATCGCCACGATCGCAGCCTTCCGCCGGGCCGCGCGGGCCGGGCGCGGCATCCTGCTGTGCAGCCACGACCTGCGCACCGTCGCGACCTTCGCCGACCGGGTGCTCGTCGTGGCGGGCGGCCGGATCGTCGCGGACGGTTCGGTCATCGAGGTGCTGCGCCAGGGCGACCTGCTCGCGCGGGCCGGGATCACCGTGCCGCCGCTTCTCGGCTGGCTCGTCACCCGGCTGGACTCCGTCGCCCAGGTGCGGCGGGTGCTCGACGCCCTCGACGCGACGGTGGATGCGGGCGATACCGTGCCCGCTGCGGAGGCTCGATGAATGCGTCGAGCGCCCTCGGCGCAGTGGCTCCCTCACCGCTGGCACGGCGAAACCCCACGGTGAAGCTGGCGATCCTCTTCATCGTCTCGCTGGCACTGCTCTTCGTGTTCGACCCGGTCACCCCGGCACTGCTGTACCTGCTCGGCCTCGCCGCGGTGCTGGGCTTCGCCCGGATCCCGCTCCGCACCCTCGTGCTGGCCCACCTGCCCTTCGTCGGGTTCGCCCTGGGGATCCTCGTGGTCAACGCCCTGAGCCGACCCGGCGAGGTCCTGGTCGACCTGCCGCCGATCCGGGTCACGGTGGAGGGGCTGCAGGTGGGATCGGCGCTGGCCCTGCGCACGATGGCCATCGGCATCCTGTCGATCGGCTTCATCGGCACGACCGACCCGGTGGCGTTGATGACCAGCCTGCACCAGCACGCCCGGCTGAGCGCCCGGGTGACCTTCGCGGTACTGGCCGGCTACCGGATGCTGCAGCAGCTGCCACGGGAATGGCAGGTCATCCGGCAGGCGCAGTCCGTGCGGGCGCCCGTCCGCTCCGACGGTGCAACCCGGTTCGGCATCCGCGAATTCGGGCGCGCCGCGTTCACCCTTCTCGTGGTGTCCCTGCGGCGCGGGGAACGGATGTCGCAGTCGCTGGAGTCGCGCGGGCTCGGCTTGGGCGCCCGCACGGTGTGGCGGCCGGTGCCGCTCGGCCCGGCTGACTGGCTACTGTTCGCCGGCACGCTGGGCGTTCTGGCGCTCGTGATCGACGGGGTCGGCACGCTGGGGTTGGGCGTTGGACCGGGCGTGCTGTTCTGAGTCGAGCGTCGCGCGGCCGAGCCAGGCCTCGCGGGCAGCCGCCGCTACGCGGGAGGCAGCACGCCAGGCGCAGCGCGGGCCGCGCGCCGCTGCGCTGGAGGCCCGCCACCTGCGTAATGGCGCCCGACCCGCGGTCGGCAACCAGCCGCATGCTCTCCGGAGCGAATTGCGGTGCGGTCGCCTGCAGAAGCGATCTCAGCTGTGGGCAGCTGCCGGCTCCGGCACCCAACGAGCGGCCACCACGCTCAGCGGCGCGGCGATGATCCAGCTGTACATCGCCGCATCCGGTGCGCCGAGTAGGGCCACGGGAATCGATGCGGCGAAGACCACCACCGTGACGAGCATGGTGCGCAAGACGTAGAAGAACATCGCTCGGTCGACAGAGGGTTCGAGCAGCCGGGACGCCCGCGCCGAGGCCCAGACCAGGCATTGCATCCCGCTGATGGCGGCCACCGTGCCCGCGTAGAGCACCACCGCCGGAGTCTCGCCGCCGTACTCGCTGAGCACCGAGGTGGGGAACGGCAGGAACGCAACCAGCAGCAGGAGCAGGAGGTTGAGCTGCACGAGCCGCCGGTCGTAACCAGCGATCAACCGGAACTTGCGATGATGGGCTGCCCAGTTGACCGCGATCACCGCGAAGCTCAGCGCGTACGCCAGGTACTCCGGCGCGAGGGCGGCCAGAGCGGGGCCGAGGTCGGCCGACGACGTGTCGGGCAACCGGATGTCGAGGACGAGCAGCGTCATGGCGATGGCGAACACCGCATCGCTGAAGAACTCGACGCGTTCGGTGTTGCGCCCGGTGTCGAGGAGCCGCCGGTACCGCGCCCGCGCCGATTCCATGACGCAAACCTACTCTCCCGTCATGTCCGGGCCCTACGAATGCGCAGATCCCCGGATGCGGGCCGGGCGCCGCTGCTCGGGCGAGAGCAGCGCCGCGCGGGGCAGGCGCCGCTGGGCGGGAGGCACGCCACCCGCGAAACGGCGCGTGGCCAGCGCAACACGGAGAAGCCCGTCTCGACGCCCGGGAGCGCGGGCCAGGCGCCGGTGCGCGGGCGCAGCGCCAGACCGCGCCGATGCCGCCGCCGCAGGGCGGGGTCGCCGGGTAGACTTGCCCGGTCAAGCATCCGCTATCTCTGGGAGAACGCCACTCGTGACCGCTGTTTCCAACACATCCTCCCGCGGCGTCGCTGACACCGTGACCAACGCGATCAACACTCCCGAGAAGGAGCAGCCGTACGCTGCCCTCGGGTTGACGCCCGGCGAATACGCCGAGATCCGCACCATCCTGGGCCGCCGCCCCACCTCGGGTGAGCTCGCCATGTACTCGGTGATGTGGAGCGAGCACTGCTCATACAAGAGCTCGAAGAAGTACCTGCGCCAGTTCGGCGACAAGGTCTCCCCCGCCATGAAGAAGAACCTGATGGTGGGCATGGGCGAGAACGCCGGCGTGCTCGACGTGGGCGAGGGCTGGGCCGTCACCTTCAAGATCGAATCGCACAACCACCCCTCGTACATCGAGCCGTTCCAGGGCGCCGCGACCGGCGTCGGCGGCATCGTGCGTGACATCATCTCGATGGGCGCCCGCCCGGTCGCCGTGATGGATGCGCTGCGCTTCGGCGACATCAACGACCCCGACACCGCCCGTGTTGTGCACGGCGTGGTCTCGGGCATCAGCTTCTACGGCAACTGCCTGGGCCTGCCCAACATCGGCGGCGAGACCTGGTTCGACTCCGTCTACCAGGGCAACCCGCTGGTCAACGCGCTCTCTGTGGGCGTGCTGCGCCACGAGGACCTGCACCTGGCCAACGCCTCGGGCGCCGGCAACAAGGTCGTGCTCTTCGGGGCCCGCACCGGCGGCGACGGCATCGGCGGCGCATCCATTCTGGCCTCGGACACGTTCAGCGAGGGCGGCCCGACCAAGCGCCCCGCCGTGCAGGTGGGCGACCCGTTCGCCGAGAAGGTGCTCATCGAGTGCTGCCTCGAGCTGTACCGCGAGAAGCTCGTCGAGGGCATCCAGGACCTGGGCGCCGCGGGTATCTCCTGCGCCACCAGCGAGCTGGCCTCCAACGGCGACGGCGGCATGTACATCCAGCTGGAGAAGGTGCTGCTGCGCGACCCGTCGCTCACCGCCGAAGAGATCCTGATGAGCGAGAGCCAGGAACGCATGATGGCCGTCGTCACGCCGGAGAAGCTCGCCGGCTTCCTCGCCGTGGTGGAGAAGTGGGACGTGGAGACCAGCGTGCTCGGCGAGGTCACCGACTCCGGTCGCCTGATCATCGACTTCCACGGTGAAGAGATCGTCAACGTCGACCCGCGCACCGTGGCCGTGGACGGCCCGGTCTACGACCGCCCGGTGGCCTACCCCACCTGGATCGACGCGCTGCAGGCCGACACCGCCTCGGCCCTGCCCCGGGCGACGGATGCCGCGACGCTGCAGGAGCAATTCCTCGCGCTGCTCGGCTCGCCCAACCTGGCCGACCCGAGCTGGATCACCGACCAGTACGACCGCTACGTGATGGGCAACACCGCCCTCTCGTTCCCGGACGACGCCGGCATGATCCGCATCGACGAGGAGTCGGGCCTCGGCTTCGTCATCTCCACCGACGCGAACGGCCGCTACTGCCAGCTCGACCCGTACCGCGGCGCGCAGCTGGCCCTTGCCGAGGCGTACCGCAACGTGGCCGTCACCGGCGCCGTGCCGGTGGGCATCAGCGACTGCCTCAACTTCGGCTCCCCCGAGAACCCCGAGGTCATGTGGCAGTTCTCCCAGGCCGTCGAAGGCCTGGCGGATGGCTGCCTCGAGCTGGAGATCCCGGTCACCGGCGGCAACGTGTCGTTCTACAACCAGACCGGCGACCAGCCGATCCACCCGACCCCGGTCGTTGCCGTGCTCGGCGTGATCGACGATGTGGCCCGCCGCGTGCCCAGCGGCTGGCAGGACGACGGACACAACATCTACCTGCTCGGCATCACCCGCGAAGAGCTCGACGGCTCGGCGTGGAGCGCCGTGGTGCACGACCACCTCGGTGGCGTGCCGCCCATCGTCGACCTCGGCCGCGAAGCCGACCTCGCCGGTCTCCTGCACGCCGCGTCGATCGAGGCCCTGATCGACAGCGCGCACGACCTCTCCACGGGTGGCCTCGCGCAGGCCCTCGCCGAGGCCGTGCTCCGGTTCGGCGTTGGCGCCCGGGTCTGGCTCGGCGACATCCTCGAGCGCGACGGTATCGACGCATCCGTTGCCCTGTTCTCGGAGTCGACCGGCCGTGTGCTCGTCTCCGTCCCGCGTGAGGACGACGTCAAGTTCCTCGGCCTCTGCGAAGGCCGCGACTACCCGGTGCTGCGCATCGGGGTGACGGACGCGACCGCCCCGGTGCTCGAGATCCAGGACTACTTCACGGTGCCGCTGACCGAACTGCAGTCGCGTCACCGCAGCACGCTGCCGAACGCGTTCGCGTAAAGCCTTCGGCCTGAGTTGCCGCGAAATGCCCCTTCCCTCTCCGGGAAGGGGCATTTTTCGGCAAGTCGGCACCGGTGGCCGGCCGTTGGTGCGTTGGGTGCGCCTGCTCTGGTTGGATGATCCCCCTATAGGGGCCTCATCCAGCCACCCAGGGCTCGGCCACCCACAGCGGGCTTATCCAGCCACCAGAGGTGCAGCGGGCAGGATGCTCGGTGCGCGCCGCTTCACCGCACCTCGTACCGTTCGGCACGCCCGCTATAGCGGGCGCGGTCACCCGCACGAGGTGCAGTGAGCCAGCACGGTGCGCATCCGCTGCTCTACTCGGGCGTACGGGCGAGCACGTAGTTCTCGAGCACGTGCTCGGCGATCGCCATCGAGGAGGTGGCGGCGGGTGACGGGGCGTTGCGCAGCAGGGTGACCGGGCCGACCTGGTCGACCGCGAAGTCGTCGAGGAGGGTGCCGTCGCGGCCCCAGGCCTGGGCGCGCACGCCGGCGGCGGTCTTGGCGGTGAGGTCACCCATCCGCAGCTCGGGGATGAACCGGCGGGCCTTGCGGTAGTAGAGGGGCTTGACCAGGGAGCCGCTGATCTCGTCGAGCCCCATCCGCCAATGCTGTCTGGCCAAGGCGCCCGCGCCCGGCCAGCGCAGGGACTCCCAGGTGTCCTTGGGCGAGACGGTCAGCCAGGTGTACCCCTCCCGGGCCAGCGCCGGCACCGCATTGGGCCCCACGTGCACGTCGTCGTAGACACCGCGGGTGAAGTGCACACCAAGGAAGGGGAACCGCGGGTCGGGCACCGGGTAGATCATGCCCCGCACGAGGTCGGTGCGCGCCGGGTCCAGCGCCCAGTACTCGCCGCGGAACGGCAGGATCTTGGGCGACGGGTCCGCGCCGACCAGACGGGCGACCACGTCGGATTGCAGCCCGGCGCAGGCGATCACCCGGTCGACGACATGCTCGGACTCCCGGGTGCGCACACGCACTCTCGCTCCCTCGAGCTGCATCGCCACCACCTCGTGGCCGGTGCGGATGCTGCCGCCGGCGGCGCGCACATCCGTCGCCATCGCCTCGGTGATCGCGGAGTAGTCCACGGCCGCGGTATGCGGCGAGTGCACGGCGGCGATGCCTGCCACGTGGGGTTCGATCTCCCGGAGGCGGACCAGGCCATCCACGCGGAGCAGGTCTGGCACCCCATTGGCGTTCGCCCGCCGTTCGATCTCGGCGAGGGCCGGCAGCTCGCTCTCGTCGACCGCGACGACGAGCTTGCCCACCTCACGGTAGGGCAGGCTCTTCTCGGCGCAATACTCGCGGATGCTGGTGCGGCCCGCGGCGCACAGCCGGGCTTTGAGGCTGCCCGGCTGGTAGTACAGGCCGGCGTGCACCACGCCGGAGTTGCGTCCGGTCTGATGCGCGGCGAGTCGGTCCTCTTTCTCGAAGACCGTGACGTCGCCGAGTCCGCGCAGGGCGAGGGCCCGCGCCAGGGCCACCCCTACGATGCCGCCGCCGATGATCGCGATGCGTTCGCCCATAGCCATCCGTTCTCAGCTGCCCGTCACGGATCATCGGTTCGACGAGCCGCCGCACGGTGGCATCCTGCCCCGTCGCGGCGGACCGGGCAATGCCCGGCTCGACGGACCCGTTCATCAGGACCGGCGGCGGCCAGCTGCCGCCCCTGCCACCCCTCGCGAAAGCGGCCTAACGGCTATCTCACCAGGTTGAAGGAACCACACGGCCGCTCTCGCGAGATGTCGCCGTCCCTCCCACGCTCACCTCTCTCGCGAAAGCGGCGAAATAGCTACCTCAGCGCGCTGAAGCGACCACACGACCGCTCTCGCGGAATACCGGGTGGAGGCTGGGGATAACTTCGGCACGGCAACACGCTCACGGCGCATCCTCTGGGGATGAAACGGCGCACAGAGATACCGCGAGCGCTGCGAGGGCGCGCATTCAGCCATCAGGAAGGGCTGTCCGAGGGCATGACACGGGCGCGTATGCGTAGTGACGACCTGGCGCGGCCGTACCACGGCATCCGTGTGGTGCCGTCTGACTCGACCGACCCGCTCGCCCGTATCCGCTCGTACCTGCCCCATCTCAGCGGGGAACAGTTCTTCAGCCACACCAGCGCTGCTCTCATCCACAATATGCCGCTGCCGTTGCGCCTCGCCCAGGATCCACGCGTGCACGTCTCGACTCACATCGCATCATCGAGGCACGCCGGCCGCGGCGTCGTGGGGCATCAGGTACAGCGCGACCGGGTTCGCGTCGTGGTCGTGACCGGCATGCAGGTGACCTCTCCGGTCGATACGTGGTGTCAGCTATCCACAATGTTGTCATTGGACGCCCTGATCGAAGCGGGAGATGCTCTGGTACGTCGGAAGCAGCCGCTCGCGACTATGGATGAGCTGCGCGCTGGCGTGTTGCGGTACACCGGGCAACGTGGGGCGAAGAAGCTGCGCGAGGCCTTCGAGTCTGTGCGGCCCCGGACGGATTCAGCCAAGGAGACGGCGACCAGGTTGGTGATCGTGCGGGCAGGGCTACCCGAACCGGAGGTGAACGGTGAGATTTTCGACAGGCGGGGCCGCAAGATCGCGACCGGGGACCTGGTGTTTCGCAAGTACAAGGTGCTCGTGGAGTATGACGGCGAGCAGCACCGCACCGACGAGGAGCAGTATCACTGGGACGTGGACCGTCTTGATGCGATCATGGAGGCCGGCTGGCGCGTCATCCGCATCAATAAATCGCATCTGAGGATGTCGCCTTCGCCGGCCCTACGGAAGATCACCACGGCCCTCGCCGCAGCGGGGTGGAGCCCATGACCCGCGGCGGGGGTCGCGAGAGCGGCGAAACGGCGACCTCACGCAGCTGAGGCAGCCATATGGCCGCTTTCGCGAAAACAACAGTCCACGAGAGCGGCGAAACGGCGACCTCAGCCGGCTGAGGTAGCCATTTGGCCGCTTTCGCGAGACGTAGCGACAGCGAGGGGGCGAGCCGGGCGGGGGTTAGGCGGGGAGCGGGAACGGGGCCCCGACGAGGGCCTCGGTGCGGGCGAAGAGGCGGTCGGCGATACCGCGGTCGAGCGAGGTACGGGTGGGGCGCTGCAGGGTCGGAGTGCCGCGGGTGAGGAAACGGGGGCCGTAGTATTGGCCGCCGACGGCAGAGGGATCGATCGCCGCCCGCACGGTCGGCCAGGCACCGGCATCCTTGCCCTGGGCGCCGATGAAGCCCTGCAGGGTGTCGACGAAGCGCTTGGTGCGGCGCACCTCGTTGACGCCGCGGATGCCGGGTGTGAGGCCCGAGATCGAGTAGCCGGGGTGCGCCACCAGGCTCTGCACCCCGCCGGGGCCGTCGAGGCCAGCCGAGCGCAGGCGCCGGTCCAGCTCGAAGCCGAACACCTGCATCGCGATCTTGGACTGCGCGTAGGCCTTGCCCCCGTTGTACGTGGTCTCGAGTTGCAGGTCCTCCAGCGAGGAGTCCAGCAGCCGGGTGATCAGCGAACCGAGCGACACGACCCGGCTGCCGGGAGTGCGCTGCAGCACGGGCAGAACCAGGCCGGTGAGCAGGAAGTGACCGGTGTAGTTGGTGGCGAGCACCAGCTCGGTGCCGTCCAGGCTCACCGAACGGTCGGTGGGCGGGTGCACGATGCCGGCGTTGAGGATGAGGCCGTGCAGCTGAGGAAGGTCGAGCATCCGCTCTGCTGCCCGGCGCACCGAGGCGAGGTCGGCCACGTCGAGGGCCATGGTCGACACGGATGCGCCGGGGACGCGCCCGCGGATGACGGCGACCGCCGCGGCAGCCTTGACCGGGTTGCGGCAGGCCAGCACCACGTGGGCGCCGGCACGCGCGAGTTGCTCGCTCGTGAAGTAGCCCAGGCCTGCGTTGGCGCCCGTGACCACGATGGTGCGGCCGGTCTGGTCGGGCAGCGCCCGGGGGTTCCAGGTCACGCGGCGGGGCCGGCGGAGGCCTGACCGTCGCCCGGGGCCGATGCGTCCGGCGCATCGGTCGGTGCATCGCCGGCCGGAGTGCTGACGGCGGCGTCGCCGGAAACAGCCCCAGCGACAGTGTTGCCCGCCGACCGAAGGCCGCTCGAGCTGTCGCCGGCGATCTTCTCGTGGTGGTGGATGACCTCGGCGATGATGAAGTTGAGGAACTTCTCGGCGAACGCCGGGTCGAGCCTGGCGTCTTCGGCCAAGCCGCGCAGCCGCTGGATCTGCAGGAACTCGCGGGCCGGGTCCGCCGGCGGCAGGCCGTGCTCGGCCTTCAGCCGTCCCACGCTCTGGGTGAACTTGAACCGCTCAGCCAACAGGTGGATGAGTGCGGCATCGATGTTGTCGATGCTCTGGCGAATGCCCTGCAACTCATTGATCGCGTCCTGTCCCGCGCCGGCGGGCAATTCCTCGTTTACAGCCATGTCTTTACGATATTGCACCGGCCCGGATGCCCGCTCCGGGCTCGCCCGTCACCCGTCCCGATGGCCGGCGGGGCGGTCAGGCGGGGCGGGGCGCCCGCAGGGGCAGGCGCACGCGCTTCTGGGTGAGCAGGATGCCCATCAGGACCAGGAGGGCGCCGAGCGGTTCGTGCCAGGAGAAGGTCTCGGACAGGATGAGCACGCCGAGAAGCACACCCACGACGGGCGTGACGTAGGTGACCGTGGAGGTCGTGGTGGGACCCCAGGCCCGCAGAACGTTGATGTGCCAGATGTACGCGAATCCGGTGCCGAGCGCGCCCAGGGTGACCAGGCTCAGCACGATCGGCGTGGTCAGGGCCACCGGCTGCCAGGCCAGGACCGGCGTGAACAGCAGCATCGCCGCGCCGGCCAGGCCGATGTTGAGGAACGCGAAGGTGGTGCCGGCGATGGGCCGCCCGCTGAGGTGCTTGCGGGTGTAGCCGAAGGTGAAGCCGTAGCAGAGCGCCGCGCCGAGGCAGGCGAGTTGACCCCAGAGGTCGCCGGTGAGCGCGGTGTACTGCCAGGGTGCGATGATCACGATCACACCAATGATGCCGACCAGCACGCCCACGATCTGGTCGCGGGCGAGCTTCTCGACCCGGAAGACCGCGGTGACCATGAGAGCGGTCATGATGGGTGTCACGGCGTTGTAGATGCTGGCCAGGCTCGACGAGACGTACTGCTCGGCCCAGGCGAAGAGCAGGTGCGGGATGAAGCAACCGGTGAACGCGATCACCAGGAAGTGCAACCACACCACGCGCTCCCGCGGCAGCACCGGGCCGTTGTTGATGCGCGGCCGGGTGACAAGCACGATCAGGCCCAGCGTGAGCCCGCCGAGCACGAGGCGCGACCAGGCTACCTGGCCGAAACTCACGCCCTCGAGGGCGATCTTCATGAACAGGAAGCTGGCACCCCAGACCACGCCCATGCCCAGGAATTGCAGGGCGACCAGGGGGCTGCGGGGCGTCGTAACATCACTCACCTGCCGACCCTAGCCCACCGGTGCGCCGTGCCCACCCCAAGCCGGTTCGGGGCCGAGGGTGATGTCCGAAATTCGCGGGCGAATGGCCGGAATCAGGCGGGGGTGACGCGGCGGCGGGGAGCGCGCGGGTTGCTGTACTCGACCGACGTGCCGGCGAAACCCTCCAGGCGTTTCTGCAGCCCGGCCTGCACCACGGGCCACTCGTCGGCGAGCACCGAGTACACGGCGGTGTCACGCCAGGAGCCATCCGCCCGGCGCTGTACTCGCCGGTTGATGCCCTCGAACTGCGCACCGATGCCGAGGATCGCGGCACGGGATCGGGAGTTGAGCACGTCGGCCTGGATCTTGACCCGGCCGAAGCCGTGATCGAACGCGGCGCCGAGCATCAGCAGCTTCGTCTCGGGGTTCACCGCGGAGCCCCAGACCTGCGGGGCGTAGGCGGTCCAGCCCAGGTGCAGCGCCTCGTTGGGAAGGTCGATATCGCCGAGCGTGGAGGTGCCGACCAGGTCGCCCGCGTGCGGGCCGGACACGACACGCACGGCGTAGGGCAGCGCATCCCACTGGTAGTACTTCGACGCGAACGCGACGAACTCGTCGAGGTCGGCGGGCAGTCCGTGCGGGCCGCCGCCGTAGCCGCCGGCGAAGACCGCCGGATGCGCGATGGCGCGGTGCAGCTCCGGCAGGTGCGCGTGGCTGAGCCGCTCCAGGCACACGAAGCGCCCCGTGAGCACATGCTCGTCAGGCCGGTGGGCACTCACGGGCGTTCTCCCTTCGCCGAGCCGTGAGTCAAGCTCCGAAAAACTCGAGTCTTCGGGGCTTAGCTCACAGGTCGCGAGTTAGTCGATGAGGTCGTGACGGGTGAGGATCGCTTCGCGATCGGGGCCCACGCCGATGGCGGAGATGCGGGCACCGCTCATGGCCTCGAGCGCGAGGACGTAGTCCTGGGCGTTCTTCGGGAGGTCCTCGAAGTGGCGCACCATCGTGATGTCCTCGGTCCAGCCGGGGAACTCCTCGTAGACGGGCTTGGCGTGGTGGAAGTCGGACTGCGAGACCGGCACCTCGTCGTAGCGCACGCCGTCGACCTCGTAGGCGACGCAGACCGGGATGGTCGCCAGGCCCGTGAGCACGTCGAGCTTGGTGAGCACGAAGTCGGTGACACCGTTGATGCGGGCCGTGTACCGGGCGATCGGGGCGTCGTACCAGCCGCAGCGGCGCGGGCGGCCGGTGGTGGTGCCGAACTCGAAGCCCTTGGCACGCAGGAACTCGCCGGACTCGTCGAACAGCTCGGTGGGGAACGGGCCGGCACCGACGCGCGTGGTGTACGCCTTGACGACCGCGATGATGCGGTCGATGCGGTTCGGGCCGATCCCTGAGCCGGTCACCGCGCCACCCGAGGTGGCGTTCGACGACGTGACGAACGGGTAGGTGCCGTGGTCGACATCCAGCATGGTGGCCTGGCCACCCTCGAACAAGACGGTCTTGCCGTCGACGAGCGCCTCGTGCAGCAGCAGCGCGGTGTCGGCGACCATGGGGCGCAGGCGCTCGGCGTAGCTGAGCAGGTCGTCGACGATCTCGTCGACGGTGATGGCACGGCGGTTGTACACCTTGACCAGCATGTGGTTCTTCTGGCCGAGCGCGCCCTCCACCTTCTGGCGCAGGATGTTCTCGTCGAACAGGTCCTGGATGCGGATGCCGACGCGGTTGATCTTGTCGGCGTAGGTCGGGCCGATGCCGCGACCGGTGGTGCCGATCTGGCGCTTGCCCAGGAACCGCTCGGTGACCTTGTCCATGGTGCGGTGGTACTGGGTGATGACGTGGGCGTTGGCGCTGACGCGCAGCTTCGACACGTCGACGCCGCGCGAGCTGAGCGCGTCGAGCTCTTCGAAGAGCACCTCGATGTCCACGACGACACCGTTGGCGATGATCGGGGTGACGCCGGGCGTGAGGATGCCGGACGGCAGCAGGTGCAACGCGTACTTCTCGGTGCCGACGACCACGGTGTGGCCGGCGTTGTTGCCGCCGTTGAACTTGACGACGTAGTCGACCCGGCTGCCGAGCAGGTCGGTGGCCTTGCCCTTACCTTCGTCGCCCCACTGGGCGCCGATCAGAACGATGGCTGGCATAGCTTAGTTTTCTCCTTGGATAAAGAAGGCAGCGGTCGGCGGGGCCGGGTCCTCGCCTGGTGAAACGGCGGGCGGGGCCGCCGGGAAACTCTGGGAATCGGCCGCCTCGGAGCGCAGCAGGGGGATGACTGTGGCGTCGGCCCCGTTCAGGAACTCGGTGAGGCGTTCGAACTCGTCGGTCTCGCCGATCTCGGCCGCGGCGCGGCGGAGGGCGAACAGGGCGCGGAGCACCCCGCGGTTGGGTGCGTGCGACCACGGGATCGGGCCCTGGCCGCGCCAGCCGGCCTTGCGCAGCGCGTCAAGGCCGCGGTGGTAGCCCACCCGGGCATACGCGTAGGCCTCGAGCAGTCGGCCCTGGGAGTGGGTCACGTCCGCGAGGGCTGCCCAGGCCAGCGACGACTTCGGATGCGCCGCCACAACGGTTGCAATATCTTGCGTTCCGGTTCGGCTGAGCGCCTCAGTCACCTCCGGTTCCGCGGGTAGGAGGGTCTCGGGCTGGTCAAGCAGATTTGCGCCGGTCACACTGAATCCTACCAAGACGGCGCCGAACCGTGAGTTAAGCACGCATCCGCGCCCGATTTCGCGCCTTTGCTCTCAGTTCGCGAACTGGGGCGGTGGGGGCACCGGGCGCCGGATACCTAGTGGATGGCGGGCACGAGGCGGCCGGAGAAGGTGCACAGGACGGCGGCGACAACCTCGGCCTGGGGGCGTTCCTCGTCGAAGAGCAGCCATTCCAGCCCGGCCATGAGGGTAGCGCCGAACACGCTGCTGGCCATGAGGGCCGAGGCGCCCACGGTGGATGCCTCCGGCAGCGCCTCGGTGATCGCGATCTCGAATTCGGCGAGGGCGTCGTGCCGGAACGCGAACGAGGTCTCCTTCCAGGCCCGGTCGGTGCGGAAGATGTCGCCGGCGATGATCTTGGCCAGGGCGGTGTTGCGCGCGATGCTGCCGAGGAGTGTGGTGACGAGGGCCTCGATGGCGCTCCAGCCCTCGAGGCCGGTGCGGGCCTCGCGCAGGACCTCGGTGAGCGCTGCCATGCCCTCGCCGAGCAGGCCCTCGAAGAGCTTGTCCTTGGACGCGAAGTTGTAATAGAGACTGCCCTTGGCCACGCCGGCGCGCTCGGCGACGTCGTCCATGGTGGTTCCGCTGATGCCGCGCTCTGCCGCGATCTCGAGCGCCGCGTCGAGAATCGCCCGCTTGGTGCCGGTCATCCGAACCATGCTTCCACCCCTTGATCTTTGTACTGACTAGTCAGTATAGTGGGATTCGGCCCCGCTGCAATGGAGCATGCCGCCCGGACAGACATCCGGCTACCGGGTGCCGCCCCACCTCGAAGAAGGCTCCAGCATGCGCATCACCCTGACCAACGTCACCAAGGGTCCGAAGGACTCGGCCCTCCCCCTCACCTCACTCGAATTCGAGTCCGGCGCCGTCACGCTCGCCCAGGCCGAAACCGAACGCCGCCCCACGGTGCTCGGGCTCATCGCCTCCGGCCGGATGCGACCTGATGCCGGCACCGTCACCCTTGACGGCCACACCGACTACGCGGGTCTCCGCCGCCACATCGCCCTGATCGACGCGCTCGGTGTCTCCGAGCCCGCGCCCGATGTGACAGTGGCCGAGGTGGTGTCGGAGGAACTCATGTTCGCCGGCCGCGTGGGCCACCGCCGCGCCGTCTCCCAGCTGCTGAGCGAGCTGGGGCTGGCCGACCAGGCCCGGGCCAATATGGCCGACCTCGCCCCAGACTCCCGCATCCACCTGCTCACCGAACTGGCCGTGCTGCGAGAGGACGTGCGGGGCATCGTGCTCACCTCCCCCGACCGGCACGGCGGCGATCCGCTGGGCTGGTGGCAACTCGCCGGCGACCTCGCCGTGCGCGGCTACGCCGTGCTCGTCATCGCCGGCGACGCGTCGGCCCACGCCATCAACGCCCTCGACCGCTCCGGAGCCGAACTGTGAAGATCTTCGCCATGATCCGCGCCGAACTCGCGCGCCTGACCGCCACCACCATGTCCCGGGTCGCCCTCGTGGCCCTCATGCTGGTTCCCGTGCTCTACGGCGGCCTGTACCTGTGGGCCAACCAGGACCCGTACGCGGGCCTGGACCGCGTGCCGGTCGCCCTGGTGGTGGCCGACACCGGCGCCGAGTCCGACGGCACGACCACCAACTACGGGTCGGATGTCGCCGAGCAGCTCATCGACGACGGCACCTTCGATTGGCACACCGTGACCGCCGCCACCGCCAAGGCCGGCGTCGCCGATGCCACCTACGACTTCAGCGTCACGATCCCCGCCGACTTCTCCAGCTCGATCGCCTCCTCGTCGACCGACTCACCGCACCAGGCCACGATCACCCTCACCACGAACGACACCAACAGCTACCTCGCTTCCACGATCGGCAGCCAGGCGGCGCAGAGCATCCGCGACGCCATCGTGGCCCGGGTCAACGAGCAGGCCGCCGACCAGCTGCTCATCGGGCTCTCCGACATCCGCTCGAGCCTGGTGGACGCGGCCGACGGCGCGGGCCAGCTGACGGATGGCGCGGGCACCGCCGCCGACGGCGGCTCCAGCCTGGCCGATGGCGCCAGCCAGCTCGCTGACGGTACCGGCCAGCTGGCCACGGGTGCCGGCAGCCTGGCGGACGGCACCGGCAAGGTCGCCGACGGCGCCAGCCAGGTGGCCGACGGCACTGGCCAGGTGGCCTCAGGTGCCGATGCCCTGGCCACGGGAGCGGGCACCCTGAGCACGGGCGCCGGCAGCCTCGCCGCAGGCACCGCCCAGGTTGCCACGGGCGCCGACTCGCTCGCCACGGCGACGGGCCAGGTGGCCGACGGCACCGCCGCCCTCTCTCAGGGCGCCGCCTCCCTCGTCGAGGGCACGGCCAAGGTCTCGGCCGGGGCCGATCAGGTCTCCGCCGCCGCCCAGAAGGTGGCCGACGGCACCACAAAGCTGAACACGGCCGCGCAGGAGGCATCCGCCGGCGTCGCCGGGGCCGGGGCCGTCTACACCGACGCGCAGGCCGCCCTGGCCAAAGAACTCACCGCCGACGGCCTGAGTCCCACCCAGGTCGAGGCGGCCCTGGCCACCCTGGCCCCGATCGGCACCACCCTTACCCAGAGTGGAGCAGCCCTCACCCAGGCCGGCACCGCCATCGCCACCCTGTCGACCGGCACCACCGAGCTGGCCGCCGGGGCCGCCGCGACGGCTGCCGGCGCCCAGCAGAGCGCCGCCGGGGCGACGACCCTGGCCACCGGCGCGGCCACCGCGTCGACCGGAGCCCGCCAGACGGCCGACGGGGCCGCCACCCTCGCCAGCGGCGCCCACCAGAGCGCCGACGGCGCCGCCGCCCTCGCCACCGGAGCCGGACAGGCCGCCAGCGGAGCGGCCACCCTGGCCGCCGGAGCCGACAAGACCGCCGCGGGCGCGGCGACCCTGAGCACCGGGGCGGCCTCCGCCGCCGACGGCGCAGCAACCCTGAGCACGGGCGCGAGCTCGGCGAAGACCGGCGCGGAGAGCCTCGCCACCGGCGCATCTTCGCTCAGCGACGGGCTGCTGGGGCTCAAGACCGGGGCGGGCACCCTCCGCGACGGGCTGACCAACGGGGTCAACAGCATCCCCGACACGGATGCCGCCACCCGCGACCTGCAGGGCTCCACCATCGCCGACCCTGTCGACCTGCAGAAGGCGGCCGTGACCTCCGCCGGAACCTACGGCGCCGGGCTCGCCCCGTTCTTCGCCAGCCTGGCCGGCTGGATCGGGATCTACGCCCTGTTCCTGATCGTGAAGCCGGTCTCCCGCCGCGCCATCACGGCACTGCACTCGCCGCTGAAGATCACCCTGGCCGGCTGGCTCACCCCGGGCATCCTCGGGCTGCTGCAGATGGCGGCACTGTTCGGGATCCTCACCGGCGTGCTGCACTTCGAGGTGCACAACCCGTTGGGCACCTACGCGATGATGGGGCTGGCCGCGATGACATTCGCCGCGATCATCCTCGCGCTGAATGTGTGGTTGGGCAGCGTGGGCCAGTTCGTCGGCCTCGTGCTCATGGTGATCCAGCTGGTCACCGCGGGCGGCACCTTCCCGTGGCAGACCCTGCCGGCTCCCCTGGCGTTCCTGCACCACGTGATGCCGATGAGCTACGCGGTCGACGGCATCCGTCAGCTGATGTACGGCGGCAACCCGGCCACCGCGTTGAACGACGCCGGTGTGCTGCTGCTCTGGCTCACCGGGGCGCTTGTGCTCGCCGCGATCGGCGTGGTGCGGATGACGCACTTCCGCACCCTGCGCGACCTCAAGCCCAGCCTGATTGGCTAACCGGAACGGCCGCCGCCCCCGCTCAATGCGACGGCGGCGGCCGTTTCAGATCTGTCCAGCTTGGCGCCGCGGATTCAGCGGCGACGGGCCGCCGGCCTGAGTTCGGCCGCGCCGTAGCTGTTGTCGTCGGGGTTCATCGTGACGCCGGGGGCGACGAGTTCGTCGATGCGGTCGAGAATCTCCGCCGACAGGGTCACGTCCGCGGCTGTCAGCTGGGAGTCCAGCTGCTCCATCGTGCGCGGACCGATGATGGCCGAAGTGATGCCTGGGTGGTTGATGACGAAGGCGATCGCCAGCTCGATCAGGGTGATCCCGGCGTCGTCGGCGACCTGGGCGAGCGCATCGACCACCTCGAGCTTCTGCTGGTTGGCGACGCTCGTCATGTCGAACCGGGCGCCCGGGCGGGCCGCCGATGTGGGGGTGGGCGCGGTGTCCTTCCGCCACTTGCCCGAGAGCCAGCCGCCGGCCAGGGGGCTGTAACTGAGGGTTCCCATGCCGTAGCGCTGGGTGGTCGGCAGCACGTCCTCCTCGATGCCCCGCACGAGGATCGAATACGGCGGCTGCTCGGTGACGAACCGGGCGAGGTGGCGGTCGCGGGCCGCGACCTGGGCCTCGACGATCTGGCTGCCGGAGTAGGAGGACGAGCCGATGTAGCGCACCTTGCCCTGGTGCACGAGGTCGGTGAGGGCGCCGAGGGTCTCCTCGACATCCATCAGCGGGCTGGGGCGGTGCACCTGGTAGAGGTCGATATAGTCCGTGTTCAGGCGCCGGAGCGAGTCTTCGACGGCGCGCACGATGTAGCGACGCGACCCGCCGCTCTGATTGGGACCTGCGCCCATAGGCATGAAGAACTTGCTAGCGAGCACGACGTCGTCGCGCCGGCCCGCGAGCGCCTTGCCCACGATCTCCTCGGACTCGCCGCCGGAATAGACGTCTGCGGAGTCTACGAAGTTGATGCCGGCATCCAGGGCGTGGTGGATGACGCGAATCGAGTCGTCGACATCCCGGTTGCCCCAGGCCCCGAACATCATCGTGCCCAGGCAGAGCGGGCTGACCTCGACTCCGGTGCGTCCCAGTAGGCGGTACTCCATGGTGTTCTCCAAGCTGTTCGTCGTTGGTGCGCGTGTCTGTGGATGACCGGGGAGTTTGGAGTCGCCCCGGCCTCCTGTCGAGCGTATGCGGGCGTCTCCGCGCGAAACAGGCTCTGTCGGGGCCCCTCTGGCTCAGGCCCGGATGCCGGGCCGGCACCCGTGCGAAATCGAACACCTGTACGATTGAGGGATGGCGCAAGCGGGGACGGAACGACGATGACGGCCGGCCCGCTCCTGCATGCCGACGCCGACTCCTTCTTCGCCTCGGTCGCGTTGCGCTCCCGGCCGGAACTGGCCGCGCAGCCCGTCGCCGTCGTGGCCCACGTGTACATCGCCAGCGCCACCTATCCGGCTCGCGCCCGCGGTGTGCGCGCCGGGATGCTGGCCCAGGATGCGCTTCGGCAGTGTCCGGAGCTGATTCTGATCGATGTGCCCCGGGCGGAGGTGGAGGAGGTGGGCGACGCCCTGTTCGACATCTTCCATGACTCGGCCGTCGCCGTCGAGCCGGGCTCCATCGAGGAGGCCTTCCTCGACGTGGGTGCGGCCGATCAGGCGGGCGCCGTGGAGGCCGGGCAGGTGCTGCGCCGACGGGTGGCCCGTGAACTGGGCATCCCGATCAGCGTGGGCGTGGGCCGTACCAAGCTCATGGCCAAGCTGGCCTCCCGCCGGGCCAAGCCTGACGGGCTCTTCGTCATCGACGCCGCCGAGGAGACCGTCTTGCGCACGACCCTGCCGCTCAGCGAGGTCTGGGGCATCGGCGCCACGACTCTGACGCGGCTGAACCGGATCGGGGTGGTCCGGCTAGCCGACGTCGACGGGATTCCGCAGAACGAGCTGCAACACGTGTGCGGTACCGCCATGGCCCGCCGCCTGTGGCGCATCCGCGAGGGCACGGACGACGCCGTCGTGCGACCGGTTGAGGCACGCACCTCTCTCACCGCCGAGGGATCAACGGCCGGCTACGAACGTCCCGACAAAACCCCGACCGAACTGGTGCAGGCCTGTGTCGACCGACTTTGCAAGCGAGCGGAGCGGGCCGGGCTCGCCGGCACGGGGATCACGCTCGCCCTGCGGCCGGAGCCCGGCGGCAAGGCGATCGTGCTCAAGCGCACGCTCGTGGCGGCGACGACCGGCCGGGACACCTGGCTGGCCGTGGCTGCCGATTTACTCGCCGGCGAGCGAGTGCCCCGGCTGGCCGGACTGCGCGTCACCCTGACCGGACTTCTCCCCCTCGACCGGGTGCAGCACACGCTGTTTTGAACGACACGCGAATGCTCGAGCAAGGCACGCTCCGAGAGCATGAGGCGCCTGGTTAGGAAACACTGATTCAGGATGAAGCGCAGCAGGTCACTCGCCGGTATTGGTTGCGACGTTCCAGGTGAAGGTCTCATTCTCGCCACCGCCGAGGCCGTCGTCGTCACGGTTCCATGTGATGGCCGGGTAGTTGAATTGCACCTGGTCGAACAGAGAGGGCGAACCGAGAACCAGTTTGGTGACAATACTCCCGGTGAGGACGGTCTTGGCGGTGCAGGTGGAGGACTCGCATCCGGCGATTTCAACCGTGGGAAAAGGCACGCCACTGGTGACGCCACGCAACAAGGCCAGGGTGCCAGGGCCGGTGCGGGTCTCCGCGACGATGTCGGAAAAAGACGGCTTGCCGGCGCCCCCGCCCGCCCCAACGTGGGTGGTGCCGGTTTGGGTGAAAATTTGGCTCCAGCTGCGGGTGGAAAGAACGGAAGGGGGGCCCGATCCGGCCAAAATCGTGGTGGTGTACGTCGTGTCCTTCGTCGATGCAGCCCGGGTCGCGCCGTTCGCGGTGACTAACAGGCTCTGAGCGATGTCCCAGGTGTAACTGACCGCCTGCGGCGTGCGGAGGAGAGTCGAGACCTTCTCGGTGCTGAAGTTCAGCTGAACGACCACAGTTGACTGTGTTGGTTCCTGTTGGAAATCAAGGCTCACGATCAACACGTCGCTCATGGAGAGCTCCAGAGTGCAGCTCCCAGAGACCTCACCAGGTTTGCACATCTCGACCCTGGCTTCGGCCAGATGGGTGCCCTTGGCGAGGGCGATCAGCTTGTTGACCATGGCCGAGTTCATCGGGAGCGTCGCTACGACGTCTCCGAAAGAAACCTTGCCCGTGCCGGCGCCAGCACCCATTTGCGTAGTTCCGGAGTTGGTTATCTCTTGGGTGAAACCGGTGATCTGTACGGCCGGGTCGGTGCCGAGCACCATCCGGTAGGTGAGATCGTTCGGGTTGGGGTCGACGGCATCCGTGCCGCCGGCGGGACCGGCAGGCCCGGCAGGTCCTTGCGCCCCTGCGGCGCCGTCCTTGCCGGCTACCCCAGGAATGCCCTGAGCGCCCTGCGGCCCTGTGGAACCATCGGCGCCGACAGCACCGGCAGCACCGGCAGCACCGGTCAGTCCCGCGATTCCCTGCGGGCCGATCGGCCCCTGCGGGCCGATGAGGCTTTGCGAGGTTCCCGGCCATGCGCCGGCAGATTTCGGACCGAAGACGACGAAATTCGTGGTGTCCAGGTAGAAGTCATCGTCAGCGCCCACGGCGTCCGCGGGCCGGCCCGATCCGTTGAGGATGCTCGCCCCATTCGTGCCCGGAAGGCCCGTTGCGCCCGTTGCGCCGGCACTCCCGTTTGCACCCGTGGCACCGGTGGCCCCGACGTCACCCTTCGCACCAGTCGCACCTTGGGCGCCGTCGACACCATCGGTGCCGTTCGCGCCATTCGCGCCATTCGCCCCGTTCGCGCCGTTCGCCCCGGCCACACCGGTCGCCCCGGTCGCTCCGGTCGCTCCGGTTTCACCCTTGACCCCGTCAGTGCCATTGGTTCCGTTGGTGCCGTCAGTGCCATTGGTTCCGTTGGTGCCGTCAGTGCCATTGGTTCCGTTGGTGCCGTCAGTGCCATTGGTTCCGTCCGCGCCGTTGGTTCCGTCCGCACCGTTGGTTCCATTGGTTCCGTTGGTTCCGTCAGTGCCATTGGTTCCATCGGTGCCGTTGGTACCGTCCGTGCCGTTGACACCATCCGCGCCTGTGGCACCCTTGGCACCCGCCGCACCTGTCGCACCATCGAGCCCCTGTGCGCCGTTGGTGCCATTGGTGCCGTTGACGCCATCAGCGCCGTCGCTGCCGTCAACACCGTCGGTCCCATTGGTGCCATCAACGCCGTTGGTGCCGTTGGTGCCGTTGGTGCCGTCAGCACCATCAGCGCCATTGGCGCCATCAACACCGTTTGTGCCATTGGTGCCGTCAGCGCCATTCGCACCTGTGGCGCCGTCGATACCGTTGGTACCGTTTTCGCCGGCAGCGCCGTCTGCACCCGAGCCACCGTCCGCTCCAGTGGCACCGTCCTCCCCATCGGCACCCGCGCTTCCGGTATCACCCTTCTCCCCGCGCGCGCCATCAACGCCGTTCGTACCGTCTACGCCCGGTGCACCGGTCGCTGGCACGCCCGGGACGGTCTGTGCGGGTTGGTCACCGTTCACGGCCACCGCCGCAGACCAGGAGACTGCGGCTTCAGAGGGACCACAGGATGGCGCGGTATCCGACCCGAACGAGACGGCTGAGAACTGCAGCGTGGCGCTGTCGAGGCAGGCGTTGAACGTGTCCGGTTCCTGAGGAGTACAGCCCACCAACAGCAAGGAGGCGACCACGGCGGCACTTACTAGGGACAGGCGTGGTGTCTTGGCGCTACGAACCATGGAAGGTGCTCCTCGGAAACTGAACGATGGGGAGCACCCAGGCAGTGGGCTTGACCTCCTCCATAAGGAGGCGGATCAGACGGGTGCTAGCGAAGGCTACTGGCTATAGCAGGTCTGTAGGGGCACAATCTAGATTCTTTCGTCACGAATTCAATTGCGGATGTAGTGTGCCGAAACAGACGTGTCCAGGCGGGTCTCGACAGGGTCGACTGACGGTCGGAGACCAACCACAGACCGGCTCCGCGGGTCTCGACAAACCCGACCAACGAGGGGGAACGAGGGGGAACGGGCGGCGGACTCGGACGGCGCCGCTGGAGGGTCAGACGGCGGCGATCACCGCGGCGGCCACGGCGGATGCGACGCGCTCGTCGAACGGGCTCGGCACGATGAAATCGGCGGCCAGGTCGTCGCCGACCAGGTCGGCGATGGCCGCGGCGGCGGCGATCTTCATGGCGGTGGTGATCCGGCGGGCACCGGCATCCAGTGCGCCGCGGAAGATGCCGGGGAAGGCCAGCACGTTGTTGATCTGGTTGGGGTAGTCGCTGCGTCCGGTGGCGACGATCCTGGCGTAGCGGGCGGCCACCTCGGGCGCCACTTCCGGGTCGGGGTTGGAGAGGGCGAAGATCATGGCGTCCTCGGACATCGTGGCGAGCAACTTCTCGTCGACCGTGCCCGAGGAGACGCCGATGAAGACGTCTGCGCCCACCAGCGCCTCGGCCGGGCCGCCGTGGATCTGGTGGGGGTTGGAGCGAAGTGCGAACCGGGCCTTGACGCCCAACAGGTCGAACCGGCGATTGCTCAGGATGCCCTTCGAGTCCAGCACCAGCACGTCTTCGATACCTACCTCCAGCAGGAGGGCGGCGATGGCGATGCCCGCGGCGCCCGCTCCGGAGACGACGACCCGGAGCCCGCGGAGGTCGCGGCCCGACACCTTGGCGCCGTTAGTAAGCGCTGCGAGCACCACGACGGCCGTGCCGTGCTGGTCGTCGTGCATCACGGGCATATCGAGGGCCTCGATCAGCTTGGCTTCGAGCTCGAAGCAGCGCGGCGCCGAGACGTCTTCGAGGTTCACGGCGCCGAAGCTGTGCCGCAACCGCACCAGGGTCTCGACGATTTCGTCGACATCGGTGGTGTCGAGCACCAGCGGGATCGAGTTGAGCCCCGCGAAGCGCTGGAACAGCGCGGACTTGCCCTCCATCACGGGCAGAGCCGCCGCCGGGCCGATGTCGCCCAGACCCAGAACCGCGGTGCCGTCGCTGACGACGGCAACGAGTCGGCTGGCCCAGGTGTGCGAGGCGGCGACGGCGGCATCCGTGTGGATGGCCCGGCTGACCTCGGCCACGCCGGGGGTGTAGACGACGGCCAGGTCGCGCGCGGTGTCGATGGGGCGGGCCAGCTCGATGCGCAGCTTGCCGCCCTCGTGGGCAGCGAAGATCTCGTCGGTGCTCACGGGGATACTGATGTCGGCACCGGGGACGGTGGTCGGGGCGGGCAAAGTGAGGGACATGGCACGGGCCTTCGCAGTCGAGGGAAAGCCGCACACTCGTGGGGACTACCCGAGACCGGCCTGGATTCAGGCTAGGGCCCCCGCGGCCCGAACACCCGGGACCATTGGCCTATGGCGCCTCTGCCGACCGAACCTGATTCAGCGACGGAAGCGACTCGCGCCAAAATGCCCCCTCGCACACGGCGAAGAGGCATTTTGGTGCAACTCGGCGAGTAGCTAGCGGGGCTCGGGCTCCTTCAGCGCGTCGTCGGCGCGGTTGTCCGCGGGCGTGGCAGCCCCCGAAGCGGCACCCGCACCCGTGTGGCCGTGGTGAGCGGCCTCGAGAGCCTCGGCCTCGGCTCCGCCGACCGCCTCGCCCCGGGCGACCATGCCGGCCACGTCGGAGAGCGGGATCTGCTTGAGCACGAGCGCCAGGATGAACGCGATGCCGATGAACGGCAGCAGGTACCAGAACACCGGAGCGAGTGCATCCGCGTACGCTGCCACAACACCGTCACGCACGGCGTCGGGCAGGGCGTTGAGCGTCTGCGGGTCGATGCTGGCGGTGGCGCTGGCTGCATCCGTCGCGTTCGCGCCGGCGCCGGCGAAGACCTCGGTGAGGTTGGCGGTGAGGCGGGTGGTGAAAATGGTGCCGAACACGGCCACACCGAGCGCCGCCCCGACCTCGCGGAAGTAGTTGTTCGTGCTCGTCGCGGTGCCGATCATGGACGGCGCGACCGAGTTCTGCGAGACCAGCACGACAACCTGCATGATCAGGCCGAGGCCGGCGCCGAACACGAACAGGTAGACGCAGATCAGCCAGATCGGCGTCTCCGCGGCCAGGGTGGTCATGGCGACCATGGCCAGCGCCGTGAGGATGGTGCCGAGGATCGGGAACATCTTGTACTTGCCGGTCTTGGTGATGGCGATGCCCGAGATGATCGACGTGCCGATCAGGCCCACCATCATCGGCAGCATGAGCAGACCGGATGCCGCGGCGGACGTGCCCGAGGACATCTGCAGGAAGGTGGGGACGAAGCCGATGGCCGAGAACATACCCAGCCCCAGGGTGAGGCCGATCGCGGTGGCATTGATGAAGGTGGGGTTGCGGAACAGCGACAGCGGGATGATCGGGTCCTTGGCGCGGGCCTCGACGAGCACGAAGAGGAGCGCGGCCACGACGAGACCGGCACCGAACAGCCAGGTCTCGATGGCGTCCCAGCCGTGGGCGGAGTCGCCGCCGAAGTCGGTGAAGAAGATCAGGCAGGTCGTGAAGGCGGAGAGGAAGACCACACCGAGGATGTCGATGGGCTGGGTGGCCTTCTTGCTCGGCAGCCGCAGGGTGAACCAGGCGATCGCGAAAGCGATGATGCCCACGGGGATGTTGATGTAGAACGCCCACTGCCAGGTGAGGTGGTCGACGAAGAAGCCACCGAGCAGGGGTCCGCCGACGGCGGAGAGTCCGAACACCGCGCCCAGCGGGCCGAGGTACTTGCCGCGCTCCGAGGCCGGCACGATGTCGGCGATGATCGCCTGGGAGAGGATCATCAGGCCACCGCCACCGAGGCCCTGCACGGCGCGCCAGGCCACCAGCTGGGTGAAGTCACCCGCGAAGGCACAGCCCACCGAGGCGAGGGTGAACAGCGCGATCGCGATAAGGAATAGGTTGCGACGGCCGAGCACGTCACCGAACTTGCCGTAGACCGGCATCACGATGGTGGTCGCGAGCAGGTAGGCCGTGGTCAGCCAGACCTGGTGCTCCACGCCGCCGAGCTGGCCGACGATGGTGGGCATCGCGGTGGAGACGATGGTCTGGTCGAGGCTCGACAGGAGCATGCCGGCGATCAGGGCGCCGAAGATGATCCAGATTCGCCGCTTGGTGAGGAGCAGCGGCGCCTCGGAAGTGATGGTCACGAAATGTTGCCTTTCAGAGGTGGGTGGGCACGGCCAGGACGAGGCGCATGGCATCGAGCGAGGTGGTGAGAATGGTGGCGAAGTCGGTGTCGTTGGCCGGGTCGACCAGGGTCTCCGCGGAGGCCTTCATGAGGGTGGCCAGGATGCTCACGATCGCGACGGCACGCGGATCGTCGGCGTCGACGCCCTGCCGTTCGGCGATGAGCCCGCGCATCTGGCGGTCGCGGTCCCGCGTCATGCCGATGAAGCGGGCCAACAGCCGCGGCTCGCGCTCCAGGGCCGCCATGAGGTCGGCGTGTTCCCGCGGATCCATGGCGTTGGATTCGATGTGCTCGACGGCGAGGTCGATGAGGTCGTTGAGCACCTGGGGCCAGGTACCGGCGCCGCGGGCCAGGAACCGCTCGGCGAAGCTGCGGTACTCGTCGTCGGGGTTGGCTCCGATGACGGCGTCTTCCTTGCTGGCGAAGTAGTTGAAGAAGGTACGGCGCGATACCCCGACGGAGTCGCAGGCCTCCTCGATGGTGAAGCCCGCCAGGCCGCGCTCCGCCGTGAGGCGACGAGACACAGAGGTGAGGCCGGCGGCCGTTTGGCGCATCCGTTTCTCGACGCGCGTTGGCGTTGCACTCTCAGACATAGAGTGCAGCTTTGCACTTTGCGTGACGAAGTGCAAGTCTTTGCGTTTAGACGGGCGACTCCTGATGGGCCGCGATGGACCAGCCGCCGTTGTTCTCGTCGAAGAGATAGGTCGTGGACGTCTGCAGCTCGGTGACCACGTCGCCCCGCCAAGCGAGCGACCGGTAGACCAGCACGCCGGCGTGCTCACCGACCCGAATCACGGCCGGATCGTGCAATTCGTAGCGGTCCAGCGGGCCGGCGGCGGCCAGGGCGGCGCGCACGTGGTCCCGGTCCACCACCTGGCCCGGGAGGATGAGCAGGGCGTCACCGGTCATGGTGCGTTGGTAGTAGTCGCCGCCCTTACCCGCGAGGATGGCGCGCCATCCGTCGTGGGCTTCGTGCAGGAGCCTGGCAGGGAGATCGTCGGTGATCACAGTCATGACCCCACGCTAGACCCGGCGGGGTGCGGATGGTCAGAATCTGTGCTGGAGAATCCAGGAGTGCATGGTCACAGCCGCTGCCGCGGAGGCGTTGATGGAGCGAGTCGAGCCGAACTGGCTGATCTCCACCATGGCGTCGCCGGCGGCGACGGCCTCCGGTGAGAGGCCGGGGCCCTCCTGTCCGAAGAGCATCACACACCGCTCGGGGAAGCGATAGGTCTCCATGATCACGCTGCCGGGCAGGTTGTCGATGGCGATGATGGGCAGGGATTCGGAGTGCGCCCATTCGACGAACGCCGCCACATCCGGATGGTGCATCACGTGCTGGTAGCGGTCGGTCACCATCGCGCCGCGCTTGTTCCAGCGCTTACGCCCCACGATGTGCACGGTGTCGGCACCGAACGCGTTCGCGCTGCGCACGATGGAGCCGATGTTCATGTCGTGCTGCCAGTTCTCGATGGCCACGTGGAACGGGTTGCGCTTCTCGTCGAGGTCGGCGACGATCGCCGCCATTTTCCAGTAGCGGTAGCGGTCGATCACGTTGCGGGTATCGCCCCGCTCAAGCAGTTCGGGATCGTAGTACGGCTCGTCCGGCCAGTCGCCGATCCACGGGCCGACCCCGTAGGTGGACAGCTCTGGCGTGGGGTTCAACGGTTCTGGCACTCGACCACCGTATCCCGGCTGGGCGGCCGCCAACGCGGGGCTGTCGACCGCGACTGGCGGCGCATACTCAGCTTCCGCCCATTTCGGGTTCGCTAGCCTTGTGCGCAGGGTGCTCATTGCCGGCCCGACAGGTGCGAGTTCGCGCCGCAAGCCGGCACCATCCGATCGAGACCGTACTCATGACCCCGACCGGAAGGTATTTGAATGCAACCCACACTCTTCGGGATTGATTTCCTTGACTCCGAGTGGCTGATCGGCTGGTTCGGCTCCTTCGTGCTGCTCGGCGTGGCCGCCGTGGTCTTCGTGGAGACCGGGTTCATCGTGTTGTCGTTCCTTCCGGGCGACTCGCTGCTCTTCACCGTGGGGCTGCTCACCGCCACCGGGGACATTCCGTTCCCGATCTTCGTGACCTGCGCGATCATCTTCGTCGCGGCCTTTGCGGGCGATCAGCTCGCGTACGGCATCGGCCGCAAAGCCGGGCCAGCGGTGTTCGCCCGTGAGCAGAACCGGTTCTTCAACCCGAAGAACGTGGAGCGCACCAACGCGTTCTTCGCCAAGCACGGCGGCAAGGCCGTGATCATCGCCCGGTTCCTGCCCGTCTTCCGGGCGTTTGTGCCACTCGCGGCCGGCGTCGGCAAGATGAGCTATCGCACGTTCGTCACCTTCAACCTGATCGGCGCCTTCGCCTGGGGCGTCGGACTCACCATGGTGGGCTTCCTGCTCGGCCAGATCGACTTCGTGGCCCGCTACTCCGAGTACTTCATCATCGGCATCGTGCTGCTCTCGGGCATCCCCATACTCACCGAGCTCTACAAGGCCGGCCGGGAGAACCTGCGCACCCGGGGCAAGGCCGTCGTGCCGCCCGTGGAAATTCCGGAGGACGTGCGCGAGTAGCGCCCGGGAATCAGCTCGGCCGGATCTGGTGGGCTCAGCCCCGCTTCGCGGCCCGTACCAGCAGCCAGATGCCGACGCCGACCTGCACCACGACCAGTAGGACGATGCCGAGCGTGACGACGTCGACGGGGCCGGGGATCAGCGGCGAGGGGCCGTCTCCCGCTGGGCCCGCCTGGCCGGTGGATGCGACAGCGACGACCACGCCCGTCGCGCCCAGGAGCACGACGACGGCCACGGGGATGAGCGTGGCGACCCATTTCTCCGTGCGGGTCCAGGCCGTGGAGAACCACACCATCACGAGACCGGCCACGGTGCCCAGCACCGGCAGGACGATTCCGCCCACCATCACCAACAGGGCAGCGACAACCGGGTACCACCGGGCCTCCCGCGCGGGCGTGGGCGCGGCGGATATCGGCTGCGGAGTGTCGCTGCGGGCGTCGGCGGCGATGAACTCGGGGTCGCCCAGCTCGCGGATCCGCACCGCGGCGTCCGCGGCGCTCAAGCCCTCAAGTTCCTCCCGGACGCCCGTCAGGATGCCGGTGCGAACCTCGCCGGGCACCCCGGCCAGCGCCTGGTCCAGCGCGGCGAGATAGCGGCCTGCCACGTCGGCAAGTGTCGATTCAGTCATGGTGTTCGTCCCCTCCGACGATCCTGTACACGGTGCTGGAAAAAGGCCCCCAGTGGGCCCGAAAGCTGGCCAGCTGAGCAATTCCCGCCGGGGTCAGCTCGTAGTACTTGCGCACCGGCCCCGCGCCTGAGACCTCGTCGTAGGTGCTGACAAGGCCTTGGGAGCGCAGGCGGGTGAGCATCGGATAGAGCGTTCCGATACTGGCGATGAGATTGTTCGTGATGAGCGTGTCGGCGAGCTCCCAGCCGTACCTGGGCCGCTCCGCGAGCAGCCCGAGCACGCAGAATTCCACGACCCCCTTGCGGAGTTGTGTCCAGACGTCTGTGCTCACGCCCGTCACACTACCTTGTTTAACAAGATAGTGACACGGGTATGGGTGGCCGGTGCCGCACAGCCGCTATACGACGAGGCGGTTCTCGTAGGCCAGGGCGACGAGTTGAAGGCGGGACGCCAGGCCCAGCTTGGCCAGCACGCTCGAGACGTGGCTCTTCACGGTGGTCTCGCTGATGAAGGCGGATGCCGCGATCTCCGCGTTGCTCAGCCCCCGCGCTGCCAGGTGGAAGACTTCCTTCTGCCGCACGGTGAGCCCCGCGATCACGGCCTCGTTGGCCGGGCCTTGCCGCCGCGGCGACAGATCGTGGAGGAGGGCCAGCGAGCCGTGCGGCGAGATCACCGACTTCCCGTCATACACCGTGCGGATCGAGGCGAGGAGGAATTCAGGCGTGGAGTCCTTCATCAGAAAGCCGCTGGCGCCGGCGGCAATGGCCTGCAGCACCGCGGTGTCGCGCTGGTGGGTCGTGAGCACGATGACGCGTGGCGCGGCGGGGCCGCTGTCCCGGAGGATCTGCGCGGTCGCCGTGATGCCGTCCGCCTTGGGCATCCTGATATCCATCAGGATCACATCGGGATGCTCGGTAGCTGCGAGTTCACGGATCGCCTCACCGTCGTAGGCAGAGCCGACGAACTCCAAGTCATCTTGGGATTCGATCAGCATCTGGATCCCGGAGCAAAACAGCACCTGGTCGTCCGCGATCGCGATGCGGATCATGAGGCGGCCCCGCCAAACGGCACCAGGCTACCCATAACCACATCGGCGCGAGGCACGAACCCGGTCACGACGAATCGATGGGGCTCATCGTCGTCGGGTCCCGCCGCCAGCCAGCCTCCAGCCAAGCGCGCGCGTTCGTGCATTCCACGCAGGCCTCGCCCCGAGGACGGCTCTGCCGGGAGGCCGCCCGCGCCGCGGGACGAAATGGTCAGCGACAGGCCGGGCCCCCGCCAGTCGAACATCACCTGGGCGTCAGCGGATGCCCCACCGTGCTTGAGCGCATTCGTCAGGCCCTCCTGAACGATGCGGTAGACCGCCAACTGCTGCCCGGCGGTCAGCGTACCCGGCTCCCCGAACACCGCGTGGCCGACGAGCAGCCCGGCGGACCGCATCCGCGCCAGGAGGGCGTCGAGGTCGCCCAGCGTGGGGTGCGAGTGCCCGTCAGAGGCAGGGTCGAGCGATTCGATGAGCATCCGCACCTCGACCAGCGACTCTCGGGCGGACTCCGCGATCGCGGCAAGGGAGTCGTTCGTGCTGCCCGGTCGGCGATCACCCAGGTACCGAGCACCGTCCGCCTGGGCCACGATGACCGAGAGCGAGTGCGCCATGATGTCGTGCACGTCCTGGGCGATCCGGTCCCGCTCGCTGGCGAGTCTGAGTTCGGTCTCCGCGCCGGCGAGGTCGGCCTCCACCGCCAGACGCTGCGCCTCGCTGCGGTTACGTTCGTCGCGGGCGCGGATGCCGAAGCCGATGAACCACCCCGCCGCCGCGACCACCGCGAATCCGGCACACCAGCCGGCGATGTTGCCACCGAGGTTCGGATTGGCCGGTCCCCAGCCGGTGACGACACTGGCGTCGCCCGCCGGCGAGAGCGCCGGAACCGTGTAGAACAGGCCGGCCACGATGCCATACAGGATGAGAAGCGGAAGGCTGGCGGTTCGCAACCGGCCACCCTGGCCGGCACCGACCACCACCGCGACGACCGCCAGGCCGAGGTAGGCCGGAAACGCCGACTGGTCGAATCTGAGCGCCGGGACGATGAGTTGGGCCAGCAGAAGCGCCCCACCGATACCGAGAGCCACCCCCGGGGCGACACGTGCCACGGCGATGGCGATGCCAATCAGCAGAAACGGCAACACCGCCACCGGGACGGCATCCGGATCGAATCGCCCCACCTCGGCCATCACCCAGAACAGCACGAATCCTGCCCCGACAGCGGGTTTGCTAGCGGCCCGCAGCACCCTCGTCATTTTCGTCATGCCCTCACGTTAGAGCCGCCACCACACCCCGGATCAGCCGATCGGCGCTAGTTCCTCCCGAAGGAGGAGGGAAATCATCCGTTCCGAACCGATCCGCCGTTGCACCCGGATTGCTCGGGTGAATTCACAGGCGTGCTTTGAACACACGCCCGACACCTCGATAGGGCTATTCCGCCTTCTCGAGCGGCTCTGCCTGATCGTGGCTGACCTGAATGCGGGCAGCGAACAACGCCGACATCGCGGCGGCCTCGGCAGGCTCCGCCGGCCACAGAAGTCCGCGGCGCACAGCCCCGGGCGGAAACACCAGGTCGATCTTGATCGGCCCGGAGTGCACTCGGGTGACGACCGCATCCATCCACTGGGCGCCAACCCCGGCGCGGTTGATCGTGGCCGTCATGACCGAACTCCACGGAATGCTCATCACTTCGGCGGCCCGCTGTCCGTCGCGATCCCAGATGGTGAAGGACTCGTCGTCCACCGTGACCACCAGCGCGGTCGACCACCGGTTCCACCCGGTCTCGTACAGGTCGGGTTTCAACGACTTCAGGTCTGACTGCATCCGGCTCGTCTTGAGCACCAGAAAAGCCCCGCCCGGGTGCTGAACGGCCAACGTGTCCCGCAGCTTGCGAACGGTCGCGTTTGCTTGCACCCGCATCGACAAACCCACCGTGACGATGCCGACAACGGCGACAGCGGTGATCCCCGCGAGCGCGCTCGAAAACGCTCGGTCGGTGTCGTCCGACAGGGATCGCAAGATGCGAGACAGCGGAACCGAAACCACGAGCAATGCGAACAGGATTCGGGTGAGCAGGAAGCTCCACCTCCAGGCGGGCGGGGTCATTTTCGTGTTATTTCCGTTCCGTTTGTGCCGCGTGGAACGCGGCGATCTTCGCTCGGTATTCCGCGCGCGTCAGCGCCGGCTCCCCTGCCTCCCGCACCACCAGGCCGGTGGATTCGTCCACCTGGTCGTACTGCAGGAATCCGCCTCGGCTGGTCGTGTAGCCCGCAGCGAACTCCTTGTCCCGGACCACTCGAACCATGATGTTGCCGACGATTCCTGCGAGGAAAGCTACCCCTAGGACGATGAGAAGACTCGAAACCACCGGATTGGACACCCAAGACTCGGTAGCGATGATGGTCCCGCCCAGCAGAAACGACAACGGCACGATCGCGAATGCGGTCCAGAGGGTAAATCTGCCCCACTGCCACAACGACCAGCCCCGAAGCACCGGCCGCGCCTGATCGTGTTCGGTGTCGCCCATTCCTGGCCTCGAATCCCATGCCGTTGACCTTGCCGGTGATGTCACCCATCACGCTCGCGGCACCAAGCGCTCACGATGGGAATGACGAGGACAGATCTTCGTGTGATGCCTCGCCAGCTTAGGGACCGCGGACGAGGCCGATAAGCCCCCCGAACGCGGGACCAGCCCCGGACGGGGGACTGACCGATGGTGGATCCGCTCACTACATTGAGAAATCGATGCACACCGATGTACGCGCACGGACTCGGGCACGTTCCGGGTTCGGGCGACACTGTCGAGGTGTAGGAAACACACGACCCGGGGGGCGTCGCGATGAACCAGGAACCGATCTCACGCCCGAGCACATCGGCAACTCGGTCGCGGGCGAAAGGCTGATCGATGGGCCGGTTCGTCTACAACTCGACGCTCAACATCCTGCTGGACGATGAGGAGCTCGGCCATCTGCAAGCCGTCATCGGCGCCAAGTTCCGCCTCCAGCAGTCGTTCTATTTCACCTGGACCCGCCCGGCCAACACCGGCGAGTACCGCTCCACGATCTGGCTCACGCCGCACATTCCCCTGCAGTTCCACTACCGGCGGGCGCTCAGCGCCGCGCTGGACCGGGACCGGATCAACGACATGTACGCCCAGGCGAACAGCCCGGGTGGCCTGTTGCTGGTCATCGACCCCTGACACCTGGCGCCGGCCGGCACCACCATCAGTGGTGATCGATCAGCGCCGCACCCAACTCGCTGCGGAAATACAGCATGCTGTGGCCATAGCGGGTGGACGTGACCAGTCCCCCGTCGCGCAACGCGCGCAGGTGTTGGTTGACGGCGGATGCCGTCACCCCGAACCGCAGGCCGAGTTCGGTGGATGACGCCGGCTCGGCCAGTGCCAGGAGCAGGGCCGTGCGGGTTCGGCCGAGGAGCGCTGCGACCGCGGCCACGGTGACGGGATTCTCCGTCTGCCACATCACGCCCTGACCGCGTGCGGAATACAGGATCAGCGGCGGCTCGTCGAGTTCCGACGGTACCGACGCACGGTTGGCGAACATTGTGGGCACGAGCGTGAGCCCTCGCCCCGCAGCGGCGACGACCCGGGTGTTGACCTCGCGGTTCTTCACCGAGACGACGTTGTCGGCGAAGCTCATCTCCGGTGCGAGCTCATTGAGCATCACGGCGAGGCCGCTTTGCGCCACTCGGCGGCCGCGGTGCACGATGTCGGCCTGCAGGATGCTGCGCATCCGCGGCCAGTGCGGTGCGAACGCGCGCTCCCAGTAGTCCGCCAGCGCCGTCACGATCAACCGCAGCGCCGCAGCGGGGTCGCCCCTGAACTGCTGGGGCACGCGTCCGTGCAGGTTCTCCAGCTGGCCGAGCACCACCCGTGGATCGCGGCGGCCGAGATCGGCCAGCTCGTCGGGCAGCCGGGTGAGCGGTGAACTCGGGCGCGGGTTGAGGAAGTCGGGGGTCCAGAGCCTCTCGTCGATGAGGGCGAGCAGCACGGCGGTGTCGGCTCCTGCCCTGGCCGACGCCGTGCGGGCCAGCCAGGCCGACTGCAGCGGATACCGGCCGGGTTCTGTGAGCGCCCGCAGCGACAGGCCCATCTCGCAGAGCGGGGACACCCCGAACTTGATGTCGCCGACATCGGCCTCGCTCAACTCGTATCGCAACATGAAGCCCAACGCTACATAAGTTCGGCAACCTTCGGTGCGCTGGCATAACTGACGAATGCCTCTCACGCCTTCCCCGTCCACCGGCCTCATTCCCGCGTTGCCGGCGGAGGACGCCGCGCCGTCAAACCCGCAGCGCGGCTCCTGGCGGATGCGCCTGGCCGGGCCGTTCACGGACCCGGTGCTGCGCATCCTGTCGGCGTACGCTCTCGTGAGCACGTTGGGACGCGGCGTGTTCTTCACCCTGACGGTGCTGTACTTCACCCTGATCGTGGGGTTGTCCACGGCCGAAGTGGCGATCGTGCTCACGGTGGCGAGCGCGGTCGGCGTGCTCACTGGCCTGCTCGGCGGTCAGCTGGCCGACCGCATCAGCTCCCGGCGGTTGCTGTTCGCCATCGTGGTGCTGGAGGGTGTGGCCCTGATCGCCTACGCGCAGGCCACCAGCTTCGGCCTGGTGCTGCTGATCGCCTGCATCGTGACCGGGGCAGACCGGGCCGCCAACAGCACCCGTGCTGCGATCATCGCCCGCGCCTTCACGGGAGGCGCCCGGGTGGATGCCCGTGCGATCCTCCGCACTATCACCAACGTCGGCATCGCCCTGGGCTCGGCCCTCGCGAGCGTGCCGCTGCTGATCGGCACCGGGGACGCGTTCCGGCTGGCGATCGTGCTCGCCGGCACGGCCACGCTCGCCAGCACCCTGGTGGTGTGGCGGCTGCCCAGACGGGTCAACGCGCCGGCTCGGGCGACCACCCGGACCGGCCCTTCTCCGGCGCCCGGCGGCCGCCCGCCATTCCGCAACCCCCGCTACCTGGCCCTGACCGCCCTGTCCGGACTCTTCGGTATCCAGTTCGGGCTGGCCGAGATCGGGTTGCCGCTCTGGGTGGTGAATTTCACCGAGGCGCCCACGGTCATGGTCTCGGTGCTGCTGATCGTGAACACCACGCTCGTGATCGCCTTCCAGATTCCGCTGTCGCGGGGCACCCACGACGTGCGACGCGCTGGGAACGCGGTGGGCCTGGCCGGGCTGCTGATGCTGGTCGCCTGCCTGGCCTACGCGGGGTCCGGTGCGGTGCCGGTCGTGGCCGCCGTCGCGCTGCTCGTCGTGGCGATGCTGCTGCACACCTTCGCAGAGGTGCTCTCGTCGGCCGGCACCTGGGGTCTGAGCTTCGAGCTGGCCGAACCCGATCGGGCCGGCGCCTACCAGGGCGTCTTCTCGATGGGATTCTCCCTCGGCGCCATGGTGGCACCCCTCGTGATCACCGCCACCGTGCTCACCCACGGGCCGGTGGGCTGGGCCCTGCTGGCCGCCCTCTTCGCCGGTTCCGCCGCGGGGATCATGGTCATCGCCCGCCGCGATACCGACACCATGGCACCTGATCTTTCGGCGAGCCTAAAAAAGACGTAGGGTTTAGGCATGCCTCAAACCGACAGGTCCGCTTCCGCCATCGAAGCCCCGGCCTCGCCGCCCGCCGTGCGCGGCGTCGGATCGACCCGCCTGCTCTGGCTGCTCGGCCCCGCCCTGGTCGCGGGGGTCGCCTACCTCGACCCGGGCAATGTGGCCAGCAATATGACCGCCGGCGCCCGCTACGGCTACCTGCTCGTGTGGGTGGTCGTGGCCGGAAACCTGATGGCCTGGCTGATTCAGTACCTCTCCGCCAAGCTCGGCATCGTCACCGGAACGAGCCTGCCGGAGGTGCTCGGTGTGCGGCTGCGCCGGCCCGCGACCCGGCGGCTGTACTGGGTGCAGGCCGAGCTCGTGGCCATGGCCACCGACCTGGCCGAGATCATCGGCGGGGCCGTGGCACTGAACCTGCTCTTCGGGCTACCGCTGCTGACCGGCGGTGTGATCACCGGCGTGATCTCGATGATCGTGCTGACCGTGCAGACCCGGCGGGGCCCGCGCGTCTTCGAACGGGTGATCGTGGCGCTGCTGCTGATCATCACGGTGGGGTTCACCGCCGGCGTCTTCTTCTCACCGCCGGATGCCGGCGGTGTCGTCGCCGGGCTCGTGCCGCGCTTCGAGGGCACCGACTCGGTGCTGCTCGCGGCGTCGATCCTGGGCGCCACGATCATGCCGCATGCGATCTACGCACATTCGGCGCTCACCCGGGACAGGTTCCCGATGCAGGAGGGGCCGGCGGCGACCCGGCGACTACTCTGGGCGACCAAGTGGGATGTGTCGATCGCGATGCTCATCGCCGGCACCGTGAACCTCGCCATCCTGCTGCTGGCGGCCTCGGCCCTGCAGGGCGTGCCGGGCACCGACTCCCTCGAGGGCGCCTACCTCGCCCTGCAGAGCGGTCTGGGCCCGGTCGTCGCAACGGTGTTCGCCGTGGGCCTGCTGGCCTCTGGGCTGGCCTCCACCTCGGTTGGAGCGTACGCCGGCGCCGAGATCATGCACGGCCTGCTCAAGGTGCGGGTGCCGCTGCTGCTGCGCCGCGTGGTCACCCTCATCCCGGCCCTGTTGATCCTGGGCGTGGGCTTCGACCCCACCCAGGCGCTTGTGCTCAGCCAGGTGGTGCTGTCGTTCGGCATCCCGTTCGCCCTGATCCCGCTGGTCTGGCTCACCGCGCAGCGGGGCCTGCTCGGCGACTTCACCAACCGCTGGTTCACCACGGCCGCGGGGGCCGTGGCGGCCGTGCTGCTGGTGGCACTCAACGCCGTGCTCCTGGTGCTGGTCTTCAGCGCCGGATAAGCCAGGGCCGATACCCTGAAGACGCCATGAAAGCCCCCACTGCAGCCGCCGAGGACTACCTCAAGACCATCTACGCCCACACCGAGTGGCAGGCGGAGCCGATCACGCCCAAGGCCCTGGCCACCCGGCTGGGCATCGCGCCGTCATCGGTGACCGAGATGGTGAAGAAGCTGGCCGCAGATGGCCTGATCTCCCATGTGCCCTACGGGCCACTCACGCTCACCCCGGCCGGCCGGTTGCAGGCGACCGCTGTGGTGCGCCGGCACCGCCTGATCGAGACCTGGCTGGTGCGGGAGCTCGGTTATACCTGGGACGAGGTGCACGACGAGGCCGAGGTGCTCGAGCACGCCATCTCCGACCGTCTCCTCGAAGCCATCGACACGCACCTGGGTCATCCCACGGCCGACCCCCACGGGGATCTCATCCCCGCCGCGGACGGTTCGACGGCACCGGTGCCCGCGGTGGTGCTCGCCGATGCCGTACCCGGCCATTCCGGAACCGTGCTGCGGGTCAGCGACCGCGATCCGGCCATCCTGCGCGCCTTGGCGGATGCCGGCATTGTGCCGGGCAGCCGGCTCGACGTCGTCGATGCGGCCACCGTGCGGCTGCCTGCCGGCGGGCTGCATCCGCTCGCACCCGACGCGGCCGTGGCCATCTGGCTCACCAGCTGAGCGCGGGCTGGGCGTCCGTGCTGAGAGCACCCAGCCGAACGCCCGGCGGACCTCGCCCGATAGTCTGAGAGGGCGGCGTCACAGAGACCGCCGACCGCACCGCCCCCACACGAAGGAGCCCGCCATGAGAACGCGTGACGAGATCGAATGCTGGCTCACCGACATGGACGGAGTCCTGGTGCACGAGAACCAGGCCCTGCCCGGTGCGGCCGAACTGCTACAGCAGTGGACCGATGCAGGCACTCCGTTCCTGGTACTCACCAACAACTCCATCTTCACCCCGCGTGACCTGTCGGCGCGGCTGCGCTCCTCCGGCCTCAATGTTCCCGAGGAGCGCATCTGGACCTCGGCGCTGGCCACGGCCGACTTCCTCAAGCAGCAGAGCCCCGGCGGCACCGCCTTCGTGATCGGTGAGGTCGGGCTCACCACCGCGCTGCACGAGGCCGGCTTCATCATGACCGAGACCAACCCGGACTACGTGGTGGTGGGCGAGACCCGCAACTACTCGTTCGAAGCCATCACCAAGGCCATCCGTCTGCTGCTCAAGGGCGCCCGCTTCATTGTCACCAACCCGGATGCGACAGGCCCCAGTGCCGAGGGACCGATGCCGGCCACGGGCGCCATCGCCGCGCTCATCACGAAGGCCACGGGCATGGAGCCCTACGTGGTTGGCAAGCCCAATCCGATGATGTTCCGTTCCGCGATGAACCGCATCGGCGCACACTCGGAGAACACCGGCATGATCGGAGACCGGATGGACACCGACATCGTGGCCGGGATCGAGGCCGGGCTGCACACCGTGCTCGTGCTCACCGGCATCAGCGACACCGCCGAGATCGCCCGCTACCCGTTCCGCCCCGACGAGATCCTCGACGGCGTGCACCAGCTGCTCTCCGCGGAGCCTGTGGAGTCCGACGCGATCTGACCTTCGCCGCGTCGATACGACTCAAGCCGGGCCAGCGGGCCCGGCTTGAGTTTCTTGTACGGCCGCGATGCGCGGCGGTGTCAGGCCACCGGGGCGAGGCTCGTGGTGAGCGGCTCTCCGGAGGAGCGGCTGGCGAAGCAGTAGAAGTACCGGTCACCGGCATCCCACTGTTCGGCGGTCACCGGGTAGCTGCCCTGCAGCTGCACGTCGGAGTATGCTCCGGCCGCGGCCAAGTCGATGGTGCCTGGGGCCGAGCAGAGCACATTGATCTGCTGCGCAAACGCCTCTTCGCCGGGGAACGCGGAGCCGGTCTCGCCCTCGAGGGTGCCTCGGTAGACGAGCTGGGCGGTGTGCGGGGTAGCGCAGTCCACCACCGTGAACTCTTCGTCCCACGGTGAGGTGTACGGCTCGAGACACTCGGAGCCGAACATGGTGTCCCAGGCATGCACACCGGCCGGCTGCGGCGCGGTGGGCTCAGGCGTCGGGGTGGGAGTCGGTGTGGGGGTGGCACTCGCGGATGCCGGTGCCGAGGCGGTCGGAGCGGCCACGGGCGTGCCGCCGAGGGCCTGGCCCAGGAAGAAGAGCCCGACGATCACGAGCACGGCGAGAACGGCGCCACCGGCCCAGTAGAGGGTGCGGGCGGAGGGACGCCTGGGCGGTCCACCGGCGCCGGCCCGGCGGGCGGGGCGGTCGTCGTCGTCGTCGTCGTGCGGAGCAGCTACCGCAGCAGCGGCCGTCACGGGCGGTGCGGCGGCAGCGAGAACCGACTCGGGGAGGGCCGCGGGTACCGGAGAACGCCTCGTCGACGGCGGCGTTGTGGCACCTGGGGCCGCGCGGTGCGAGGGCGCCAGAGCCGCCGCGGCGGGTGCTCCGAAGGGCGGTTGCACTCCGGTATCGAGGGGGCTCGGCGGTGTGCGACGGCGACGCGCCTCCTGCTCCTCGTCGGTAGGGACGAGGCGGGACTGGGCGGGCGTCGTCCACCACGGTGCCGGTTCGACATCGGCAGCGCGGCGCGGTTCGGCTGGAGCTTTGGTGAGCGGCTCCGTGGGTTCGGGCACAGCCGTGGCCGCGGGGACCGCGGGCACAGGACGCGCTGGGGTGACGCCGAGCGGCGGCGCAGCGGGTGCGGCCTCAGGAACTGCCGGAGTCGCGGCCGGTGCATCGGCAGTCGGTGCCGGCGGGGCAGCCCGCGGAGCGGCGGCCACAGGAATCACAGGGGCCGCAGGCACGATGGGGGGAATCACGGACGCGGCAGGAACGGGCGCGGCGACCGGGGTCGGTGCGGCGGGCGGTGCAGCAGGAGCGACAGCGGCAGCGGTAGCAGCAGCGTCGGCGGGCGGGGTGGGACGCCTCGACGGGGGAACTGTCGGGTCGGGCTCGATCTTGGGTGTGAGGCCCCAGCGGAAGCCACCGGGAGCCGGCTCGGCCTCGGCGGCCGAGGAGGTTCCGGTTGCGGACTCATCGGCGGGCGGAGCTTCGACCGGTGTTGCGGCGGCGCGGTCAGCAGCAGCCTTTTCGGCGGACGCTCGTTCGGCGGCGGCAGCACTCTCTAGAGCGACTCGGTCGGCCGCCGCGCGGTCAGCAGCTGCTTTCTCGGCAGCAGCTCGGTCAGCCACAGCGCGGTCAGCAGCTGCTTTCTCGGCGGCGGCGCGGTCAGCCGCAGACTTGTCGGCAGCGGCGCGGTCAGCAGCCGCTCGATCGGCGGCTGCACGCTCGGCCGCAGCGCGCTCGGCGCGGGTCACGTATTCGTCGACAGCAGGCGCGGAGACAGCACCAGAGGGCTCAGCGGGCGGAATCGGCAGGGCGACTGTCGGAGCGGAATCGGGCCGGGCATCCGGGCCAGGGCGTTCAGCAGTGCGCTCGGCGCGTGAGTCGCCTTTGTCATCATCGGCCGCGCCACCGGTCTCGCTGTCGGACGCCTCGGAGCCCGCCTCGGAATCGTCGGTGCCGTCATCGGCGCTCAACTGCGCCTCGAGCCAGTCGATGCCGAGGTCGTTCTCGTCGTGTCCGCCCTGCTGGTCTGGCATCAGCTCAGTCCCAGGTCCTCGAGTCCGATGGCCGCGTAGTACGGGTAGCCGGCCGCTTCGATGATTTCGCGGGCGCCGGTGCTGCGGTCCACGACCACGGCGACGCCGGCGATGATGGCACCCACCTTGAGCAGAGCCTCGATGGCCGCCAGCGGCGAGCCACCCGTCGTCGAGGTGTCCTCGAGGACGATGACGCGTTTGCCGGCGAGATCGGGGCCCTCGACCTGACGACCGCGGCCGTGGTCCTTGGGCTCCTTGCGAACGACGAAGGCGTCGTAGGCAAGGCCGCGAGCGGCGCCCTGGTGCAGGATCGCGGTGGCGACGGGGTCTGCGCCCATGGTCATCCCGCCGACGGCGACGACATCGGGGATGTCCTGGATGAGGTCGAGCATGACCTGGCCGATCAGGGGGGCAACCCGGTGATCCAGGCTGACCTTGCGGAGGTCCACGTAGTACGTGGCCTTCTTGCCGCTGGTGAGGGTGAAATCACCGTGGAAGACGGCGTCGGCCGAGATGTAGTCGATGAGTTGCTTGCGGGTATCCATCACAGAGCTACTTTAGGCCAACACCCGCCGTGAGTCCCGCGCACGTTGCAGGCGCACCGGGACCGCACTGTTTAGAAGCTGCGAACGAGCTTCTTCTCCGGCACGCGGCCGTAGCCATCCTTGTTGACGGCGACAACGGTGCCGACGATGGAGCCAGCGGCCACAAGGGAGATGAGGATCATGAAAACGAACACGGTCGTGCCTTTCGAAGGAAGTGGATGGCCGCGTTAGTGCGGGCGTGTGCCCGGTAACCGACACCTTTATAAGACCACCAACAACCTTTCAGCACAATCACACAGTTCTGTACTGACTATGTAGGGTAGCTACATGGATGTGCAACGTCTGGAACTGCTCCGCGAACTGGCCGAGCGCGGCAGTGTGACGGCCGTGGCACGGGCCACCCACCGCACGCCGTCAGCGGTGTCGCAGCAGCTCAAAGTGCTCGAACGGGAGGCCGGTTTGCCGCTCACCGAGCGCAACGGGCGCGGCCTGGTGCTCACGGATGCCGGTCGTGCGCTGGCCGCGAGCGCCACGGATATCGCTGTCGCGCTCGAGCGTGCAACGGCGGTCTGGGACACGTTCCGCAACGGCGCCACGGGCGACGTCAGCCTAGTCACCTTCCCCACGGCCGGGCAGATGCTGCTGCCGGGCGTACTGCAGGATCTCGACGCGATCGACGGGCTTGCCGTGCACTGCACCGACATGGACCCGGAGCTCAGCGACTTTCCGGCGCTCACCTCCGACTACGACATCGTGCTCGCGCACAGCATGCGCGGGCAGCTCGGCTGGGGCGGGCGTGGGCTCACCTCGGTGCCGTTGATGACCGAGCCTCTGGATGTGGGACTGCCCGCCGACCACCGCCTGGCCGGCCGGGCGTCGCTCGGCGCAAGCGACGTGGTCGGCGAGACCTGGATCGGCGTGCCGGGCGGGTTCCCGTTCGAACGCATCCTGCACGACATCGAGCAGCAGACCGGCGGGCGCGCCCGGGTGACCCAGCGCTTCGCCGATATGCGCCTGATCGAGTCTTTCATCATGGCCGGCCTCGGCATCGCCCTCGTGCCGCGCTACACCTCGGGCGGCAATCAGCCCGGCCGCATGGTGCTCAAGCCGTTGCGCGGGCTCGACGCCGAACGTCAGATCGTGGCCCTGATGCGGCCCGACCGCGCGGAACGGCTGGCCGTACGCACCGTGATCGGCGCGCTGCGCAAGCGGGCGGCCCAGGTACAGGCCGAACACGCGGCGGCCGCCGGCTGAGCACGCGGGTTCGAGCGTCTCAGCCAGCGCGCTCGACTACGGCAGGAGAATGATCTTGCCGGTACCGCGGCCGGATTGCCCGAATTCGTGAGCCTGCGCGGCATCAGCCAGTGGGAAGGACTTGGCGACGGTTACGCGAACGTGACCGGCACCGGCGAGTTCAGCGAGGTGCGATCGGACGGAAGACCGGTATTCGGTTCCGGCGTCCTGGCCAGGTCCGTAACCGAGCAGTTTGATTCCGGTGCCAAGACGGCGGTCCGAGCCCGTGATCGAGGCGATTCGCGCCGGGTCGGCCACGAGTTCGAGCGACACATCAAGGGCCTCGTCGGAGCCGGCAGCATCGATGGCCGCGGTCACTCCGTGGGGCGCGGCAGCACGAACACGGTCTGCGAGTCCGTTGCCGTACACGACAGGGGTTGCGCCGAGCTCGCGGAGCAGGTCATGGTTTCGCTCGGCTGCAGTCGCGACAACGGACGCGCCGATGTTGGTGGCGAGCTGTACCGCCATGAGACCGACGCCTCCGGCACCGCCGTGGATGAGAACTGTGTCGCCGGCCTGGACTCCGGCGGCGTGAATGGAGTGCAAGGCCGTCAGCCCTGCCAACATCAGCCCTCCCGCCTGTTCCCAGCTCAGCCCATCAGGCTTCGGGATCAGGGCCGAGGCGGCGGCGGTGACGTAGTCGGCGTAGGCGGCCGTGACGGGATAGACGATCACTTCATCACCAATGGCGGCGTTCTCGACGCCCGGGCCCACGGCGGTCACGACTCCGGCGCAATCCATCCCCAGACTGGGGAGCGATTCTGCAAGGCCAGCGGCATTCTTTTCGTCCTCGTCAACGTCGTGGAAGGCGCCGCTGTATAGCTTCCAGTCGAGCGGGTTGACGCCTGCCGCTCGAACCCGAATGACGACTTCGCCCGCCGCAGGAGTGGGGACATCGACCTCCTGAACGGTGAGAACGTCGGAACCGCCGTATGCTCGCGGACGCACAATCCTGGCCATGAAACCTCCAAGGGATCAGAGCCCAGTTTCTGGCTGGGCTGAGAAGAGCGAGCCAACCGGCTCTGAATCCATACTGATCATTCGCGGGCAGATCAGGAAGCGCAACATTCGCAAACCAAAGTTGCGTCTGACACAATACGGCTGTGGCAGCCGAACAGTTGGACCTGAACCTCTTGCGAGTCTTCGACGCTCTCCTGGACAGCAGTAGCGTCTCCAAAGCCGCTGATCGGCTGCACCTGTCCATTCCTGCGACCAGTCGAGCCCTGGGTCGCCTCCGTCATGCGATGAACGACCCGATCCTCGTGCGCGCGGGTCGCGGGATGCTCCCCACACCTTTCGCGCAGCGGGCCGCTGCTCGCGTCAAGGCACTGCTCGAGGACGCTGATCGTTTGCGTTTGGAGACGGTCGGGGACCCTGCGACATGGCGGCGAACGTTCGCGATACGCATCAACGACGCACTCTCCCCCGTCCTCGCACCACGCCTGACACGCCTCGTCGCCGCTCAAGCGCCGCACGTTCAACTGCGCTTTGTCTCCCAAGAGTCCAAAGAAGCCGACCTTCTCCGCAATGGCACTCTGGATCTCGACGTCGGTGTGGGAAACCCCCCGCCACCCGATGTGCTCACCTCGGTGCTCTTCACGGACATCTTCGTTGCTGTCGTCTCAGCCGCATCCGACCTAGGAAGGAAGCCGTCTCTGACCGTGAACGACCTTTGCTCGGTGCCGCACGTGTCGGCATCGCGACGCGGGCTCGACCGCGGCCCGTTGGACGACGCGCTCGACCGGATCGGGTTATCCAGGAGAGTCGTCGCCGTCGTTCCGACGTACGCCGTTGGCGCTCTCATGGCTTTGGAAGACGATGTGCTCTGCCTTGTACCGTCCCGACTGGCATCCCACCTTCACGAGCGGGGTGTTCCCATCCGAGTACATCAGGTGCCCGTCGATCTCCCCATCGCCACTGTCGAACAACGATGGCATCAACGTGCCGACGCGGACCCCGCCTCTCGATGGCTCAGGGCTGCGATGGTCGCCGCGGCCGCTTCGTTGCCGGCACCCCGATGAGACGCACAATCACGATGCGCCAAGCCACAGAAGCACTCGTCGCGACCGGCTCCCCGGCCCGGCGCCGACCCTGCCGATTAGGCTGGGCGGATGGCTGACATCGAGTGGATCCTACGTTGGGAAGCCGACCTGTCGGCCGACGACCACACCGCCCTGGCGACGCTGTTCTCGCGCTACTACCCCCAGGATCACGTCACGTTCACCGGTGCCCGCAGCTGGATGGGAGCCCGCCCGGAGGCCCGCGTGATCGGCTACGACGGCGACCGTCCGGTGGCCCACATCGGCTTCGTGCGGCGGATGCTGCGCCTCGAGTCCGGCGGGTCACAGTTGGTCGGCGATGTGGGGCTGGTTGGCGTCGATCCCGACTATCAGGGTCGGGGACTCGGCCGCCGGTTGCTCGCCGAGGCGGCTCTGGCCCTCAACAGCCAGGCGCTGCCGTTCGGCTTCCTCACCTGCGCCCCCGAGCTGGTGCCGTTCTATTCCGCCGGCGGATGGCAGCAGGCCGTCGGGCTGACGACTCGCATGATCGATACCCGGCTGCAACCCGAATCCTTCACCGGCCCCGCGATGGTGCTTCCCGTGCGGGCGTCGTTCGCAGATTGGCCGACCGGAGGTACGGTCGTCCGGGACGGCCTCGAGGTCTAGCGCCTCCGGCGCCCGGCACCCCGGCACCAGGCACCCGACGCCGAGTCGCCGCAAATGACCCCTCCGGGAGCGCGGAGGGGGTGCTTCGCGGCAAGTCGGCGCGGCATCCGTTTTCGAGATGCCGCGAATGTCCCCTTCGGGGCTCCCCAGAGGGTGCTTTCGCGCATGTCGGCGAGACCGCGGTCAGGCTCTACCGTGCGATACCCGGGTACGGCGCGACAGGGAGTCGACGATGACCGCGAGCAACAGCACGGCGCCGGTGATCATGTAGCGGATCGAGGAGTCCAGGTTGAGCAGGGTGAGCCCGCTGGAGATCGACTGGATGACCAGGATCCCCAGGAGGGCCGAGAACGCGCTGCCCCGGCCGCCGAAGAGGCTGGCCCCGCCGATCACCGCCGCGGCGATGGCGTTGAGGTTGGTGTCGCCGCCGCCCGAGCCCTGGTTGGCCGCGGCCAGTCGCCCGGCGGCGAGCAGTCCGCCGAGGGCCGCGAAGGTGGAGCAGAGCATGAACACGCTCAGGTACACACCGGTGACGTTGATGCCTGACCGCCGGGCGGCCTCGACGTTGCCGCCGACCGCGTACACCGACCGGCCCCACTTGGTGCGGGTGAGGAAGAAGTTCATCACGACGACGAGCACCAGGAAGAGCAGGAACATGGCGCCGACCCCGCGGGTCTGGTTGAGGTACCAGGTCGGCACTCCGAGCACCAGGAGCAGGAAAACGCTCCGCACCACGATGGAGGTGGCGGGCACGGCGGAGAGCCCCGCCGCGGCACGGCGGTTGGCGGTCACAAAGAGTTGAGCCGCATAGGCGAGCGCCGTGAGCACCACCAGCACATAGGACAGCCAGTCGGGCAGGAAGGACTGTTGGGCGAACTGAACGATCCAGGAGTCGAACGGGATGTTGATCGAGCCCGTCGAGCCGAGCACCCACAGTTGCAGGCCCAGGAAGCCGAGCAAGCCGGCGAGGGTGATGACGAAGCTCGGCACGCCGAACCGGGTGTAGAGGAAGCCGTAGAGCAGCCCGATGACGAGGCCGGTCAGGAGCGCGGCCAGGAGTGACACCGGAAGCGGCCAGCCGAGGTTGACGAAACTCACGGCGAGGATGGCGGCGGACAGACCGCTGACCGATCCGACCGACAGGTCGATCTCGCCGAGGAGCAGCACCAGGACGATGCCGATGGAAATGGTACCCACCGCCGCGCACTGCAGGGTGAGGTTGACCAGGTTGGTGCTGGAGAGGAAGTTGGGGTTGAGCAGCGAGAACGCCACCCAGATCACGATGAGTCCGATCACCACGGGCAGCGACCCGATGTCGCCTGAGCGCACCCGCTTGCCGAAGGCCCGCAGGGTGCCGCCCAGGCCGTGTGGCTGGATCAGTCGTTCGTCCTGCAGGTCGGCCGCCACGGCGGCCAGCCGCACGGTCTCGGTGGGCGGAGCCGTGTCTTCCGGGCCGGCCGGCGGCGGGGCCGAAGTTGGTGTCGTCATGGCCGTTCCTCCTCGGGGAGTGCGGTGTCGGTTCGGGTGCCCGCCGCGGCCACGGCGGCGGCGTCGGCGGAATCCACCCGCGCCTGGGCCCGCCGGGTGACGGCATTGTCGGTGGCGCCGGTGATCGCGGCAATGATGTCTTCGTAGGTGACGTCTGCCACCTTGAACTCGCCGTTGTTACGGCCGAGGCGCAGCACCACGATGCGGTCGGCGACGGCCTGAACATCCGCCATGTTGTGGCTGATCAGGACCACGGCCAGGCCCCGTTCGCGGAGTCGTTCGATGAGGTTGAGCACCTCGGCGGTCTGGGCCACGCCCAAGGCCGCTGTGGGTTCGTCGAGGATGACGATACGCGGGTCGCCGATGAGCGACCGGGCGATGGCCACTGTCTGCCGCTGGCCGCCGGAGAGCGAGGCGACCGGGATGCGCACCGAGGGGATGCGGGCGGAGAGTTGACGGAGCAGGCCCCAGGAACGTTTCTCCATCTCCACCTCGTTGATGGTGCCGCGTCCCAGCTCGTGGCCGAGGAAGAGATTGGCGACAACGTCGAGGTTGTCGCAGAGCGCCAGGTCCTGGTAGACGGTGGCGATGCCCAGGTTGTTGGAGTCCGCCGGGTTGTTGATCGAGACGGTCTTGCCGCCGTGGCTGATGGTGCCGCCGTCTTGCGGGTGCACTCCGGCGAGGATCTTGATCAGGGTGGACTTGCCTGCACCGTTGTCACCGACGAGGGCGACCACCTCGCCCGCGTAGATGTCGAGGTCGATGTCGGTGAGCGCCTGCACGGCGCCGAAGTTCTTGTCGATCCCCCGCAACGACAGCACAAGGTCGTCGGCGGGGGCCGCAGGGCTGGAAAGCACAGACATTGTGATTCCTCTGGGTTGGTATGGGAGCCGGCCGGGACCCGAATCGTGGGTGCGGTATCCCGGCCGGCCGTTTCGATGCTGTTGAGTTGTGCGGTGGCTGCGTGCGGCTACTGGAGTCCGGCCGCTGCGCACGCGTCAGCGTACTCAGCCGTGCAGATCTCGTCGACGGTGTAGAAGCCGTCATCGATCACGGTCTCCTGAATGTTGTCGACGGTGACGACCACCGGGGTCAGCAGCGTGGATGGGATGTCCTGGAAGGTGGTGTCCGGACTCGGGGTGTCACCCTGCGCCAGCTGGTCGGCAACCTCGGCCGCCTTCTCGGCCTCGAGCTTGATGGCCTTGTAGACGGTCATGAACTGGTCACCGGCGACGATGCGCTGGATCGCGGCGAGCTCGGCGTCCTGCCCGGTCACGGGCGGGATCGGCTCGGTCCCGGCGGCCTTCACCGCGGCGATCGCACCGCCGGCCGTGCCGTCGTTGGCCGCGTAGATACCCGACATCTCGGTGCCGAACTGGGTGATCTGACCGGCCGCCCATTCCTGCGCCTTGTCCGGGCTCCAGTCCGGAGTGTCGTACTCCGCCAGGATCGGGATGCCGCTCGGGTCGATCACCGAATGCGCGCCCTTCTTGAACTCGGCCGCGTTGGCGTCTGTCGGCGATCCGTTGATCATGATCAGGCCCGAGGTCGTGTTGTCCTGCTTGAGCCTGTCGACGAGTGCGGTGCCCTGCAGCACGCCCACCTGTTCGTTGTCGAAGGAGATGTAGTAGTCGACCTTGTCGCTCTTGATGAGCCGGTCGTAGGAGATCACGGGGACGTCCTGTGCCGCCGCTGATTCGGCGATGCTCGCTGCTGCCGCCCCGTCCACGGGGTCGAGGACGAGGACCTTGACGCCCTCGGTCAGCGCCGACTCCGCCTGCTGCTGCTGCTTCGCAGCATCCTGGTCGGCGTTGGCGTAAATGACCTCGTAGTCGCCCAGGGAGGTGAGCTTGTCTTCGAAGAGCGGCCGGTCGAAGCTCTCGTACCGGGTGGTCTTGGATTCGGGGAGGAGCAGGCCGATCTTGATGGTCTCGCCCGAACCGCCTCCGTCGCTGCTGGAGTCGCTGGAGCCAGACGTTGAACATGCGGTCAATGCGCCTGTAGCTGCGATCACGGTGATCGCCAGGAGCGCGAACCTCTTCCTGGGTTTTCTCATGATGTGCCTCCTACTGTGACCACCCTCGTTGGCGGTGTAACGAGCATGGCCCCGGTGCATAATGCCGTCAAGGCTTGAACTCAAGAGGCGATGCCGCCCCTGTCCACAGTGATTTCAGCAGTGTCTTCGGGCACGAACGGCCCGATTCCGGGCAGGATGTCGGGGGTCGGGCCAACGGCCAGGGTACGTCGCAACTGCCCCGGGCGGCCGGCCGAGATCTCTGCCCGGTCGATGGCGAACAGCACCGCGCCGAGCACCTCTGCACGCTCCCCCAGCTCCCCCTTGACCACCTCGGGCACGCCCGCTTGGGTGGCCAGGGTGGAGCGTTCCAGCGCGTGCCGCAGCGGGCTGAGGAGCAGCTCGCCGGCCTCGGCCAGCTCACCGCCCACCACGATGCGGTGCGGATCGACGAGGTTGCTCAGTCCCGCCAAGGCGATGCCCAGGTGCCGGCCCGCATCGGCGATCACCCGGCGGGCGCGGGCCTCGCCGGCCTCGGCACGCAGCAGGATGTCGCGCAACCTCACCTCGCCGTGAGCGGCCGGGAACCTGGCGGCGAGGGCTGATGCCCCCACCAGGGTCTCCAGGCAGCCGCGGTTTCCGCAGCGGCACACCAGTCCCTGCTCGTCCAGGGTGAGGTGCCCGATCTCGCCGGCCTTGCCACTGCCGCCGCGGTACACCCGGCCGTCCACGATCAGCCCGGCTCCGACGCCATGCGAGACCCGCAGATAGGCCGCCTGGCGGATGCCGCGCGCCGCTCCCATGCGGTACTCGCCGAGGGCGCCGAGGTTGGCCTCGTTGTCGACGAAGACCGGCCGGTGCAGCCGGGCCTCGAGCTCCTGGGCGACCGGAACGCCGTCCCAGCCGCGGAGGAGCCCACGGGTGGCGATGATGCCGGTGCGCGGATCGACCGGCGCCGCCAGGCCCACTCCCACCGCGAGCACCTCGGTCATCCCCGCGCCCACCGACTCGGCCATGTCCTGGATGAGCAGCATCACCCTGTCTAGTTCGCTGTCGGCGCGGTGGTCGCGGGCGAGCGGCAGCATCCGCTCGGCCAGCACCTGATGCCCGGCATCGGCCAGGGCCACCCGCAGCTGCCGGTTCGAGACGTGCAGCCCCACCACCAGGCCCAGTTCACGGGCGAGCGTGACCCGCACCGCCCGGCGTCCGCTGCGTGAGGTGGGCGCGGTCTGCAGCACCCCGGCGGCGGCCTGCTCCTTGACGATGTTGGAGACCGTGGCCGGCGACAGTCCGGTCACGGCGGCCAGTTCGACCTGGGTGAGGGCGCCGTGGTGGGTGATCGCGTCAACGATGCGCGCGCGATTGGCCTCTCGCAGGGACGACTGCGACCCGGGATTGCGGCGGCTGCTCACAGGACACACGATACAACTGCCCCATCCGTCACATCCGGTTTCGCCCAGAACGGGGGTTCGCCGCGCCGCCCGGCTTCTGCCAGCCCGAGCCGTAGGGTCACACGAGCGGCGCGGGCCTTACTCCCAAATAGCGAAGGACTGCTGCGGCAGCGACCACGGCCAGAACGCCGCTGCCGAGCAGCGCGAACATCAGCCCCGGCGTCGCATACTCCAGCATGTTCAGCGCGATGAAGGCCGCGGCCACGAGCAGCACGAACACCAGCAGGCAACCCACGATGGCGCGCAACCAGCCCCGCAGTGCCCGCTCGAGCCTCTGGCCCCTGGCGAGCGCCACCAGTCTCAGGCCGATGACGGCGATGGCCTGCCAGCAGGCGATGGCGAGAATGCCCCAGATCACGCCGGGCAGCGCGATCGGCGTCACAACAGGGAAGGTGGCGACCACTGCCGCCACCGACGCGGGTAGCACCCACACCTGCACGGCCGCGGTCCCGAGGAGTACCACGATGAGCAGCACCGTCAGCGCGGACCACATTCCTGAACGCATCCTGCCCCCCAGCACTCGTCTGGTTGCGACACTATCCCAGCTGAGTGGCACTCCCACCCTGATTCTGTGAACTCGCTGGATCACGACTGGAAGTTCCGCAGGTTCCGTGACAAGTCGTCGGTTCGACACCTCTTAGGGATAAGGCGATCCGATCGCCCCGGCCGAGCCATTCCGCCCAGCCGGAACTCAACAGGATTTGAGGACACACCATGGCTAACGAAGACATCCGCCCCACCGCCCCCACCGTTGCGAGCCCCACCGGCGCGCGGGTGGATCGGCCGGAGTCCCGCACCACGGAATCCGTGAGCGGTGAAGCCCACGGCAAGAACACCATCTCCGACAACGTCGTGTCCAAGGTCGCCGGCATCGCTGCCCGTGAGGTCCCCGGCGTCTTCGCGCTCGGCGGCGGGGCGTCCCGTGCCCTCGGCGCCATCCGTGGTGCGGTCGGCCAGGACGACCTGAGCCAGGGCATCAAGGTCGAGGTGGGCGAGACCCAGGCCGCCGTCGACATCACCATCGTGGTGGAGTACCCCGCGCCGATCCAGCAGGTCGCCGACGCCGTGCGCACCCAGGTGACCAACGCCATCACCAACCTCGTCGGTCTGGACGTCGTCGAGGTCAATGTGGCCGTCAACGACGTCCACCTGCCCACCGACGACCAGGACGAACAGGCTGAGGCTCGCGTCTCATGAGTGCATCAGTCACCGGCATCGCCGTCGGCGCCGTTCTCGCGTTCGCGATCCTCGTGTTCGGCTTCTGGGGCTTTCTCCTCGTGGCCGTGTTCATGGCCGTCGGCCTCCTGATCGGGCGGATCCTCGACGGCAAGCTCGACCCGCGCGGGCTTGCGAATGCGCTGAGCGGAAAACGAACCTCCTGATGTCCACGGTTACGGACGACCCCGCCGGCCGCGAGCCAACCCTCGCGGCCGGTGGGGCAGGCTATCCCGGCCTCATCACCGTTCGGCAACGCGCGCTCACGGCCGTGGCCCGAGCGGTGACGGCCGAATCCCTCGGTGTCGATCCCGGTCAGGTATCGGTCACGCTGCGTGACGATTCAGGCCTCCTCGGCCTCGACGTCGTCACCCCGATCAGCATTCCCGACCTCGACACCGTGGGCGCCGGGTACGCGGGGACGACGCTGCTGCAACGGATCAGCGACGCACAAACCGTCATCCGTGCGGGCACGACACGCATCACCGGAAATCAGGTCGGGCGAGTGGACATCCGCGTTCGCGGTGCCCACATAGAACAGGAACGAAGGGTGCCCAGATGAGCGCTCCATATGCTCGCATCGTGCGTCGCGAGACACACTCACCCCGCACGGCCACGACCATTCTGCTGGCGGTGCTGATCATCCTGGCATGCGCCTATGCCGGCACCGAGTTGATCCTGCACATGCTGGGGCAACCGGCCCTTCTGGTGACCCCAGCGGATGCATGGACCTGGGTGGCGACGTTGCCCACGTTGGAACCGCTGGCGGCCATCTCGGCCGGCGGCACTCTCGTGGCGGCGATCGGCCTCCTCCTGATTCTGCATTCCATCCGCTCGGGCAGGTTGGCCCGCCATGAGATGGTTCTCGGCGACCGAGCGGTGATCGTCGACAACGGGGTTCTCGCTTCGGCTATCGCCCGCCGTGTCGAGACCGTCGCTCGAGTGCCGCAGGGGCAGGCGGCGGTGTCGGTCTCGCACCGGCGCGCCATCGTGGAGGTCACCCCCACCTCGGGCATCCCGGTCGACGAGGAATCCGTGCGCCGGGCCGTCGAGGAAGAAATCGCCTCCTACGACGTGCGCCCGGCCCTGCGCCACACCGTGCGCATCAAACAGATTGGAGCGATCGGCTCATGAACGACACCAACAGAGCCCTGAACCGTGTGTTCATCTTCGTGGTCGGCTTGATTCTGCTCGGCGTCGGCGCCGCCGTCGCAGCCCTTCCGTTCTGGGACTGGTGGGCATCCCGCTGGCAAGAGTTCGGTGGGAGCGCCAACACGGTGCTGACCGACGCATTCGCCGCCAGCACAATGCCGGGCACCGACTTCAGTTGGTGGCTGGTCGCTGCCGTCGCAGTCCTCCTACTCGTCGTGATCATCATGATCATGATCATCGCCAGTGTCGGCGGGGGCGGCAGCCGGGAGATCTATCGGCGACCGATCAGCAAGCAGGATGGCAGCTCCGACAACGTGCTGGTGGACACCTCGTTCGCCACCGAAGCGCTCACACACTCCCTCGACAAGCGACCCGACCTTGTCGGCAGCACCGTCGGAGCCTTCACCGTGAAGCGCCAACCGGTGTTGCACCTCGGTGTCACCCCGCGGCAGGGCGCGTCGCCCCGGCTGATCGCCGAGCAGGCCGGCATCCTGCTCGACAACCTCGCCCGAGTCGTGGGCGATGCCCCTGCCACGTGCCTGACCATCCACTCGGGCCTGCGTGCGAAGCTCGGTCACGACCAGCGCGTGCGTTGAGCGTTTCGATCCGAATGCGTGGACCTGCCTGATGACCCGCTGGACTCGGTCCCGAGGCCGTTCGCGGCCGCGGGGCGTGTGGGTCGCTCTCGGCGCGGGAGTGCTGGGCTGCGTGCTTCTCTTCGGGCTCGTGCTCTTGCCACTCTTGGGGTTGATCGGCAGCAGCGCCGGCACGGCCTGGTTCGTGCCTGTTCCGTTCGGAACGATCGCCCTGGTGTGCACCGTCGGGTTCGTGCTCACCCTGGGCATGCTCGCACTCATCACCCGGGTGCGCAGCGTGCCGCTTGCCTGGGTGCTCGCAAGCGCGGCGCTGTTCTGCGTGCTGCTGACCAGCCTCTACCCGGCCGTGGCCGTGGCCCAAGCCGGGGTGGAGCAGGGCAGTCAATTCATGCCGTGGATTCTCGGCTGGATTGATCGGGCCTCCGGATTCATGTCCTGAGGGCCAGGAGCATCGATGGACCGAGCAGCCCTCAGCGACCACTTCCGCGCACGACACGGCGTGCCTACCAGGCAACCGGTCCCTGGTCGTCGGTGAAGGTCCCGGTGGGGCCGTCAGCCTCGATCGTGGCCATGCGCACGGCCGAGGCGGCGCCCTCAGCGGGGGTTCGGATTCCGCGATGGTTGTTCAGGTCGGTGGCAACGAAGCCGGGGCAGACAGCGTTGACCAGGATCCCCTCATCGACCAGGTCCCTGGCGTACATCATGGTCACCGCGGTCAGCGCGGTCTTGGACGGAACGTAGCCCAGCGCGATGGGATCGGTGTTGGCGAAGTCGGAGATCGACGTCAGGGAGCCGGCACTACTGGACACGTTGACGATTCGGGGAGCCGTCGAGAGCCGCAACAAGGGCAGGAAGGCGCTCGTGACGGTGATGACCCCGAAGACGTTGGTCTCGAATACCGCGCGGACGTGGTTCACGTCGGCGAAGCGCGGCACCTGCCCGGCGAAGTCGGCCCCGGGCTGGTGGCTGATTCCGGCGTTGTTGACCAGAGCGTCCAGGCGACCGAATTTCTCCCGGATCGCTGCCGCCGCGGCCGCGACGGATGGCGGGTCCGTGACGTCGAGGGCCACGGCCGTGACGTCTCCGCCGGTGATCCGCAGTTGTGCCGCGGTCGCTTCGCCGCGTTCCAGGCTGCGCGCGCCGATCACCACGGTGTGGCCGAGCGCCGCCAGCTGCGCGGTGATTTCGCGTCCGATGCCTTTGTTGCCACCGGTGACCAGAACGATCATGGGGTTGTTCATGGGTAACTCCTTTTCGAGCCGTGAGTGGGTCACGGCTGTGCTGTCACACCAGCATGCAGACAGGAGTCCGGCTTTGGAATCATGTTCCGTGCGCTTTTTGTGTCCTAGAGTACGAATATGGCGACTGATCGACTGTCCGAGGTACTGGACCTCATCGAGGTACGGAGCGTAGTTTCCGGCGGCTCGGCGCTGCGCGGGCGCTGGCGCACGCACAGCTCCATCGATGACGACCTGAAGTTCATCGCAGTGGTGCGCGGCAGCGCTTCATTGACCACCAACGGCGCCGACCGGGTAGAGCTCGCCGCCGGCGATGTCGCGATCCTGAACGGCCGCTCGTGGCTCACCCTGGAGGGCGGCGACGGAGAAGGCGAACCCGTCACCGTGGTGCCGCCGTCCGCGGGCTCGACCATCAGCGATGCCGACGCCGCCGCAGACGACGTCGATATCCTCATCGGGGGCCGGGTCGAGCTGAACTCCACGGGCAAGGATCTGCTCCTGCGCGCACTCCCTGCCGTCGCCCACGTCGGGGCCACCAGTGCGGTGGGTCCGCACCTGCGCGGCCACGTGCAGCGCCTCTTCTCGGAAATCGTCGCCGGCCGGATCGGCGCCGATTTCGCCATCCGCCAGTACGGACAGCTGCTGGTCCTCGATGTCGTGCGCGGCTTCATGCAGAACGCCGACATGCCGGCGGGGTGGCTGAAAGTACTCACCGATGAACGGCTCCGGCCGGCCCTGGACATGATCCATGAGCAACCGGCGCGGAGTTGGGGTCTTGAGGACCTCGCCCGCGCGTCATCGATGTCGCGCACCACGTTCGCAGAGCGCTTCCGGGCCGCGGCCGGCACCCCACCCCTGGCGTATCTCATCAGCTGGCGGATGCTCCTAGCCCAACGAGAGCTCCGCTCGGGAGACACCCGCGTGGGCGCACTCGCGCGTGAGCTCGGCTATTCCTCGGAGAGCGCCTTCAGCACGGCTTTCAAGCGGCATGTCGGCGAGGGCCCGCTGGCGTACCGCACCCGGATGCGCGCGGCGTCGGCACAAGCGCAAGCCTGAGCGTCGAGACCGAGGAGATGTTCCTGCGGATCTTCCAGAGCTTGCGCGACCAGAGGCTCATCCCTTAGCGAACGCGGTGCGCCGACCGGAGAGCGTGAGCAGGAGCGCGACCGCGCCGAAGACGATCATCACGACGGGCAGGATCAGACCATCCAGCACCGTCAGGAGGCCGGCGCCCAGAACTCCGGCGACGAAGATCGCCACGTTGAACGCGACGGGCAGGAACGAGTTTGCGACATCCGATTCGTCACCACCGGCGCGGGTGAGGAAAGACTGGAGCTGCGCAGACGCGCCGCCGAAGGTGGCGCCCCACACGATGGTGGCGCCGATGATGGCGGGGGTCGACGTGTGGAAGACGAGGAGGGTGACGGCCGCTGCCACGAACAGCATCAGACTGCCGTGCAGCAGCACACGCGGGAAGCGGTCGAGGAGCGCTCCGGTGAGGATGATGCCCCCGATCGAGGCGATTCCGAAGAACAGGAGCTGGACATCGACGGTCAGGCTGATGCCGGTGGTGCGCAGATACGGCGAGATGTACGTGTAGATGGTGTTGTGGGCGAGCATCCAGGCGAAGATGACACCGAGGATGACGGCGATACCCGGCAGACGCAGCACCCGGAGCACCGGGAGCCGGGTGCCGTCGCCTCTCTGACCGGGGACGTTTGGCGCGACCAGGGCTAGGAGCGTGCCGGCGACGAGGGCGACGAGGGTGAGGCCGGCGAAGGCCCATCGCCAGTCGAAGGTCGTGCCGAGCCAGGACCCGAGGGGTGTGCCCAACGCGAAGCCGATGGGCGCTCCGGTCGACACGATCGCCAACGCCAGACCACCCCGGCGGGGCGGGCTGATCTTGAGGCCGTAGGCGGCGAGCATTCCCCAGAGCACCCCGGAGAACGAGCCCGCGACGAAACGGGAGAGCAGCACAACGCCGACGTCAGTGGACACGGCGGTGATGCTGTTGGCGAGGATGAGCCCGGCGAGCGCGGTGAGCAGCAGGGGCTTGCGGCGCATCCGCCGGGTCAGGCTGATCGCGGGGATCGTGACGATCACGGCGCCCAGGGCATAGGCGCTGACAAGGAGCCCGACGGACCCCTCGCTGGTGTTCAGTCCCGCCGCGATGACGGGCAGCAGTCCGGCCGGCATCGTCTCCGTGGCCACGAGCACGAACCCGATCGTTGCGAGGCCGATGAGAGTGACGAGCGGAAGCCGCTGCACGGTCTGACGGCCGGCCGGTGCGACGGCAGGGATGGTGCTGATCACGGTGCTCCTTGGGCGGTGGGGGCTGGGGTACTGCTCCAGTCAAGGCGCCGGGCCCGAGGGGAGGGAGTCACTGTCGAAGGGTGTACCGAGAGAGCACCCCACCCCGCCCCGAAGGGACGTAACGTCGATGTCATGGACAATCAACCCGAGGTGCGCGAGTTCCTCATGTCACGGCGCGCGAAACTGACCCCCGAGCTGGTCGGGCTCAGCTCCGGCCCGAACCGGCGCGTGGCGGGGCTCCGCCGCAGCGAGGTGGCCGCCCTGGCCGGTGTCAGTGTCGAGTACTACGCCAAGCTCGAACGCGGCGCCATCGCCGGCGCATCCTCGTCGGTGCTCGACGCCATCGCCCGAGCCCTGCAGCTGGACGACACCGAACGCACCCACCTGTTCGACCTGGCCCGCGCGGCCGACGGCATCCCACTCTCCGGACGCCCGCGCCGCCGCACGGCCAAGCCTGCAGTGACCCGGCCGAGCCTGCAGTGGGCGCTCGACACCCTCACCGGGGCGATCGCGGTGGTCCTCGACCAACACCAGAACATCCTGGCTACCAACGAACTCGGGCGCGCGTTCTACTCCCCCGTCATCGGCGACGGCGGACGTGTTCCGAACCTCGCCCGGTTCCAGTTCCTGGACCCGGCCTCCCGCGACTTCTACCCGGACTGGGACCGGTTCGCCGCGATGTGTGTCGCGATCATGCGCACCCGGGCCGGACGCGACCCCAACGACAAAGGCCTGCAGGACCTCGTCGGCGAGCTATCCACCCGCAGCGATACCTTCCGGCAGCTGTGGGGCGCACACGATGTGCGCACCCACGGTGCCGGCACCAAACGTTTCAACCATCCCGTCGTCGGCGAGCTCACCCTCGCCTACGAAGAACTCGCGATCACCGCGGACCCCGGACTCGGCATGCTGATCTACACCGCCGAGCCCGGCTCCCCCAGCGCCGAACGGCTGCAGCTTCTGGCCAGCTGGGCCGCCAGCGGCGCCGTCGTCGAGTCGTAGAACCGGCAGCCGTCAGAGCCGCAGAAGCGCCTCCATCTGGCCGACGACCAGATCTGGGCGGGTGATGAACGGATGGTGGCCCGTCGGGATCTCGACTGAGCGGGTGGCGCAAGCGGCATGGAAGCGCTGCAACTCGACCGAGGTGCTGCGGTCCTGCCCGCAAACGAGGTAGGTCGAGTCGACCCCCTCCCAGCCTGCAACTGTGGTCGGCATCACGAACGCACCGACGGCCTGCGCCGTCAGCCGCTGCCAGGCCTGCTGCTGGATATCGGCATCCGCATCCTGCAGGAACCTGGCGCCGAAGGAACTCACGTCGTAGCCCGTCAGGCTCAGGGTGCCGTCGTCGTGGGCTCCGATCGACACCGGGTCGCTCTCGCCGCTCAGGATCGCGCCCTGGGACTGGCCGACCTCGGGGAGATAGGAGGACACGTAGAGCAGGTGCGCGACAGCCGGATGCCGGCCGGCCTCGGCGATGACGGTGCCCCCGTAGGAGTGTCCGACCACGATCGCCTCGTCCACATCGTCCAATTCACGACGCAACGCGGCAGCATCGGCGATCAAGCCACCCGCGACCTGCTCCGGCGTGGTCTCGCCGCACGACGGCAGCGCCAGCGCGCGGCTGCGGATGCCGGTGCGTTCCCGGAGCAGGTCGGCGCTCTGCTGCCACCACCACTGCCCGTCGCGCACCAGAGCGCCGTGGACGAAGATCAGTTCCATGTCGGTTCCTTTCCAGTTGGGTGGCGCAGAGGTGGGGTCAGAGCGTGTCTACCGCCGTCTGCTCCACGGCGAGGCCCGCGGCGTACCGGTCGAGGTAGCTGGTGAAGCCGGCGACGTCGGCCGGGTCGGGGGCGACGGTGGCGAATTCCTGCCCGGCGAAAACCCGCTCACGCAAGTAACCGTCGAGGTCGAGGTCGACACCGGATGCCACGGCGGCCGTGTACGACGCCAGGACCGCGATGCCCCAGGCGCCGCCCTCTGATGCCGTCTCGGCGACGGAGACCGGGGCGTCCAGGGATCCGGCGAGGAAGCGCTGCGCGACACCGGCCGTGCGGAACAGCCCGCCGTGCGCGAACATCGCGTCGAGTTGGACGCCCTCCTGGGCGAGAACCCGCATGCCGAGGGCGAGCGTGCCGAACACGCCGTAGAGCTGGGCACGCATGAAGTTGGCCAGGGTGAGCCGGCTGTCGGGGGTGCGCACGAAGAGCGGCCGCCCCTCGGTGAGGCCGGCGATGGGCTCACCGGCCAGGTGGTTGTAGGCCAGCAGCCCGCCGGCATCCGCGTCGCCCAGCAGGGCCTCGCGGAACAGGGTGTCGAACACCTTGTCGTTGTCGACGGGGTTGCCGCCGGCCACGGCGAAGCGGCCGAACATGCCGGCCCAGGCGGCGAGCTCGCTCGCGCCGTTGTTGCAGTGCACCATGGCGACGAGGTCGCCGGCCGGGGTGGTGACGAGGTCGAGTTCGTGGTGCACCTGGGTGAGCGGGCGCTCGAGCACGACCATCGCGAAGATGCTGGTGCCGGCGCTGACGTTGCCGGTGCGCGGGGCCACCGAGCAGGTGGCCACCATGCCGGTGCCGGCGTCGCCCTCCGGCGGGCAGAGTACGGCGCCGGGGCGCAGCGCACCCGTGGGGTCGAGAAGGGCTGCTCCCGCGGCCGTGAGCTCGCCGGCCGGCTTGCCGGCCACGAGCACCGTCGGCAGCAGCGCGGCCAGGTTGAGGTCGGGGGCGGACTCGGCGACCAGACCGTCGTAACGGGCGAGGAGTTCGGCATCGTAGTCACCGGTGGCGGAGTCGATGGGGAACATTCCCGACGCGTCGCCGACGCCGAGGACCTTGCGTCCGGTGAGGCGCCAGTGCACATAGCCGGCGAGGGTCGTGATGAAGTCGAGCTGCGGCACGTGGGGCTCGTGGTCGACGACGGCCTGGTGCAGGTGGGCGATCGACCAGCGCAACGGGATGTTCACGCCGAACAGCTCGGTCAGCTCGGCCGCAGCGGGGCCGGTGGTGGTGTTGCGCCAGGTGCGGAACGGCACCAGCTGGTCGCCGGCGGCGTCGAAGGCGAGGTAGCCGTGCATCATCGCCGAGACGCCGATCGCGCCGTAGCCCTCGGGCCGGATGCCGAACTTCTCATCGATGTCGGCGATGAGCGCGGCGTGTGCGGCCTGGATGCCGGACCACACATCCTCCAGCGAGTAGGTCCAGACCCGGTCGACGAACTTGTTCTCCCACTCGTGACTGCCGACGGCGAGGACCTCGGACAGGTCCTCGCCGATCAGGCAGGCCTTAATGCGGGTCGACCCCAGCTCGATTCCCAGCGACGTTCGTCCGCTGAGGATGGAGTTGCGGGCGGCCTCATGTGCATCATTGCTCGTCATACCTCGATTATGGCGGTATCTGAGCGGCCGTATTCCCCGTCAGGAGACACCGAAACGGGGGCTACGCCGCACCGACGGCCTTCTTCAGCAGCTCGACCAGTCGGGCCTGATCGGCGGCGGAGAGGTTGACGACCGCAAACGACGTCGGCCAGAGGTTCCCGTCATCCAGTTCGGCGTCCGGCTGGAAGCCGATGGTGGCGTAGCGGACCTTGAATTTGGCGGCGCTCTGGAAGAACACCACCACCTTGCCGTCGGCGTTGGCGTACGCCGGCATGCCGTACCAGGTCTTCGCGCCCAGGCCGGTGTGCTCCTTCACCAGCCGGTGCAGGATCTCGGCCAGCTCCTTGTCAGTGCCCGCCATCTCCTCGATAGCCGTGAGGCACGCGGCCTCCAGGTCGGCGCCCAGTTTCGCGGCCTTGGCTTCGGCCGCCGCCGCCCGCATCGCCGCCTTTTCCTCTTTGCTGAAGGTTGTGCTCATGATCTGTTCCTTACTGGTCCCGGATGAGTCTCTGGCCACCAGAGTAGGAGCAACCCGGGCGGCGCGCTTCTCGGATCCTGCTCTGCTCGCGGGCGGGGGTGCGGACTCAGGGCCCGCCGAGCCAGCTGTCGATCCGATGGTGGTCGGGAGTGAATCCGTGATTGACGCCCCAGAGCACGGCCTGGGTGCGGCTTTCGGCCCCGATCTTGCCGTAGACGCTGCGGATGTAGGACTTCACGGTGTTGGGACTGAGATAGGTGAGCGCGGCCACCTCGGCGTTGCTCTTGCCCTGCGTGATGAGCGCCAGAATCTCGGACTCGCGGTCGGTGATGCCCTCGCGCCGGCCCGGCCAGTCCAGTCCGGGCGCGCTGCCCGCTCGCTTCGGCGGGTCACTCACGACGATCTCGCCGGCGTGCACCGACTCGAGGGCCGCCACGAGGTCGCGGGCCGGCAGTGTCTTCGACAGGTAGCCGCTGACGCCCCGTTCCAACGCATCCGCGATGAGCGCGGGCTGGAAGTTCCAGGTGTACACAACCACCCGGCCGGCGCGGGGGTTGCGCACGAGAGCGGTGAGTTCCGAGAGATCCGACTCGGGCTGGGCGAAGGAGTCGTAGAGCACGATATCGGTTGCGTCGGAGAGACCGGTGTTCGCATCGATCTCGGCAACCAGCACCCGATCCCGGTAGTGGTCGAACATGTGCGCAAGGCCCTTCAGCACGATGTCGTAGTCGTCGACCAGGGCGACGGTCACGGGCTGGGACGGCGGCATGGGAACGACGCTACCGCCAGGCCCTGTCCTGGGCTACACCCCTAGGGGTGTACCGCCGCCTCCTTGCGGGTGTTTTGCTGTTTGGTGCCCAGCAACCGCTGGTCACATCGAACGCTCAGTTCTACCAAACAGGAAGGAGACCACAATGCTTGGTCTCATCATCAGCCTCATCGTCGTCGGCATCATCGCCGGCGCCGTCGCCCGCCTCGTCGTGCCCGGTCGGCAGAACATCAGCATCCCGATGACCATCGTGCTCGGCATCGTCGGGTCCTTCGTGGGCGGATTCCTCGGTTTCCTGATCTTCCAGCACGACCCGATGGACGGGTTCTTCCAGCCCGCCGGGATCATCGGATCCATCATCGGCGCGATCATCGTGCTCTTGATCTACATCCGCGTCAGCGGCCGCAGCACCGCCCGGGGCTAACCGGCTTCCCGGTGGCCGCCAGATAGCCGGCCACCGGGGCCGATTCGGCGTCATCCGCTCTCGTTCGCGTACTGAAACCTGAAAGAATTTAACGATGTTCCTGCTCTTCGGCACCCGCACTTCAGAGGCCGTGGTCAACGTCGTCTCGTTCGTGTGCGCCTACTGCAACACCATGGCCGAGCAGCACGTTGTGAAGCGATCGACGAAGGTCACGCTCTTCTTCGTCCCGCTGTTCCCGATCTCGTCGTGCCACGTTAATGTCTGCGCCAACTGCGGCGGCCGCACCAGTTTGACTACCGCCCAGGTCCGGCACTCCCTGGACTGGGCGCGAGCGCGCAACGCAGGCTAGCGGTGCGCCTCGCGGCCCGCGAAAATGCTCGTAGCGTGCGATTGTGAGCGCTTTTTCGCACGCCGCGAGCATTTTCCTCCGCTTCTAGCACTGCCGCACGCTGCGAGCGGCGTCAGGTGTTCTGCGGGAAGCCCAGGTTGATGCCGCCGTGGCTGGGGTCGAGCCAGCGGGCGGTGACGGCCTTCTCCCGGGTGTAGAAGGTGATGCCGGCGGGGCCGTACGCCTTGGCGTCGCCGAAGAGGGAGTCCTTCCAACCGCCGAACGAGTGGTACGCCACCGGCACCGGGATCGGCACGTTGATGCCGACCATGCCCACCTGCACCTCGTGCTGGAACCGCCTGGCCGCACCTCCGTCGTTGGTGAAGATGGCGGTGCCGTTGCCATACTTACTGGCGTTGATCACGGCCACGCCGTCGGTGTAGCTGGCCACCCGCAACACACTCAGCACCGGGCCGAAGATCTCGTCCCGGTAGACGGCCGAGTCCAGGCTGACCTTGTCGAACAGGGTCGGGCCGAGCCAGAATCCGGATGCGTCACCGTCGACCTCGATGCCGCGACCGTCGATCACGACCTCCGCGCCGTCCGCGTGGGCGATGTCGATGTAGCCGGCAACCTTGTCGCGGTGCGCCTCGGTGATGAGCGGGCCCATGTCGCAGCCGCGCATGCCGTCACCGACCTTGAGTCCCTTCACGCGCTCGGCGATCTTGGCGATGAGCTCGTCCGCGACCGGCTCCACGGCCACGATCACGCTGATGGCCATGCAGCGCTCGCCCGCCGAACCGAAGCCGGCGTTGACCGCGGCATCCGCGGCCAGGTCGAGGTCGGCATCCGGCAGCACCAGCATGTGGTTCTTGGCGCCGCCGAGGGCCTGCACCCGCTTGCCGTGGTGGGCGGCGGTCTCATAGATGTACTTGGCGATCGGGGTGGAGCCGACGAAGGAGATGGCCTGCACGTGGGGGTTGACCAGCAGGGCGTCGACGGCCTCCTTGTCGCCGTGCACGACGTTGAAGACACCGTCGGGCAGGCCGGCCTCGGTCAGCAGGGCGGCGAGCCAGTTGGCGGCGGACGGGTCCTTCTCGCTGGGCTTGAGCACGACGGTGTTGCCCGCGGCGATGGCGATGGGGAAGAACCAGAGCGGCACCATGGCGGGGAAGTTGAACGGGCTGATGATGCCGACCACGCCGAGCGGCTGCCGGAGGGTGTAGACGTCGACGCCGGTGGAGACGTTCTCGGAGAACTCGCCCTTGGCCAGGTGCGGCAGGCCCAGCGCGAACTCGACGACCTCGAGGCCGCGGGCGATCTCGCCCAGGGCGTCGGAGGTGACCTTGCCGTGCTCGTTGGTGAGGATGTCGGCGAGCTCGCCCTTGCGGGCGTTGAGCAGCTCGCGGAAGGTGAACATGACGCCCTGGCGTTTGGCGATGGAGGCGTCGCGCCAGGCCGGGTAGGCGGCCTGGGCCGAGGCGACAGCGGTGTCGACGTCGGCGGCGGAGGCCAGGGACACCAGGCGCTGCACTGCGCCGGTGGCCGGGTTATAGACGGGGGCGGTTCGAGTGGAGGTTCCGGTGCCTGCGGCGCCGTCGATCCAGTGGGTGAGGACGGGAAGGTCGTTCATGTCATCCGATTCTGTTGGGGGTGAGAGGACGTGCGCGGGTCGCGACCATCCCGTCGGTCGAGCTTGTCGAGACCTCGTGAGCCGTCCTCTGAACGTAGGCATGGTCACCGGGTCTCGACAAGCTCGACCAGCGATCGGCGCGGTGTCGAGATCGTCTTGCGATTAGAGGAGGTCGAGGGAGAGGACCTCGTCGTAGATGGCGAGTGCCTCGGCGACCTCGTCGTCGGTGACGACGCAGGGCGGCACCACGTGGATGCGGTTGTCCATCAGGAACGGCAGCAGGTTGCGGGCCAGCAGCTCGGTCTTGATCCGGGCCATCACGGCCGGCGCCACGGGCGCCCTCGTCTCCCGGTCGGCCACGAGCTCGATCGCCCAGAAGACGCCCTCGCCGCGCACCTCCCCGATGATCGGATGCTTCGCCATGAGCGCCTCCAACCCCGGGGCGATGGCCTCGGCGCCGATCCGGGCGGCGTTCTCCACGATGCCCTCGTTCTCCATGGCATCCAGCGCCGCCACGATCGAGGCCATCGCCAGCGGATGCCCGCTGTAGGTGAGTCCGCCGGGGAACACGGTCGTGTCAAAGTCGGCGGCGATGGCATCGGAGATGATCACGCCACCAACGGGAACATAGCCGGAGTTCACGCCCTTGGCGAAGGTGATCAGGTCGGGCACCACGCCAGAGCCCTCGAAAGCGAACCAGCGTCCGGTGCGGCCGAAGCCCACCATCACCTCGTCGAGGATCAGCAGGATGCCGTACTTGTTGCAGAGCGCCCGCACTCCGGCGAGGTAGCCGGGCGGCGGCATCAGCACCCCGGCGGTGCCGGGGATCGACTCGAGCAGCACGGCCGCGATCGACGTGGCGCCCTCGCTCTGAATGACCCGTTCCAGGTGCTGCAGAGCCCGCTCGCACTCGCGCTCGGGGGTGCGGGCCCAGAACTCGCTGCGGTAGAGATAGGGGCCGAAGAAGTGCACATGGCCGCGGGCGAACTCATTGGGGATGCGCCGCCAGTCACCGGTGGCGACGATGGCCGCGCCTGTGTTGCCGTGGTACGAACGGTAGGTGGAGAGCACGGTGTCGCGGCCGGTGTGCAGGCGGGCCATGCGGATGGCGTTCTCGTTGGCATCCGCACCGCCGTTGGTGAAGAAGACCTTGTTGAAGCCATCGGGCGCCCGATCGACGATGCGTTTGGCGGCCTCGCCGCGAGCCAGGTTGGCCGTGGACGGGGCGATGGTGGTGAGCAGTTGCGCCTGCTCGATGATGCCCTTGACCACGGCCGGATGCTGGTGGCCGATGTTGACGTTGACCAGCTGGCTGGAGAAGTCGAGGTAGGTGCGACCCTCGTGGTCCCAGACCCGGCAGCCGAGACCGCCGGCGATGACGAGGGGCTTCAGCGCCCCCTGGGCCGACCAGGAGTGGAAGACGTGGGCCTTGTCGAGTTCGGTGGTGAGGTCGTTGAGTCCGAGCTCGGTGTCGGTGGATGTGCCGGTGTCGGTGGTGCTGTCGATGTCGGTCACGATGCTTTGTTCCTTCGCTTCTGCCCCGCACAGGCGGGGCGGTGGTGACCGGGCGGCGGGGTGTGCCGCCGCCCGGTCGGGGTTGTTCTACTCGCCGCCCTCCTTCAGGGTGACGTCGGTCGGAGTCCAGTCGGCGCCCATGACGTCGACTCCCTCCGCGGTGAGTTCATCCAGAGCCTTCTGCACGTACTCGTTGGAGTATGCGCTTTCGGGCGGGTCTGTGGTGATGATGGTGGCACCGGTTTCGTTCTTCGTGTTCATCGCGATGTCGACCGTGTTGGCCCACGCCGCCTCGTCGATCAGGCCGACGCCGTTCGTGGACGGGAAGATCAGCTTGCTGACCTCGTTGGTCATCCAGAGCTGGTGTCCGGCGGGCAAGGCAGAACCGGCGTCGGCCACGATGGTCGCGGCGTCTTCCGGGTTCTGGGCGGCGTAGATCCAGCCCTTGATGGAGGCCTTGATGAACTTCACCGTCTGATCGGCGTAGGCCTCGTCGTCGGCGAGCTTGTCGGTGTTGGCCCAGATCGCGTCCTGGAGCATCGCGGTGCCCTCGTCGTTCCAGTCGATGACGTTGAGGTCCTCGGGCTGGTAGAGCTCGCCGGTGGCGGGGTTGATGGTTTCCAGCACCTGGGCGTACTCGTTGTACGTCATGGCCTGGGCCGCGTCGATGTCGCCGGCCAGGAAGGCGTTCATGTCGAAGGCCTGCTGCACGAGGCTGATGTCGCCCACCTCGACGCCGTCCTTCTGCATGCCGGCGAAGAGCTCCCACTCGTTGCCGTAACCCCAGCTGCCGACGTTCTTGCCCTTGAGGTCGGCCGGGCTGGTGATGTTCTTGTCCTTGAACGAGATCTGGGTGGTGGCGCTGCGCTCGAAGATCTGCGCCACGTCGGTGATGTTGGCGCCCTGCTCGATCGAGCCGAGCACCTTGGGCACCCAGGAGATGGCGTAGTCCACGTCGCCGGACGCGAGGACGTCCTGCGGCACGATGTCGGCGCCGCCCTCCTCGATGGTGACGTCGAGGCCTTCGTCTTCGTAGTAGCCCTGGTCGACGGCGGCGTAGTAGCCGGCGAACTGGGCCTGGGCCACCCACTGCAACTGCAGGGTCACGGGTGTCAGCTCGCCGCCTGCGGAGTCATCGGTCGAGGCGGTGTCGTTGGAGGCGCTGCATCCGGAGAGGACGAGTGCGCCGGCCGCGGCGATGGCGCCGGCCGTCGTGAGCCATCGTGTGCTGTGTTTCATGGGTTCCTCCTGAGTAGTACTGCTGCGGGGTGCTGCTGCGGGGGGTCATGCTGCAAGGCGGGTAACGGATGGTGCTGGTGCTGCCGGTACTGCGTTTGGTACTGCGGTGGGTGATGCGGGGTGACCGACCTGGTGTGTCGGACGGGTGTGGGCCTGGGCGGGGCTCAGGCGGTGGGGGCGCGGCGGCTGACCAGTTTCTCCAGGCCGAGCGCCGCGCAGTAGAAGAGGAGGCCGAGGATGATGGAGCCGAGCACGTACGCCCAGGCCAGCCCATAGTTGCTGCTGGAGGCCGCGGAGGTGATCGACTTGCCGAGGCCGCCGACGGGGCCGCCGAAGTACTCGGCGATGAGGGCGGAGATCACGGCCAGCGACGACGCTATGCGCAGGCCCGTGAACACGAACGGCACCGCGGTGGGCAGGGTGACGGTCTTGGTGGCCTGCCAGCTCGAGGCGGCGTAGGAGCGCATCAGGTCGCGGTGCACCGGGCGCACCATGCGCAGGCCCTTGAGAGTGTTGAAGTACACCGGCACGAACACCGCCAGCGCGGCCACGAGCTGCCGGGCGGTCTCGGCGTTGGCCCCGAACATCGTGTAGAGCACGGGCGCCAGCGCCACGATGGGCACCACCGCGAAGGCCGCCACGACGGGCGCGGTCATCTCGTCGAACACCCGCACGAGGGCCGAGAGGATGGCCAGCAGCACGCCGACGATCGCGCCGAGCACCAGCCCAATCAGAGCGTTGCGGCCCGTGACGACCATGCCATTCACCACGTTCTGCAGGTTGGCCGTGAACTGCTCACCGATCGCGAACGGGCCGGGCAGGATGAACGGCTTGATCGCCAGCACCGTGACGGCGCCCTGCCAGAGCAGGATCGCGATGAGTCCGAGCAGCACCGGCGGCAGCACCGTACGGGCCAGGCCGGAGCGCGAGGCTCCCTGGCGCGCCGGCCCGGCGGCTGCCGGAGCCGCCACACTGGTGCTCGCCCCGGCGCTCATCGCGTCTCGACCCCGCGCGCCCCGGTGGGGGTGGCGCCGTGCAGCAGCTCCCGCACCTGGCTGACCGAGTGGAAGAAGTCCTCGTCTTCACGCAGGTTCTCGCCGCGGTCGCTCATGCGGCCGAGGTTGACGCTGAGCACGTCGCGGATGCGGCCAGGCCTAGGCGACATCACCACCACCCGGTTGGAGAGGAACACGGCCTCCGGGATGGAGTGGGTGACGAAGACCACGGCGGCGCTGGTCTCGGCGCAGATGCGCACGAGCTCGTTCTGCATGCGCTCCCGGGTCATCTCGTCGAGGGCGCCGAACGGTTCGTCCATCAATAGCAGGCTCGGGCTCTCGGCCAGCGCCCGGGCGATCGCCACGCGCTGCTGCATGCCGCCGGAGAGCTGGTCGGGGTAGTGCCCGGCGAAGTCGCTCAGGCCCACGAGCTCGATCAGTTCGGTGGCCCGCTCGCGGCGGGCGGCCTTGCCGGTGCCGTGCAGTTCGAGGGGAAGTTCGATGTTGCCGGCCACCGTGCGCCAGGGCAGCAGACCGGCCTGCTGGAACGCGATGCCGTAGTCCTGGTCGATGCGGGCCTGCCTGGCGCTCTTGCCGAACACCTCGATGGAGCCGTCGGTGGGGGTGTCGAGGTCGGCGATGAGCCGCAGCAGGGTGCTCTTGCCGCAGCCGGAGGGCCCGATCAACGACACGAACTCGCCGGGGGCGACGGTGAGGCTCACCGCATCCAGTGCCGTGACGGATGCGCCCTTGCGGCCGGCGAAGACGCGGCTGACCGCGTGCACCTCCACGGCGTGCTGTACCGGTAGTGCTGCCGTGGTCATGCGGCCACCTCTCCCCTGCGGAATCGACGTAGGAACAGTGAGATAAGGCCGACGAACCCGGCGGCCACGAGGCCGACAAGCACCGACCCGAAGATGGGGGCCCAGGGTTTGCCCGGGTCGCTGCCGGCGGCGCCGGCGTATTCGACGATGAGCCGGCCGATGCCGCCGCGCAGGCCGATGGACACCTCGGCGACGACGCTGCCGATCACGGCGCTGGCCGCGGCGAGGCGGAGGGCGGGCAGCAGGTAGCCGACACTGGCCGGCAGGCGCAGCCGCCAGAGCGTCTTCCACCAGCCCACCGCGTAGCAGTGCATGAGGTCAACGTGGTTGGCGTCGGGTGAGCCGAGGCCCTTGAGCGCGCCGATCGAGACCGGGAAGAAGGCGAGGTAGGAGGCGATCAACGCCACCGACATCCAGTTCTCCCAGGTGAAGGCACCGAACTCGATCTGCGCACCCCAGCGCCGCACCAGCGGGGCGAGGGCGATCAGCGGCACGGTCTGGCTGAGGATGATCCAGGGCAGGATGGCCGATTCGGCCAGTTTGAACCGCTGCATGAGCAGCGCGAGCGCGAGGCCCACCGTGACACCGACGAGCCAGCCGACCGCGGCGATACCGAGCGTGAACAGGGCGGCTTCGAGCACGGCCTGCCACATCGGGACCGCGCTGGAGCTGCCGGTGACCGGCTCGAGGACGCGTTCGAGCATGACCCAGAGGTGCGGCATGGCCATCTCGCTGGCCCGCGGCAGCACGGTGACGCCGCCCACAATCACCCCGTCGGCCGGGCCGAGGAAGATATAGAGCTCCCAGAGCAGTGCGAGGGCGAGCACACCGAGCGCGCCCACCAGGATGCGCCGCGGCATCCCCTGGGCCAGCCAGGACCGGCCGCGCGGCGCAGTGGTCGCCCTCGCCGGGGCGGTGCTGACGGAGCCGGCCTGGGTCATGCCTTGGCCGTGATGTGGTCGGCGAGGGCGGGGATCACGGTCTCGCCGTAGACCCGCAGCGTCTCCTCTTTGTTGTCGTGCTGCAGGTAGCCGGCGAACTGGTCGACGCCGAGCTCCTTGAGGGCCTTGAGCTTCTCGATGTGCGCTTCGGCGGGGCCGAGCAGGCAGAACCTGTCGACGATCTCATCGGGCACGAAGTCGGTGTGGGTGTTGCCGGCGCGGCCGTGCTCGTTGTAGTCGTAGCCCTCGCGGCCTTTGATGTAATCGGTGAGGGCCTTGGGCACTGCGGAGCCCTCCCCATATTTCTCCACGATGTCGGCGACGTGGTTGCCGACCATGCCGCCGAACCAGCGGTTCTGGTCGCGCATGTGCTGCCAGTCGTCGCCGATGTGCATGGGCGCGGCCACGCAGAACTTGATCGCGTCGGGGTCGCGGCCCACGTTGGTGGCGGCGGTGCGCACGGTCTTGATCATCCACTCGGCCACGTCGAGGTCGGCCATCTGCAGGATGAAGCCGTCACCGACCTCGCCGGTGAGCTTGAGCGCGAGCGGGCCGTAGGCGGCCACCCACACGTCGAGGGTAGAGCCCTGGCTCCAGGGGAATTGCAGGGTGGCGCCGTTGTATTCGACCGACCGGGAGTTGGCGAGCTCGCGGATGACGTGGATCGACTCGCGCAGGGTCTTCAGCGTGCTGGGTCGGCCGTTGGTGACCCGCACCGCGGAGTCACCGCGGCCGATGCCACAAATCGTGCGGTTGCCGTACATCTCGTTGAGGGTGGCGTAGGTGGAGGCCGTGACGGTCCAGTCCCGGGTGGCCGGGTTGGTGACCATGGGCCCCACGATCACCTTGCGGGTCTCGGCAAGGATCTTGCTGTAGATCACATACGGTTCCTGCCAGAGCAGATGCGAGTCGAAGGTCCACACGTGGCTGAAGCCGTGGTTCTCGGCCAACACGGCCAGCTGCACGGTGCGCGCCGAGGGCGGGTTGGTCTGGAGTACTGCGCCGAAGTCCATGGTGTCCCCTAGATCAGGTACTGGCTGAGGCCGCGTTTGATGTACTTGCCATCGCCCTTGGCGCCGAGGTAGGTGTTGTCGTCGATGACGACCTTGCCGCGAGAGAGCACGGTGTCGACGTGGCCGTCGATCTCGTAGCCTTCCCAGGCCGAGTAGTCCATGTTCATGTGGTGGGTCTTGCCCACTCCGATGGACGTGTGCCCGTTCGGGTCGTAGATCACCACGTCGCCGTCGGCGCCGGGCTGGATGACGCCCTTCTGGCCGTACATGCCGAACATGCGCGCCGGGGTGGTGGAGGTGACCTCCACCCAGCGCTCGAGGGAGATCTGCTTGTCGACCACGCCCTGGTACAGAAGGTCCATCCGGTGTTCGACCGAGCCGATGCCGTTGGGGATCTTAGAGAAGTCGGTCAGGCCCATGTCCTTCTGACCCTTCATGCAGAACGGGCAGTGGTCGGTGGAGACCATCTGGATGTCGTTGGTGCGCAGGCTCTGCCACATGTGGTGCTGGTGGCCCTCGGCCTTGGAGCGCAAGGGAGTGGAGCACACCCACTTCGCGCCCTCGAAGGTTCCCCATTCCTCGCTCTGGGCACCGAGCTGGTCTTCCAGAGAGAGGTAGAGATACTGCGGGCAGGTCTCGCCGAACACGTTCTGGCCGCGGTCGCGGGCGATGGCGATCTGCTCGACGGCCTGCTTGGCGCTCACGTGCACGACGTAGAGCGGTGCCCCGGTGAGGTTGGCGAGCATGATGGCCCGGTGGGTGGCTTCCTCCTCGGCCTGCCAGGGGCGGGTGAGGCCGTGATAGTACGGCGTGGTGTTGCCGGCGGCGATGGCCTGCTGCACGAGCAGGTCGATGACGCTGCCGTTCTCGGCGTGCATCATGATCATGCTGCCGTTGCTGGCTGCCTTCTGCATGGCCTTGACGATCTGGCCGTCGTCGGAGAGAAACACACCCTTGTAGGCCATGAAGAGTTTGAAGCTGGAGACGCCCTCGTTGACGAGCTCGTCCATCGCGACGAGGGAGGAGTCCTGCACGTCGGAGAGGATCTGGTGGAAGCCGTAGTCGATGGCGCACTCGCCGCGGGCCTTGTCCTGCCAGGCGGCGTATTGGTCGAGCACGTTCTCGCCGGCGTACTGCACCACGAAGTCGACGATGCTCGTGGTGCCGCCCCAGGCGGCGGCGCGGGTGCCGGTCTCGAAGGTGTCGCTGGCCTCGGTACCGCCGAACGGCATCTGCATGTGGGTGTGCGCGTCGATGCCGCCGGGGATCACGTACTTGCCGGCGGCGTCGATGACGGTGTCGACGTTCCGCTCGATGTCGAAGCCGAGCAGGGTGGAGCCGGGGGCGAGCACCGCGGCGATTTTCTCGCCGTCGATGAGCACATCCGCCATGGCCGTGCCCGTGGAATTGACCACGGTGCCGTTCTTGATCAGGGTCTTCATGAGTGGTTCTCCTGTTCGTTAGTTCGTCTGCGGTCGTCACCACGTCGTCGATCGAGCCTGTCGAGACCTCGTGAGCCGTTCTCGGAACGTAGGCCGGGTCGCGGGGTCTACTTCGACAAGCTCAGTACGGCGTCGACAAGCTCGACCAACGTATGGCCGGGTCTCGAGACTGAGCGACGGCTGCGGCTACGGCTTGGGGATCGAGGTGTAGGACTCCGGGCGGCGGTCCCGGTAGAACTGCCAGTTGTTGCGCACTTGGCGGATCATGCCGAGGTCGAGGTCGCGGATCACGACCTCCTCGTCGGTGCCGCTGCCGAGTGCGCCCACGTAGTTGCCCTGCGGGTCGACGAACTGGCTGGTGCCGTAGAACGTCACGGCGAGCTCGCCGTATTCGTTGTCCTCCCGGCCCACCCTGTTGGGCGCGGCTACGAAGTATCCGTTCGCGGCGGCGGCGGCCGGCTGCTCGATCTCCCAGAGCCGGTTCGACAGCCCCGGCTTGGTGGCATTGGGGTTGAACACGATCTGCGCGCCGTTCAGGCCCAGCTCCCGCCAGCCCTCCGGGAAGTGCCGGTCGTAGCAGATGTAAACACCGATCGGTCCGACGGCGGTGTTGAAGACGGGGTAGCCGAGGTTGCCGGGACGGAAGTAGAACTTCTCCCAGAACTTGTCGAGGTGGGGGATGTGGTGCTTACGGTACTTGCCGAGTATGGTGCCGTCGGCATCCACCACCACGGCCGTGTTGTAGTACACGCCGGGCTGCTCCTCCTCGTAGATGGGGAGCACCATGACCAGGTTCAGTTCCTTGGCCAGCTTGGCGAAGCGTTGCACGATGGGGCCGTCGGCGGGCTCCGCGTAGTCGTAGTACTTGGCGTCTTCGGTGATGCCGAAGTAGGGGCCGTAGAACAGCTCCTGGAAGCAGATGACTTGGGCGCCGTCGGCGGCCGCATCGCGGGCGAACTTCTCGTGCTTATCGAGCATCGAGTCGATATCCCCCGTCCACGTGGTCTGGGTGATTGCCGCTCGCACGATGTTGGATGTGCCGAGTCTGGATGGGTCAGTGCTCATGCTCTTGCCTCCACTGGGTCTCACACGGTGGGAACCTCGTCAGCAAGAGAGCAAGACATCGCTTTATGGGCGAGCCATACGGGGAAGAGCCTGTCGAGATCGAGCCACATTACGGTGTCCGGTTTTGTTATTATTCGACGTAAACATTTCTGTTCTGTTTCTTCATATGACGCATGCGTAAATCATCCTGTCGTTCGGGCATGCTTTTTGGCAAGCATCCGGGCTAGGAAGGACACCATGCAGCTCTATCTCGACGCGATCGAACAGGCCACTCCGGCCGGTATCGCCGCTGCACTGGGCCGCCTGATCAGCTCCGGCCGGCTCGCCCCCGGCGAGCGCCTGCCCACGGTGCGCGACCTCGCCGCACTCCTCGGCGTGAGCCCGGCCACGGTGAGTCACGCCTGGCAGGCGCTGTCGTCGGCGGGCCTGATCGTCTCCCGGGGCCGCAGCGGCACTTTCGTGCGGGAGCCGTCCCGGCACTGGCTACCCGCACGCACCCAATCGTTGGCCGGGCACGTGAGCGACGCCCGGATCGACCTCTCGCGGGGTACCCCGGACCCGCTCCTGCTGCCCGCGCTCGGGCCGGCGCTCTCCCGGGTCTCCCTGCGGGCCATGACACCCAGTTACCAGGCGCTCCCGGTGATTCCGGAGCTGCTCACCGTGCTCACGGGCTCGTGGCCCTACCCGGCTGAGGCGATCACGGTGGTCGACGGGGCCCTCGACGCCGTCTCGCGCAGCCTTGAGCAGGTGGCCAGGTTCGGCGACCGGGTCATCGTCGAAGACCCCGGCTTCCCGCCGTTCTTCGACCTGCTCGAGCAGATGGGCATCGAACGGCTACCCGTGGCCGTGGACGCGGAGGGCATCGTGCCGGACGCCTTCCAGGCGGCGCTCGCGCTGTCGCCGGCCGCCGTCATTTTGCAGCCCCGGGCGCACAACCCCACTGGCGCGTCGATGTCGGCCGACCGCGCCGCCGAACTCGCCCGGCTGTTGGGCGCCAACCCCCGCGCGGCGCACACCGTGGTGATCGAGGACGACCACTCCGGCGCCATCAGCACCTCCCCTGATGTGTCGCTCGGCCGTTGGCTGCCCGAGCGGGTGCTGCACGTGCGCAGCTACTCCAAATCGCACGGGCCCGACCTGCGCATCGCCGCGCTCGGCGGACCGGCGGCGCTCGTGGACCGCATCGTGGCCCGCCGCATGCTCGGGCCGGGCTGGACCAGCCGGATGCTGCAGACCATCCTGCACGAGCTGCTCACCGACGGCGCGAGCATGGCGCAGGTCAACGAGGCCCGGCACGTGTACTTCGCGAGGCAGAAGGCGCTGGCGGATGCCCTCACCGGGTTCGGCCTGCCCCTGGCCCGCGCCGACGGCATCAACGCGTGGGTGCCGGTGGCCGACGAACGCGACGCCATCGTGCGGTTGGCGGCCTCGGGCATCCGGGTGGCCGGCGGCAGCCCGTTTCTCGCATCGGAGCGGCCGGAGTCGTTCATCCGGGTGACGGCCGGGGCGCTGCCCGACGACGTGCTGCCGGTGGCCCGTGCGATCGCGGCCGCGGCCGGGGTACTCCCGGTCTGACGGGCTCGGCGGGGAGCGTGCACGGTGCGCCGGTCGAGCCCGTCGACAGCCCGTGAGACAGCCTGCACAGCCGGCACAGGAATCGCCCGGGTGATGACCCGCAACCCGCGCGGTGTCGGCAGTCAGCCCGCCCCATAAGCCGAGCCTGTCCTTCGTGGCGGGGCACCCGGCCGATGCCTAGCATTGCTGGCACAGCGGCGCCGGTGTGTGAATCGGTCCAGCCGTATCCGTTCAGCTAGGAGACCCATGTTCGACACCTTCTTCGGTCTGCCGCTTCACCCCCTCGTTGTGCACGCGACCGAGGTGATCGTTCCCACGGCCGCCCTGGTACTCCTGCTCGCCGCGGCGTGGCCACGCTTCCGCCGCTGGGCCCGTTTCCTGCCGCTCGGCCTGGCCCTGGCTGCGCTGGTGCTCGTGCCGCTCTCCACCGAGTCCGGCGAGGCCCTGGAGGAACGCGTCTCGGAGTCGGCGCTGGTGGAAACCCACGCCGACCTGGCCGAGGGGCTGCTGCCGTGGGTGATCGGCCTGGTCGTGCTGGCCGCTGTGCTGCTCTGGTGGAACTGGTCTGAGCGTTCGCCGCGGAAGCCACTGAAGTGGGTGACGATCGCTCTGATCGTTGCCGCAGCCCTCGTGTCGACCGGAACCGTCGTGCAGGCCGTCAGGATCGGGCACAGCGGTGCCGCGGCCGTGTGGTCGGACAGCGTGGGAACGCCGCCGACGTAGGACTCACCGGCCAACCGCGTGCGAGCGCGGTCATCTAATTGCGGACATCCCACCTTCACTGCGGAAACGAAGGCGGGATGTCCGCAGTTCGGTGCGCGCCGCGGTGGCGGGTCGACGGCACGGCGGGGTCGCGGGCGCTGCGGGGCGGGGGCATGCTGGGTCGCGAAAGCAGTGCGGGCCGGACGGAGGCGGGGGCTCGCCCGGCGCCGCATGCGCGACGCGTGGGAGGAACAATGATCGACGGATTTGCGGGCACCATCCTCGTGCCCGGGTCGGAAGACTACCCGGTGGCCGCGACCGCCTTCGGCACGCTCGGCAGCCCGGCGGTGATCGCGAGACCGACAAACGCGGCGGACGCCTCGGCCGCGGTGCGGTACGCGCGGGCCCAGGGGCTGCCGTTGGCGGTGCGCAGCGGAGGGCACAGCCCGTTCAGCACCAATGACGGCGGG